>CAIVAU010000096.1 GCA_903903925.1 uncultured cyanobacterium
CGTATTCCACAATTTCTTTTCCGGCATCATGAATGCCCAGTGACATATTGAGTTTTCCTGACGCTGAAAAATTAGAGCTTATGTTTGACATAAAAACCTCATCAAACCAAGGCATATAAAGAATAGGGAGCAGGGAATAGGGAATAGGGAATAGGGAATAGGGAATAGGGAATAGGGAATAGGGAGCAGGGAGCAGGGAATAGGGAGCAGGGAGTAGGGAATAGGAGGAGTTTCTTTCATTCATAACGGGTGGTGCGCCGCCAGTAGGACGTTCCTAAGCAATACCTAGCCTCTCGTAGCAAATGTTACTATGCCCGACTTTCTGACCTTTCCAGATTTTTTGTATCATCCAAGATTTTATCGGGTTACCGTCATTAATGATGGGCGGCACTTTGCCCAAAAACTTGTGACAAATGAATTACAGTTATACTACATACATATAAACAACTACAAGTGTAGCGGTAGTTGCTGTTTAAATTTTATGCGTTGTCCCAAATGTCTTAAAAATATTATCGATTTCAACTGATAAATCCAGATGAAATTCTCACCATTTTTTTAGTTTTTTAAAATAAAACAACTTTCTCCTCCTCTTTTAATAGATTGACATTTTTAACTAGAATTTACTTTTTTTTAATGGGACATGTTCTGTGAGAATAAATGAGACCAATCTTTAAACCATATTTAAATCGTAGACTAGTTAACAATAATTGGATACTCAACAATAAATGATAGCGAGTCTTCGAGCGTCTGGACTTTTCTTCTTTAGCACGAGCTAATCACCTCCTTGTTGGATTTTTTTGCATAAAGACGGTAGCAAATATTAATACAGAGAGGCAGAACTACAGCAAGTTCTCTCCCCTGCACCCCTGCCTCCCATATTACCCGAAGCTAGGACGAGTGTTGCTGATGGTGTTGGGCATGCATTTGCTGAAGTTGTTGCTGTTGTTGGGGAGTCAGCAATGCATTAATTTGACTTTCGGTAGATTCACGAATTTGTTTGAGTTGCCTTTTTTGGTCTGCACTCAGGTTCAACTGAGGTTTAGTGTGTTGTTGTCTTGCTTGTTGTTGTTGCGCCTTTTGTTCTGGTGTCAAGATAGCATCAATTTGCTGCTTAGCAGACTGATGTATTTGTTTGATTTGCGCCTTCTGGTCTGAAGTCAGATTGAGTTTGTCCATCTCACTGTGCCCTTCACCTGCATGGGCTGGAGAGGCAACGGCAGCATTGTGAAATCCAGGAATCATGGGAGCAGCAGCAAAAATCACCGCAACTACTCCAGGCAACAAAAATAAAACTCTCTTCATAACTACTCCGGTAAATTCTTTCGTTGGATTTGTTGAGATTCAACAACTCCATCTTAAGAAGGTTGAGAGCAAAATCTATGTGTCTAATTTCACAATAGACGGATGACTTTAGTCATGATCTTACGGAGGCTTGATCAAGGTACATTCTATTCTAGAAAGCTCTATTCTCGATAACTCTACTAAAAAAAGATGGTATCTGATTACACTAGTATAATGCGGCGGAAATAAACCCATCATTTCAAACTGAATACAAGATCTGGTGAACAAATACCATAAATAATGAAATTAGCAGAAAATTTTTATAATTCTTGCGGCACAAATGTTATTTCCTTCAAAAGTCTGAAGTAATTACGATTTTCAATCCCTACACTAATGGCAGAACTAGCAAAAATCGCTTTCCACAATAAAGAAATCTCAATGCAAACGATTAAAAGGAGCGGCTCCCAGCCTTCACAGAAAGGGCCGGACGAATATTTCACTGGCACGGTACGCATTGACCCTTTGTTTCAGCCAGTTGAAGGCGGGCGCGTGTCGGGCGGATTGGTCACTTTTGAACCAGGAGCACGCTCGGCATGGCACACGCATCCACTGGGACAGCATTTGATTGTGGTATCAGGTTGCGGTTGGACGCAATGTGCAGGCGGCGCAAAGAAGGAAATCCGCGCAGGTGATGTAATTTCCTGCCCGTGCGGCAAGAAACATTGGCACGGGGCAACCGCGACAACCGCTATGAGCCATATCGCCATTCAAGAGGCGCTTGACGGTAAAGCGGTCGAGTGGCTGGAAAAAGTTACAGACGATGAATACCTGATGGAAGTTACCCCTGACTAAAGCATATAAACATGAATCCCACTTACAATTTCCAAAACCAAGTTGCCCTTGTCACCGGAGCCGGTTCAGGCATAGGTCTTGCAACTGCAAGAGCCTTTGCCGAAGCTGGTTCTGCCGTCGTGCTCGCCGACTACAATGAATCCGCGCTTCAAGTGGCAACCGAGGCCCTTACCTCTCAGGGTCATCAAGCCCTTGCAGTTACTTGTGACGTTACCGATGAAGCACAGGCTGCCGCAATGGTTGAGCGCACCGTATCTACGTTTGGTCGTCTCGACATGGCTTATAATAACGCCGGAATCCTCGGGCCAATGTGCGATATGACTGAAGAAACCGCAGAGGGCTTTGATCAAGTAAATGCGGTCAACCTGCGCGGCGTTTGGACTTGTATGAAGCATGAGCTATTGCAAATGCGCAAGCAAGGTAGCGGTGCGATTGTAAATTGCTCTTCTTTAGGCGGTCTGGTCGGGTTACCTGGTCGTGCAGCGTATCATGCCACCAAGCATGGTGTGATCGGTCTCACGAAGAGCGCCGCTTTGGATAATGCGAAACGTGGAATTCGCATTAATGCCATATGCCCCGGTTGCATTGATACGCCAATGGGTGATGGAATAGACCCCGCCGCTATGGAAGAATTTCTCAAAGATCAACCCATCGGTCGCATGGGTCGTCCCGAAGAAGTGGCAGCCACAGTGCTTTGGTTATGCAGTCCTAGTGCAAGTTTTATCCTCGGCGTCGCTTTGCCGGTCGATGGCGGATTCGTCGCCCATTAAGAAACCTAAGTTCAATGTTGTTATTTAATTAAAATAATTGGTGCGTCTTGCTCTGCATTTTTTACCAAGTCCAAAAATAAAACTTTTGAGTGTTACTAAAGTCTTCCATGAAAAGCAAACTTGAAGCCATTGCAAAGCTTAGGCAGACAATGAATGAAATTGGCTCACGAGCCGTCCAAAGGGGTTTAACGCCACACATTTTGGAGTCAATCTTGAATGACGACGAATGAAAGACGGTTTGTGTGTGATGTCAATGTTATGATTAGCGCTGTGTTACTACCAGGGAACAAACCAGATCGTGCACTCAGGAAAGCTCAAAATTTGGGAGAATTGTTGGTGTCCGAGACCATTTGGCTCAAACAATGTCTTTCCGCTTTTGCAACCACAACGCTACACTCAAACAAATGACAGTTTGCAGAAGGAGAATACCCCAATTTAAGTTGAGGTTCTTCCAAGTTGGATCATAAACGGGGGAAGCTGTAAAAATCTTATCTAATGGCATCGCGCCTGGAGTTTTTGTCATCTTTGGTATCATCTCGTTGACGTTGACTAAAGATCCATAAGCACCCATTGACCATCGACTGATTGTCAGCCAGCTTAGTTTACCTGGTAATCCTTTCAGTTCAAAAAGCACCCCTGATAAAATGATTTGCGGAATCATAATTAAGGGAAGAATGCTATTTGCTTCGTTTTCATTTTTGACAAAGGCTGAAATCATTAAACTTAAGCTGATACTAGCCATAAGAGTTAGAAAGCCAGTAATACCTAAGCCCAGAAACCAAGGCACGAGGCTAGATTGTGGAGATTTAAATCCGACTATTACGGTTAAAACAATCAACAGGGTTTGAGCAATTGTTAACCCAGAACGAATTAGGATTTTAGAACCTAAATAGGGGAATAAGCCCAGATTTATCAGTCTCTCTCTGGCATAAATGGCTGATTCCTTGACAATTTCGCGCACAGAACTAGAAAGTCCAATCCAAATTCCAATACAACTGAAGATGAACAGTACCTTAAGTGCTAAGGGTCCTTGGGTGATTTCTGGAGGATTCAGTTTATTCAGGGGGGTCTGATCGTGTAAGATCCAGGCTGTGAGGGCTATTGCAATAGGGCCTGATAACAGAGAGAAAATCAAGCTGGCGCGATCGCGTAGCACTAATTGGAGATATCGCTGACTCAGCAACCACAACTGTTTAACAGGTGATATCCCTGTGTTGATGGTATCAGTAGCCTTAGAATTATTCTGATTACCAGGACTAAGAAGGGATCTAACGTAGGTATGATACTCTGGGGATGTGGCGTATTTCTGCGACCAATAGTCAACGATCGCTCGAACATCATTTGGAGTATTGCCTTGGTCTAATTTAATATAGATATCTGAGAAGTATTTTAAGTCAATAGACGGCATTTCAAAAAACTGTAGCGCTTGTTGGGGTGGGCCAAAGTAGCACAGTTTTCCTCCCCTACCCATGAAAGTTATGCGATCGCAAACCTCTATGTTGGCAGTTGCATGGGTCACTAACACCACTGTTCGCCCTTGATCTGCTAACTCTCTCAATAATTTCATCATCTCTTTGTCCAAACCTGGATCAAGACCAGAAGTTGGTTCATCCAAGAAGAACAGTTTGGGATCTGCTAATAGTTCCACACCAATGCTGACACGTTTACGCTGTCCACCGCTGAGGTTACGAATATAGTTAGTTTTAACGTGACTCAGCTTAATTTGTTCTAACGTGGTTTCAACGACCTGCTTCACATCCGTGTCTGGTGGTAGTCGCAGCTTGCAAGCGTAAGCCAAAACTTCTTCAACTGTCAAGTCGGGATGCACAATGTCATCTTGGGGGACATAGCCAATTTGCGATCGGTAAACTGCCCAGTTTTGCCGCAAGTTATCTCCATTGAGAAATACTGTGCCAGAAGATACTGGTTCAATTCCTAGAAGAGATTTCATTAGAGTGGACTTACCTGCGCCGCTTCCACCAACTAACGCAACTAATTGTCCTGGTTCAATTACCAGAGACACATCGTTGAGGATAACTTTTTCGCGTCCCTCCTTGTCTTTAACTTTCCGGAGTAGTTGATGAACATCGAGGCGAATTCGACTACCAGTATTCTGTACTTCTAGATATTCATGATGATAAAGCAGACTAAATGGACCAATCTGAATCATGTTACCATTCTTCAGAGGGAAGCGTTTTAAGACCCGTTTGCCGTCAACAAAAGTTCCATTTGTACTGAGGTCATGTAGAACATGACCTCCTTGACTATCAGGATAAATGGTGGCGTGCAAGCGGGAAACTGTAGGTGCTTCTAACTGCATCGAAGAATATTCGGGTTTGAGGGCACGACCCAGTTGTACGGGCCATTCCTTCAAGCCTTTCAAACCCAAACGACGCTTGCTAGGCATCACTAAGTGACCCTCGTCCGTACCAGAGGGATTGCAATAAGTGAATAAGATTCGGTCGTGGGGATATTGTCCAATTTCCAGCTGCATTCCATTTTTTAACAGACAGCCTTCATAAGAATTGATTCGGGTGTGATTGATAAATATTCCATTGCGGCTAGTATTTGAACCATCACCATCGTAAATTCGATAGTCTTCTCCTTCTTTTTTTAAAATTGCCTGCCGTCTGGAGACAACTTCCCAGTCTACATATACTTGTAAATCTGCCCAATCGCGATCGCGTCCCAATCGATGTTCATCTTTTTCGAGAGGAAGCTGAAGGGTTTTACCTTGATTATTCAATATTAAAAAAGTTTGAGGATTAACATGCGTTACTTCTTCAAATTTACTATTCATAAGATTAATTATTTATTTGTCTTCTTCAATAATTATTAAGAAAATACATATATCCGTCAACAAATCTTTTTACATAGCAACATTTTTTACTTGTAAAAACATAAGGATACTGAACCAATACTATACCCGAATTTCTCACGCCCAAGGTGTAGGGAGATGGGGAAGAAATACAAGTGATCAATCTAGGTAGAGAGTCAGCAAGGGTCGGTTGGTGAGGAAGACATTTCTCCCCCACACTCCCCACACTCCCCACACTCCCCACACCCCCCACACTCTCTATCTCACGCTAGCCGGTTGCAAATTTGCTTCTGCTGCCAAAAATTCAGCAGCTTGGGCTTCAATTTCGTCACGCACAATTTTGCGGTACTCAATGAAGTGTTCAATCGCGGCGCAATTACTCAGGTAAGGCACAAATACATTTGGATTGTGCCAGAGAATTGTGAAGAACTGACGCCAAAACTGGAAGCGTGTGTTGCGCTTGACACCCTGTCGCCAGCAGATGATCAGCACTGCCCGCATCTCAATCCACTCCAACATTCTTAATGGTACTTTGTGAGCTGCTGGCTTCATTTCCTTGTAGTGCCGATAGACTCGCGACAGGTAGCGACTCGGTTCATACAATTCCCAGAAACAGTTTGCATACTCACGAACAAGTTCTTCTAGAGGTCGGGTAGGAATAAAGTTAGTCAATGTCATTTGGTGACCAGAGGTCTCTTCGCTTCCCGACCGTAGACGACCTTCTTGATGGAGTCGTTTCCACAAGGGGGTATTCGGTAAAGCTTGTAGCAAACCGAACATTGCTTTTGGGATAGATGTCGCTTCTACAAAGTCGATGATGCGATCGCCCGCCCCTGTTTTTTCACCATCAAAGCCAAGGATAAAACCTGCCATCACAGTCAGACCGGCACGATTAATTGTCTGAACCGATTCTGCTAGAGAGTTGCGTGTATTTTGGAACTTCTTGGTGAGGGACAAGCTTTCTGTATCTGGCGTCTCAATCCCCAGAAATACTGCTGTGAAGTTGGCTTTCAGCATCAGATCCAACAATTCCTGATCTTGTGCGAGATCCACCGAAGCTTCGGTTGCCAAACGAAAGGGGTAGCTATGGGCTGCCATCCAGGGACCGAGTTCACGCAGCATAAGTTTGACATTGCGCTTGTTGCCGATGAAGTTGTCATCAACGACAAAAACAGAACGCCGCCAGCCCAGGTCGTACAGAGTCTGCAACTCAGCCAGCAGTTGTGCAGGTGTTTTGGTACGCGGCTTCCGCCCATACAGCACAATGATGTCGCAGAACTCGCACTCAAAGGGACAGCCCCGCGAAAACTGCACCGACATCTCGTTGTAGACCTTGAAATCCAGCAGGTCAAATCGGGGAATTGGGGTGCTAGTAACATCAGGTTTTTCGCCCCAAGCGCGGAATATGCCTGAAGTTTCGCCCCGATTCAAAGCCTCGACCAACATTGGTAGGGTAATCTCACCCTCATCTAAAACCAGAAAGTCTGCCCCTGCTGACTGCGCTACTTCGGGAACGGATGTTACATAGGGTCCACCCACCGCTACAAGCACACCACGCCGCTTTGCCTCGCAGATGAGGTGCAGCATATCAGGTTTCTGAACAATCATCCCTGATATAATGACTAGATCTGCCCATGCCCAGTCGGCTTCGGTTTCAAATCGAACATTACGATCTACCAAGCGGAACTCCCAAGTCTGGGGCAAAATAGCCGCAACTGTGATCAGACCTAGAGGGGGGAGTGATACCTTGCGCCCGATCAATTCTAATGCTTTATCAAACGACCAAAATGACTTAGGAAACAGGGGATATAAAAGTAAAACTCGCAATTCAATACCAATCCTCAAACTAAAAAACTATAAGCAGCAACTAAACTTCTTCGCCAACCTTGTTTAATTTTTCTGGAATAAGCTATTTTTATTATCTTAAGATGTAAAGATATCACCTAAAACAAAGATTTCAAAATAACCAATAATTTAACAAAATTTTGCAATATAGCAGAATTCAGGAGGGCGGGGTCACTCCAGCGCCAACGCATTTAAAATCAGCGCAAGGGCTTTGGTTGTGAATGGTAAGTCTTCGATTACTAAAGCACAGGCTAAAGTTTTAAGTGAATATTTTAAGGTGTCGTCTAGTTTGTTTATTTAAGCTAACAATTTATCTAGGTCAGGAAATTATGGTTTTGGCAGTTGTAAAATCTTTCTACAATCCCAAAATCATGTTATCCGTTGATAATTTGTGCTACGGAAACCAAAATATCAGGAAATGCAAGCGGTTGAATTATTCCTGCAGTCAAAGTGAATTTTGTAGTATATTCTCCATCTAAAGGTTCTCGAAACACGATCAATTGTAACTTTTTCAAGTTAACAACCCAATATTCTTGAATATTAGCTTCTGCGTAGATTTTGCTTTTTGTTTCTAAATCTTTCTCTAAGCTAGAGTTAGCATACTCAATCAGCCAAAAAATATTTTCTGGATAGGGGTGATGTTCTCGATACTCACGTCCTAAACGTTGGACTATCGCAATGTCTGGTTCGGGTTCCGAATTGTTGGGTAAAGTGATCGGCTTGGCTTGACGTATTGTAGCAGGTGTGCCTAGTAAATTCGTTAAATACTCACCAGCTTCATGACTACAATAAGCGTGAGGTTCCCCTTCCGGCGACATTTCGACAATTTCTCCCTTGAGTAATTCTACTTTGCGTGAACTCAAAATGCCAGCACTAATCATGTGATGATATTCGTCTATCGTCCATTTAGCGGCGATAACGGTCATGGCAATTGATTCCTCCCGATGATTTTTTATTCTATATTAAAGGGTACTACGATTAATTGCACTCTCAACTCAGCACTAGCTGACCAGCATTGCTCAACTTGGTGTAAATTTATCATGCAACCAAACTACAATGTCAACTAGGTTGTTATAGAGGCTGAATTAACATGGAATTTGAAGCATTATTTCTAGGATTAGAACCTTTGACTGCTCTGGCAGTGGGCATCGGAGCGTTTGCTTTAGCACCTGTCGTTAATACGCTTGGTAAAGCAATGGGTCAAGAGAATTTGGGCGAACCCTTAGCAGAATCGGCTAAGGAACATACTAAAAAAGCGATCGCTTGGGGTTTGGAGGCATTTGATAATGCTCAGTCTAGTTTTGCTGAGGCTGAGGAATCTTTCCGCGATCTAGTTGCTGATGCACAGGCGGAACGTATAAAGAATAAGGTTCAGACAGAGAATAATCACCCCCACGAAGTCGAAATCGTTTCTGAATAATCTAGCTGTGATTTCTTTGCCACTTTCGACCTAGATTCTGGGTTTAATTCCCTCATTCGATTTTCCGTTAATTATGGAGTCTCCACACCCTACGCCCTACACCCTTTGGATCATTATACTAAACACGGTTTAGCGATTCTAGTTGAGTTAAAATGGTAAGGCACTTACAACTAATCAAATGCCCATGGAAACCGCTTTGAAGAATATACAGAAGACATTGTTGATCGTGTTGGGAAGCGCTAGCCTGATTGTTGGCATCGTTGGCATTCTGCTACCGTTCCTCCCTGGAACTCCCTTCTTGATCTTGTCACAAATCTGCTTTGGTGCGGCAGCGGCACTTTGAAGTAGAAACCAAAAGCGGAGCTGAAAATGCTCCGCCCAAGGTGTTAGCTAACAAGTAAAAAGTCAAAAGTAAAAAGAAAGAGTCATCAAATTGGTGATAGGCGACTAAATTTATTTATGGAGATTCTCTTTCTACTTTTATCTTTTTACTTTTTAATTTGATTCTAAGTGAAGTTGCAATCTTTGTTCTTCCTCGACTAACGTCGCCGGATTTAAAGAATGACTTAAAGGAGTCACGCCACCAACACCTAATAGAGGACGCAAGCCATTTATTTCGGCGAGAATTGCCGAACCGTTGTTGACAACGATCGCAACCAGTGGATCTAGAGCAAATATGACACCAAACAGCATGGCCCCGATGTTAGGAACGGCGACTATCGCTGTATTCTGCCAGATAATATCCATTGCTTGTTTGGCAATCTTGATAGCGTATACAAGACTTTGCAGGTCATCTTCCATCAGCACAACATCTGCTGTTTCCCTGGCAATATCGGTGGCACCAGCAAAAGAAATTGATACATCGGCATAGGCAAGAGCCGCAGAGTCATTAATGCCATCGCCGCAGAAAGCAACTGTTTTACCGCTGTCGTGCAGTGCCTTCACGACCTCAACCTTGCGTTCTGGGAAGGCTTCTGCATAGACATTATTGGCATTAATTCCCAATTCTGCTGCTACAGCCGTCGCCACTCGGCTAACATCACCGCTGAGCATGTAAGAAGTGATACTTTGTTTTTTGAGTTCCTGAATAACGCCTTGACTTTCTGGTCGCAGCGGGTCGCGGAACAGAATTACCCCTAGCAATTGACCGTCTCCAGCTATATAGACAAGGGAATGACTACCAGATTGGAGATTGGGGTGGTGCTTGTCGAGGAAGTCTAGACTGATATTTTCTTGCTGCATGAAGCGAGGGCTACCAACTAACAACTTCATCCCATTGATGGTTGCACGTACACCCAATCCCACCTGATAGTTCCACTCTTCACACTCTTGCAGTTGGACTCCAGTATTCTTCGCATGACGGACGATAGCTTCGGCGACTGGATGAGTCAGACCTTGTTCGGCACTTGCTGCCAAACTCAGCACTTCCCACTCCGTAAATCCATCTATGACTTTAATGTCAGTCACTCTCGCACGTCCTTGGGTCAATGTTCCCGTCTTGTCAAAAACAACGGTATCGATCCGGGAAAGGATTTCGATCGCCCGACCGCTGCGAATAAAGACGCCGTTACGAGCTGCATAAGTTAAAGCTGACAGAATCGTTGTCGGTACAGAAACTCGAATACCTGTCCCAAAGTCAAGTGTCAGCATTGCGATCGCACGGCTCAAGTTACCACTAAATAAGCCCACACCACCTGCCAGCACTAGAGTTGGCACGACTGCTTGGTTGGCTACTAATGCTGCGTAATTCTCCACACGGGTATCGTGTACCGGAGCAGATTGCATCAGTGACACTATCATACCAGCACGAGTATTATTCCCTGTTCGCTCCGCCAAAATGCACAGATGACCCTCAACCACCAGAGTTGAGGCGAAGACTTCATCACCTTCAGTACGAATCACTGGCACTGACTCTCCAGTCAGCTTGCATTGATCAATCAATCCAGTACCGCGTAAAATATAACCATCTACTGGAATCTGGTCTCCTGGATAAACGATGACGCGATCGCCCTCTACTATTTCCTTGGCTAAAATTTGTACCTCTTGCCCATTCCGTTCTACGAAAGCATATTTACTCAGAGAATCTAGCAGGCTGAGAGAAGCTCGCTCGCTTCCCCTAGATGTCATGTCTCTAATCACCTCACCCCCTTCTATCAGACTTAGCATAAATGCTGGGGCAAAATAATTACCCTGTAGGGTGTGTAGGCTAATCGCCAGACCGTCGAGGAAATCGATGTTCAGTTGCTGCTCTTGTTGAATGCCTTCGTATGCCCGGATAAACACAGGTATAGATGCAGCAAAAATGACACCTGTCATCACAACGCCGGGCATTGGCAATCCCAGTACAGCACTTAAACTGAGCGCCAGACCCAACGCAGGTAATCCTAAACGCTCCCAATAAACAATGTTATCGTTGCTTTCTACCTTTTCGTTGGTAGTAGGTACTAAAGCAATATCAATGACCGAAGCTTGCTGAATCATCTCAAACAGCTTCTGCTGTGTTGTCGTAATCTCGACAGTGCTTGCTTTGTAATCGAATTCAACAGCTATTGAACTGGTTATTAGATTGAGATGTACATTGATGACACAACTTAGCGATTCTACCAAATATTGGAGTTTACGACCATACTCCGCATCTTTTGCTAATTCAGGTATTTTAAGACGAATCCGCCACTCATTCTTGTGGACGATTTGATATCTTACCTTAGAAAAACAAGGTGTCGTTGAGCTACTTATAGATTGAAACTGGGTGATTTCTAAACTGGGTTGAGTTTTCACTATTGGTTGTCAGCGTAATATTTTGAACTATTCAGGAGTCAGGAGTCAGGAGTCAGGAGTCAGAATTTATCAGGTTTTGGTATCTGTCTTTAGGCTATTGATGACATCCTGTTATCTCCCGATTGTTGAAGAATTCTGACGGATGCATTCTTACAACTATTCTACTAGGTTCAGTAATATTTCTACAGTTTGACGCACTGGCTCGTCTGTAATCCCTGAGGGGGTACATGATTTGCAGGCATCGGATATCACCTTGTTACATGTCAGCAGCTTTTGCTTCATATGTCATATTGGTTAGAACTCAGGAGACGTTCGTCAGAATTTATGTTTCTTTTGGTAGCTGTCTTGGTGGCTATTGACAACATCCTGTTATCTCCAGTTTAACAATTCTGGCTCCTGACTTCTGACTGCTGTTATTCTGATTCTTATTATAAGACTCTGGGTGTACTTTTTAGATTAAAAGTAGACTATTTTTGGATTAAGTGTAACGCTAGTTACTTAAGTATAAAATTTTTCTTGACAAGGCACATATAACAATGTATATATAAAATACAAGGTTTTTTTAACCTTGTAACAAACTGTTATGAGGAGAGTGTTTTATGGATTTATTGCTTGGTATTGAGCCATTAACTGTTTTAGTGGTTGCTGCTAGTGCGGCGATTCTCGCGCCAATTGTCAGCGTATTAGGAAACACTCTTGGGAATTCTGATTTAGGGGAATCGATATCAAAATCGGCAAGAGACGTAACAAAAGATACTTTGGTTTTTGGTATTGGAGTTCTTGAAAATACTCAAACTGCTATTGCCGAAGCGCAAGAATCATTCCAAGACATTCTTAGTGAAGCTAAGTCAGAATATACAAGCAAGAAACATGCTGAAAAAATAGAACCTCGTGAAGTAACTATCATAACTGAGTAAACGTTTTCAGTCTAATTTCTTCAGAATTCTAAAGAGATTGATCAACTATTTGCATTTGTAGAGTGGAGACTTTGCTCAACCTAACATCGGTGGTAGGCGGGGTTCCGTTTGCCACTATGCAATGTTTTTGAAACCTTTACAAGTCTATAGAAAATATTGAGGATTTTATGGAAACTCAGTATGGGTTAATTCCTTATCAAGTGGTACATACAACGCCGGAACGAATTCGCGTTTATATTTCTAAGCTTACCTCCGACTCAGACTATAAGCGTAAACTTAATTTCCTCGCCACGAATCTGGTCGATGTAACAGAAATTCGGATTAACGAACAAGCTTCTTCGCTGATTGTTCACTACGCTTCACCAGTAGAATCTAACGACAGCCGAATCAGTGATTTGCAAGCCATTATCGAGCAAGCAAACGATAGTAATCTTCAGATTGAATTGTCCATAGATGAGCCAAGTGAAAAAAATCCGTTTGAACGGCTAATCTTACCTAGTGTGGGACTAGGATTGGCAATATCAGCGGTTTCATTTGGAGTACCTATTCCACCATTACTGCTTGTTAGCATAACATTAATTAGTGCAGTTCCCGTCGTCACCAATGCATTGAGCAATGTCTTGAGGGGACAAATGGATGCTGAAATTTTAAATGCTGCGTGGACAGTTCTTCATACTTTAGAGGGACAATACGTTGCTCCAAATTTAGATATGACTATAGCTTCTGGTGCTGAGGGGTTGCGTGAAGCAACAGGACACAACACGTTCCCACTACCAAAAGCGCGATTACCATTAAATGTAGTCCGAGTAGAAAGAGGCGAGAAAGAAATCAAAATTCCTGTGACTGAATTGGTCTATGGAGATATCTTCATCCTCTATCCAGGAGAGATCAGTCCTGTGGACGGTAAAATTCTCACAGGTGAAGGTTTTGTTGATATTAGTATTTTGACTGGTGAACCAACCCCAATAGTTGTCACTTGTGGTGAAACACTTATGGCGTACAGTTTGGTGCTTGAGGGCAAGCTCAGGGTTATAGTTGAGAAGCTGCCAGAAGATACCAACTACGCATTAGAATCTCATCTTGCTCGTAGTGCACCGCGACACGTTACAGAAATTGGTGAGTATGCTGAGGAGGCAGGAGAAGCGATAATTCTACCGACATTGGCGATGTCTGGGATCACTTATTTGCTGACAGCAAACGTTAACCAGTCCTTGGCTTTTCTGAAGCTTGATCTAGCAACAGGAATTAGCATTTCCGCGCCGACAGCAGTACTGTCCTCCATGACACAAGCAAAGCATAATGGTATCTATATTGAGAGTGGACATGCGCTAGAAGTACTGTCTCAAGTTGATGTCATTGTGTTTGCTAAAACAGGTACTTTAACCCAAGGAAGTTTAAGAGTTTTAGACGTTGAAGTATTAGGCGACATCACTCAAGCAGAGTTAATTGGCCTTGCTGCATCAGTTAAAGAAGGATTTCATCATCCTGTTGCCATAGCGCTTATTAGCTATGCACAAGAACAGGGAATTGAGCTTTTCCCCTGTAACAATTGGAAGCATCAGCGAGATTTTGAATTAGGTGTGTCGGCTGAAATTGGCTCACGCCAGATTTTTGTCGGTAGTTCTGCATATTTGGAAGAGCAAGGAATTTCTTTCATCTCTTTTCCTGAGCAAAATATTGGTCAATTAGAAACAGAGGCTCAAGGTATTTGGCGAGTTTATGTTGCTGCAGATGGTCAATTGTTGGGCAGAATCACCTGTTGCGACGATATTTGCCCCCAAAGCCCCCAAGTCGTTGCGTCACTACGGTCACGCGGCTTGGAAGTTCACATGGTTACGAGTAATAATTGGGAAGTTGCAAATAATGTTGCTAATTGGGTAGGAATTGCACCTGAGTTTGTTCATGCTGAAGCCACTCCTCAATATAAGGTAGAACTCGTTCAAGGGCTACAAGCCAAAGGCAAAAAGGTTGTTTTTGTTGGTGAGGGTATGGACGATTATCCCGCAATGTGCTATGCAGATGTAGCTATTGGTAGCGATCGCTCTTGTCCGTTGATTGCTGAAACAGCAGAAGTCCTTTTGCCCTACGGAGATCTACCGACTTTATTAACTGCCTTAGATATTGCCACCGAAACAATCAATATCATTCGGCAGAATATCGCTATCATTACAGTTCCAAACATTAGCATTGTCATGCTTGGTGTGTTGTTTGCGATCGAACCAATTTTTGCAGTTATTTCAAATAACGCCATCAATCTATTAGCTGAGTTAAATGCTCTGCGACCACTCTTGAATTTCACTATCAGAGAGAGCAGGGAGCAGGGAGCTCTTAGCAGGGGAGCAGGGGAGCAGGGGAAATGATGCTAACTAGACAGATCAAGAATCCAGAAACCCGCTTAATTTTGTCCATTGGCTTAGCTCTATTAGCCTATCTGCTACTGCCCAAATTTCTAGGTACAGAAGTTCATATCCTTGCTGGTTGGGATTTAGGAGTTCTCTGTTTTCTAGCATTAGTTGGGTTTACAGTTCTCAATTGCAACTCTGAACAGACACTTTATCATGCCCGAATGCGAGAACCAAGTTCTTTATCAATTCTGGTGTTGGTAGTTATTACAGCTTGTACAAGTATTTTTGTGATCGGATTTATGTTAGGAGATATCAAAACGACTCCTCAACCAATTCGGTCGGTTCAAACCTGGTTGTCGCTCTTAGCAATTATCTGCTCTTGGCTACTTACCCACACAATGTTTGCGCTGCATTACGCCCGTGTTTATTACAACGAAGTTGATGTTGAAAATTTAGAAAAATATGCTGGTGGCTTAGAATTTCCTACTGATGAGTCGCCAGATTACTTTGATTTTATGTATTTTTCTTTCACCATTAGCATGACCTCCCAAACCTCAGATGTATCAATTACTTCTCGTCAAATTCGACGGATAGTATTAGGACATGAATTGGTATCATTCTTTTTTTATAGTGTGATTGTCGCTACTACCGTTAATACTGTAGCTAATTTAATCATATGAAATAGATGTCGATGGTTATGCTCCCCCTGAACAGCTTGGGCCAAAAGCCAAACGGGGAAACTATGGGGTGAGGTGGGAGGCGTTGTCTTTGGCTACGATCATGGTACTGGCTTAGTCTTCAAGAATCCCATGCCTTCTAGGCGTGGGAGTGTCAAGCTGCATCACCCTTAGACTGGCGTTTTCTTGCAATAGCCTTTCTTAACTCCTCATCACCTGTAGGATTATCAGGTTTGTACCAAACTTGATTAGGTTCAGCATTGATTTTGTCCATGAGAGTGTGAAAAGCCATTTGGTCGTTAGGATGCTCTCTCAAATAAGCTTTCAGTTCAGACTTAGTCATTTGTTCAAAACTGGGGTTAGTCATTCTTCAAATCTCCATTCACCATCACGAGATATTTTGATCCCTAAATCATTTCCAGCCAAGATATAAATACTTCTATCCCGTTCATCTAGTCTAACAATGTGGATTGGGAGCAAAAACGTACAGGTAGTTACTTGACAACGAATGAAACAAGTCAAAGTCTGTACTGGAGTAGGGTATGAGAATTCTACCATGATCAAATGTTATGCAAAAGACATTTTACTGTAGCTACTGTAGATGATTTGTCAAAATCTTAAATCTTATTAAGAATTAATAAGCGTTAATGTCATGTCAACCCGTGTGCAGCTTTAGAGCATCTGTGGTAGAAGTTGTTGACTAGGGATGGGAGATAGCGATTACTTTAATTTTAGGCTAAAAAAGCATTGAAACTAAAATTTCAACACTGCTTGTGGGCTTACCAGATCAGAGGAAGCGGAAAGCTCAGCTATCTGGGATGAGCGCACGTTTGATGCCCATGACTATGCCTTGCTTTGCTCGTATACCCATCCAGATGCATCGAGTCCAGAGCTTGACCTAGTCACCGACAGTGAAATGGACACCAATGCTACAAATATGTTAATCTGTCATATAAGCGTATGACGAAGAGAAATGGCAATGCGAATCAATGCCCGATTAGATGAAGAGTATTCTAACAAAGTAGCCTACATTCAGCAGCAGACCAATCAGGGAGTAACGGATGTGATCAAGTCTGCTATTGAGTTGTACTACCAGCAGCTTCAGCAGCACCAAAAAAACCCACTCTTAGCACTAATGGAAAGTGGTTTTATTGGTTGTGGTGAAGCAGATCCTAATCTGTCTGTGAACTACAAGTCAGTTTTGAGAGATGGCTTGAAAGCTAAGTATGGTTATTGTTGATACAGGCTTTTGGTTAGCTTTGGCAAATCGAAATGACCCACACCATACTCAAGCAATAAAAGTACTTGCTCATGTCAAAGAACCTCTCATTACGACTTGGGCTGTCGTTACTGAAACTTGCTATCTACTTTTGACAACAATGGGCAACCAAGCTCAAGTTAATTTCATAAGTAACTTGTCTACAGGGATATTTACAGTTTTTGATTTACAGCCGCATCATGGTAGACGCATTTGTGAACTGATGGAACAATATGCGGACTTACCAATGGATCTTGCCGATGGCTCGCTAGTCGTTTTAGCAGAACACTTGGGACATGGACGAATTCTTTCGGTTGACCGAAGAGATGTCAATACTTACCGTTGGAAAAATACTTATCCCTTTGAAAATCTGATGCTTTTAGATAGTTAAAGATATGACTGAGTAATAATAATAACTGGTTATGTAACGAGGGTTTCCTCTTTTGCATTTAACCCTCGAATCCTCACCTTTACCTAAAACCGAAGACCATAAATACAGAGACTAACTAGCAACTTACGTTAATAGCCAAAGTTCTCTTCAGAGGACTTGAAAAGGATTTAAGTCTATCCACTCTATCTTACTTGCCTGTCTTGCTACTCTGATGTCTCGCCATTGAATTTCTACCGAAGGCGCTGGTTCAGGTGCAGTTACCTGCTCTTGATTTGCTAAAGGTTCTAGTTCGCTGGTAGTATTGGATATGCTTGCTTGTATATCTACTAACATTCCTGGTTGTAACCAGGATTCGCCTGGAGTTAAAAACTCTTCTAGGGTTGTAACCTCAAAATTTAAAGTGCGGCATTTTCTAATAACTTCGGGAGATGAGGCTAGAAAAACTATCTTTGCTTCAAGAGTTTCAGAAAGCTTGAGGAGGCTTAACAGGTAGCGGTCTAGTGGATTTCTGACGTCTAGGTTTTCATAGCTGTTATCAAAACTTCCACAGTTAGCTGCTTCGTTTGTGAAGTAAACAGTTCCATTAGCAACCGTTTTGAATATCAAAATATCTGATTCTGCCCACTTGCTTAACGAATTTACGATTAGATTTGCAGCATCAGTAGCATTTTGAAAACTTCCTTGGCTCAAATGTGTTAATTGGGTATAAAAGTATTTAGGTAAGATAACATCTTTACTAAAATTCAATAAAATTTTAGGTTTGATAATATAAAAATCTGGCTCTAGAGAATATAACACTTTCACTATTCTGCATTCCTCAATTGTGATGTATCATTCAAAATCATTCTAGGCTGGCTCCTGTTGTTCAGACTGATTCTTCCATAAACAACTACATTGCTACCTGAATAAGTGGTTGGACTGAAAGGATTGAAGAATTTGTAACCACTGCTTGTCGGTACATATGCATAAAATCCCTGAGAAGTATTTTCGGTAAAGTCAAAGTAAATAATATTATTATGTTCATCCACACGCACACTTATGATTTGTCCTTTTACATTAATTGTCCGACCAACATTTCTAATAAGAGCATCTATATCTAGGGCGCTTATATAGTTATCATAAAATTCATTTGAGGAAGATGTTTCGGAATTGCTGTTAGAACTAGCTCCTGCTACGTGTGTGTTCTTAAGCTTGGAACTTGCAACATCTAAGCTTATTTTAGCTTGAGTATGGTTGGGGTTGATCCGAAGAACTTGAGCGTAATCGGCGATCGCTGCTTGTATGTTGCCTAGATGGCTGTGGGCATTACCCCGATTGTTGTAGGCGTTGGCATAATGAGAATTAATCTTAATAGCCTGAGTATAATCGTCAATCGCTGCTTGCGTGTTGCCTCGATTACTGTGGGCAATACCCCGATTGTTGTAGGCGTTGGCATGATGAGGATTGATCCGAATAGCCTGAGTATAATCGTCAATCGCTGCTTGTATGTTGCCTCGATTGCTGTGGGCAATACCCCGATTGTTGTAGGCGTTGGTATGATGAGGATTGATCCGAATAGCCTGAGTATAATCGTCAATCGCTGCTTGTATGTTGCCTCGATCGCTGTGGGCAATACCTCGATTGTTGTAGGCGTTGGCATGATGAGGATTGATCCGAACAGCCTGAGTATAATCCTCAATTGCTGCTCGTTTGTTGCCTAAATTGCTGTGGGCATTACCTCGGTTGTTATAGGCGTCAGCATGATGAGGATTGATCCGAACAGCCTGAGTATAATCCTCAATTGCTACTCGTTTGTTGCCTAGATTGCTATGGGCGTTACCTCGGTTATTATAGGCGTTAGCATGATGAGGATTAATCTCAATAGCCTGAGTGTAATCGTTAACCGCTGCTTGTATGTTTCCTAGATTGCTGCAGGCATTACCTCGATTGTAATAGGCGTCGGCATGATAAGGATTGATCTCAATAGCCTGAGTGCAATCGTCAATCGCTGCTTGTATGTTTCCCAGATTGCTGTAGGCATTACCCCGATTATTGTAGGCGTCGGCGTGACGAGGATTGATCTGAATAGCCCGAGTATAATCGTCAATCGCTGCTTGTATGTTGCCTAGATCGCTGTGGGCATTACCCCGATTTATGTAGACGTCGGCATGATGAGGATTGATCCGAATAGCCTGAGTATAATCGTCAATCGCTGCTTGTTTGTTCCCTAGATTGTCCTGGGCAAAACCTCGGTTGTAATAGGCGTTGAAATTTTTAGGATTTAATCGCAACATCTCACTGAAATCTAATATTGCAGCACCATAATCTCCTCTGTTGATTTTTTCTACTCCACAACGCAAGAATTCGTTTTCATTTATAGAAGAACTTTCAGTAGGCTTAGTCTGTTTAACTTCTCTAAAAGATGTAATTGGAAGAGTATACATCCTAATATTTGACGATTTGCATTGTTCACATCTTCGCTCCAAGTATTCCCAACTTTCTTCATGGTATCCCAGTTGACAGGCTACACAAAAATATATTTTCTCCCCTTGATAAAACAACTCACTACTTACACGGTCTTTCTGTCCAATTAAATTTTTCAGCAATTCGTCTACATCTAAAGTTTTGCTTCTAATACTTAAGAAATCATGGTCAACGATTGCATGGGCGTGTTGTTCTGCTCTTCGTGAATTAGTAGGTTGATTGGTGGGAATTTCTGTCCACTGAATATTCTGTGAACTTGCAGTATTTGATGATCGAGTAGTGTTAACTTGGCTATGAGAGGAGGATGCTTGCGAACAAATATTCTGTGAACTAGCAGGACTTGATGATCGAGTAGTATTAGCTTGGTTATTAGAAGATGATGCTTGTGTTTGAGAGGAAGAGGCTGATGTTTGCTTTTGATTTTCTATGATGCCAAAGATTATTAAAAAAAAGATTATTATAATAATTAAAGTCCAAAACAATGGCTGACAGTGAAAAAATAGCCATAACAACAAAAAGATAAAAGATTTCATAACCTATACATAGAGTCAAATATAATATTTTCCCTGCTTAAAATAAGTATGACAAAGAAAAATTATATTAGTAATTTTCCTAGACAGACACTTTTGAATTCTAGAGGAATTCGTGTGGAATATCGTGAAAAACTTTAAGTGGTGTAGGTTGGGTAGTGCCCAACCTACGTGTATTTCAAAAATCAAATAGGGATACTCTATTTAAATAGAATTCTGTTGAGTTTGGAGAATTTGCGCAAACTTAATTGCTTTAACACGCTCTGCTTTCTCACCTAAGAAATAACCAATCTTATCTCTCACAGGATCACAAACAATCGACAAACACCAGGGATGATGGAAAAATGCTTGCTGTGTTCGCATATCTGTTCCCGACATGAACACACCAATATTAGGATGGGAATGATACCAGCCAACTATATTTGCTTCTGGATGAGCAGCCTTGGCATAATCCATAATTCCCTGCCAGGAATCTGGCGTAAATTCTAAATGCGCTCCTGTTCCAATTGTTGCTGGGGCCGGTACTGCTGCTGTAATTTCTACATAAATTCCACATTCAGGATCAATGTAGGCATGACCGAAAAGAATACCTCCATGCTCAACGCTTACATCTGCCTCTAAATGCCTAATCAAGTCTGAACGTGCTTCCTCTAAAATATAGACTTGACTAAATTTAGAGGAAATATCTCGTTCAGCAGTAAATTCCTGAAATGGCTTTTCAGTTGGTTTATAAACATCATCGCATTCCACCCACTCAATCTGATTGAGTTGAGCTAAGATTGCCTCATTTTGTGCTGTGGGGTTATTGGGTTCACACAAGTCTGGCAACTCTGGGAAATTCATAGCTATACTCTTAGAAAATTGGGAAATAAGTACTTTCCTAATTTGGCGCAAATTATAAATCATTCCAAACAATTACTGACGATGGTTTTTTAGTTGCTTTAAAGGTTTGAGTATCCACTGGGAAACGTCGCCGATTATTTTCTGCCCAACTTTTTGCTTCCCCATTAGCCGGACTTTTCAGATTCATAACATCCTCAGAATACTGAATAATTTTGCCAATGCGGATAATTAACTCAGAAAGTGTCTCTGCCATTGTCCAGTAGCTACCGAGACAGATATTCAGATTGTCATAGACATTAGGATGAAATATGGGTGTGAGAAACTTAGCTGCTGGCTTATCTTTTGGATAATTGCTACCTAAATTAATCTCTACACGGTGATTAGTGCGAAAGACAGGTTCATTTCCTTGTTTCCGTTCTATACCTCGACAGCGATACTCAATTACATACTGATGTGGTGGTTGCCCTTGAGTTGAAACAATGACAAGCGTACTACCCGAATCAGAAACAAGTTGGGATAATTCCTTAAAATCATTTTCTAAACGTTTTTCCCGGATACCCATAATCAGCCAGCCTCCAAAATTGGATAAATTTCTAGGACATCATTTTCCTGAACTCCCACTGCTCCAAGGGTTGTTGTAGAATCTAACTGTTGACCAGTGCGCTCAAGACGTACAGCGTAGTTTGTATTTTCTGGCAAATTCCATCGTTGTTGGGTGGCTTGAAGTAATTGATCAACGGTGAGGCCAACTGGTAGTGAAACAGCTGCTTTACGAGTTTGATCGGCTGAACGAATAATTAGAGACAGTGAATCAGACATTGTTACTCCTATGTTTGGCAAAATTGAATTGCTATTGAACCTTTCGCGGTCTCGCAGTGTAGTATCTCGTTGTTCGGTAGACACAACTCTCCAAGGGTAATATTTGCTCCAGATCCTAAGAGTGACAAATTCCTGATGACTTCAAAATCTCTTTCATGGCTACACTTAGGGCAAACCAGTTTTGATTCTGGGTATTGGCGTAGAGGAGTATTCACTTGCTCTTGATAACCGCAATCTGGATTCAGACATTGCATCATCTCTATAACTTCGTTTCTTAGCCAGAGAATTGGCTCTGAGAATCCGGAGTCATCCAGATGCTTGAGAATTTCTTGGATACTGAGATTACCGTCATAGTTGAAACTTATTTTTGGCTCAATGGTCATGTCATGATCAATACAGGCCTCCTGCCGCTGAATTTGCACCTTGAAAGCTAGCCAAGGATTTAAACCCAGAAACACTTTCTCGCCAGGATTCAGCAATCCAGCCCTACCATGTAGATACAGGAGAGCTTGCTGCACCTGCATTGCCCCAACAATTGAGGCAATTGTTGCTGTAGTGGGCATCGCCGCTTCTGGGATATTCCGTTTCATCCCCTGACAAGAGTATCGCTGGTTGCGCCGTTCCCACATTTGGTTAGAGATGCTGCACTCGTAACAAGCAGCTTCTGTACTGGGGTCAAAAAAACTGACTTCCCCCTCGGCTACACCAATACCTCCATTTATCCAGGGAATTCCAGCGCGATAAGCTAACTGGTTAATTGCCCAACGAGCATTAACGCTATCCAGACAACCGATAATCACATCATGCTCACAGACATCTCCAATCCCGATGTCAAACTCTAAATCACCGTGAATTGCCTGAATTGCTATCTCCGGGTTAATTTCTAGCACTCTTTGACGGGCAACCTCTACTTTTGGCAACCCGATATCAGACTCTCGAAACAGAACAGACCGCGTCAGGTTCGTAATTGATACCGTATCAAAGTCAATGACAGTGATATTACCAACACCCAGCAAAGCCAAATTCTTTAGCACTTCGTTGCCTAAAGCACCTGCTCCAGCAACCAGCACCTTGGAGGTCTTGAGTCTATTCTGATCCCACCAGTCAATGAGATGATGCCGACCGTAGCGGCTCTCTTGATCTGCCG
This sequence comes from uncultured cyanobacterium, assembly GCA_903903925.1. Lineage (GTDB taxonomy): Bacteria > Cyanobacteriota > Cyanobacteriia > Cyanobacteriales > Nostocaceae > Stigonema. Next base: position 23,155 of record CAIVAU010000096.1, read on the forward strand.
TAATGACAAAAGAGTCCATGTTTGCACCCGGAAACTTCTTAACTTAAAGTTCCCAAGCAAGGCAAAAAAGTAACATTATCAACACTTAAATTTATGGGTGAAGAAAAAGGTATCAGCGCGTAGATGCTGATATAACCTGCTTTATAACCTTTTTCTTGTTCTGTGAGAATTTTAGCTCTAGCGTGCCTCTCTTTAAGTATTAGCTGAGGGCGATCGCTAGCCGTCCCATGTTGTACTATTTACTACAACTTTAACTATTGGAGTTGTGTAACTTCACCCAAGCATGTGAAGCGAATTTCAATGCGTCGCCGTGTAGGATCTTCTTGGCGAGAGATAGGTGGTGGCGCAAATTCGCCGTTAGGTAATATGTCAGGAACTATTTTCGTCCAAATGTAGTGATACATTGGCTGTGGGAGTTCAGCTTTACCAGACGCAAAGCGGTAAGCACCTTATTCTTCAATAACTGGCACTGCTCTCGCTGCCAGCTTCCCTTTAGTGTTGTGTCTACGGAAAATGATTTCACCCCTAACACACATCTTCTTTGTTAGTTCACTTGATCCACAGGCTACTACAATTAGCTACGCTGCTTGTTGCCGTTTTAATTCTTCTATCAAAGCTCGACACTGTCTACCAGCATCTCTAGCTTGTCTCATTAATTCCATTTTCAGCTGACGACTCTCTTTTGGTGTACTGGGTATTTCACCTGCTTGATTGCTTAGGGTAGCGGCTAAATGACTATACTCCTTAATTTTCGCTATTAGCTCATCCATCTTTTACCCCTCATGCTCTGTTTGATAAACTAGTACAGCTTGGCGGAAATAAACCCACCATTAATCACCCGGAAAAATCATCCATTACAGCCTTTGCAAATGGTAGGCGTATTTACGCCGAACGGTACTAGTAAATTTACTTGGGATTAGGAACTATATTATTTTTGGTTAATGACACATAAAATAATTAGTTTGTAGTTGCTATGAGCGTTGAAGCGCAACTACAAACGTAGTGTAAGTATTCATCCGAACATGATATGACGCTCAAACACGATAGCGGGTTTTATAGTAACCCAAAATTTGCTCTACCAGTTGCCGACTTTCTGAACCAGAGTTTGGTGTGTACTCAATCCATAAGCCGCCAATTTGGCTTTGATTGTAGTCAAACACTTGTGAGGTTTGGGGAATTAAACCCACTTCTACCCCTTCTACTTGACGCAGATGAGCAGCTATCTCTTGATAGACTGCTAGAGGCAAATCAGCAAACTCTATTTTTTCTCTGATTTCCATAGTTTATGTCGCTCCAGTAGGAATAGGGTTTTGGGGTGGTGATGTGTCCGAAACAGGATTTTTGGCTGAAGCAGATGATGGTTTTGAGGTCACAGGTGCTTCCCCTACTATTTTGGTAACTTCAATCCCATATTGTTCCAGAACTACGGTTGGGTCTGAACCTTGATTCATTTCAATCCGTTTAACCAGCACTCCGCTTGCCAGTCGCTGTCCTGCCTCAACATACCTACTGTTGGGCTCATTTGGTACTTTGATAATCGCCTGGGGTGCTTGACCAACTAGAACTACACCTGTTACCAGAACTGCTCTTGCTAACTCAGGTTGTGGTGGTGGTGGCAATACAGATACAAGAGTTTGGTTGGGTATAACTTGAGGTAATAGTTTAGGTAGAACTACAGTCAAGTTATGGCTAGGATTAACTTTTTTCTGTATCGGCTTAATAGCGATCGCCCTTTTGTTAATTCTGGCAGTGGTAGATCTTGCAAGATACTGGATTTGAGGTTTTCTAACTATCGGAGTAGGCAAATGCGGTAACACAGGAACGGGTTTTACCGATACATTAGTGTTCGGTATTCCTACAAGATTCTGCCCTACAATTTGTGCAAACGGGTCAACCCGACCTTTTGCTACAATATTTACCCGCTCTGTAACATTCGTCGGTTGAATCAAGCTAGAAGTCGCAAAAGTAACGACTTGAGGCTTGGTAGCAGGCACTACTGGATTATTAAAGGGTTGCGTTGCCGCTAACTTTTTAGTCGGTATAGGATTACTAGATTGTTGTGATCCGTCCGATGAACACCCGGCAATTGCTAAAAATAGAATGGCCGTTACTGCAATTTTTAAATTTCTGCCCATTAGCCGTTCTCAAATTAAAAGCCGAAATCTGTCCTCTAAAATTTGCATCAGAGGTGAAATCTGATACCGTTATAACCTAAATTTTTTATATTTTAAGGGTTTCTGTCAAGGGAAACTCGGAACCCCCAAAGCATGGGGAAATGGGAATGATGGATTGGGTTTACAGAAGACCCAATACCGCTGCGCGGAAGTCAAAAGTCAAAAATCAAAAGTCAAAAGTAATACATATCAAGGCTTTTGCCTGTTTGAAATGGTGGGTTTATTTCCGCCGCATTGTACTAGTACCCAATTAATTCTCTGCCGTAGCCATTAAGTGTTTCAACAAGTCTAACCCTTTCTTGACTCTACGAGAAACCGTGACTACACTGATCCCTAGATATTCTGCTGCTTGTTTTTGCGTTAAATCATGCAAAAATACACATTCCAATATTTCACGAGTGCGTTTTTCTAGTTGTACTAGTGCTTGTTGTAAACGAATTTGGTCTTCTTGCGCTAGTTGAAAGCTGCGGTAGCTGTGATCCGGAACTAAATCTCCTAGGCATGTAGAGCCTTCTTCCCCATCCTGCACTGGTAGGTCTAAGCTCAAGGGGGCGCGGTTAACCCATGCTAATTTAATTTCTTGCCACTCACCTAGAGAAATTTCTAGTGCTGCTGCTAATTCAGACTCAGTTGGTTGGCGATTGTATTTTTCTCGCAAGGAGCGTGAAACCCCTATTGATTGCTGTTGCAACGCTAACCAGCGCCGAGGAATTCGCACTGTCACCCCTTTGTCTCTAAGGTAGTGTTGAATTTCTCCACGAATGTAAGGAGTGGCAAAAGAACTAAAAGCATGACCCTTGGAGATTTCAAATTTTTCAATAGCTCGAATTAAGCCCAAACATCCTACTTGGAGCAGGTCGTCGTAGCTTTCATGACATTGATTTACCCAGTAATGAGTTTCTCTTCGGACAAGTCCAAAATTAAGTTGTACTAGTTGATTGCGAATATCTGCTGAGCGAGACTGCTGATATTTTCGCAACAACTGCAAAATTTTATGCTTCAGATCGTTGGTGACTGTAGTTGGCATAGCACCGAGTTAATTGGTCAAATAAACAGTCAAAGACTCACCTTTTAACCAAGCTGTGATTGTGCATGAATAGCTGATTTTCGCTGCATCACTAGCAGTGAGAAAGGCAATAGCTTACACAAAAAAGGAGCAGGGAGTAGGCAATTAAAAAAACTTTATTTGTGGGTATAAAGCCCACTTGAAAAAAAGATGCATCGCGAGACGCGCAGTGAGTCAGTGCTGTCTTAGGGAGCCAGTGCTCGACTAGGGTTCCCCAGCTTGAAGCAACTGGCGTGTCTCCCCAAGGGTCGCTACAAACGAACTATCTAGCTCAGTTTTAATCAGCGTTCGGGAACATTTTGTTGTATCGTCAGCTTTGACATCATCTGTAGCCTTGAGAAACTACCTAAGATTAAAATATGAAATTTTAGGCTAAATTTGTAACCGAAATTTTACGGAATTCTAGAAATTTAGAATAAAGTTAATCTATAAGAAAAACCAAAATAAAAAACAATTTAGTGTAATGATAACAAGGCTAAATAGTTAGAAATACTTGCAATAGAGGATGTAATTTATCTCATCTTTAAAATCCTCTTCATACAAGCACCAACCAAATAAATAATCCCCTCTCCTCTCTGACTCAGGAAGGATAGGGGATCTCAACTTTCACAAATTTAAAGCATTCTTCTGTTGGGTGTGTTAGCGCTACTTGTAACGCAAAAAGAATACATCCGTCAGGATTTAAGCACGAGCTGGTTCAACCCGACCGTAAAACAGACCGCGAATCTTAACTTCCTCAGGCTTTTCAGCGCCTAAATCGGTATCAGATGGCTGTTCACTTTCAAAAGTACCAGCAATTTCACCAGTGTCGCCATTTATTTTCGCGACTTGCAGAGAAATTTTGCCACTTAAAACATCAACACTCTTGACGTTCGTGCGGGTGAGTTCTTTATCATCCGCTTGAGCAGGGAGAGCTACCGCATTATCATAGCCTGCGGTGACACCGCGACCCTTGGGATCTAGGAAGGCAGAACCGCGATAGGAGGGGACTTTGAAGGTACCTTTAAAGTCCGTTGAGGTATTAATACTGGTCAAATTAGGTTGTGTTTTAGCAACCAAACTTTTAACTGTAAATAGTAAGGCTACTCGCTCACCACCAGGGAGTTGCACAGTGATCGGTTGGAAATCGAAACCATCTTTTTCCTTAAAGGTCAAGCTGCTATCTGCATTTACCGTCAAGTCACCTTGAACCTGGTCAAGGGAGTAGGTACGGCGAGTCAACAACTTACCAGCGATAAATTCTGGTGCTTGCCGTTTATTTGCGGGTTCTTCTTTTACAAAGAAATTAGTTGGTTCTAAGCAAAGTTCTTTGAGGGTGTAGGACTGGCTAGCATCAATGGGGATGGAACCACGGCTTGTTTCCGTCAGTTGGGGGCATTTGTTAGCCAAGCCAGTGCCTCTAATCTGATCGTAAGTCAGAACATTTGTACTAGAAGTTGTTGAACCCTCACCACAAGCAGTTAGAAACCCCAAGCACAAAGCCAAAAATGCAACAATTAAAGCGCGATACCTCATGGTCAACCTCAATGTCAAAAATTAATATCTAAGTTGTAAAACTTTTGTATTATATGTGTGTTGATACTACATACAACCCAAAGTTTTATGGGGAAATCAGCCAGATCATACGATTTTTTTAAACTCAAAATCAAAGCATCGGTGATTTACTAATATTTATTCATAAGCAAGAATTCAGGAGCCAGAATAGTTTTTGCATCGGGATTGGAACAGAAGGAATCGAGGCGTATGAAGACAAATGCCGATACCAAATCCTGACTCCTGACTCCTGACTCCTGACTCCTGACTCCTAACTCCTGACTCCTGACTCCTGACTCCTAACTCCTGACTCCTGACTCCTGACTCCTGACTCCTGACTCCTGACTCCTAACTCCTGAATTGCTTCCCTAGGGATCGTGTAAGCTTACGGAGGGTAAAGTCGCTAGACAAACCCTCAAGTAAGTAAGAATACTCTTAGCTTTAGCTAAGGGAGTGTCAAAGGGATAGGGAGGCATGAGCAAAGGCAGAAGTGTTGATTCAGAGAAGTTGTCTGATGGACTGCAAGCGATCGCATCTGTAGTACATGATGCAACTCAAAATTGTCAAGGGGATGCTATGGCTCTTTTAGCCTTACTGCGACAATTGGAACAGTTACACCGAGAGATCCGAGATGAAGCTTTTCTTCATAGTTTGCCTGATAACCGTCAGGGACTATACTCACTGCTTAAGGATATAGAATCTCTTGGGGGCTGGCCTTATATTGAACGTATGAGGTTGCAAGCCTTTTTAGAGAGGTTATCACAAGAGAGTGCAGAGGAAAGTGGGGAGTGAGTCATGGGGATTGGGGATTGGGGATTGGGGATTGGGGATTGGGCAATGAAAAATGATAATTCCCCCTGCTCCTTACTCCCTGCTAAGAGCTCCCTGCTCCTTACTCCCTGCTTACTCCATCACAAAGAGCGTGATCGCCCTGGTCAACATTGGGATTGGACTTCAGATAATCACTCACCCAGTTACAGCCAAGATGAAGCAGGTCATTTATATCCAAATTCCACAGAATTATCGTGTTGTCATCACTCGCTGATGCCAATGCTTGACCATCAGGGCTAAAGCTGATACTGCGTACTGGAGCATGATGCCCATTGAGAGTTTTAATCAATTTACCATCACTACTCCAGAGTTTGACTGTACTATCCCAACTGGCGGCGGCAAGAACTTCGCCATTGGGACTGAAGTTGACAGCGTTAACACTATCGCCATAACCCTTTAACAAAGTTTTCAACAACGTGCCATCCGAACGCCACAACTTCACGGTGTTGTCCCAGCCAGCAGAAGCCAGTAGTTTTTCAGTAGGACTGAAGCTTACACCTAACACCCAACTTTCATGAGGCGAAAAAGTTTTTAACAAAGTACCATCCTGTCGCCAAAGTTTTACAGTGTGATCATTACTGGCAGAGGCTATAACCTGACCATTCGGACTGAAACTCACGCTGTTAACCCAATCCTGATGTCCCACCAGAGTTTTTAGCAACTTCCCCTCACGGTTCCACAGTTTTACTGTCCGATCTTTACTTCCTGAAGCCAACATCTGACCATCAGGGCTAAAACTGACACTCATCACACTATCGCTATGCCCTCGAAGAGTTTTGAGCAAAAAACCGTCGCGTCGCCAAAGTTTGATGGTTTTGTCATAACTTGCTGAAGCTAATATCTGACCAGTCGGGTCAAAACTGACACTCTCGACTCTATCTGTATGTCCCAGCAAAGTCTTGTAGAGTCGCATTTTCACTCCACTGCTCCTACTAGATCGTTGCCAGAGTTTTATTGTGCGATCGCCACTGCCAGAAGCTAATATCTTGCTATCGGGACTCCACGCAACACTGAAAACTCGATCCTCATGACCCTTCAGAATAGGCAGTGTTGGGGCATCTAAACTCCACAGTTTCACGCTTTTATCGTAACTTCCCGATGCCAGTAGTTTATTATTTGGGCTGAAAGCCACGCTAGCAATACTATCGTTGTGACCTTTAAAGGTTTTTTCGGGATGGGTTGGAAACTCACCCTTTGATCTAACACTCCAGAGGTTGATCGTACTGTCATCACCTGCTGTAGCTAAATATTGACCATTAGCACTGAAGTTCACACTCCAAACTGTACTAGTATGCTGCAAGGTTTTGTAGAGACGAAAGACGAAGCCATCTTTACTACTCTCACGTTCTCGCCGCCAAATTCGCACTGTTTTGTCTCGACTACCTGATGCCAGCATTTGACCGTCAGGGCTAAAAGCCACATATGTCACACCGTTCAAGTGTCCCAACAAAGTTTGTACTAGGCTACCGTCTCGCCGCCAAATTTTTACTGTCTTGTCGTCACTTGCCGAGACAAGGAACTGACCATCAGGACTAAAGTTTACCCAGTTCACCCAGCCTTGATGTCCTTGTAGTATTTTTACTAAGTTACCATTGCTACGCCAGAGTTTGATGGTATTATCCTTTCCTCCTGAAGCGAGTAACTGACCATCAGGACTAAAATTCACACTATAAACACTATCAGTTTGTCCTGCCAGGATTTTGTCAGGTAATGGGTCAAATTTACCCGTTATTGGGTTTTTACGCCAAATTCGGACTGTTTTGTCGAGACTGGCAGAGGCTAGAGTCTGACCATCTGGACTGAAACTCACACCAGTAACAGCATCGCTATGACCGTTCAGTGTTTGGAGTAAAACACCGTTAAAACTCCACAGTTTCACTGTCCGATCCGTACTACCGGATGCCAATAACTGACCATCAGGGCTGAAAGCTAAACCCCAGACAATATCATGATGCCCCTCCAAACGATTGATCTCCGTCACTCCATAAACAGCTTGCTCTAGGGCTGTCACTACCCGCATTTGCGTATCTGGCTGGACTGCATTAGTCTGTTTGAGTCTCCCAAACGCTCGTAAACTTTCTAACAGAGCATCAAATTCTTTATGTGAGGCAAATAAAGCTTCACTAGAGGCTGCGAGGGCACTAATTTGCAAGTTATTTTCGCTGCGTTCGGCTCTTAGATTTTGGCGAACTGCTGCTGTTTTTTGTAAGTCAGCTTGCCACCAGAATCCTCCTATTGTCGCTACCATCATTGCCAACACCACGCCTGTTAAACGTGCTTCTTTCAGCCGTCGTTGTGAAAGTAAATAGAGCTGCTCTTGGGAGAGTTTTTGGGCTACTTCAGCTATGGTTTTTTCATGTCGGACTTTTTCTAGTTCGGCTACTATACCGTAGTTGTTTTTTTGGCGAATCGGTTCAACTAAATAATCGTGAACCAACTGGTAGCGATCGCCTGACTCTTCTAGAATCCGCCGCACCAAGCCACTACCCACTAGGATTTCTAAAATTAGTTCCAAGCTTAAGGTAGGGGAGAGGGGAGAGTGTGGGGAGGCTGAGGAAGAAATTACTCCCCCCTCTTCCCCCTCTCCTCCTTCTCTCTCCTCTCTCCTCACCAAAGCGGTTGCTAATTCTGCTTTTGACTTGAGTGGTCGCGTACCTTTTTCATCAGTTAACTCGAACAGTAATTTCCAGCTGATCTGTTGGTTTTCTTGACCACAATCTGTGATGACTTCTTCAAGCCAGCGCTGTACCAATTTTTTTGAACCACCACAACGCTTATATTCTTCGAGAGTCGTAATTTTTTCTACTTGCAGTTGAGCGCCTACTATTTGTAATTCAATTGGATGTACTTCATTCAGTTCTCCAGCTAAATCTTTTACGAGTTGGTTAATAATTTCTCTAGAGAATTGATTCAGACTATGGATAATGTCCATAGCATCCTGAATGGAGAATTTCCCTAAGTAATAGCGAATATCTTTATCCAGAATGTTTTTGTTGATCACACCTAAATCATAAGCATCTTCATTCTTCTGGTGACTCAAGCGTTCAAATTCCAACAAGTAATGCAAATAATCCTCTCTCAAAGAGAGAATAACCTTCACAAATGGAATGTTCAAGCAGATACTCAAGAATTTATAAAATCGTATTCTCTTTTTAATATTTGTCGTCACAAAGAAAAATTCTTCAAATTGGTCAAAAATTAGAATAATTGTGTGATTCTTTTCGACCAAAAAACGAAGTTTTTTTATGATTTCATCAGTTGAAATTTCTAATATTAGAGAGATTTCTGTTTTGGAAATCACCTGGTTTAAACTACAGAATATGGCGGCAAGCCAATCGGTATAAACAGACAAGACAACAGGTAATGGCAGGCGTTCACCGATAACTTTTTGTTTTAAAGCTGGGACTAAGCCAGCTTTGAGAATTGAACTTTTGCCAACGCCGCTAGGTCCATGAATGACTGTAAGTTTGCAATCAGCACGGGTAATTCTTTCAATTAAGCGATAGACATCTTGCTGTCTTCCAGAATTTGCTATTTCCTGGGCAACTTCGTCAGGATATGACGGTAGTTTTTGCGACACTTGACCTGGGTTGATTCTTTGGCGTTGCGGCTGCAACTGGCTTGCCCCAATAAAGGCGCGAAAGCCATACTGGTGTTCTATTTCAATTTTTTCCTGTTTGAGCTTAAAGGCTTCTAAGTAGTTATGATGTTCAAAAAAGTAAAGCGATCGCAACTCTTCTAAAATCTCTAAGTACAGGGATGGCTCAGATTGAAGCTCACAAACGATCTTTGCCCATTCCAGGTAATTGATAGCTTCCTCTGACTCACCCAAATGCCGTTGCGTACGTCCAAGTAAGAGAAGATACCAACTTTCCCTCTGTCGCGAAACTTCTGGATTAACCTCTACAATTGAGAGCGCTTTACTAGCTAATTTATAAGCTCTTAACCAGTCAGACTTAGATGCAGATACTGTTGCCAAAAAACCATAATCTTGAGCAACTTGCGCCTTTGTACCATAGATTTGATGGAGATCCAGGGACTTTTGGGCTAGTTGTTGCAAGTCTTCCCAAACTTGTAGACGTTGCAACATTTCACAAACAGGCAAAATAAATTTGGCAACCAAGTCTTTTCTCTGAGCCGCCTCCAATACCTCCAAGCATTGCCTGAAAAAAGATAATGCTTCTTGCCAGCAACTCGTGTTAATAGCAGAGCGTAAATCTGCCATCCGGCGATAACACAGCCCTAGAAGGAAAAGCACTACTGCCTCCCGTAGTAAGAGAGTGTGGGAGGGGTGGGGAGACAGAGGGAGATCTTGTGGTGGGGGGGCGGAGGGAGATGAGGAAGAAAAAACTCCCCATCCTCCCCCATCTCTCCCATCTCCCCCATCTCTCCCCTTTACAACCTGCTGCCAAATTTCCATACTCCGTTGAAAATGGGATATGGCATCATCGATTTGGTCGTTGGCATAATGATCGCGACCTAATACAAATTCGAGACAAGCTTCTAATTCTGGCTCTAATTTGACACCATACTGGTGTTGCAAATCATGACTAGCTGACTCAATTTCCCAGCGTTGCCCAGATTTAGGGTCTAAATCAAGGGCAGCATTAGATAAAAACCTTTCAGCATCTGCTTCTAATACTTTGGCAAAGAGAGATTCTGTCTTTTGCTGCACCAGATCGACTAAATCTTCTTTTTCCATTTCAAATTTTATGGTGGTTGCAGCCCAACTTTTAAAGTCGGGTGCTAACCTGGAAAGTAATGTGCCTACTTCGTCTTGTAGCCACAACACCAATGGAAAGTGAAAACTATCTGCATAGATATCTCGTACTTGATTAACGCTAATGATTAGGTCTTCGAGAGTGATAACTGACTCCAGACCAAAAACCATGACAGCTGACGGCTGAGAATTTATAGTAGCCGCAGGATCATCTAGAGCCAGTCCTGAGACGATGGCAGTATGTAGAGTCGTAGTTGATGGCGAAACAGTGAGTTCGCGTAAATTTATGTCTTGGGTGAGAGAGCGAAGATCCGCCAATATTTGCTCCCGTAACTGCCTATAGTTACATCGGACTAAAATCAGGGCAAATTGACCTTTGGAGAGGGCGATCGCCCTCAGCAGCCTTTGCAGAGAACGCTGATTTTCAGGTAAGTTCGCTGCTGTGAAGTGGCATTCTTTCATAAGTTAGGAGTTAAGAGTTAGGAGTTAGGAGTTAGGAGTTAGGAGTTGGAATACATTCTGTCTCCTGACTCCTGATTTCTGACTCCTTTTCATCAATTATTTTTGTCAAGAGTCAATAATCAATAGTCCATCAGGTTTTAGCTATTGACTATTGACTCGTGCAGCGATGGCTTTGTGACTTGCTGCTGCCAAGCAAGGACTTTTTCTGTTTCTGCTAATGCTGGGCTGATGCCGAACCAACGTCCTAAAGGATCGCGGTATTCAAATACAAACATACTCCGCAGCAATCTTTGGTACTCAGTCTCACCTCTAACGCTCTGTTGGTTTACAACTTCATACAGTAGTTGCCACTCTTCTTCATCGATAGCTAATAGCAGGTCATCGCGATAGTCCTTAATCACAGCTTCTAAGCAGTCGCGCCCAAAGGGTGGATCTTGCCTTTGCAAGCAGCTGTAAAGCAGTCCTAGTAAATTACGGATATGACCGCCACTGACTCGACATAACCGATCCAAGATTTCGGGATGCTCGAATAACTCTGTGATTAATCCCAGCCTTGTATTCCACGGAATTTCTGGAAAGGCTCTTGCCAACACCAGCTGACGTAAGAGAGACATCCCTGGTTCGGAGTCAGTGCCATTTCTTTGCCGCACCAGTACCATTGGCAAAACCTTGGGAGCAATACCACCTCCCAAGCGATTTTTGAGGGTCTCATATTCGTTAGAGAAAATTAATCCCAAGGGAATTGTGTAAACTACGTGGCATTTTAGTCGGCGGAGCTGTTCGCCACGGTCAATGAAAAGGTACTCTGGCTGCGATCGCCCAGACGCCAAGGGACGCACATCAACTCGATCCAAATTATCAACAATGACAACTAGTCCTTTTTGACCCTTAGCTTTTAGCTGTTCAATAGCTTTGTCTAAGACCTCTTCGTTAATCGCTTGTAAAATACTATTTGTGCGTGGTTCCAGGTATTGTCTGAGTTGATTACGCAACTGGGGGCTATCTTTAGTTTTAGCTGTAATTTTAGCAATCCCTAAGGACAGCTCTGCTTGTGCCGATAAATCAATCGGAGTTTGTAGAAAATCCCCAATTTCTTGGAACAGATTGGCAAAGTAATTAGGTTTAAATTTGATGCCAATCGCTTCCAAGCTGACGCTGACTTGACGGGCTACACTCAACAAAATATCGCTAACATCGATGTCCGCCAGATCCAAATCTTGACTGGACTCAAAATAAACGACATGAAACCCAGCCATCTCTAGTTCTGCTTTCAGCCGCTGTAACTCTGTTGACTTACCGCAGCCTATATGACCTGTAAATAACTGGCAGGTTGGTTCATCTGGAGAAATGCGGACGATAGTGCGTTGCAATTCTTCAACAATTTTGCAACCACGTACATCAGCAAAATCGATGTAGTACTGCCGATCAGATGGATCGCCTATGACCAGAGTTCTACTTGGGTTACAGGCTTTGAAAAATTGAGATAAGTTCAGCGTTGTTCTCATGTAGATCTAAATTTATTTGTTTTTTTAGCCAAAATAGCTCTACCTACTACCGTTACGTGGAATGACCGCCCTGCAGTTCGTCAAAAGTCAAAAAAATAAAAAAGGATTCTTGCATTCCCGACACCGGAAACCCTACACCCTACACCCCATCGTTTGTAACGCGGCGGTACAAGCTTGCTACTCCATGATGGTTCAGTTGTAAAGTGTACGAGTCATATCATTATGCTGTTTTTTTGTCAACTACTATAGAGTATATCTGCCTGTATGGTTTTTTTGCAATGAAAAAAAAACTTTTCTTGAATACAAGTCCTAAATATTACCTACTACCGTAAAAATCGGCTACATTTGTGGATGTAAATTTTTTGGTTAAAAGGAAATCTTGATGATATTTTTCGTCGATACTGTAGTTCTCGATTTAATCTCTCCCTTGTTAAAGCAAGGTATACAGATTTGTGTGACTTGCTAAAAGTCTCAGACAAAGGGGCTCTACATAGCCTTATCAGGTGTACTCAAATGATGTTATACGAGTGCAACAAAGACTTAGACTGAAAATGTGGAAGGGGTTTGAATGGCTGGCATTATATCAATTTCCCGCACAGGTTTAGAAGGGCGGCGTAAGAGATTACGTCAACGGCGGCAGATGAGAGTTATTCAGTCTATATGGCGAACCTTGGCCATTAGTGGTCTGGCAAGTAGTCTTCTGTGGACTGCAATTCAACCAATTTGGGTGCTAAGAGATCCCCATGAAATTATGATTTCCGGCAATCAATTACTTTCTGATGAGGCGATTCAGTCGCTGCTCATGCGGTCTTATCCTCAGTCTTTATGGCGAATTGAACCATCTGAGATTGCCCAATCTCTGAAACAGCAACCTGCTATTGCACAAGCGACAGTGACTCGTCGTCTGTTTCCTCCAGGGTTAATAGTCCAAATCAAGGAACGAGTACCTGTAGCAATTTCGATCAACAAGTCGTTCCGCGCCTTGGCTCCAATGCCTCAAGATCAAAGAAAGAGTGGCACTAACAGCAAAAAAGTAACAGTGGGATTACTAGATGCCAGTGGTGTTTGGATGCCTTTAGAAAAATACACATTACTGAATCCTACTGTACAGTTGCCTAGTCTGAAAGTTATTGGCTTTCCAGAACAATACCGCCCCTATTGGGCTCAACTTTATCAGGCTTTAAGCCAAAGTTCCGTAAAAGTCATGGAAATCGATTGGCAAGATCCAACGAATCTAATTTTGAAAACAGAACTAGGAAAGGTACTTATTGGAACACCGAGTTCCCAACTCAGCGAACAAATCAGGGTAATGGCACAATTGCGACATTTACCTACAAAACTCAATCCCAGCCAAATAGAGTACATTGATTTGAAAAATCCAGAATATCCGTTAGTACAAATGAACCAAAAAAAACAACAGATTAATTCTCAAACTCCTTGAAAATATTTGGCATATTTTATCTGTGCAACACTACTAATTTAATAAAGAAGTCTTATGCTAATAAATGTGTTTATGATTTGTGCTGTTCCAGCCATCTACATAAACATTGGTGTTAACTTCTCACTAACATGGGAGAAACAACCAGAAAGTTTCACATCTGGATGAAATGCTGTTGTTGTTACCCTCACTAAATGATGGGTGCAAATTGTTAGTCCACGAGACGCTGTGCGTAGCTTGCTTCCCGGAAGGGGTACACAGAATCTTCTTGTTCAAAATTAAAAAAGCTTATAATATAGGCTTTTAGCTGATTTTGGACGGTTGGTTATTTCTGCGTCCGCTGTACTGGTATAAAAGCAAGGAACGGTAGCTGTTCAGTAGATGGGTGGTGAGCAAAACCAAACATTCCGTAGCTACCTATTTTTCGCTGGAGAAAAAATATTGCAGCAGAATTCAGGAGTCAGAAGTAAAAAGTCCTTAGAGTCTGCCTTTTAGACCTCAGTACTGTACTTTATTTACTTGCAATGTGCTGTAAACGTATAACTCCAGCAGCGGTAAACCAAACAGAAAGTCAGGTAAATCTATTGACCAGATTTTTGTCAAGGTAGAAAAGACGCTACAATAGGCGTCTTTACAAATTGCGCTATTAACTCTGTGTTTTGTATACAGAATTACTTTTTTCGCAATAATATGTATACAGAATAACTTGAAATTATTCTGGGTGACTGATTCTGAAACCAGACAACACTGTCTTTAGCAGTGTTGTCTGGGATATTTATTAAGATTATACCAGAATGAGTTAGTATTATTGCTGAGTATCCGAGAATATTAGTGTCTACAAAGGTAGTAAAATTAGTGACAAGTATAAAATCCTAGTATAAATAGATCCAGGGCAGTGGAGATACCAAAGACTTACTGAGCCAAATCGAGAAAAAAGTAGTCAAGATATTAATATCTTGTGGAAGTTATACAGGTTAATTTCAGGTAAATATGGGTATACTTCTTTAGCATTAGCCGTGCGATTGGATGCCTTAATTGTTCATCCTGTAGCAAACTTCCAAACTTGCCATCCACCAAACGGTTGGCAGTAGCGACAACAACCAACAAAAGTACCATAGATTATGGCAGCGTCAAACTATAGTTGATTCTTAGGTGAATAACACCTTAAAAAGTCGTTTATCTACCTTTCTGAATGCAATGACACTTGATAATAACCAAGAGCTTAACTATAAAAACTCTCAGTCTTCAGGACAACCAGGGATCTCGTTGGCAATCAACACTACTAATCCCTTTAATCATTCCGGGCTAAACTTTAGCCAAAACCATGACAGCAAGAAGATCGCGAATGAAGACAGCCGAATTGGCGATATTGTTCCCGGTCGGGTTGCCAACATTAAAGTGATTGGTGTGGGTGGCGGTGGTGGAAACGCCGTTAACCGTATGATCGCTTCAGATGTGAGTGGGGTGGAGTTTTGGTCAATTAACACTGATGCCCAAGCTCTTACCTTGGCCTCAGATTTTCGGCGGTTGCAAATTGGACAGAAGCTGACGCGAGGATTGGGTGCAGGTGGTAATCCTGCCATTGGTCAAAAGGCAGCTGAGGAATCACGGGACGAGATTGCTACAGCTTTAGAGGGTGCGGATTTAGTATTTATCACCGCTGGTATGGGTGGGGGAACTGGTACGGGTGCAGCCCCAATTGTGGCGGAAATAGCGAAAGAAATGGGTGCTCTCACTGTTGGCGTGGTGACACGTCCATTTATCTTTGAGGGACGCCGTCGCACCAATCAAGCTGAGCAAGGCATCGAAGGCCTAAAAAGTAGGGTAGATACACTTATTATCATCCCGAATAATAAGCTGTTGGAAGTGATCCCCGAGCAAACGCCCGTACAGGAAGCGTTTCGTTACGCAGATGATGTACTACGTCAAGGGGTACAGGGAATCTCTGACATCATCACAATTCCAGGATTGGTAAACGTTGACTTTGCTGATGTCCGGGCGGTGATGGCTGATGCAGGATCGGCGTTGATGGGGATCGGTATTGGTTCGGGAAAATCAAGAGCAAGAGAAGCGGCGATCGCAGCCATCTCCTCCCCATTGCTGGAAAGTTCTATTGAAGGCGCTAGAGGAGTTGTGTTTAACATTACTGGTGGTAGCGACCTCACCTTACACGAAGTGAATGCGGCTGCGGAAACAATCTATGAAGTAGTTGATCCCAATGCCAATATTATTTTTGGGGCAGTGATTGATGACAGGCTCCAAGGAGAGGTGCGAATCACCGTAATTGCTACTGGATTTACAGGTGAAATGCAAGGCCCACCACAGCAAAACGCTGCCAATGCGCGAGGAGTATCCCCACAACCTACAACAAAACGACCAATGCAACAGTCACAAACAGTGAATCCAATATTTAATCAGCCAGCGCCTGCACCAACTCCAGAACCCAGAGAAAAACCTGGATTGGATATTCCTGATTTCCTGCAAAAGCGACGGACACCACCTCGAAATTAGGTGATGCACGGATTTTCGATAGCTATTTTCCCCATGAAGTAGCTGATTTTCAGCATCTAGCACCACTGTAGTTTCCAATTTCTCGGCAATTTATGTCAAATTACCAGGGTGTGAAGGAAATTACACAGGTGTAACCTCAACCTTTAACCATCAATGCTGCGACAGGTAAAGCAACTACCGAAATATTACTTTTTTAACCGTGACGGATCGGGTTTATAGCTGCGATCAAAACCTATATGCATCAAATCTACCGTTGGTAAGGTGGTTGGGGTAAATAAACAGCAGAATACAGGAGTCAGGAGTCAGGAGTCAGGAGTACAATAGGCTGCAATTTGCTGTAGGTGTACAAGTGAATTATGAAGGATGAATTATGAATTATGAATTTTTTATTGTTTTAGGAGAAGATCCAGCTTGCCTTGAGCATCTAAGGCGTGAATATCATCACAGCCACCAATGTGGCAATCATTAATAAAAATTTGCGGCAAAGAGCGTCCTCCATTTGCCCTTTGAGCCATTTTGTTTCGTGCTCCTTCATCCCCATCAATACTGTATTCAGTGAATTGAACCCCCTTTTGGGTCAGTAAATGTTTGGCACGAATGCAAAAAGGGCAAGTTTTCCAGGTATAAATTTCTACTTTTGCAGGCATAAAATTCTCAACTTGTTTCATATTTCTGAATTTTAGCTATTTCACGCCCTCGCCTCCCACTGGATTCCGTACTCAATCAGGTGTGGTAATTACGAAGCTGCTGTTTAGTAATAACTCAGAAACCCGGTAACTTTTAAGAAACCGGGTTTCTGAATTGCTTGTTAGTAGAAAGTACAACTAGCAACTAACTACTAACAATACAGCAGATTGTTATTCAGAGGGTGTGGGGTGTGGGGTGTCGGGGGCAGGAGGGAAGGGGGCAGGGGAGCAGGGGAACCAACAGCTTCAGTTATAGGATTGGAACAAGGACGCCGTATTTATAGCAGATTGCTTTTGTCTACAAGCTAGACACAAAGCTTTTTGTGCTCCTGACTCCTGACTCCTGACTCCTGACTCCTGACTCCTGACTCCTGACTCCTGACTCCTGACTCCTCCTACATCATGCCCATGCCGCCCATGCCGCCCATGCCGCCCATGCCACCCATGCCGCCCATGCCGCCCATGCCACCCATGTCAGGCGCACCACCTGCGGATTTCTTCTCTGGTCTTTCAACCACGATCGCTTCGGTGGTTAAAATCATACCAGCAATAGAAGCGGCGTTTTGCAAAGCGGAACGTACAACTTTGGCAGGGTCAATGATCCCAGCGGCAATTAAGTCCTCAAATTCCCCAGTAGCAGCGTTGTAGCCAATGTTCAAGTCGGTTTCCTGAACTCTGGCAACAATAACAGAACCTTCTACACCAGCATTATCTGCGATTTGGCGCAAGGGAGCTTCGAGGGCTCGTGCCACAATATCAGCACCAATCTGTTCTTCGGCGTTGAGGCTCTTTTTGATTTCTGCTACCTTCTTCGCCAAGTAGATCAGCGTCGCGCCACCACCAGGAACAATGCCTTCTTCTACAGCAGCTTTGGTAGCATTGAGGGCATCTTCAATTCGCAGTTTGCGGTCTTTAAGTTCGGTTTCTGTCGCTGCACCGACTTTAATGACCGCAACTCCACCAGCAAGCTTTGCGATCCGTTCTTGGAGTTTTTCTTGATCGTATTCCGAATCGGTGTCTTCCAGTTGTCGGCGAATTTGAGCAACTCGCTTTTCTACGTCTCCCTTGTGATCACCAGCAGCAACTATAGTGGTGCTTTCTTTATCGATAGTGATTTTTCGGGCAGTCCCCAGCATCTCTAAAGTTGCGGTATCTAAGTTTAAGCCGATTTCTTCAGAAATCAACTGTCCGCTAGTTAGAATGGCAATGTCTTCCAACAATGCTTTGCGGCGATCGCCAAAACCAGGTGCTTTAATGGCGCATGCTGAGAGGACACCCCTCGCTTTGTTCACTACCAAAGTCGCCAAGGCTTCCCCTTCTACATCTTCTGCAATAATCAGCAAGGGCTGACCTAAACGGGCAACCTTTTCCAACACGGGAATTAAGTCCTGGATGCTGCTGATTTTCTTATCAGTAATCAGGATGCGAACATTTTCGTATTCTACCGTCATCCGATCGTTGTTAGTGATGAAGTAGGGGGAAATATAACCCCTGTCTAACTGCATTCCCTCAACGACTTCCAAATCTGTTGTCAGGGACTTGGATTCTTCTACGGTAATTACACCGTCTTTAGTCACTTTTTCCATCGCTTCTGCTAGCATGTTGCCGACTTCTTCGTCGTTACCAGCAGATACAGTAGCAACTTGGGCGATCGCACTTCCTTCCACTGGCTTTGCCACGGCTGCAATTTCTAGCACCAAAGCTTCCACGGTTTTGTCGATTCCCCGCTTCAAGCTGATTGGGTTAGTACCTGCGGCGACGTTCCTCAAACCTTCCCGAATGATTGCCTGTGCTAATACAGTAGCGGTAGTGGTGCCATCTCCAGCAACATCTTTGGTTTTTGACGCGACTTCCTGAATGAGTCTCGCGCCAGTGTTTTCTAAGGGGTCTTCTAGTTCAATTTCCTTAGCAACAGTGATCCCATCGTTGACAATTTGGGGTGCACCAAATTTTTTCTCTAGAAGAACGTTGCGCCCTTTAGGACCCAAAGTGATTTTCACCGCGTCAGCGAGGGCATTAATACCCCGTTCTAAGGACCGTCGTGATTCGTCATTAAATGCAACAATTTTAGACATGTTTCAGTTTCCTAGCACTTCCATTAGACAATTTAGCACTCACAGACAAAGAGTGCTAATCCCCTAAGCTTATAAAATGGCGTGTAAATTGAAAAAAATTGATTACTATCACAGTGGGGTTTCCCGCTTACCGAGGTTTTTAGATGAATATATATAACTTCCTTAAGTCTCTCGGTATTGCTGAACCTAGCGGTTCCGGCTGGTTAGCAGTAGTATTTACGTTTCTGTTGGCTTGTGTTGTAACGTGGCATTTAATACCGAGAGTACGCAAATTTGCCTTGCGGGTAGGTTGGGCTGACCAACCAAACGCACGACGGCTGAATAAAGAACCTTTACCAAATGCTGGAGGTCTGGCTATTTACGCCGGAGTCATTGCCGCAATGGTACTAGCCAGTCTTTTACGACCCATCGAAGTTCAACACGTATTAGCTCAGGTATTGACTATTCTACTAGGAGGTTCGGTATTGGTTCTGGTTGGCTTTATCGACGACCAATACGGCTTACCTCCCTCTGTTCGCATGTTGATTCAGATCCTCACGGCTCTTTTGCTGGTTGCGAATGGTATCCGAATTCAAGTTATATTTGGCACACCCATTGATTATATAATGTCGATATTACTGACAGTCTTTTGGGTAGTAGCAATTACCAACGCCATCAACTTGATGGACGGAATGGACGGTTTGGTAGGAGGTGTAGGCTTTATCACTTCTCTAAGTTTATTAGCTGTTTCAGCCCAATTTCCTAATCGCGCAGCAGCGACGTTAGTTCTAGCAGCATTAGGAGGCGCAGCACTAGGCTTTTTGCGTCACAACTACCACCCCTCCCACATTATCATGGGAGATGCTGGGGCCTACTTTTTCGGCTATGTGCTAGCAGCAACCAGTATTTTAGGGAAACTCCAGGTTACCACAGTCTTCGCCTTAGTCCCTCCAGTTTTATTTCTCCTGTTACCAGTGCTAGACACCACACAAGTCGTTGTGCGGCGCCTAATGGCAGGAAAAAACCCCATGAGTACCCCTGGGAAAGACCATCTACACCACCGCTTGCTAGCGTGGGGTTTATCCCAGCGTCACGCCGCACTCATTCTTTGGTCAATCACCTTGGTTTGTAACTTGCTGGCAATGAGAATACAAGGTATGTCCTTTGTTGTCATGCTGACCACCTCCATTGGCATCATTTTACTTTTGAGCTTTACCGTTTGGCAAAGGGTAAGAGCGGTGTAGTGGGGAGTGTGAAGAGAGTGTGGGGAGTGTGGGGAGGGTGGGGAGAGGGGGGAGTGTGAAGAGAGTGTGGGGAGAAAAGTGATAATGGAATTCCTTTTAAAACCTAGTTAATCGCAACTACTCCCCACACCTCCCACCCCTCCCACACTCCCCACCCCCCCCACACTCTCTTCACCTCCCACCCCACCCTCTCCCCCCTCACCCCATCACCATTCCGCCGTCAACGTTAAAAACTTGCCCTGTAATGTATGTGGCGGCGGGATCGGCGGCGAGGAAACGTACCATGCCGGCGACTTCTTCTGGTTGACCGTAACGACCTAGGGGAATATATTTAAGGATTTCTTCAGCTTTGGTATTGCTTGTCATGTCGGTGGCGATGAAACCAGGGGCGACGGCGTTTACGGTGATACCGCGAGAGGCAAATTCTTTGGCGATAGTTTTGGTAAAGCCGATGACTCCAGCTTTGGCGGCGCTGTAGTTTGCTTGTCCAGGGTTACCCATAAGTCCAGCAACGGAGGTAATGTTGATGATCCGCCCAGAACGTTGTTTTAGCATGACTTTACTGACGGCGCGAGTACACAAGAAAACGCCAGTCAGATTAAGATCAATGACTGCTTGCCAATCTTCTAGCTTCATCCTTAACAATAGGGTGTCGCGGGTAATGCCTGCGTTGTTGACGAGGATATCGACGCGATTAAATTTTTCTGTCACACTTTGTAACAAGGCTTCTACTTGATCGGTTTTGGAAACATCAGCTTGGAGGGCGATCGCACTTCCTCCGGCTTTTGTGATTGTATCAACGACTTCTTCGGCTGCATGACTAGAACTGCTATAGTTAACAACTATGTTCGCTCCTAATGTGGCTAATTCTTGGGCGATCGCTCTTCCGATCCCCCGTGAAGCCCCTGTAATAATTGCTACTTTACCCTGCAAACTTTGCAAATTCTCTGGTAATAGTTCCATCCGTATTCCTCTTGATTGATTAACCGCGTTAATTATCATAGGGTGATGCAGCCACCATAAGCAGCCATCATAAAAGAAGATGATCTTGCCCTGATTCGCCTTGGCAAGAACTACCATGGAAATCAGACAATAAAAAACTGGTGTGTATTATATGGCTACAAAAAAGCAATTCGATAGCTTTGAAGAGATGCTGTGTGGTTCTGATTTACCTGTGTTAGTAGATTTTTACGCTGACTGGTGTGGTCCTTGTCAGATGATGACTCCGATTTTAGAGCAAGTCCATAGCCACCTGCGTGGTCGCCTGCGAGTTGTTAAAATCGACACTGAAAAATACCCTCAATTGGCAAGTCAGTACGGAATAGCAGCTTTACCAACGCTGGTACTGTTTAAGCAGGGTCAGCCAGTAGACCGAATTGAGGGTGTGGTGCAAACGCCACAGTTGGTAGAACGCCTAAAAACGATAATTTAATTAGGATTTGGGCATGGGACATAGTGACTTTCACCCCTTCGCCTTCCATTTTTTGTAAGAGGTAGCCGATTTCAATGTTGGCGTAGCGATCGCGTGCGTCTTTTACTTCCAAACGCTTGCCAAATAAGACATCGGCTTCGTCTGGCTTCTTACATCTCTACCCCATCGTATGTATTTTGAAGCGCTTGTTGCCTCCGTAGGTTATCTACTCCTGATTGATACAGAGGGATTATGATTGCAAATTCTGTCAATTTACCTGGCTGAGAAATACATTTTAATTGTCCTTGATGTTTTTCAGTAATAATTTTATAACTCAGAGACAAACCTAAACCTGTACCTTTGCCGACTGTTTTAGTGGTAAAAAATGGGTCAAATAAAAATTTTTGCAATTCTTCTGAAATTCCCGGACCATTATCTAATATACGAATCATAACATGTTGCTTATCTATGACTTCAGTTTTTAGAATAATTTGGAGATCTTTTACATTTTTGTTATTGGTAAATGCTTCTTCTAAAGCATCAATAGCATTAGATATAATATTCATAAAAACCTGATTCAGTTGTTTAGGATAGCATTCTACTAATGGCAAATTGCCGTATTCTTTAATCAACTTAATTGCTGGACGATCAGATGCAGCCTTGAGACGATGCTCTAGAATCATCAGTGTACTATCGATACCTTCATGAATATTCACTTCTTTCATTTCTGCTTCATCCAAACGAGAGAAGTTCCGAAGAGAAGAGACAATTTCTCTAATTCTTTCAGCACCAACTTCCATCGACTTCAACAATTTAGGTAGATCTTCGATTAAAAAATCTATATCTATCGCTTTTGCCCTCTGTTCAAGTTCTGGCACTAGGTTAAAATTGTGTTGCTGGTAAAGTTGTATTAGTCCAACTAAATCTTGAATATATTTCTTGGCGGAGTAAAGGTTACCATAGATAAAGCTAACTGGATTATTGATTTCGTGTGCTACACCTGCAACCAATTGTCCTAAGCTGGACATTTTTTCAGATTGAATGAGTTGAGCCTGGGTAGAGTAAAGTTGTTCTAGTGTTGATTCTAACTGAGTGCAATAATGCTTTAGTTCCTGGGTGCGTTCTTTGACTTTTTCTTCAAGAGTGTGGGAGTATTCTTCTGATTGGCGATAAAGCTGAGCATTTTCTAGAGAAATAGCAGCTTGAGTGGTGAGGAGATTGAGAACTTGTAAGCGATCGCTTGTAAATGCCCCTGCAGTCAGGTTATTTTCTAAATAAAGAATACCAATCAATTTTCCTTGGTTGATGATGGGTGTACACAAAAGACTCTGGGGTTGCGCTTCTTGAAAATAAGGGTCAGATGTGAGGGAAGTTTGGACTATTGCATCATCAATCACTAGAGGTTCACTGGTACGAAAGACATAGTTGATGACACTAATAGGAATATCTTGACTTAATTCTATGGGTATGGATGGCTGCAAAGTGCTGTGAATCGTTGTGTCAGTTGCCTTTAATGTGGCAATTGCTTCTATGGTTAAGTTTTTGTCTTTGGATAACATCAAAGCACATTTGTTTGCACCAGCACTTTCGATAACTACTTGCATCAAAGCTGATAATAACTTCTCAAATTGGATTTCACTGGATAGTGCTTGACAAGCTTTAAAAAGAGTTGCTAAATCAAGGTTTCTTGAAATACTTGTACCACTAGAGAAAATAGTTTTATCAGCTGAATTGAGGATAAAATTGTCTGATTTTGGGCTGATTGGTGGTTGCTGAAGTACGGTTGCTAATAATTCGGGATAACGTTGTTCTAAGTCTACAACTTTAGCTTTTGCTCCCCAACGAGCGTAGCTATAGTAAGCATTTGTGATGTAAATTTGAGCAAATTGCTTTTTACCCCGGTCAAGATAAAATTTAGCTGCTAGTTCATGACTGAGTGCTTCTTCTTGAATATATTGGTTTTCTTTTGCCCCAGAGATAGCAAGATCGTACATCTCCTGTGCTTGTGCCAGTTTTCCCAGCACTCGATACCGTTCTGCCTCTACTAGATAAAATTTATGTAACAAATTCATCGGGGCAAAGCCAGCCCACTTCTGCAATTTTTTCTGGTTTTGGGTGACGTGGCGCAGGATTTGCGATCGCCTTGCTTTGTTTGCAGAAGGATATAGTGCCAGCCTAGCTAAGGAATCGTAGAGATTGAAAGGTACATTGGCAAACAGGGATATTCCATTCTCTGCATATTGTTGGGCAATGGTGGCTTGTTTGACTGCACTTTCAAACTCACCCAATAAATAACTCAAATAAGTCTGTTGGACATAATAAGAGAATAATCCAGAGCCATCACCAACCGCTTCTTGGATCGCATTCTGCGCTTCCGAATATGCTGAACCATCGAGAATGCTGGGGTTGAGAGATTTTCCTAGCAGGTTCAGTACAGATTGGTGACATGTACCAATGTTAGCCAAGGCGGTATCTTGCTTCGATAGTTTTATGGCTTCGCTATAGTGGAGGAGAGTTTGCTCTAAATCAGAAAGTTCATGCCCACTCCAGTACAAATGTTGGTTCAAGAAAGAGGCACACCAGGCAGAACACTCCACATCACCAGTTTCCAAACCAACTTGGTAGCCTTCCTGAAGTCCCGCTAAGGTGGACTGGAGGTGCTGTTTCCAGTGAAGGGTAAAAATGTTTACGGGAACCAGAACTTTGGATTGGAGATATCTACCATTGAATTTCTCTAAAATTTGTAGTGCCAACTGACCAAATTCATAGCCCCCATCTATATCACTCAACATGCCAGATAAAATAGTGCCATAGCAAGCATAAGCATAGGCAGACAGAGGGCTATTGCCATGCTGTACTGATAAACTTACTTGCTGAAACACCAAAAGGGGAAATAGTTTTGGGCTGCCAAGGAAAGCGGCACTTGTCGTACTGGCAAGAATCCGCATCGCTGCTAATTTCTCAGGCTTGGACATGGTGGGCAAATTCAGCAAGTCAGACGGTTTTTTGCGCCCTAAAATCAGTTTAGTTTTGGCTAACCCTAGTAAGGTTTGTACTGTGGTTGGGGCTTTGGGCAAGTGGATACTGAGTTGCTTGAGGACATTCAAGGCAGTCTGAACTGATTCTGCAGGCCGATTCTGTGCCAGAGATGCTTGAATCTGAGTCTCGTAGGTGGTAATTTTATCTAATAGGGTTTTGCTGTGCTTGAGGGTGATTGAGGCGATCGCTTCCATTTTTTCAAACTGCCCGCTTAAGTAGGCAACCTCTGCGGTCGCTTGATGGAGAGCAAGGGTTAATTCATATTGGGATTGCCAAGAATCTTGGGGGAGCAATTCTATCCCCGTTGTGAAATAGGTGATTGCAGCACTATAGGCAGTCGCTGATTTTGCTTTACGTCCAGCGGCTAGATTTAACTGGGATAATTCAGTGCGTTGTGATGGTTGAGTCATCAGAGATTGCCCGACATTGAGATGATTGACGATATCAAACAATTTTTTCTCAAGTTCTGTCTCTGAGGAGTTTTGCTGAAGTAATTGTCCAATTTTCAAATGAGTTGCTGTTTTTTGGTCTTCAGGAATCAGGAAATAAGCCGATTGTTGGACGCGATCATGTAAAAATTTATAGGGAATTGTGATGTCAAGATCATGATTTACCTGATCTGATTCGTTGAATTGGAAAAACTTGTAAGTTTCAGTAATAGGCAAAATTAACCCTTCTTGCAACCCCTTCCACAGCGCCGTAGCTGTTTCCGTTACTGATTTTTCTGCAATAATTGCTACAGTATTTAAGTCAAACTGATTGCCGATGCAAGCCACTAGTTTGAGAATATTTTGAGTTTCTGGTGGCAATTTCTGCAATTGTAGCACCATGAATTCTACCACATCATCCGTCAATGCTGCTTCTTTTACTCCCACAATATCGCACTGCCAATGCCCCCCTTGGTGGTCAAATTGAATCAGTTTATCTTGATGTAATGCCTTCAAAAACTGGGTTGCAAAAAACGAATTCCCTTTGGTTTTTTGATACACTAACGTTGCTAATGGTTGCGCTAAGTTTTCATGAAAATTGAGGGTATCAGCGACCAGATGATTGAGACTAGATTGGCTTAAAGGTTGCAAGGGGATAGTACTCACTTTTGCCCCTGCTTTACCGACTGCATCTAGAGTAAGCATTAGAGGATGGGTTGGCGACACTTCATTATCTCGGTAAGCCCCAATCAATAAGAGATAACCTATTTCTGAATCTTCCATGAGCAGATCTATTAGATTTAATGAAGCCGAATCTGCCCACTGTAAATCATCCAAAAATATGACTAAAGGGTGTTCTCGTTTTGTGAAGACTTGCAGAAACTTTTGGAATAACAAATTGAATCTATTTTGTGCTGCTGTTCCCGATAATTCCGGCGGAGTAGGTTGTTGTCCAATGATATTTTCTAATTCGGGAATCACTTCAATGATGACTTGTCCATTTTCTCCTACGGCTTCTAAAATTTGGGTTTTCCATCGCTGTAAGTGGGTATCACTTTCACTGAGTAATTGCTTGATCAAATCCCGCAAGGCTTGTACAAATGCACTCAAGGGAATATTCCGATTAAATTGATCGTATTTACCCCGAATAAAGTATCCCCTCTGCCGTGTAATTGGTTTATGAACTTCACTCACCACCGCCGTTTTTCCAATCCCAGAAAACCCCGCTACTAATATCATTTCTCTTGCCCCAAGACTGACTCTTTCAAATCCTTGGAGGAGGGTTGATATTTCGGCTTCTCGTCCATAGAGTTTATCGGGGATGATAAAGCGATCGCACACATCTCTTTGTGCGATTTTGAAACTCTCGACTTTACCAATTTCTTGGAGTTGAGTCAAACAATTTTCTAAATCACATTTCAACCCTAATACACTTTGATAGCGATCTTCAGCATTCTTCGACATCAGCTTTTTGACGATTTCTGATAGTGAAGATGAGATTTGCGGGTTAATTTTATGTACTAAAGGCGCTGGTTTAGCAATGTGACAATGTACCAATTCCATCGCATCGTTTGATGAAAATGGCAATTCTCCTGTGAGTAATTCGTAGAAAGTGACACCAACTGAATAGAAGTCAGTCCGGTAGTCAATCCCGCGATTCATTCTTCCTGTTTGTTCTGGAGAGATATAAGCAAGTGTCCCTTCTAAGATATTGGGATTGATTAGGGTTTGGGTTTCCCGTGGTAGTAAGGATGCAACACTAAAGTCAATTAATTTAACTTGTTTGGTTTCAGGATTAATTAAAATATTGCTAGGTTTGATATCTTTATGAATAATGCGCTCCCGATAGAGCATATCTAAGGCATTGCACAGGGCGATCGCAATCTGCAAAAATTCCTGTAGGGGCACCATATATCGCGTCTTTACAGAGTTGAAATAATCTTTTAAAGAAATTCCCCCAAAATCTTCCATCACTAGCGCATAGCCATTTTGGTAAGGTTCTAGGCTGTAGGTTTGGATAATCAGAGGTGAGTTAAGATTTTTGGCAATGGTGTACTGATTGCGAAACGACAAGAGTTCGCTGAAACCCGGATATGGGTTCTTCAGCAGCTTAATCACTATAGGTAAGGAGTCAGTCTCTCTATAACCTCGATAAACTACCGTTCTCGAACCATTGTAAAGTTCTTCACTAATGCGATATCCGGCAATACTCACTAGATTGCTAACCATACTACTCAATCTTCAAGGCTTTCAAACTTAGTATTCCCAATAGGTAATGCCAGTTTTACCTCTCAAGAAACAAGAGGGAGCTCTTAGCAGGGAGCAGGGAATAGGGAATAGGAGGTGTTTCTGACCTTCATAACGGGTGGTGCGCCGCCGGTGGGGCGCTTTCAAGAAACAAGAGGGAGCTCTTAGCAGGGTAGTATGTTAATTTTATGGATGACAGTCAGGGAAAGAGTTTAGCTTTCACAATATCGCACAGCACTATATCTTGGCGTGGCATCCTAGCTAATCTATCAACGATATTTAATGTACTGCTCATCGGCAGGAGAAAGCTCAACTTGCATGGTTTTATATCCTTATGAACATGGAAAAAACCCAAATATGGGTCGAGTCCAACCTGTACGCAAGCAGCAAACAGCCGTGCTAACAATACTCCATACCCCCAACTCATCAGCGCATTAATCGGGTCGAGTGGTGGACGGCGATTACGTCCGGTAAAATTCCATTGAGGAGGAAACCACTATCGTAATGCTTGGTAGTAGGTACGCGCACAAATTCACTCTACACCCATCAATTCGCTGCGATTCAATGAGGTAGGGGTGTTATCTTTCCCCCACGTGGTGCAATAATTTCGCCATGACTTTTGCGTTAGGTCTTTTCTTCATGGGTTCGGAAATTATATTACTATCTAGCAGAAATTGAATGGTCACAAATTTACCTCACGACCGGGGATTTATCGCGAACATCTCCAAAAATAGCATGCGACTTCCTCAGAAGTTGGTAATTGGCTAATTCTTGTCTTTGATGAAGCCGCCCAACAAGTTGCGTTTGCTGATCTGACAAGACCAATCTTTTTCGGTTCATGAGCGCAGCGCCGTGGAGCCACTAGAGACGTTAAAATTTCTGAGTACAGACTGATGGATATTTTCTGATGAAAATCAAAGCGGTTTTTTGGCAAAAAAATGGAGTGTGGTGTGTTTCTGTACCTGCATTATCAGGATGTCATACTTGGGGAGAAAAATATAGGCAATATTGGGATGGCATATAGTGACTTTACGCTGGAAATGGTGCTTGAACAGTTCAATCTCACCATTCGGGAAACGCGATCGCTCATTCAAAGTCAGCCCGTGCAACCGACGGAACTGCTAGTGGCAATTCTGGAGCGGGAAATGCCTTGGGCGATCGCAGTGGGTTCGGAAATTGCTCGTTATAGCGGGATTATTGCCCAAGTGCTGCTGGAAGTAAGAGAGATAAAACAGCAGCAGATAAGTGTATTTGCTGGTAAAGAATTTAACGTAGACCCGGAACGGAAGTTAAATGGCTACTGTGATTTTTTAATTAGCCTTAGCCCCATTCAATCGGTGATTCAAGCTCCAGTTGTGGTGATTGCTGAAGCCAAACGTGGCATTTTAGAAAATGGGCTAGGGCAATGTGCCGCCGCTATGGTAGCAGCACAACAGTTTAATCAAACTCACAATCTTGCCATTCCCAATATCTACGGTAGTGTAACTAACGGCAGCAGTTGGAAATTCCTCAAACTCTCAGGAACTGAACTTGTTATTGATATTACTGAATATGATATAACGCCTATTGATCGCCTCTTAGGGATTCTGCTGGCAACGATCGCAAACGATTAACAATGTGTATTAACAGATAATGGTCATTTCAGACTTTTAGGGGCGCAAGTCTACCGCCAGTTAGAATATTTCTTGCCTGCTGCTCAATACTAGCCAGTGCTACCTTTCTACCTTCTTTACCATCCCGATCTACGCAAACCACAAACAGATTAACCATGCCTTTGTAACGCTCAATAATTTCCTTAATCCTTTCCCATTTCAGGGCTTCACCGACGCCTCCTAACAGTGGATCTTGACAAACTCTCACTCTAGCGTTGGGTTTGCCTACTGCCTTCATCATCGCCATGAATATTGGCTTGAGCATATATTGAGAGTGCATCCCAATGAGCGTAAATTCGTAGTGCGAGCATCTTGCTCGCTTGTAGTAGAAGATGCTTACATTTACAAATACCAATTTTCGATTTGCAAGTCATTAAAATTAGCATAATCTGATATATTATTGTCACAAATTTACCTCACGACCGGGGGATTTATCGCGAACATCTCCAAAAATAGCATCAATATCGATATCTAATTCTGCAATATTATGTTGGCAACGAAATTCCTCTAAGTTGTCACCAAATTTGCCTTTGTCGTGATTGATTCCAGCATCGATAATTTCAATTTTTATCACTTGACCGTCAGGAATATCCAGATTTTCGGAAATTTCTAAGGTTTGACCGCGTTTAATGGCTGTGATTTGCATTTTGAGACTCTCCCTATTTTGACGAATTTTTAACTGATATAAGTAGGTGGGCACAATAAAATCAATGTATGTTAAGTTCTGTAAAATTGTTGGAACAATTCATTGATAAGCTTTCTGCCGATTTTACATTTCGTTACATAGTTATAAATTTTCCTGCCCACCTACTTAGCGCGATCGCTGCTCTCCTATATTAATTTTAAGAGCAATTTTCTCATCGATCTATGCTTCCTCAGGTGTTGGTAATTGGCTAATTCTTGCGCTGCTTCTGCTGTCATTTGTTGCCGAATGGATAGGGGTGCAATAACTTCGCCGTTCGGTCGCCATTCTCGTAGGCGCATTAGGACGTTAATATCACCAGCACGTATCCAGGCAGTGTAATAGGCGTCGTCTCTGGAATAGTGACTAATAATTGCTAACAACTGTTGACGTTCTTCCTCGTCTGGAGTGTTTCTCGTAATTAACTTTGGTAATTGGTCGTATGCTACAGCACAAAAGGTGGGATGTCTTGTGGTGTTATCCACGTACCACTTAGCAAAATTTGCTGAAAACCGGAGAATGAGCAATTTTTTGGGGAGATAGAAATTAAAACCCCAAGCTGCTTTTAATTCCGCATCAATATATTCTGGCGTCGGGAGAGTTCCTGTATGCCACATCTGTTTCAATTGCTTGGGAACAAGGGGGTCGCCCCAAGCTAAAACTTTTAGGCGATCGCCCCCAATCCGGTCTAACCGATAGTTGTGCCATGCCACATCACCCTTGGGATCGATTCCGTATGCACTGAGGTATTTGGCACGGCGCAGGTAATGGAGACACACTGGATAAACAGTGACCTTAACCTTTCTCTCTACGGCTGCTAACCAATACTCAAACTGCACTACGCCACCGGGAGGTTTGTGCCAAAGCTGTTCTATCTGTTCCTGATAATTATCCACCCGGTCTTGCATCTGTGGAGAAAGAATGTAGTCCAGGTGCAGGAATATTCTTTGCTGCGGGTCTTTGGCATAAAGCTTTCCAGAAGTGGAAGAATCGGCAATTTGCTCCCACAACTTGCTGATAATTAATGATAAATTTGGCTGCACGAATGAGATTGACTCCAAGACTCGCAGTAATTCCCATATCTGTGCTAGATCTAGAGAAGCTAGACTAACTTCTGTGCTTGTTTGTCTGGCTGTTTGCTCTGGCAGAGTTGGTAAACCTCCTACCAAAACACAGCTATAGCTTTTTCTCCCCATTGATTGCAACCACCCTTGCTGAACCAGATGCTTGAGGTCATCCCTCAGAGAACGATTTACAGTAGCAAAAGGACGCTGTTGCAACATCTGAAGTAGCTTCGCCTCACTCATCCCACTCAGCTGAACCATCGACTGCTGCCATTGATCAACACTAATTTGTGAGTTTTGCCCAAAGACAATCTCTGAGAAAGTAAGATGACAAATGCAGGTGCGATCGCCACACTCCGAACTGATTTCTTGAGCATTTAACTTATCGCTTTTGGGGTGACCGTAGGCAAATAGCTGATCGCGCAACTGGGAGTACGTAAAAACCGTAGGAAGTTGATTCGCCCAGTCTGGACTGCCATAGAGTTTATTTATCAGTACCCACAACCGCAGCGATCGCACCAGCCGATTAGCAAGTTGTCCCGCCGCCAGCCGTTGCAAAATTTGGGGAGTTGGTGGTAAATGAAAATCTTTCGTCAATTTTCACACCTATATATATTATCCCTCGTCATCAAGCACTACAATATTACATGTAGTAAAAAATAATAGAAGACCCCTATTCTATTAATAATGACATAATACACAGAGAAACAAAAGTCACTGAAAAACATGAGCGAAGGCACGATCACGGCTTTACGCCTATATCTAAGTGAATCACTGTTAGCACAAGGTTTAAAATACCAAGTGCTATCGATAGAATTAACTAAAAACGATCGCCTAATTGAACCACAAGATCTAAAAAACCTAGAACTACCCCCTGGTATTGATACCACCGGTGGCGTGGTAATTTCTGGTCGCGCACCAATGTGGCTTTATTCCTACCTAACTCACGAACTACATCCTACCGCTTGGATTGCTTGCTACGACCCCCGTCTAGGGGCAGTGGTATCCGCCACTAATTCACATCAAGTTTACATTGGTCAAATAATTCCCATAACTCCACCAAATGGACGCCAAAATCATCTGGTTGCTCAGGAAGCAATTAATATTAAAACTGGGTTATGTCCAGCATTGATCATCGTCGGGCCACCAGATAGTGGTAAAAGCGTACTATCCCATGGTTTATTTCAAGCCTTATTACCTGAGTATCCTG
The DNA here is from genome assembly GCA_903903925.1 of uncultured cyanobacterium. Lineage (GTDB taxonomy): Bacteria > Cyanobacteriota > Cyanobacteriia > Cyanobacteriales > Nostocaceae > Stigonema. Next base: position 55,112 of record CAIVAU010000096.1, read on the forward strand.
ATATTTACCTACAACGCGCTCACTGGGATGGAGAGGGTAACTACGTGTTAGAATTAGGTATAGAAGCGACTGATGCAGAAATCGAAGCATTTAAGCTACGCAATAAGGGTGCATTAACCGAACGATTTTTTCCTTATCACGCACAAGCAATATTACAACTGCGACAGCAGAAGTCTTTAGTTATTGTCGATGTTGGTGGGATGGTACAGCCAGAAAAACTGCCAATTTTAGAAGCTTGTACCCACTACTTAATTATTAGTTCCAAGCCAGAGGCAGTGGATGCGTGGCATGAATTTTGTCACAATCGAGGTAATTTAACACCTGTAGCAGTCATTCACAGTACTTTAGCTCAGATAGAAGAGGTTCATAAAAAGGAACCATATTTAGAAATTACCAGCGGTCCTTGGGTGCGGGGACAGGTAAAAAGTATTTCTAAAAATCTACTCAAGTATGTCAAGTCAATTTTTGTATCAAAAAACTAAGGATCTTTGCTGAATTAAGCTTAATTCTCTGAAAATGTAGCTATCCAGTCCACCCTTACAGCACATTGCCAATAAGTCAAGCACAACCCTGATATCTAAAACCTACACAGAACTTACCATACTCCCTTCCCGGTCATTACCTAAATCTCTCTAACTCAGATCTCTGTGTTCTCTGCGCCTCTGCGGTTAATAAGATAGGTAATCTTCTAGCGGTTCAGGAATAACTCCCCACTCCCCACTCCCAATAATGTCCAATCCCTCACATCAAGAAGCCCTAACCGTCATTCAACAAGCAGTATCAGATTTAGCTAACTGGGCAGGCTTGCAGCTAGATAGACCTGACGATTCTGATGCTATTGCAGAAGCTAAAGAACACTTGCAGTGGCCAAGCGATCGCACCCCGAAACCCTTAAGTTTATTATTTGATGCGGTCAAATTATCACACGGTCAAACTAAACAGCATTTTTGGTTGCCACACGCGATCGCCCACTCAAATCCTACTATCTGCTACCCCCAAGAACTGCCACCAACATCCGCTGAATTAGAAACGGAACTGAAAAAGTTAAAACAGCAAATCCACTCAGAAATAAGTTTTCTCAAGCATAATCAGGAAGACTGGAAGAACCTCTCCTTACTAACGCTGATTCTGGAAAAATTTGGCTCATTTATCAGCTATGGTGAATCAGATGTTGCACTAGTAGACAAGGCAAAAACGACAGCGGCGGTTGCGGCGGCGATAGTAAAAGCAGCCCAACTTAGTATCGTTGCTGGAGACTTGTCGGGAATTCAAAACTTTATCTACACAATATCTTCTGATGGTGCGCTTAAATCATTGCGGGCACGCAGCTTTTATCTAGAACTTGTAACGGAAGAAGTTGTAGCGCAGCTGCTAACTCGGTTAGAACTTCCCCGTACTAATATTATATATGCAGGTGGTGGCAACATATATATATTAGCTCCAGGTACTGAAGCGACAAAAACCGCTGTAAGGCGAGTTCGATTGCAGTTTAACCAATGGTTGCTAGAGAAATTCCAAGGGAAAATTTATCTTGGTCTCGATAGTTCAGACGAATTTCCTGTTGCTGATATACGTAATGCCAAGTTTAGTAAACATTGGTCAACTGCTACCAAAAACCTTGCAGTTTATAAAGCGCGGAAGTTTGGCGATCGCGTTGATACGCTTGTCAAGTTAACCGAACCATATCACGCCCATACCCCTTGCAAAGTTTGCCATCGTGATGACGAAGAGGATTTAAAACCACTCAACGAAGAATTGGGTGCAGTCATGGCTTGTAGTACCTGTTGTACAATGTATGATTTGGGAGGGAAGCTATTTCGTGTGGATGCGATAGTGCGATCGCAACCGCAAAAGGTAATAGGGGAGCAGAAAGATGAGGAAGATAAGCTGTGGTTTCAACTACCTGCGATCGATCAGATCAGTGAAAATAATGTTTATTATAAGCTAGTGGATTTCGATTATCGTAAACAAGATAACTTTGATAGATTAAAGCAAACAATTTCCGATAACCACACTGTTTTATTCGTTAATAATTGGGATTTAAAATATTATAAATTTCGCAACTGCATACCCATATTACTTGGTAATTATGGTGAGGAAACAGAAAAACATGATGAAACTGGTTTTATGCGTGCCGAAGAAATGGCAGCATATTTTCAAGGTATTAAACGAGTTGGCTATTTACGAATGGATGTTGATAGGTTAGGTCAAATCTTTGCCAAAGGTTTGGGGAACAATCAAACATTGGCAAAATTAGCTGGATTATCACGACAAATGAGCTATTTCTTTAAAGTATATCTCAATAGTTTAGCTGCTAATCGTAGCAATAATATTCCTAAAGAAATTAAGCAGACACCTCAGAGCATTAAAAGCCAGAAAAATAATATTATAGACGAAAAATCATCTGAAGATAAGGGGAGAAAGATACTTTTCATTTATGCTGGAGGAGACGATTTATTTGTGAGTGGTGCTTGGAATGAAATTGTAGGTTTTTGCTTCGATATTTACCAATGCTTTCGTGCCTATACAGGGCATCATCCAGATATTACACTTTCAGCAGGTGTGAGTATTGCCGATGCTAAATTTCCCCTTTATCAAGCAGCCAAGGAATCAGGAGATGCAGAACATCAAGCGAAAAGCAACGGACGCGATAGTTTAAGCTTATTCAAAGAAGTCTTTAAATGGGATGAATGGTTGGGAATGGAAACACAAAATCATTCAGATGAAAAACTTAAGCATTTAGATGAAGAAAATGAAGTACAAAAAAAGATTATTGGATACCTGAAACAAGAAGATAACCCATCCCTTTGGGGTATATTGCCTTTTGTCTCTAGATTAGAACGCCAGAAAATTGGCAGAGAATTTTCGCGTAATTTTGTCCGAAATCTCTTGATTACAGCACAAATTCAAGAGCAAGCCTTAAAGAATATTGAAGACAAAAAATCAAATGATACAATAGAAACACGTTATTATCTACATCTGCCAAAAATAGCCTATACATTAGCAAGATTACCGCAAAATGTCCTAGAAGATGATGAATTTCGCACCTCTTTAAAGAACCCGTATAATGCTCCTTACTTTCGAGCGATCGCCACTTGGATTGAACTACTAAATCGTAACTCTTAAAATATGTCACAAATTGATACTTCAAAACCAATTGTTGACCAAATCAAAACAACTATTACCGGATTAAAAGATGGGCTAAAAAACTATCCTATCCGGGACTTAGTGAAGCACGCCGAAAAATTTGGACCATATCTTAAGCAACAGCGTTTAGAAACCAACCAAGTTCGCAAATTTCTAGACGCCATTAATCAGATTAAAGCCTTACTAGCACAACAAGATGAGGATAAAAATCTGCAAGAAGAATTAGAAATTATTCAAAAACAAGCAGAAAAGGAAAAACAAGCGATTCAAGAAAATAACGACTTTGGATCAGAAAAACTAATTCTTAATGTCAAAAATATCCAGAAACAAGCTGATGACAAGAAAGACAAATTGATTTTTGGAAAAATAGAGGCTGATATCGTACTTCTCAAACCGAAACTCGCTTATGCAGCCGCCCGCCAGCGTTCTGCAAAACCTTTAGAAGAAGTCATTTCAATAGCAATTGATAAAGTCGAAAGTACAAAAGATTTTGAACGCCTCGTTCAATTTATCGAATCAATTATTGCCTATCATAAAGCTGAAGGTGGAAAATAATTATGCCAGCATCCCTCGAACAAAAACCCTTACTTGGTAAATTTACCCTCAAAAGCCAAATTGAAGTCAAAACCGGACTACATATTGGTGGAGGTGGTGAAAACCTTGATATTGGCGGACTCGATAAACCAGTTATCCGTGATCCTTTAACCCAGTATCCCTACTTACCTGGTTCTTCTATCAAAGGTAAGTTACGTGCAATCACAGAAAGATTAACAAATAAACCTCTCAATCGTGCTAGTGGTAGTAATACTTATCGTTATGAAAGCGATGATTTAGCAGATGGATTTACCGAAATCGAGGGACTCTTAATTCGTTACCAAGGCGCGTCTACTTGTCTAGTTTCTCGATTATTTGGTTCCACGGGAGGTACCAATTGTTGGATAGACGTAGATACAGTTGCATCTCAACGATTGGAACGTGTACAAAATGTTCAACGCCGATACATTGCTTTGGCTAAGGATGGTCGCACAGGTAGGTTTGTTGAAAATGCTAACAGTCAATTAAATCCAGGGGAAACAGTTGGGGAATACATTAAAGTCAAAGGGCGCAACTGTCCAGCACGTTTAATTGTCCGCGATTCCCATTTATCACCCCAATCAGCAGAACAACTCAAAAAAGTAGACACGGGTCTATTTATGACGGAATGGAAATTTGAAAACGGTATTGATCGCGTTACTGCGGCTGCTAATCCTCGGCAATTTGAACGCGTTCCCGCAGGTTCAATATTCGATTTTGAACTGGTTTACACCGTTGAAAATGCCAAACAAGCTATCAAAGATTTAGAAAATATAGCGATCGCCCTAGCAATCCTTGAAGACGATGCGTTAGGAGGTCACGGTTCTAGAGGTTATGGCAAAGTAGAATTTAAAAAATTCAATTTCTTTTACCGTGATTTGGAGTATTACCGTCAAATTACCAAAACTCCTAGAGATGGTTCAGGGATAAAAGGAATTCCATCTGCTAATAACATCCAAGAACTTTTAGATAACTTTACCGGGTTAAGTGAAAACATTCAACAGCGATTACCAGGAAGCTAAATATGGGTAAATGGCAACTTGTTAAGCTCAATTTTGGACAGTCAAATGTCCATTTCGGGGAGTTGGGTATTGGTGTGGAAGAGTCAAAAGAAAGAGTACGTTCAGATACTTTATTTAGTGCTTGGATAACTAACTACGCGCATTTATTTGGGCGGAAAAAAGTTGAAGAATTGTTGGCAAAGTTTCTTCAACCCAGCCCACCGATGCGAATAAGTTCGACTTTTATTTACCGTGAATGGAAGAATAATACTATTTTTTACCTCCCTCGCCCCTTGAAATTTCCAACTAATTACCCGCATGATGGGGATGATTTAGCGTTTTTTAAAACCTACAAATCCCTTAATTATTTACCACTTAATATTTGGGAACGCTGGTATCAGGGAGAAGGCTTTACTAAAGAAGATACTCAAGAATTGATTGATAAAACCAAAGGTAACGCTAAAGGTAAACTTACAGAAGCAGGGACGTTTGCTTATAAAGAAGCATTCAAACATTACAAACTACCTAAAGTTGCGATAGATAGGACAACCAGCGCTACCAATTTTTACCATACTGGATACGTACAATTTGCTTGGGAGCAAAATGGTATTGGGATTAATAGCTTATCAGGGTTGTATTTCCTCGTATATTTCGAGAACCAGGAACTGATCACAGACTTGAAAGCAGCACTGAAATTGTTGGGAGAACAAGGAATTGGGGGAGAACGTTCAAGTGGTGCGGGAGTATTCCAAGCCGAATGGTTGGATTTAAAGGATGCTTCCCCTAGTTGGGAAAATGTTGTCAACATGACAGATGAGTCGGCTTATCAGTGCTTGATTAGCTTATTTTGGGATGATAATCAATCTATTCTTGAGCAAATTGTAGACGACCCCCACAGCAGCTATGAAATACAAGAACGGGGTGGATGGTTTTCTGATGGAAATATTCGCCGCATGATGGTAAGGATGTTTGCGGAAGGGTCGGTGTTTCCAATGGAACCGCAGGGAAAGCTAGCCAATGTCACACCTAGGAATGAGGATGGTACTTATAAAACCCATCCTATCTACCGTAGTGGTATCAGTTTAAGCTTACCGATCAAAGTACAAATGTAAGAATACATCCGTCAGAATTGTTAAAGAATCGGGAGATAATTAACGAGCCGTTGTGATCATACCAAACCCTCATAAGTTCTGACCCCTGACTTCTGACTCCTGACTCCTGACTCCTTACCTAAAAATCTAAAATGCTTACCTCTGTGATTCTCAGAAAACCAGAAGTTTATCAGTCAAAAAAGATACAGCTAACTAGCCCTATTCTACATATTGGTTCGTCAGTATCGAGGTTAAACCCTTTTGAATACGTACAAACATCTAAAAAAGTCTACCTTCCCAACCAAGAAGCCCTCGCTAAAGCCCTTCACAAGAAAGGTGGTAGCTATCTCAATGACTATATTCAAGCAATTGGCGATCGCCAAGATATCAGCAACCTACTCAAAGATGCTTTCGGAGAACAGTGGTGGAGTACGACTGACACTAACGGAGAGTTGATTTTTCCAAAAAATGCCATTAGCCAAAAGTTGACAGATGATCGCATCACTGATTTGCGTCCCATGATTCGCAATGGGATGGGACATCTATATATACCGGGGTCTTCGATTAAAGGGGCGATGAGAACTGCGATCGCATACTACTTGCTTAAACATGGCGATCGCTACAACATACCGAAAAACCAAGAAATTAGCGAAATCGAGAAAAAATTACGCAGTCGATTAGGAGAACTCAGTAATAAACACAGGCAAAAATCTACCGATGATGACCTTTTTATGGATACTCTCTTCTCAGAATATATTCTTACGTATCACGGGAAAAAGTATAACGGTAGCAGTCAAAACACTGATTTTCTCAGAGTGCTAAGTGTCAGCGATAGCGAACCTCTCATTGAAGGTAAGATGACTACTAAAAAAGGACAACAAATTCCTATTAACATACCTGTTGTTGCTGAAGTCATCGTATCCAGCCGCTTCCCCGATTATCTGGCAAAATACAAAGCATCTCTTTACGTCGAGATGGTAAGAAACGTCCAGACAACATTTACTCTGACACTCGATACAGAAATGCTGTCTTGGTTTAAACACAAACAAGGAATGAAATTACCATTTCAAAATTTAGAAGAATTGGTAAAAATTTGCCAGGAATTTAGTCAAGAACAATGGGATTACGAACATGATTACTGGAACCGGATAAAAAATAATCCCCGTGCAGCAGGAAAAAATTTAGATTTTAATGACATTCGCCAATTTTACGAACCTGAGAACTGTCCCTTTAGTATGCGATTAGGTTGGGGTAGTGGGATGACAGGAACAACAGTAGATTTATTATTTGATGATGAATTACGAGCAGATATCCGCGATACTTGCGGGTTAAAAGCACCAGACTTTGAAGCACCAAAATCTAGAAGAACTGTAATGAATCCCGATGGGGAAATTAAGTTTGTACCAGGATGGGTGAAATTTAAATAAGGAGTCAGAAGTCAGGAGTCAGGAGTCAGAATCAATAAGATATAAGAATACATCCGTCAGAATTATTAAAGTAATGTGAGCATCTTGCTCACGTGTAGTACAAGCGAGCAAGATGCTCGCACTACGAATTTACGCTCATTGGGATGCACTCGATTATAACCGACTAGGAATTTATTCTTAGTGTAGTACAAGCGAGCAAGATGCCGCACTACGAATTTACGCTCATTGGGATGCACCCGATTATAACCGACTAGGAATAAATTTCTAGTCTAATAGCTAAACTCGGCTCAAGCCGACTAGAACTTTGCTGAATGAGCGTCCGTTGAAACGGAACCTAGAATGCGAGTTCAAGGTTATAGTTGAGAATGAAATAGCCCTGTAAGAAGAGTGAAGACAGATACGTTATAAATTCTGACTCCTGACTCCTGACTCCTGACTCCTGACTCCTGACTCCTTTTCATTAAAACATCCAATGCTAGTTCATTCAACTTGGACATTAACTGTATCTAATCCAACTATTCTACCGCGTTCTTACAATCTAGAACTCGTAAAAATCTTACATAATCAAATAGGATTAGAAGTTGGAACAGAAAAAATTCCATCAACATCATTTTCTGGAATATGTGGCTCTTGTTTGACGCAACAGGGTTTTATCATTTTTGAACCACAAGAATTTTATCAATTATCTTTATGTGGATTAACAGAAGACTCAAGTAAAGCTATCGTTGAATTAAAACTCAGGGAATCTCTCGAATTTCTTGGTGCTAAATTTAATATCATTAACCGCGAAGATAAAATTACCAGCTACGAAGAACTTTATACTAAATTAGTCGCAAATGAACCCGAACCAGTACGTCGATTTAATTTACAATTTACAACGCCGACAGCTTTTGGACAATCTAGCGGTAGCCTACCGTTACCATTCCCTTTACCTTCTTTAATGTTCCGCAGTTGGTTAGAACGCTGGAATAATTTTGCTCCAGTTTATCTAGGCGGTGACGAACTAATTACGTATTTAAATAATGCCTTATTTATTAAACATCATCGAATCCAAACGCGCAATGTCCAGATGTATAAAGGTTATATCACTGGATTTATAGGAGAAGTCTCGCTGCAAATATTCAATCGTACTGACCCTTTACTTGCAAATGTAGCTGATTTATTGGTTCAATATGCCGCATTTGCAGGAACTGGGATGAAGACAAGATTGGGAATGGGGCAAACAACTTTGAAACAATAACTCATGCAAAATCTTCAAAGGTTACTAGTTTAGATATGGCTTGAGTCATAATTTATTGCCTGCTTGGTCCACGACAACAAGTCTAAATTCCTCCATCGTATCCAAAACTAAATTGGGAGGATAGGGTTGTGTCCCATAGAAAAGGAAAAAAACCAAATATGGGTCGAGTCCAACTTGTACTACCTTCTGTAGGCGATCGCGCCCAAAGTACGGGTTTTAATTTGTTTTCATCCCCCTGAGGGGAAGAGGTAGTCTGCCACAGGAAGCAGCCTACGTTTGGGGCTGCCGCGAAGGTCTGAAGTATGCGTTTCCGTCCCCGTGAGGGGAAGAGGTAGTTTAGCACACTGATGTTAAGCCAAGCGATGTCGTTGCACATTTTAATAGTAGTTTCCGTCCCCGTGAGGGGAAGAGGTAGTCTAGCACCCTACCCAATGGAAACACTTACTATATTTAGTTTTCAAGGTGCAGTTGCGCCACTGTACGGAAAAAATCATGTGATTTAACTGTACCGTACAGATGCCACAAAACATTTAGCGCTAAAAATTACTTTCATCTCTAATATTACAGCAAAACTGCCAGGAGTCAAGCTAAAAAATCTGACTTTTCTTTTATTTACTTTGCTTAACTCATCTATAGTGTTGAATCCTCACTGCGTCATTTTTGCCGAAAAGTTTACAATTGGTTACATTTGTCGAAACGTAGATATTCAGGCAGTTTCAGCCTTCAGACCCTTCTCGATTTGCAAACCTAGTCTTTACAAAATTAAATAATCTGGCACTGCGTAAGGTGTGGTACTGCCATATACCCGCACCTGTTGTTTTGCTGTTGCGTCAAGGGGATAAACCCGGACATGAATAATTGGCGAAACGGATAATGGTCGTTTTAAACTTGTAGGGGCGTATTGCAATACGCCCCTACGGTTATGAGGAATATCCATCGGTACAATTTTCACCCTTCTACAAGTCAGGAGAGAAATGATGATTTCTGATGAAATGGGCAGACAGCTGCACAATCGCTCAACACTCGGCGAACAACTCACAAACATAGAAAAAGAGCAGCTAGATGCTTGGTACGCAAAACTAGATGCAATTGAAAGCAAGCTGCTTGGTGACCATGCTGACTCTCAAATTGACTTGTCAACATTGCCAACTCAGATTGAAGCATCCTTAAACCAGTTAACATTCGTAACTCAACGGATTCAGCAAATATCTAGCGAAAATAATACTTTACGCCAAGAAATAAGTGTATTACGGCAACAATTGGTGATTCGACATTCGGCATGACTCTCTCAAAAGAAGTACGAGAACAAGTTTAGCAACGAGCAAACTATGCCTGCTCAAAAGTAGCCAATACAGGGTGCATCCCAATGAGCGTAAATTCGTAGTGCGAGCATCTTGCTCGCTTGTAGTATACGTGAGCAAGATGCTCACACTACTAATCATCTTTTTGCAAAAATGGGATGCTCCCGATATGAGCCTCCAACTAGCGGTGCTCGCCACTAGTAACATATGAAAGAAACACATTTTTGTAGATTTTCTAAAAGCCTTGCTGCATAAGGGTTATAAAATGTGTTCCTTAGAAGTCAACGTATGGTGCAAAGTGCCACCTGCTTTTTACACCTTAATGGTGTATAATCTGACTATATGACGGATAAACGAAAGCCAACCTATGATCTCGAAGCATTTAAAGCTGTTGCAGGCACTTGAAATGGTCTTAATGCAACTAGTAGTGCCATCAAGGGGGCTGCAAGCATAGGATTCGGACGAGCAGAAATTGTAGCGACGATTCAAACAATGGAAAGGTCACCGATGACAAGCTATGCTGACCATCGCATCTGGCAGGATATGTACCATGTTCCATCAGAGGCTGGAGTCCTTTATATCAAATTTACAGCGGATGCCGTGACAGAGTTTCTGTTGCTATCGTTCAAGGAGAAGGAGAATGACTGACATGACACCGGTTTGCCCCATGACTGGGGCTTCAATGCGCCGTGATGTGCGCCCTATGACCTTAACCTATCGCACGGAGAGTATGACATTCGATATGCCGGGCTGGTATTGTGACGAGTCCGATGAGAGCATCCATACAAGTGAGGATATGAAGGTATCTGACCGGATGCTGAACCTTTTGAAAGCGCGGGTTGAGGGTTTGCTTGAACCGAAAGAAATTCGCCGTGTCCGTAAAAAGTTGCACCTGACACAGTCTCGAGCAGGGGAACTGATTGGCGGTGGACCACGGGCATTTCAAAAATACGAAGCTGGGGATTTGTTGCCTAGTCGTGCCATTACCAGTGCGCTTATACTACTCGATCATGACCCGGCTGCCATTGCCATTCTCAAGAATGAACGGGGCAATTCCGTTTCTTCATCCCAGATATACTAAGAACGGTTGAGAGCTTTACTTTTCCGTAACTGGCAATGGCAATTTTCCGTTACCGGATTTGAGTGAGGTTGATTTGTATTTAGTCTTGAGTCGTCGCTTTTTTGAGGACTGAAGTCCTCACTACAAACCACGCAAAATGCGCTACTAGCTACCTACTAACACCTACGAAATTTTCCTGGGTTTTATCAATAATTTTACGTATAACTTGAGCAGAAGTAGATAAGGCAGACCTTTCTGCATCAGTAAGGTTTAATTCTAATATTCTCTCAATCCCATCGGATGCCAAATGACAGGGAACGCCAATAAAAATATCCTTTAAACCGTATTCACCCTGGAGATACGCTGTCACGGGTAAAAGGCGTGACTGATTGAGCAAGATTGATTCTACCATCACACAGGTGGAAGAAGCAGGAGCAAAAAAAGCACTGCCTGATTGCATGAGTCCCACAATTTCTGCACCGCCGTGACGAGTACGTTCTACTAAGCGTTCAATTGTGGCAGCATCTAACAATTCTGTAATCGGAATACCGTTGACTGTAGAATAACGTGGCAAAGGTACCATTAAATCACCGTGGCTACCTAACACTATTGCGTTGACATCGGTGGGAGCAACCTCCAATTCCATGGCAATGAATGTTTGAAACCGGGCGGAGTCTAACACACCAGCCATACCCATGATGCGATCGCGTGGTAATCCTGTTGCTTGCCAAGCTAGGTAAGTCATCACGTCCAAGGGATTTGTGACAACTATATATATCGCATTGGGTGAATAGGCGATCGCTTTGGTGACTGATTCCACCACAATTTTGGCGTTCATCAGCAGCAAATCGTCCCGACTCATCCCTGGTTTACGGGGAAACCCTGCTGTAATCACAACAACATGAGAACCAGATGTATCAGCATAGTTGTTTGTGCCGATAATTTTGCGATTATGGAGTTCCATTCCCCTTGCCTCCATCAAATCCAGCGCCAGTCCTTGAGGTATTCCCTCAACGATATCCAACAACACGACATCTGCCAGATTTTTTTCAGCAATACGCTGGGCTAGGGTACTACCCACCCTCCCGGCACCAATGACGGTGACACGGGGTGAATGACACAGAACTGGGAAGGAAGGGGAATAAATCATAATTGCGGGACCTTTGCTAATTGTTGAATGTTACTTAAACTCTTCTAGTTGATCCAGGCGTAGCCAAATATTGGGTGTTGGCACTTTCCCGAACTTCACTAGGGCGTAGTCATCTTTGACGTCTACAATTTCTCCCTTGCTATCAAACAAATAGGAAGGAAATCGAGAGTCACTGGCTTGTGCTTCTAGACTGTTTTCCAGCTTCTCGCGGACAGCGCGAACTATATCTCCTTTTTTGACAGCCATGAGTTTCCCTCTTGAATTGATAAATTGCTTTCTTCAGGATTTTAGCCCACGATAAGTCTAGCTTCCGCATCAAGAAATGCAACCGCAGATGCACGCAGACGCACGCGGATAATTTTAAAATTATCTGTTCCCAAGTTCTGTTCGTCTTTTGTAGATCGCTCACGCTAATACTTTGCTAATGGAGTCGCCACAGCGCTGGAAACCACCCTACAGGTGTGTCTCACCACCACTTAGATTTTTCTCCATTTGCAGTTCAAAACTCAAATTAGTACCAGGTAGTAATGCATGACTTTTTTATACTTTATAAGTTACCACCATTTGAACAAAAGTCTTTTTAATTTTTAATTTTTAATTTTTAATTTTTTATCTCTGACATTGGGCACAAAAGTGGCTTGATCGCCCAGCTAACCTTATCCGCGTAATAGCTGTACCACAAACCCGACAGGGTTCTCCAGTGCGATTGTAGACTAATGCGACACCACCATAATTACCGTTAACACCCTTAACGTTGAGGAAGTTACTAAAAGTTGTTCCACCAACCTCAATACTGGCTGTTAACACTTGAATTATACTAGCTCGCAAACGCTCTATTTGCTCTCGCTGCAAATTTGTACAGAGAGTTTCTGGTCCCACACCACTTAAAAACAGTGACTCATCCGCATAAATATTACCTAACCCTGCCACCACTGACTGATCTAGTAGTGCATTCTTGATGGGACGGCGGCGGTTTTGCAGCTTGTTTGCTAGATACTCAACACTAAATTCAGGTGAAAAGGGGTCTACTGCTAGTTTTTTCAACCCAGTCATAATGCTTTCTACCGCAACTCCCGGAGGAACCCACCACATTTGACCAAAAGTCCGCTGATCAACAAAGCGTAATTCTTGCTCATCTCCAAGAAATAACCTTACCCGCGTATGCTTATGTAATGGTTCATCTTGATGCAGCCACAGTAGTTGACCAGTCATTCTTAAATGAACTCCTAGCCATCCTGCGGGGTGACTGCTTTCAATGAGTTCGGCTAGGAGATATTTACCGCGACGATGCCAAGTTGTGATTGCACTTCCGGTGATTCCAGTTAAAAACTCGCTTGCAGAAGACGGGTAGGCGATCGTGCGCTGAAGCAACACATCTCCAGTCTTGATTTTTTGGTTTAGGGTCAGCTGATTCAGACCCAACCGGACAGTTTCAACTTCTGGCAGTTCAGGCATTAATAATTAAGAGGAGAGAGAGGGGGAGATGGGGGAGATGGGGAGATGGGGAGATGGGGAGATGGGGAGATAAATTAATTTCCTTGTCTCCCCACACCCCACACACTCCCAGTCTTACCCCTTACTCCTTAGCTTTTACTTTTTCGCCTTTGCCTTTGGTGCTTCAACTTCGATTAATTCACTCTCGGCAAAGTTGTTGGTGTTGACGCCAGAGTAATTTACCTTGTTAAATCGGACAATAACTGGGTATCTGCCACCGCCTTGCTCAATTGTCGCCACAGTTCCTAGATCCTGATACCAGTAGGATTCTGGGCGAAGAACACGTACTTTAGAACCACGTTGAACCATGAGTTTATTTCCTTTTAGCTATCAATGCCTATGTATAGGGCTAATTGATTTCACTGTACAACTTGACGGTATCACCTAGAGGTTTTGTTAAGTTATTTGTCATTTACTATCCCCTTTTCTAGAGAGTGTGGGGGGTGTGGGGAGTGTGGGGAGAAAAAGAATCTCCCTCCTTCTTCTAGACCACGAAAGAAGGGCTATAACCCTTCTTGACAAAGTTTAGATGATCGATTAGGGTTTATACTCGCTCACCCTACCGGAATATTTTATGCTTTGGTTAAGACAAACAGGCTGCCCTCATTTCCTCTGCCAATACGTAAATTACTATCTATATAAGTAATATCCAGCCAGCCTTGTTGTTCACTACTATTTAGAGTAAGATCAACCGCAGTGAATTTTGTGTCGGCTTCAATTTGTTGGATAAAACTATCCGGCTCACGATAGCCTATTAGGCTTTGTAAGCCGATTATAGAACGATCAAATTTTACGCTGATGCGATATCCTGAAACTGGCTCAAATTTTGCAGCAACACTGACTAAGCCTTCAAGATAAGGCAATCCATAAAATTCAGCTATGTTGTAAACGCTGTTAGTTTCTACGCGAATATACTGGTAAATTTGTCCAAGTTTGTACAGCGGGAATCTATCTAGGTTTAATAGTGCTTTGCTGGTGGTATATAGTAGTCGCCAATTACCATTCAGTAACTCTAGAGCCTCTACTGGGCGTGGTGTAGGATTCATATCTTCCAAATTAGCAATTGCTGTTGAAATAGCTTGTAAGTCTTGCTCTGTTGCCAGTAAACCACGATTTTTACCTGCAATCGCTTCAAATAAATCTGCTTTTCTAAGCATCGCCTGTTACCTCAAATAACACTCATATTCGGGAAAGTATCAATGAACCATGTATAGTGCCATACAAACTAATTATCTGCTGCAACCAGTTGCCCTCTCAATCATAAATAAAAGATTTTTTGTCGGAATTTGGGGTAAAACTGTTGAATCAACAACTATAATCAGCCAGTCTGAAGTGATAGACTTTAAACTGTCCGTTCACTTTACTTTTTCTCTGCCTTTGTCAATATGTTGAATTCTCCATTGCGCGAAGTACCCCGCAATCAGCGTGCTACTGTCATTCCATTAAAACAAGAGTCCTCTCTGTTAGACTGGTTGCAGTCGAGTGGTCGTCTCATAGCGCGTGATGTTCACGACCCAGATTTTCTTGAAGACGAAGAAGAAATAGAATCGCTAATGGGTGTAGAGGACGGCATTGGCGATTATGATTTTGATGACGACGATGATATAGTTCCAGACCAGGAATAGCCATTAAGGCGCTTAGCATTGTCGGTTTACGTAGTCCTCATGTTTCAAGTTTGCAAGTGTGGAGTGAAGGGAAAATTCTGTGGACGCTAAATTATCCCCTGACCGAGGTTTAAATATTTCTGGAATCGGTCTTGTCTCTTTATTGGGTGCAGGGCTTGGTGTAGCAGCACTAATTTTGGATGGAATGGCGAATAGGTTGCCTTGGCAAAGTATTTCGCTCACACTGCCATTATTGTTCTGCGCTATGACTTCAGCTGCTATAGGCTACTGGGTAGTACCGCTGCTGCAAGCACTAAAAACTGGACAAATAATCCGTGAAGATGGTCCTCAAGCCCATTTAAGAAAGGCGGGGACTCCAACGATGGGAGGTATATTCTTTATTCCCGTAGGAGTGGTAGCTGCACTTTTTTGGTCTAACTTTGCTTATGATGTGTTTGGCGTTGCCTTATTGACACTGAGCTATGGTTTTATAGGCTGGATCGACGACTGGCAAGTTATACGTCGCAAGTCGAACAAAGGTATATCGCCTCGCCTAAAACTAGCTTTGCAAATTTGTTTTGCAGTCGTATTCTGTCTATGGATGATTTTTAGTCCACCTCATAACATTATAACAATAACAAGTATTGCTTTACCGCTCTCGTTTTCTTTACCTCTAGGGATATTCTTCTGGCCCTTAGCTGGCTTTGTGCTGGTGGCAGAAAGTAACGCTACGAATCTGACCGATGGCGTTGATGGTTTGGCAGCAGGAACGGTAGCGATCGCACTGCTGGCATTAGGCGCATTGGTCGCACCAACCTCACCTGGATTAATGGTTTTTTGTGCTTGTCTGAGTGGTAGTTGCTTAGGCTTCTTAGCCCATAACCGCAACCCCGCCCGTGTTTTTATGGGAGACACTGGTTCCCTAGCCCTTGGAGGGGCTTTGGCAGCAGTCGGTTTGCTGACAAATAGCCTAGTAGCTGTGTTTATTCTCAGCGGAATCTTCTTTGTAGAAACCCTCTCTGTCATGGCGCAAGTTAGCTACTATAAAGCTACCAAAGGCCCAGATGGCAAAGGCAAGCGCCTGTTTAAAATGGCACCACTACATCATCATTTAGAACTTTCTGGCTGGTCAGAACTGCAAGTAGTTGCTGTATTTTATACTATCAGTGCAATTTTGGCTGTACTTAGCTTAGCGCTCTGTTAGGAGTTAGGAGTTAGGAGTCAGGAGTCAGGAGTCAGGAGTCAGGAGTTTTATTTCTTACTCCTCACTCCTCACTCCCCACTCTCATTGACGCAGGTGACCAACTAAGTGAACTAGTTCTGGCAAAATCAGCTTTTCCATCCCGAGTCTGACAGCATTGCTGGAACCGGGAAGGGAGAAGATTAATTTCTGTTGATAAATGCCTGCCACAGCGCGAGATGCGATCGCTCGCGAACCTATTTCTTGATAACTTAAGAAGCGAAACAACTCACCAAACCCAGGCAGAGTTTTTTCCAGCAACTGCGTTAGGGCATCGTAAGTGGTGTCTCTTGGTGCAATACCAGTGCCACCATTGACAATTATAGCATCTAAATTTGTGCTTTTACCAAGGATTTCCACCTGCTGTTGAATATGTTCTGGTTCATCTTTGATAATTTTGTAGGCTTCTACAGTATGTTTAGCATCTCGCAGTAATTGCTGAATTAACTGACCACTCTTGTCTGTTTCTTCTGAGCGACTATCGCTAATGGTCACCACAGCACAAGCTACAGTCATGCCTGGAAGGTCCGGATGGGGTAAGTGTGTCATAAAGCACACATTGTAAGTAAGTGAATTATAAGGCTGATACCCAAAAGCCAGACAGAAAGTCATTTTTTCTCCTGAGTGCTGATTTTGGGATTTTAGATTTAACCCAAAATCCAAAATCCAAACTCTAAAATTGATTTAAGTTGGATTAAATTCTAAATCATGCTCCTTGGCATATCGTTCCATAAACCGGATAAAGCGAGCCCATTCTTCTTCAGATCTCATTATATAAGTTGCTTCTAATGCCTCCGGCTGACCGTTGACGAATATACCCTTGACTTCGCGGGTGACTATTTCCCCTTCTTCGTCGATCATGTACATCCCGGTAACGTCTTCAGTACTCTGATTGCTTAAAGCCAGAGGATTTTTGAAAAGAAACGTCGCTGTACCACTTTGGCCACTGCGCGATCGCGTCAATCGCACATCTGCAACGACTTTTTCATTGATCCCCCTAGAAAACTGTACTTTAGCCATGATGAGTGAATTTAAACTTTTATTACGATTAATTTACCATTCTCTCATCATTCACAACGATAAGTACGTAGGGCACGCATAAATTTTAAGAGTCAGGAGCGAGGAGTGAAGAATAAAACTCCTAACTCCTAACTCCTAACTCTTACTTCCCAAACCCTTTCCCACGGGCATTGGAAGGGAGACAGACGCAGTTTTCCAGTTGTTTTCGCAATTTATCATGATCTAGATTTTGACCAATCAGCACCAACTGATTTTTTTTCTCACCTTTCCATTCCTCATCATCCAGAGTAAAGCGCTTGCCGCAAAGATGGAAAATATGACGTTTGGGACTTTCATCAAACCACATAATCCCCTTTGCACGAAAGACATTCTCAGGAAGCTGGTTGTCTAAGAAATATTGAAACTTCCTGATCACGAAAGGTTTGTCACTCTGGAAAGACAGTGAGGTGAAACCATCATTTTCTAAATGGTCTGAATGATGGTGGTCATGGTCATGATGATGGTCATGATCATGGTCGTGATGATGGTCATGATCATGGTCATGATGGTCATGGTCATGATGGTCATGGTCATGATCATGGTCTTCCTTAGTGTCAAAATACTTGTCAGTCTCAAACAGACCAACGCTCAGAATTAAGGGTAGCGGAACTTGCGATCGCGTCGTGCGGATAATTCTCGCTCCTTCCTTAACCTCCTGAATTTTTGCTTCCAACACCTCTAATTCTTTCTCAGACACTAAGTCTGTCTTATTAAGCAGAATCACATCACCATAGGCAATTTGACTGTGAGCCGCCTCAGAATTGAATAAATCTAGGCTGTAATTTGCTGCGTCTACTACCGTAATAATTGAATCTAGACGAGTCATATCCCGTAACTCAGTCCCAAGAAACGAGAGAGCGACTGGTAGTGGATCTGCCAGTCCTGTTGTTTCCACAACTAGATAATCTATCTTTTCTTGGCGTTCTAAAACTCTGTAAACCGCATCTACCAGATCATTATTGATAGTGCAGCAGATACAGCCATTGTTCAGCTCCACCATATCTTCGCCTGTGGAGACAATTAACTCGTTATCGATGCCAATTTCGCCAAATTCATTCACCAAGACAGCAGTCTTTAGACCCTGCTGATTGGTCAGGATATGATTGAGTAAAGTTGTCTTACCGCTACCGAGAAACCCAGTAATAATTGTTACAGGTAGTCCTTTCTTCGGTACATCCATTGCTTGAGATTCAGAAGTAACTGCTGATTGCATAGCGCTGCTGTTAAAAAGTCAAAACTAAAAATGTAGCGCAGAGAGTACACAAAACACTAGCATAGGGATGTTGGTATTTCATCCGAGATGCTCTCTCCCATTATTACCGATATCTGAGCCATAAAGGAGTCAGGAGTCAGAAGTCAGGAGTCAGAAGTCAGGAGTCAGGAGTCAGGAGTCAGGAGTCAGGAGTCAGGAGTCAGAAGTCAAAAAACTTTTTGAAGAAAGCAGCTTTAGAAATCTTAGGCTGAGGATGCCTGGATTGATTGTGGTTTTTAAAAGATACGTATTTTAACTGAGGCTTGGTGATAAAAAAGCGACTAATATATATATCGATATATTATTTAATACATCAAGTATTGGGGATTCAGTCAGCACCTCGCTCGCGCATAGACAGGTCTTCTCCCAAAGGGAGACGCAATCATGCGAACGTGCCTCCTATGAGCGATCACTGACCAGATTAAGTACCTTGAGTACACCGGATTATACTGTGAAAAAAGAGTTGATTGAAACTCAGCTTAACAAGTTGAAAGATGATGCTAACTCTCTGCTATTTCCTAAAGAGCTAAAGATCATCAGACCTACACAAACCTTGAACAGATGTCTCAATCTCCTCCCAGGATTAAAACCTCTGACCTTCAGCTTTGTTGTAGCAGTAGTATTGTGCAACTATCAGGATGCGTTCTGCGTCGCCCAAACTCTCAATCATCAAACGTTGCCGCCATCACGCTTAGAAGATGTTCCTGTCACTCCATTGCCGTCGGATGTGCTGCCGAAGTCACCAGGCTTAAATCAATTGCTTTCTCCTCCAAAACTACCGATCAAGCCAATTCCGGAGCAGGATGAGTCTCATGCTAGATTTCGGGTTGATCGCATTGAAGTCATAGGCAGTACAGTTTTCAAACCAAAACAGTTTGCCGCTATCACAGATCCTTTTGTGGGACGAGAACTATCGTTTGCAGAGTTGTTGCAAATCAGAGACGCCATCACGAAGCTCTACACTGATAAAGGTTACTTAACAACGGGAGCATTGATTCAGCCGCAAACAGTAGAATCTGGGGTGCTTAAAATCCAGGTGATTGAGGGTAGTGTACAAGAAATTAAAATCATTGGCAACAGGCGATTAGGCAGTCACTACATTCGCGATCGCATCCAACTCGGTGCTGGAACACCCCTAAATGTCCCTCATCTGCTGGAGACGCTGCAACTTCTTCGTCTTGATCCGCGCATTCAAAACTTATCAGCCGAGTTGCAGTTGGGTGTGCGTCCCGGCACCAATGTGTTGCGTGTTGAGGTTAAAGAAGCAGACACCTTCAAGCTGACGGCAATTTTGGATAATGGGCGATCGCCAAGTGTGGGCAGTTTTCGCCGTGGACTCGACCTGCAAGAAGCCGATTTACTTGGTTTTGGTGACACACTCAGTGTAGGATACGCCAATACTGATGGCAGCAATACGATTGATTTCAACTATACACTGCCAATCAATGCCCACAATGGTACTGTATCGTTTAGTTCTAACCAAGGGTGGAACCACATTATTGAAAAACCATTTAATTTACTTGATATTCAGTCCAGATACCAATCCTACGAATTAGGCTATCGGCAACCCCTGGTGCAAACACCAACCAAGGAGTTAGCGGTGGGGCTGTCGTTCTCGCGTCAGGAAAGCCAAACTGAGTTAGGCCTTGATAACATTGGACCATTTCCAGTGTCACCTGGTGCGGATGGGGCTGGAAAAACCAGAATTTCTGCCCTCCGCTTTTTTCAGGAGTATACCCAGCGAAGTAGTGAACATGTATTGGCGTTGCGATCGCAATTGAGCTTTGGGGTAGATTGGTTCGGTGCAAATGTCAGTCAGAGTGGGCCAGATAGCCGCTTTTTTGTCTGGCGGGGACAGGGGCAGTGGGTACGACAGTTAGCACCGGATACTCTGTTTTTGGTCAAAAGCGATTTACAATTGGCAACGGATTCCCTAGTGCCGTTGGAGCAATTTGGTCTTGGTGGACAAATCAGTGTGCGGGGCTATCGTCAAGACGCATTACTAACAGATAATGGCATATTGTTCTCGGCTGAATTCCGGTTGCCGATTGTCCGTGCTCCTAGAATTGGCGGAGTGCTGCAAGTAACACCTTTTCTTGATGTTGGTAAAGGCTGGAATACCGATAGCAAAGATCCATCGCCAAGTACACTCATTGGCACAGGATTAGGGCTGCTATGGAAACAGGGCGAGAACCTCTCAGCCCGCTTCGATTGGGGTATTCCCCTGGTATCAGTGCAAGGGGAAAAGCGATCGCTTCAGGAACAAGGACTGTACTTCTCGGTGCACTATTCACCGTTTTGATCCACAAGGAGGCACCCCCTATTCAGTTAAAAAGTAAAAAGAGAATCCCCATAAATAAATGATGCTGTTGGTCAATTCATGATGGGTTTAACCCCCCACCCTTAAAACCTTAGTTTAGCGTTGCTTTCCCGCCCTGCAATAAATTGCGGGCTAATAGCTCAAGTGCGTTGAAACGCACGCTCAATTAAAGAACTTACCGATGGATTAGGGCTGATGGGTTAAACCCCCTATCAATTCGCCAACAACATCATAAATTTTTTCATATTTTTAGGAAGTCTGTTATTAACTCAGCCGTGCTGGGTCGTTTTTCATGCCTTAGTCTAAACTCCAAACCTAAGTAATTCTTCTTTAATCGCAACTTTAATTTCTTATAAAGATTTCCATTTTTTCGGCTTAACTGAACCGCATCATCAGTATTTCCTCTCAAGAAATGTGATGAAAAATGTTACTTCTTAATTCAAAAATAATATTTTGCTAACTAGGTTTTTATTCAATCACTACACATTTTATTTTTTGGGCTTAGCCGAACTGTATTGTGCGTATTTTTTCTAGCATAGCCCTATTAAAAAAACATTTATTCTTGATGAAAAAATAATTTTTAATCAAACTTATTTTATACATTCAACATTTATCGTTGCTGATAATAAAAAGATGATTTTTTGTCATCGAATAAACTCATTTAATCAAATCTATGTTGAAGAAATCTATTTTTCCTGTAAAGTTGATACTGACTCTGGGAATCACCCTTTGTCTACCCATTTCATCGGCTAAAGCAGTTCAAATTGACGATGTAAAACTCAGTGATAGTAACCAACCCTTTACACCTGAGGTTAGGGTTCTCGGACCTGCTCCCAGAAAAGATTCTGTCGAATTTCATGTTGCTCTCAAAATGCGTAATTTGGATGAGCTACAATCCCGAATCGATGAAGGTGAGGAGATTTCCGCACAGGA
The DNA here is from genome assembly GCA_903903925.1 of uncultured cyanobacterium. Taxonomy (GTDB): domain Bacteria; phylum Cyanobacteriota; class Cyanobacteriia; order Cyanobacteriales; family Nostocaceae; genus Stigonema. The sequence continues at coordinate 77,004 of CAIVAU010000096.1, forward strand.
ATTAGAAAAGCTCTATTACCCCACGAAGGAGGATCATAACAAGATAGTCCAATGGCTTCGCAATCAGGGATTTTCTGTCAAGACCTATTCCCATCGCCTCGTGATTGTCGCTCAAGGTAGCGCTGACCAAGTCCAAAGTACCTTGGGTGTATCTCTTCAACAGGTTCTAGTAGAAGGAAAAACCTACTTGGCCACTGAGGATGCTCCCAACATTCCAGGATCTCTGAGTGATCTTGTATTGGGGATTAATGGCCTACAACCACACCTCCGTGCTAGACCTCATATGCAGAATGTTCAACCCCTGAGTGTAACAACACCTTTCGCTCCAGCCTTCTCTATCAATGACTTAAAGGTAGCTTATGGAGTAAACAAGGTAGCTCTCAATGGGAGCGGACAAAGGATGGGTATTGTTATTGATATATTCCCCAATAACAACGACCTGACTACCTTCTGGAAAAACCAAAACATTCCCCAATCTCTAAATAACATCGAAAAAGTTTGTACTGGATCAACCGCTGGCTGTAACAGTACTCCTTCCGGCGAAGAAACCTTGGATGTGGAGATGACAAGTGGTCTGGCACCTGCGGGTAAAGTTCGGATCTATGGGTCTGGATCATTATCCTTCTCTGCCCTTGATGCAGCCTATGCCCAAATCCTGAGCGAGTTGCAGAACGGAACAACCCAACTTCAGCAAGTTTCCTTGAGCTATGGTATTTGTGAACAATTTGTATCAAGCAGCCAGCTTCGCACAGATTCCCAATTCTTCGCCGCTTTGGTAGCCCGTGGTGTAACAGTCTTTGCCTCCTCGGGAGATAGTGGTTCTTCTAACGGTTGTTCCTCCTCCTCCTCCTTAAAAGTTAGCTACCCAGCTTCAGATGTCAATGTCACTAGTGTTGGTGGTACAAGTCTAGTCTCGACTTCTACAGGTACAGTCAGCAGTGAAACTAGCTGGAGTGGCAGTGGTGGGGGCACGAGTTCCTTCTTCAAACGTCCCGTCTGGCAAGTAGGTACCGGAGTTCCAGCAGGCACTCAACGCCTTGTACCAGATGTCTCCTTGGTTGCAGACCCATATACTGGGGTTTACGTCTACTTAAATGGAAATGCCTACCAGTTTGGTGGTACTAGTGTGAGCGCACCCCTTTGGAATGGTTTGACTGCACTGATCAATCAGAACCGACGCAGCCAGGGTAAGTCTTCATTAGGTCTACTAGGATCAAAGGTTTATCCATTGATTAACACCCCTAGCATCAGGGATATTATCAGTGGTAACAATGGTCAATTTAGAGCTGGTCGTGGGTATGACCAAGTGACAGGTGTGGGGGTTCCAGTTTTTGATCAACTTCTGAATACTTTATCCCAATAGGAGATGTCTAATGTGACTGATATTATTTTAGGTAGCAAGACGATATTCTAGCAAAGATGCATAAATATTCACACTCTACGAATTCTTTGGCAACCTCCTGATGATTGAATAGAATGGTGTTACGATCAATGTCATCCAGGGAACTCTAGCTATTAAGAATAAATGGAACGCTAGAGATGAAAGCAACCTCTGTTTGGTTGGGTTTGGTTAATGGCATGGTGACAAGTGTAGCAATGCTTTTGTGGAGCGGCATCAGCATTGCCCAGATTATTCCCGACACCACACTTCACACCACCGTCTCCCAAAGTGGCAATAACTTTACCATCACTAACGGTAGTGTTGCAGATCGTAACTTGTTTCACAGCTTTCGGCAGTTTTCTGTACCCACAGGTGGCTCAGCCACGTTTGATTTAGTCAACACACCCAACATCTCGACCATCTTCAGCCGTGTTACTGGTGGTAGTGTTTCCAAAATTGATGGAGCGATTCAAACAATTCATAGCAATAACCCTGTGAGTCTGTTTCTGCTCAATCCCAGTGGGATTATGTTTGGATCCAATGCCAAATTGAATATTGGTGGCTCATTTATCAGTACCACCGCCAACAGCATCAAATTTGCGGATGGTACACAGTTTAGTGCAACTAGTCTATCACCCTTACTAACTATCAGTGTCCCAATAGGGTTGCAATTTGGTGGGAATGCGGGTGCCATTCAGGTGCAAGGCAATGGCAATGATGGCATTGTTCCGACTAATAATCTGGGAATTGTCGCCAGCCCCGGAAAAACGATCGCCCTAGTCGGTGGAGACGTGACTTTTTCTGGTGGTGTGATTACATCTCCCTCTGGACGGATTGAAGTTGGTGCGGTTGGTAATGGAACTGTCAGCCTGAATCCGAGTGCAACGGGATGGCAGTTGGGATACGAACAAGCCCAGGATTTGCGGGATATAAGTTTGAATGCCAGTTCTTCCCTGTGGAATCCCTATCCGGTGAGCAATCCGGCTGGAGGTATTCAGGTAGTGGGACGGGATATCCGCCTGGATCAGTCCCAAATTGCCGCCGCAGCATTAGGCACAGGAGAGGGTGGAAATATTCAGGTCAATGCACAGCGATCGCTCTGGTTGGGTGGGCTGAATCCCCATGCCCAAGCTCCCAGCGCTTGGATTGTCAATCAGGTTGCACCAGGCGCACTGGGGAACGGAGGATCTGTGACTATTCAAGCATCTCAACTCACCTTGCAAGAGGGAGCCGCCGTGGAAACCCTGAGTTTTGGCTCAGGATCGGCGGGTAAGGTGCAAGTGACGGCAGATACTATTCTTGCTAGTGGTAGTGTTGCCCTCCATTCTCCCTTGGCGCTACTAGGTGGCAATGATAGTCGTATCGCTAGTGAGAACTACGCATCGGGAGCGGGGGGAGATGTTGAAGTTGTGGCTCGACAAATCACCTTTGACGGGGGTGGTCAAATTTCAACTTTTGTCTTGCCAGGAGCCAGTGGACGTGGCGGAAACATTACTGTAGATGCAGCAGATACCATCTCAGCGACTGGGATTGGTTCCATCAATTTAATCCCCAGCGGTATTGAAGCGTACACAATAGGCTTAGGTAATAGCGGCAATGTGCGGGTCTCAACAGGCACGTTGAACCTTTCAGACAGTGGATCAGTTAGCACATTGGTTGTTCGCCTTGCTGGGTTACCAAATACTGGGATCGGGAATGCGGGAGATGTAAACATCGTGGCACGCCAATCTATAGAAATGATTGGTGATAGCCCACTCTCGCCAACTACACCAAGTTTGCTGGGGAGTATCACAACCGGATCGGGCAATGGGGGAAATGTTGCTGTCACCACACCAAGTCTTGTGATACAATCCGGAGCCACATTGAGTTCTATCACCGTCCCGGTGGCTGGCAACTTTGGTGATCCCAAACAGTCCAATAACCTGGGAAATGGGGGTAATGTCATGTTGAACGTTGCCAATCACATTGAGATTAGTGGAGTGAATCCAATCACACTTGCTCCCAGTGCCTTAGGAACAGTCACCTTCGGCAATGGAAATGCGGGGAATACGTTGATTCAAACGAATCAATTGGCGGTGCGGGATGATGGAGCCATTACTGCTATTACTGAAGCCACAGGTAATGCTGGAGCATTGGACGTCAGGGCAAATGACATTTTAGTGGAGGGTAAGAACATTCACGGTTCAACAATTACTTCCAGCGCACCTATCTTAAGTGAGACTAGTCTTAAATTTTATGGTTTGCCGCCTTTTCCCACAGGCGATACCGGCACTCTCCGCATCACTACGGATAACCTCACCATCCGCAATGGCGGTTCAGTTGACGTTAGACACGAAGGTACAGGTAATGCAGGGCAGTTAGAGATTCAAGCGAATATGGTGTTTTTGGACAACGGCGGTGTGATTACTGCATCTACGGCTTCAGGAAGTGGTGGCAACATCAACCTGCAGGTTCGTGACGTACTCCTCGCCCGTTATGGTAGCGATATCACAGCTCAAGCCGGCGGCGCTGGCAATGGCGGCAACATCAATATTGATACTAGTTTTATTGTAGCGTTGGAAAATAGCGACATCATTGCCAATGCCTTTCGCGGCAACGGTGGCAATATTGAAATTGCTACCCAAGGATTGATTGGTATTGAACCGAGATCGCAACTCACTCCTTCTAGTGACATCACTGCTAGTTCTCAACTCGGTGTCAGTGGTAACGTCCAAATCAATAACCCAGCTTTCGTTCCCAATTTGGGTTTGGTGGAACTTCCAATTAATTTGATTGACCCAAGTCAAAAAATTGCTAGTGGCTGTTCTACCAATCAAGGAAATCGCTTTGTAGCAACAGGACGAGGTGGTGTGCCACAAAATCCAACCCAGGAAATTGGGAGCGATCGCACCTGGTCTGATGTGCGAGATCTCTCTGCATACCGGAAAATACAGAAAGTACAAGCACAGATCCCTGAATCATCAGAGGTTCTTGTCCAGGCGACAAGCTGGCATCGCAATGCTAACGGCAAAATTGAGTTAATTGCAACTCAACCAGCCTACGTACAACCATCTTTAACCTGTGCAGCAGTCGCCAAATAATCAGTCCTCCGATGGGAGGGAGTTTTGATTAGCTGAAGTGCTAGCTCAGTTCAGATTCTAACGATATCATTATAAATGTAATTGTTGTGGTAAAATCTCTGTTGAGAGCGAGGTGCTAGTCATGTCTTCTCCCTTTCCAGGAATGAACCCTTATTTAGAAAATCCTGAATTGTGGTCAGAGGTGCATCATCGACTCATTACAGCACTCGCTGATGCGATAGAAACCAATCTCAGTCTTAAATATCGAGTCGCTATTGAAAAAAGAACCTATCTCAGCGAAGGAGAAGAGTCAGTCCTCGTTGGAATTCCTGATGTCTCAGTTTTCGCTCAGAAGTCAACTAAAATCCAGACTCCATCACTTGCAACTTTGAGAGAGCAAGACGAATATGTAACAGTAACAATACCAATGCCAGAAGAAGTTAGGGAAGGTTATTTAGAAATAATAGAGGTAGCAACTGGGTATGTCGTGACAGCTATCGAAGTTCTTTCTCCCAAAAATAAAAGCGCAGGTATAGGGCGAAAAAAGTATGAAAAAAAGCGCAGGTTAGTGCTAAGTAGTCCAACGAATTTGGTAGAAATTGATTTGCTCCGGAGTGGTAAACCTATGCAAATTTTGAGCGAACCCCCACAGAAAGACTATCGGATTTTGGTCAGTCGGAGCGATCGTCGTCCCCAAGCTCAACTGTATACTTTTAGTATCCGCCAAGAGATTCCGAAGTTTCTACTACCTTTGCAATCAGGAGATACAGAACCATTGGTAGATTTGCAAACTTTGTTAGTTGGCGTGTACGAACGGGCAAGATTTGATCTAACAATAGACTACACTATCGAACCTGTACCACTACTTAGGAAAGAGGACAAAGTTTGGGCAAATACACTCCTGAAAGAGAGAGCAACCGAAGTTAAACGTCAAAAGTCAAAAAAATAAAAAGTGAAATCGATAGAGTTATTTACAGGTGCTGGAGGCTTGGCAATGGGCTGTGCCAAAGCCGGCTTTCATCATCTAGCACTTATAGAACAAGATAAGCACAGTTGTTACACCATCCGTGAAAATCAACAGCATTTGCACAGCATCTCCCCTGACAGAGGAATTGCCTTACTCAGTGACTGGCAGATTCACCAGATGGATGTGACGGACTTTGACTATTCTAAGATAGAGGAAGAAATCGACCTCTTAGCAGGTGGCCCACCCTGTCAGCCCTTTTCAATTGGTGGTAGGCATAGTGCTTTTCTTGACAACCGGGATATGTTCCCCCAGTTTTTTCGTGCAGTACGCGCATTACGTCCCAAAGCTTTCCTGATTGAGAATGTCCGTGGGTTACTGCGTCCTAGTTTTATCAATTATTTTGAGTATATCATCTTACAGCTAACCCACCCAGAATTATTGCCTAAGCCAGATGAGCCTTGGGTTGACCACTTGGCACGTTTGGAGCGTTATCATCATACTGGGAAGAGTGATGACCTTGGCTATCGCGTTACCTTCAGGCTTTTGAATGCCGCTGATTATGGCATACCGCAAAAGCGGGAGCGGGTTTTTATTGTTGGCTTTCGCGCTGAATTGAAGGCAAACTGGTCTTTCCCTGAACCAACACATACCGAAGAAGCACTGATTTGGCATAAGTGGGTGACTGGCGAATATTGGGAACGCCACACCATTGCTTGCAAAGAACGCCCAGAAATGCCAGCTAAACTTCGTAGCCGCTTGCAACGTGCTGGTGCAAATTTATTGGGTAGTGTGACTGCCCCTTGGTGTACTGTTAGGGATGCGATCGCTGATTTACCACTGCCCGAAAACACCCATGCGGCAGTAGAAATTTCAAATCACGTTTATATTCCAGGCGCTAGAAGTTATCCAGGACATACTGGCAGTCCTTTAGATGAGCCAGCTAAAACCTTAAAAGCTGGGGTACACGGTGTCCCTGGTGGGGAGAATATGCTTGCCTTGCCTGATGGACAAGTTCGCTACTTTACAGTACGTGAAGCAGCAAGGTTACAGACATTTCCTGACGATTACTACTTCCCCTGCACTTGGGGCGAGTCGATGCGCCAAATTGGTAATGCTGTCCCTGTTAATCTTGCCCATCTTATTGCTAGTAGTATTCGCAGCCATTTACAGGAACTACCACTGGCAGGACAATGATAAATGCTACAAGCGCAATGATCATTCACGCCATTAGAGGTTTTCCAAGCTCCTGCTACTTTACGCGAGCAGTTAATCGCATTTCAGGTTAGACAGCAATGCTACCCGCTCAGTGAACTGGAACAGCACAAAGAAGATTTGGCTGGCTATGTTGGCGTTTACTTACTTTACTACCGGGGAGAGTTTCCTTTGTACGCAAATCTTACCTATGCCAACATAGCAAAATGCTGTATTTAGTGTTAACTCTACCACAGATAACAGATTCATGGCATCCAGAAAATTCAGAGTATCCTTACGAACGATATAATAGAATGATTGTTAAAAATGTGCCGTATAGGTTGCCGTGTTTCCTTCAAATGAGTAATTTGCCAGAAATTGAACGCGCCGTCAGTCAACTATCCGCAGAGGAACTTGCCGCTTCCCGGATCTGGTTTGCAGAGTTTGATGCAGAGCGATGGGATCGGCAGTTTGAAGAAGATGTAGCAGCAGGTCGGCTTGACGGGCTGGCTGAGTGGGCACTGCAACATCTACGGGAAGGACGTTGTACTGACTTGTGAGTATCGTGCATCGCCACCCGTTATGAATGAAGGTCAGAAACATCACCATTCCTGCAAGGACAGGGAGAAGATCGCCCCTACGAACGGACAATTTATTGGCAACCCCAAACAGCCTACCATCTCAATCTATTCATTGGTTGAGGGTGAGTACCAAGTCACTCAGTTTCAGGATAGTGATGCCTTACGGCAAGACGCAAAGCGTCTACACATCCAAGCCCCAACCTTCCCAGAGTTAAACTTGACCCCTCAACAGATTTTCATTGCTGGAACTTCAGGAATTAGGAATTAGAAGTAAAGAGAGTTTTGTGTCTAGCTTTTACGCAAAAACACTATACCTCACTTACCTACAATCTGCTGTATACATCCTGCTAAGGGTGTGCTTAGCCTTTTTCCGTAATGTCGTGCCAAATTTTAGATCTGAACCAGATTTTCATCTAAAATTGCAACCGCAGATCAAAATTATCTGCGTCCACCAGCGGTTCAAAATCACAATGGCAAACCTAACCCCTAACTCCAGCTTTAGCTTAACCCTGCGCCTAGAAATTCCCAACCGCATCGGGATGTTAGCAAGCGTGACCCAGGCGATCGCCACCAGTGGTGGTAATGTCGGTCAAATTGATTTAATTGAACAAACTCGCCACGTTTCAATCCGGGATATCACCGTCGATGCTGCTAGCACAGACCACGCTGAGACAATCGTCCAAGCAGTCAAAGCCTTGCCAGATATTAAGGTGCTGAATGTCTATGACCGTACCTTTAATCTGCATCGCGGTGGTAAAATTAGCATCGCTAGTAGAATTCCCCTCAAAAGCGTCTCCGACTTAGCCATGGCTTACACGCCAGGAGTCGGAAGAATTTGTAATGCGATCGCCCAAAATCCTGAAGAAGTTTACAATTTAACCATCAAACAAAACACTGTTGCGATTGTTACCGATGGTAGTGCTGTCTTAGGATTAGGAAATCTTGGGCCAGAAGCAGCTTTGCCTGTCATGGAAGGCAAAGCAATGCTATTCAAAGAATTTGCTGGGATTGATGCCTTCCCCATCTGTCTTGCTACCCAAGATACAGATCAGATTATCGAAGCCGTCAAAAACATTGCCCCAGTCTTCGGAGGTGTGAATTTGGAGGATATAGCTGCCCCTCGCTGCTTTGAAATTGAAGCCAGACTGCGGCAAGAATTAGATATCCCCGTTTTTCATGATGACCAGCATGGCACAGCTATTGTCACCTTAGCAGCGTTGTTTAACAGCCTCAAGGTAGTGCATAAATCAATAGCAGATATCCAGATTGTCATCAACGGTGCAGGTGCAGCGGGAATTGCGATCGCCAAACTACTGAAAAAAGCTGGAGCCGAAAAAATCTGGATATGCGATTCTAAAGGTATTATTTCTACCAGTCGTACCGACCTGACAGAAGAAAAGCGTGAATTTGCCGTCAAAGCGCAGGGTACTCTGGCAGGCGCAATGCCAGGGGTAGATGTATTTATTGGCGTCAGCGCACCTGGAGTCTTGACACCAGAAATGGTGCGTTCAATGGCAAAAGACCCGATTATTTTTGCCATGGCAAACCCGATTCCTGAAATCCAACCAGAATTAGTGAACGAAGACGTTGCAGTTATCGCCACTGGTCGTAGTGACTACCCAAATCAAATTAATAATGTCCTCGCTTTTCCTGGAGTGTTTCGTGGTGCTTTAGATTGTCGGGCAGCGACAATTACGACCACAATGTATCTAGAAGCCGCAAACGCGATCGCATCCCTTGTCAAACCCTCAGACCTTGACAGGGAACACATCATTCCTTCTGTGTTTGACGAGAGGGTTGTTACCGCTGTTGCAGGTGCTGTACAACATGCAGCACGGCTTGAGGGGATTGCACGGAGGTAGGAGTGGGGAGTGTGGGGAGTGTGGGGAGATCAATACCCAATGCCCACTCCCCATCTTTCTTAAGAATCTCCGTTTAAAAACTCTAAATACCCGTTGCTGAGTTCTTTGACAGCTAATTCATAAAACTGCTTACCATGTTCTGGTGTTGCTAAAGCAGGATTTGATCCCATTCTCCCATCTGGGTACTTTTGGCGAAAGTTAGCTGCACTATAAATACTATGTCCAGTACCAACGGATGGGGAAAGGGGTGCTTGCTTAATCGCCTCTGGATAAAGATACTGAGTTACGGCTACTTCGCTGGGGGTAGCATGAGAGCCTTCTTGGTTGCTGTATAATTCTTTTGCCAACTTGTAAACTGAACTGCACATAAACCAGTTTGCTACTTGACATTGAACTTTTTGTGCATTGGCAAGGTGCAAATCTTCCAGGTGGGCATAGGTCTCTGAGAAAGCAGCTTTGAGTGTAGCGATATTTCCACCGTGTCCGTTAATGAAGTAAAACTTGGTAAAACCAGCTTTAGCCAAACAGGTGATGTAGTCTCGTATCAACTGAATCATGGTGCTGGGACGCAGGCTAATTGTGCCAGGAAAAGCAGTATGATGTAGCGCCATTCCGACATTGATTGTGGGCCCAACTATTGCTTGGGTTGCTTCACCTACACCACGGGCGATCGCTTCCGCAGTAATCGCATCAGTCCCAATCAATCCTGTTGGGCCATGTTGCTCTGTGGAGCCTATAGGGAGGATAATACCTTGAGAGTGCTGTAGATAAGCTTCAACTTCTTGCCAGGTACTCAGATGTAGTAACATTTTTATCACTGTTGGTTGTTGGTTGTTAGTTGTTAGTAGAACAGTCAGCAGTCAACAGTCCACAATCAACAATCAACAATTAACATTTTTAGCAGTAAGATTGGATATCTTCACCGCACTGATCTACTAAATAACACAAAGCGCGAAAACGTAAACCTACAAGTTGGTCGTATAGAGGGTTTAGCTTGCACATTGGAGGAATGTGAGCTATTTTTCGACCAAATAAAATCACATCTCGCTCAAATGGACATTGCGCCGGAATCATCCTAGCAAGAAATAGCGCCAATTTACGATTTTCAATTTCTAAAGAATCGAGCCATTGGCGTAATGGTTGTAGCAAATCAATTTTACGTCGAGTAACTTGATTTTGACCTACTTTCAGATGATTTTCTAAACTCGGCTTAATATTAATAAAAGCCGACATAACGATACACTGATTGTTAGTTTTTAGCATGACTGTTCGCAGTTCCTCGTTGAATTAATCAAAAATTTTCTGGTTTGTAGAAGGTTTAATTGTGTTTGAATCTAACGTTATCACAACACAATTAAGCAATGTTAGTTAGGAATTTACTTTTATGTAAACCCTTCAAATGATAGTTATTTAACCTCAGCAGACAGGGGAAAACTGTCCACTTAAATACAAAATAACAAAGAAATTATAAAAATGGTGTTTATAGACTTATTGATTGCTAATATTTTTCATTGCAATCCCATATATAGAATGTAAATCTTGTATCCTAAAATCAAAAGTACCTTGAGGTGTAGTTTTGCTCCTCCTTAAGCTAGATGGTAAGGGTTTTAGCCCATAGAGGCAATTGATTTTCCGCTATCTCATTTCACTTAAATGTCATTGATTTTACAAGACAATAGTGCGTATTACTTAATCAATAACATAACTTTATTTAATAAGTGTAAGCAAAAATGTCTATTCAATTAATTAATAAAAATGAGACTAAATGACTTCTTATATCTTTTATGATGATCCCCTTGGAGTATCTGCATTTACTCTGCACTCACGAGATTTTTAAAATTGATCTAACTTACGACTTACGCACTTTACAAATTGACCATTATGTGAGTAGCAAGCTTTTGTGACAATGATTTCCTTGACTCAATACGGCTAATTTTGCGCTCTTCGTTCCCAACGTCTAAACCTGTAGCTAGCATTTGAGCGGTTGCGGTTAAGCGTTCTTGGAGTTAAGGACTAAAGTCCTTACTACGAACTTCTCAACCCGTGCACTAGCCTTGAGGTTTTTGCCTTCTGGCATCTCAATAGTTCTCATATTATTGCATCAGTTGCAAAGTATTTGTATGACGTGAGAAGTTACTTCACCGATGTTAGGAGATACTGTGAGAGAGAAGATTATGTTTGCCGAAGATATGCGAACTGAAAAAATTAACTTCACGTGTGAGCCAGAGGATAAAGGATATCTAAAAGAGTGGGCTGCTAGAGAAGGACGAACTCTTAGCAACCTAGTAGAGCGAATCGTTAAAGAAGCAATTCTCGAAGACAGAGTACAAAATGAATCCCCATTAGCGAAAAAAGGCAAAGGAGCAGCATGACTAACGCACAACCAGAAGACATAACCGCACGCCTAGACAATATTGATGAGCAATTAGAGCAACTAGGCGATGAAATTGACCTGATTCGCACAATCCAAAACGGTAATAGGCGAGAAATCCGCGCTACTAGCCAAACAGCGGCTAGGTTAGAGCAAACATCTACCCGATTAGCTGCGATCGCCCATGACCATCAAATCGCTTTGCGTATCCTGTCCCAGGAAGCTGAACGAGATCGCCAGCAAGCTGAGCGAGATCGCCAGCAAGCTGAGCGAGATCGCCAACAAGCTGAGCGAGATCGCCAACAAGTAGCACAAGACCGCCAGCAAGCAGCGATAGATCGTCAGGTATTCCAAAATGAAATTCAGCGGATTTGGGAATATTTGCGTGATCGTAATGGCGGTAGCAGTTCACCAGCGTGAACCATGAGTAAACATTTCTGACAGCAATTTTCAGGTCATTAGACCACATTCGTAGGGGCGCAAGGCATTGCGCCCTGACAAACGGTGTGGTTCATTTACGGGAACACTCAGCTCATGACCGTGCAAAGTATAGATATCCACGATCTGGTAACAGAAAGTAAATTCCAATATTACACACAATAAAATTGTTTAAAGTATAAAAAAAGTCACATAATAGTCGATTGTTAAACTGAGATTCCATCAACATTCCAAATACGTTTAATTCAACATTATACCATTTAACTTTACAGAATAGATATTCTGAGTTATTATTTTTCACAGAAATAAACTAGTTATGTGTAGGATAATTATTTGAATCAAGCAAAAAACTTAATATCAATATGAGATTGAGCCGATATATTGAAAAAAATTGAGAATGTGATTTATCTTTGTATCTATCCTAAAATGTACGAATTCAGGAGTCAGAATTGTGAAAGAATCGAAAAATAACAGTCGCCGTCTCAGAAGAGTCAAGACAGATACCAAAAAAAAGATAAATTCTGACTCCTGTCTCCTGACTCCTGAATTCTTACCCTGATTGTATATTGCTAAATACCATGAGCATAAATGAAGTAACTTTCGATCACAAAACCCTAAAAATAGCACAAGTAGCCCCACCATGGTTTTCCGTACCACCAAAGGATTACGGCGGAACAGAAACAGTCATCAGTCATCTGACTGAAGCGCAAGTAAAGCAAGGTCATAATGTTACTCTTTTTGCATCAGGAGACTCGTTGACAAAAGCAAAACTTAGATATTACGTAGAAAAATCGCTTTTTCAGCAACAAGTACCCTGGAGTAACCCCACTGAAGCAGAATATCATTTGATCAGCAGCTTTAGAGAAATAGCAAAATCTCCGGAAAAGTATGATATTGTCCATACGCATCTTTCATCTGCATCAGATCTGACAGTACTGAAATTGGCATCCCAGCTTGAAATTCCTCATCTATGTACTCTTCACAGCAGATTTCCTTTTGATCGAAGAGAAAATCATATAGGTGAAGGAGATAGATACTATTTCAGTTGGGCTGATAAAACTCCGATGATTGCTATCAGTAACAAAGCTAAAGAAGATGCATTGAAAACATCGAAATTGCCTCTGAATTTCATCGGAGTGATCCCTCATGGTCTACCTGAGTATTCCTTTTTAAAAGGAAATTCTTCGGAGAGGCAAAACTTAGTCTGGATCGGGAGAATCACTAGAGAAAAAGGGACAAAATCTGCAATTGAGGCAGCAATCAAGGCAAGAAGAAAAATTATTATTGCTGGAGTTGTTGATACGTATGTCTCTGATACAGCAGAATATTTCTATCAGGAAGTTTTGCCGTTGATAGAAGCTAATCCTGATTATGTCGAATATATAGGTCGTATAAGTAATGATAAAAAGTTGGAATTATTAAAAAGTGCATATTGCTTTTTGAACCCAATAGAATGGGAAGAGCCTTTTGGTCTTGTTATGATTGAGGCAATGGCTTGTGGATGTCCTGTCATTTCCTATAATAGGGGAGCTGCTCAAGAGTTAATCAAACCTGGAAAGAACGGAGAATTTGCAGAATCGGTAGAAGAAATGGCAGGGATGATTGAAGCTGTAGGGAACAATATTGATCGTGAACAAATGGTTAGAGATACATGGAATAACTACTCTGCTACAAGAATGGCGGAACTTTATGAAATCAAATATAGAGAAGTCATTAATCTCTATACTGCTGGGTTGTAAACACGAGAGTTAGGAGTTAGGAATGAAGAGGAGTTTCTTTCATTCATAACATTGAATCAAGTGGTTAGGTGATATCTGGAACAGAAGAGAGTATTTTACTTAAAGCATCAATTAAGGTTTGTAGTTGTTGATCTGCTTTGAAAACTGCTAAGCCTCGGACTGTTACTTTACCGGGGGAGTAAATAAAGCGAGGCTTGAGAGTTTCTGGCAAATTTTGGGCCAAATTTTTCCAAGCAGGTTCCTCCATTGGTGTTTCTAGGACGATGTGCTGTTTGCTTTCTGGTTTTATCCGGCTAAATCCTAGTTTTTTGGCAAGTTGCTTGAGTTCCATTACCCGCAATAGTTGACTGGCTGGTTTGGGAATTGTCCCATAGCGATCGCTCCACTCCGCCGCTACCTGCAATAATTCTTCTTGAGATTTAGCTGTAGCAACTGCACGGTATGCACTCATCTTCTGATCTAAGTCAGGGATGTAATCTGCGGGAATAAATGCTGTCAGGTTAAGGTCAATCTGGGTATCTTCAACGGAGGGGATTTTTTGTCCTCGGATTTCACGGATGGCTTCTTCCAGCATTTCCATGTATAAATCAAAACCTATCGCCTCCATTTGACCTGACTGTTCTGCACCCAGCAGGTTACCTACACCGCGAATTTCCATATCCCGCACCGCCAGCTGATAGCCAGAACCCAACTGCGTGAATTCTTGTATTGCTCGTAAGCGCTGCCGTGCCGCATCAGATAGCGATCGCTGCTTAGGATAAAATAGCCATGCATGGGCTTGAATTCCTGCACGACCGACACGACCGCGTAGTTGGTACAATTGTGACAACCCGAAGCGATGAGCATCTTCAATCAAGATCGTGTTGACTCTCGGAATATCCAAACCAGATTCAATAATCGTCGTACAGACAAGGATCTCAGCTTCCCCATTACTAAAGGAGAGCATAGTAGGTTCTAACTCACTTTCGTCCATTTGACCATGGGCGACCACAAACCTTGCACCAGGGATCATTTCCCGCAGACTAGCTGTTGTCTCCTCAATTCCCTCGACTCGTGGGACGACATAAAATACTTGTCCGCCCCTATCAAGTTCTTGGCGAATGGCGCTTCTGATTGTTTCCGGGCTTTTTGGTGCAAGATGGGTCTTAATCGGACGTCGAGATGGGGGCGGTGTCGTAATCAAACTCATTTCCCGAATCCCGGAAAGAGACATGTAAAGGGTACGGGGAATCGGGGTAGCAGACAGAGTCAGCACGTCAATTTGAGTTTTCAGGGTTTTTATTTTTTCTTTTTGGTTCACCCCAAACCGCTGTTCTTCATCCACAACCAACATTCCTAACTCACGGAAGATCACGCCCTTACCCAAAAGTTGGTGTGTCCCAACAACCACATCTAATTCACCCGTCGCCAGTCGCCTTTGAATATCGCGACGTTCTTCAGCACTGCGGAAGCGGTTAAGTAACCCGACGTTCACTGGATAGGGAGCAAAGCGTTCTTTCAGAGTGTGGTAGTGTTGCTGAGTCAGAATAGTTGTAGGTGCAAGCAATGCAACTTGTTTACCAGCAGTGACAGCTTTGAAGATAGCGCGAATTGCCACTTCTGTTTTACCGAAACCGACATCGCCACAAACCAAACGATCCATTGGGCGATCGCTTTCCATATCCCGTTTCACATCTTGCACAGCTTTCAGCTGATCCGTTGTGGGTTGGTAGGGGAACGAGTCTTCTAATTCCTCTTGCCAAGGCATATCTGGCGGGAAGGCAAAACCTTGTTGTTGCGATCGCGCTGCATACAACTTAAGTAAATCCACCGCCAATTTCTTAATTGCTTTGCGGACTTTACTCTTTGTGTTTTCCCAAGCTTTACCAGTCATCTTGTTGAGTTCTGGTCCTTTGTCACTGGTTGTCCGCAACCGCGACAAAGCACCTACTTGGTCCGCTGCGACTCGCAGTAACCCATCAGCATACTGCACCACCAAATATTCACGAGTTTCGTCGTTAATTGTCAGACTTTCTAACTTAACAAATTTACCTACACCGTGGTTTCTGTGAACCACATAGTCTCCTGGACGCAGCTTGTTAGGGTCAACTTGTTTAGAAGCCGCTTTTCTGCGCTTGCGGATATAACTAGGAGTCGCGAGGGAATGCTGTCCAAAAAATTCGCGGTCAGTGACCACCACGATCCTGAAAGTAGGTAGGATAAAACCTTCTAGTTCCGCAAGACCAGAATATTTTAGGGCGACTGGTATGTGATTAATTTGTAACTTATCAATTGCTTGGTAGTCGCGGGGATTGGGGATAAACTGAGCCGGACAATCGTGTTCTTGCAATAAGGACACAGACCGTGAAGGCTGGGCGGAAATTAACCAGATCGTAAAGTTGCGATCGCGCTCTTGACGCAGTGTTTCCGCAATTTTAGCAAATTGGTGTGGTGTGACTGGCACGGAGCGACTCGCGAGGTTAATGCCATTGTTTTCCTCCGCCAGTTCCGATAAGTATATTCTTTTAAATACTTCCGCCCAGTCCGCTAGACATTCATCAAACCAGCGATGAACCTTGGGTAGTGTTTGGGGAGTGAAGAATCTCGTAGTAGAGGTCTCACCAGAGGCTGGGGAAGATATTGCTTCACCCACTTCCCATTCTCCACTTTCCAAAAGTTGCCATTGTTCTTCTGCATTTTCTACCCAGCGATCGCTGTGAGCTGAGCACTGTTCTGGTTCATCAATAGCAATGATGGTATTTTCTGGCAAGTAGTCTATGAGAGACGCTGGTTGATCAAAAGCTAACCCCAAAAAGCGACGACTACCTTCCAGGAGTGCTGAGTTAGATTCCGACTCAGCATTCAGCGCTTGGAAATCAGCACTACTTTTAAGTGCTGCCATCACAATTGGAGTAAAGCTGGTGGGCGTTAGCACAATTTTGTCAATTTTGTCAAGAGCAGAACGTTGAGTTGTTGGGTCAAATTCCCGAATCTGCTCTATTTCATCACCAAACCATTCCAGTCGTACTGGCAACTCACACGAAACTGGGAAGACATCAACAATATCACCGCGCCGACTCCACTGCCCTTCCATTTCTACCAGAGGCACTCGCTCATACCCCAAATTCGTGATTTTTTCACTGAAAGTCTTGAGGTCAAATTCCATACCACGCACTATTGTG
The DNA here is from genome assembly GCA_903903925.1 of uncultured cyanobacterium. GTDB lineage: Bacteria > Cyanobacteriota > Cyanobacteriia > Cyanobacteriales > Nostocaceae > Stigonema. The sequence continues at coordinate 93,754 of CAIVAU010000096.1, forward strand.
ACGCAGAACGGTTTAAACGCCTCTGGTGGTGGTAAGTGGGGTTGCAGCGCCCCCGCAGTGGCGACAATCGCCATGAGGGGGGGTGGGGAGAGAAGAGAGTGTGGGGGGGGTGGGGAGTGTCGAGAATACCGGGAAGTAGGAGAAGAAAAAGCTCCCCCCTCTCCCCCCTCTCCCCACACTCCCCCCTCTCTCTTCTCTCCCAAGTCCGCCAACACCTGCATTTGCCCCCAAGTCATCTCAGTTTCAGGGTCAAAGGGTTCGTAGGGGGACGCTTCAGAAGTTGGGTAAAAATGTACTGTTTGCCACCCCATCGCCTCTAGCTGGGAAGTCCAGCGTCCGGCTTCCTCCAGAGTGGCACAGACCACGAACAAATTCTGTTCTGCCGTTCTAGCTAATGCTGAAACTACTAAGCCTTTAGGCAAGCGGGGAATGCCATCTAAGCGCAACTCTTGTTGCCGACCTAGTTTGGAAAGGAGTTCAGTGGTGAGCGAGGTTCGCCCTAAAGCACGCACAATGGAAGAAAATGCCATAGATTCCTAAACAGAAGCAAGTCTTGTGACGGGCAGGTGTCATATCAGTGTTGCCTACCACAACTATTTTAAAAGTGTCAAGAGTAGAAAAAGTATAACTCTAGATTTATTAAAATTCTTAGTGCAATGACTACTGAATAATCGCTAATATACTGACAAGGGTCTACTTCTACTGACGTATGGTTAATGAGTATTTTTCTGCATTTCAAGCCTTTTATTACTAGAAAACCCTCGATACTAGATAGTAAGAGGTTAGAGTTAAGCGCAGTTTGCCGATGACATCGGCAATTTTTAGAATGTCTCCAATTATCGAAATTCTGATTATTTTTCTTTTGGTCTTCGCCAATGGTCTGTTTGTTATGTCAGAACTGGCGATTATTTCGGCGCGGAAAGTGCGTCTGCAACAGCTTGCTAACCATGGCGATGCCAAAGCCCGCGTTGCCTTGAAACTGGCGTCTTCTCCGAATCAATTTTTAGCTACTGTTCAGATTGGGATCACACTCCTTGCTATTTTATCTGGTGCATACGGTGAATCGGTGATCTCTAAAAGACTAGTATATATCTTGAATTTTATTCCTGGGCTGTCATCTTATAAAGACCCGATCGCTTCAGTATTAGCTATTTTAATCGTCACCTATCTGACGCTGATTATTGGTGAGCTCGTACCCAAGCGGCTGGCGTTAAACAACCCAGAACCAATTGCTTCTGTCGTTGCCATCCCTATGCAGATGCTATCGACAATTGCTGCTCCTATTGCTCATTTATTAAGTTTTTCTACAGAAGCAGTGTTGCGGCTATTGGGCATTAAACCCTCCACAGAACCACAAATCACAGAGGAAGAGATCAGGGTTCTAATTGAACAGGGCACTGAGGAGGGAACTTTTGAGGAAGCTGAACAAGATATGGTGGAACGAGTGTTTCGCCTGGGCGATCGCCCTGTCAGTTCTTTCATGACACCCCGACCAGATATTGTCTGGCTGGACTTGGAGGACTCTGCCGAAGAAAACCGCCAGAAGATTATGGATGGTGGCAAGTCGCGGTATCCCGTTTGTCAGGGAGAACTTGACAATGTGCTGGGTATTATCCCGGTCACCGACTTGTTAGCCCGGAGTTTCTGTGGAGAGAAGTTGGATTTAACCATAGGATTACGACAGCCCGTATTTGTGCCAGAAAGCACCCGTGGCTTGAAAGTTTTGGAGTTGTTCAAGCAAACCGTAACTCATATGGCGCTGGTAGTTGATGAATATGGTGTTATTCAAGGGTTAGTCACCCTGAACGATATCATGAGTGAAATTGTTGGCGATGTTCCTTCTGATGATGAGGAGGAAGATCCCCAAATTGTGCAACGGGAAGATGGTTCCTGGTTGTTGGATGGGATGCTCCCTGTAGATGAGTTTTTTGAACTTTTCCATCAGGAAGATTTGCAGTACGAAAATAGAGGTAGTTATCAAACATTGGGTGGTTTTGTCATTAACCATCTAGGTCGTATCCCCGCAGTAGCAGATCATTTTCAATGGCAAGAAATGCGGTTTGAGGTGTTAGACATGGATGGCAATCGTGTTGATAAAGTGCTAGTTGTGCCAAAAAAAGATACGTAAGAATACAGGAGTCAGGAGTCAGGAGGCGCGGAGCAATCAACATCAAGATTAACAGGATTTGAAAAATCGAAGAAAAACCAGAACACTCCCGCCCGTTAATTCTAAAATCCTGCTAATCCTGATAACGGCTCTTATTAAGCTGTTGCGCACTTAATTTGTATATGGGACGCGGGCAAGATGCCCGCACTACAATAATTTTACGTTTTCGTCTTATACAATCTAGCTGCACATCAGCTTATCTCCCGATGCTTTAACAATTCTGACTCCTGACTCCTAACTCCTGACTCCTAACTCCTGACTCCTGACTCCTGACTCCTGACTCCTGACTCCTGACTCCTGACTCCTGACTTAAAGGTAATTTTGCACAATTTGCAAGATTCTCTGTGCTGCATGACCATCCCCAAAAGGATTAATGGCGGTTGCCATTGCTTCATAAGCGGCTGAGTGACTTAACAATTCAGTAGCAGTTGCGACTATATTCTCACGTGTTGTTCCCACAAGTTTGGCTGTACCCGCCGTCACTGCTTCTGGTCTTTCTGTTGTTTCTCTGAGAACTAGCACTGGTTTTCCTAGACTAGGTGCTTCTTCTTGTAAGCCGCCGGAATCTGTCAGCACGAGATGCGATCGCATAATCGCCCCGATCAATTCCGCATAATCTAAAGGTTCTGTTAAGAAAATCCGGGGATGATTCCCTAAAAGTGCCTGCAAAGGTTCTCGCACGGTGGGATTGCGGTGTAATGGCAGAAGCAATGCTGTATCTGGAAACTTATCTAGTATCTGTAAAAATGCTTCGGCAATACCCTGCAGAGGCGATCCCCAATTCTCACGGCGATGGACTGTTGCAAGTATAACACGATACTTTTCCCATTCTAACCCAGGTATATTACAGCTAGGAGTGTTTGCAGCTACTCTTAACAGAGCATCAATCACCGTGTTACCTGTAAGATGAATTTCACCCAAAACACCAGAACGTTGCAAGTTTTCACTCGCCAAGGGGGTTGGCGCAAAATGTAACTGCGTCAGTTGAGAAATCAGTCGCCGATTAGCTTCTTCTGGGTAAGGATTTAATAAGTCATGACTTCTTAAGCCTGCTTCTACATGACCTACGGGGATTTTTTGGTAAAAAGCTGCCAAAGTCGCGGCAAAAGCTGTTGTGGTATCTCCCTGGACTAGCACCAAATCTGGCTTGCTTACCTGGAATAATCCTTCCAAGCCTTGTAAGCTACGACAGGTAATATCACTTAAAGATTGCTTTGGCTGCATAATTTCTAGATCATAATCTGCTTTCAGGTTAAACAACTGCATCACTTGCTCAACCATCTCACGGTGTTGTCCAGTCAAGATGACTTGCAACTCAAAGTCGCTTGAGTTCTGGAACACCTGAATTACCGGAGCTAGTTTAATTGCTTCCGGTCGTGTACCTAAGATAATGTAAACTTTTTTGGTCATTAGTCAATAGTCTAGGAATTACACATTGACATAAAAGAACAAGTGTGTATATTTGATTTTTGAACAAACACGTAGACACGTAGCACCATACCAAGCTTTCGGCTTCTAGATATCTCATACTGAGGCAGATCTGGCTGCTTCCACCTGACTGCGTAACGAATCTTCAACGACTCTATCCCGAAAATAGGATCAGGCATCGCACTGAATTTTACCCTCTTTTTGGTAGCCAGTTTATCTCAAATAATTGTTCGAGAGTATAAGGACAGTCTTCTGGGAAAATTATCTCATATCCTGTCTTTTGTCTGACATATTTTAATGCTTTCTCATAAACTTTTGCTTGGGCTTCCTGTAGGTGATTGCGTAAGTTTTGAGTTAAATCCTCATTAAGTTGTGTTCTAAAACTCATAATTTCCGCTTGCCAATGATTGGAATTATACTCAGATTCAGCAGTCCAATATTGTAGAAGGAGTAAATGTCTGATAATCTGTTCGAGCAACCTTTCAAGGGTTTTTTTATCTCGCCGACTCAATTCTTCTAACTCCTCAATTAAATGCTCCTTGTCTAACTCATCGAATCGGTTTTCTTTTAAAAGGTTAATCGTTTGTCCTAACCATTGCTCATATTCGCTCTCATAAAGAGATGTTAAATTAGGTTTCACTGTCATTTTATACCTCAACTTTACGATAGTGAAGGGTTAGTTTGTGGGATGACTCTCGGAGAAGGCTGCGCCTACGTTCCCTGTAAATAAGGCGATCTTTTTCAGAAATTCTTCTTGACCTATATTATTGACGAGCTTCGCTCAGACAGTACAAATACGCAATTATCCAAGATAAATCAATGGTATAGCAATAATACTAAAGCTTTGAGAATTGCCACAGAAGCATTCAATGAGACTGAAGATACGAATATTCCAGGAGTAGGAAGACGTCTTGTAGTAGATCGCTACAGTAGTAATCCCAATGTAGAGGGAGTCAAACTAACTGCCGTCCCTGGAGAAGATCATTTTAGCATTGCTAAACCTAGTAAGTCCTATAGTCAATGGTCAATGGTCAATAGTCATTAGACTTCTTGATAGAGGTATATCGGTCATCAGTTACAAAACTTCTAATTATAGACTTTGGACTAATGACTAATCACTATTGACCATACCCCTGCTCCCTGCTCCCTGCTCCCTGCTCCCCGCTCCCTGCTCCCTGCTCCCTGCTCCCTGCTCCCTGCTCCCTGCTCCCTGCTCCCTGCTCCCTGCTCCCTGCTCCCTCTTAATAATTAAACATGAAAAAACCCGGCTTAACCGGGCAGATGTTCTGTTTGTCGAATAAAGAAGTGATTATTAAATTTTATTAACTTCACAAGTTAATGGGCAAGCAGCGTAGACGGAAGTATGCATCTGCTCTGTTTCTCCATGCAACCAACTTAACCATTTAACTTGACTTGGGTGAACCCCCTTAAGAGTTAACATCCCAGCCGCAAAAACAACCGCCATGATATTCAACATAATTAAACTACCTGCGACAAGCAAAACAGCACTGACAGGCATGACAGATTGCAGCACAACCGACAATAGACACCCAACAGTAGCCATCAAAACAACTAAAGGAAACCCGACAACCAGCAAGCATACTGCCAGGGTGAACGTCCAGATCAAAAAGCTCTTGACCATAAATAAGGAGTTGGTCTTGCTTAAATTAGACGTTTGAGATAAAGCCATGACTTTTCCTCGCAAATTCAAAACAAAAATTAGAGTGGAATCAACATATTAGTGAAGTTCAGTATATAAAAACTAACTGAGAAGATGAGCATTTATTCAATAAACTTTACACTTAATTGCGAACAATTATGAATACAAGTCTAGCTAAGGATTTGAGAGAAACCTGATATCTGCCATCTCTCTTTGGATAGACAAGCCAGCATACATCGTAATTACAGGTAAATTCTAAGGAGTTTGTCCCTATCTTACTTAATATTTCTTATAACAATAAGTGTTGATTCTCATAATTCTTCAAATGGGGATGAAAAAATCGTCGGGTATCAATTTCGTCGATTCTGACTAGAAACTGGATTTTAGTTTATCAGAATTTTTTTCAAATCATAGTTGCTGACCTAGCTTTTACGGATAACAATATAAGCTCAATCATTTAAGTAATAATACTGAATTTTTTAATAGAATTGCTATGTTAAACATGTTTGTATTGGTCAATAGCTTGAAATAGAGATTTTGATTAATAAGAAAAAAGATACACAAAGAAGTGATGAGAGAATGACTTCTTGCCGCTTAAACTTCCTAATAAATAAAAAACCGATTTTTAGTATCGATCTGAGCCCCTTGATGGGAGTAGCAACCACTAAAAATTCAAGAGCCTTGGCTTTTATCGCTCAGACTACCTAGCTTACACACCAATTTCAAAGATATATGACAGATTCACAGCATCCAGAAAATTCGATCATGACTACAGCGCGTAGTATGCCTCCACTACCACCACCGCCACCAATGGCAAGCCCCCAGCGCCAGCAGACACAAACGTTGGACACATCAGGCGATACAGGGGTTCACCGTGCAGCAGAATCTACTCCTGCTTCTGCCCATCGTCCGGGGACTCCACCACCCCCTAGTTCCGTACGTCCTAGTCCTAAAGGCACTTCAGGACTGACTTTACAGCATTTAATTAAGGAAGCATTTGATCAGGGGTATTCTGACATTCACCTTGGTGTGGGCGAAGTGCCTCGCTTTCGCAACCGAGGAGAAATGATGCTAACAAATTATCCTGAAGCCAATAAAGAAACTTTTAGAAGTTGGATGCAGGAAATAATGACAGAGACAGAGATACGGCGCTTTGAAGAAAACCTGGAATTTGATGGCGCAACTCAATACGACTTTGCCCGCGTACGGATCAATATTTTCGACTCCCTCAAAGGTCATGCAATGGTGCTGCGGTTAATTCCGCTGAAAATCTTGACTATGGAACAGTTGAGGTTACCCTCCGTTTTTAGAGATATTTGTCACCATCACAAAGGTTTAGTATTGGTGACTGGTCCGACTGGTTCCGGGAAGTCAACCACAATGGCGGCGATGGTTGACTACATCAATAAAGAAATGGCAAAGCACATTATCACCATTGAAGACCCAGTAGAATTTATCCACAAAAGCCAAAAGTCCTTAGTCAAACAGCGGGAAGTGGGAATGCACACTCGCAAATTTGACAACGCTTTGAAAGCGGCTTTACGGGAAGACCCAGATTTGATTCTAGTGGGAGAAATGCGGGATAAAGAAACAGTCAACACCGCCCTTAAAGCTGCACAGACTGGTCACATGGTGATGGGAACCCTCCACACCAATAGTGCAGTCAAAACAATTGAGCGTATCCTCAATCTCTACTCAGGCGAAGAACAAGAGGCAATGCGAGTAGCACTTGCCGAGTCTTTAGTCGCAGTTATTGCCCAAGGTTTGTGTCGCACAACCGATGGCAAGCGTGCTGCTTTCCATGATATCTTAATCAACACTGAAGCTGTCAAAGAGTGGGTTAAAGACGGTAAGTATGATGAAATTACCGAACTGATGAAGCAAGCCAGTTTTGATGGCATGATTACTATGAACCAGTCTCTCCTCAACCTTTACCAAGAAGGTCGTATTACCGAAGAAACAGCCTTAGAAATGTCTCCAACACCCAACGAAATGGCACAATTCCTTCGAGGAAGGGTTTAGGAAGTGGGGAGTGGGGAGTAATTACTAGAAGTTAGATTTAAGTGTTAGTATTAGACTCAAAATTTAAATAATTTGACTGTTTAATGCCCGTTTGCTTTCATCAGGGGTTACCCCAGCATACAACGGTCTCTGCTAACTCCTAACCCCTAACTCCTAACCCCTAACTCCCTTGACTTTACCCCAACGATTTAAAGGCATTGCCCTATTTACGCCAGGAGGAGATTTAATCTACTGCGTAGACCCTAGTAAGCAAGGTCGATGGCATTTACATTTATGTGCCACGTTGCAGGAAATTCTAGATTTACCGGAATCACCTCACTTTTTGGTCCCTTGCTACACGGCGACTATTGACCACTGGTTAGATCCTCGCACCCAAAAAATTAGGACTTTTGCTGAAGCTTATCCAGTGGTCATGAGACATCAGGCTTTACTTAATACCATTTTTGGTACAGGTGAGCTAGTATGGCAGCAGTCTCCTTGGCAAGAGGGGTTGTGCGATCGCATGGTGTTGGCAACATATCGATCTTCATTTCCACAACTTTGGCAAGACCACGACTTAGTTGTGCGCTTAGACCCTGACGTGCCAGCACCTCTGTACTATCCACCAGTAGCATTGGCACAACAGGTGCAACCAAAAACCCAAGGTTATGTCCTCCGTCTGTTTGTTGCAGGACATGGTCCCAGCACCGAACGCATTCTCCAAAATCTCCACCAACTATTAGAGCAACACCTGGGTCAACCTTACACCCTAAAAGTCATTGATGTTTTCACTCATCCAGAACAAGCAGAAGCCAATCAGGTTTCTGCAACCCCCACCCTCCTCAAAGTTTGGCCCCACCCAATCCGACGCATTATTGGGGACTTAGACAATGTGGAAAAAATTCTCCAAATGTTGGGGACAGCAGAATAGAATTCAGGAGTCAGGAGTCAGGAGTCAGGAGTCAGGAGTCAGGAGTCAGGAGTCAGGAGTTAGGAGTTAGGAGTCTCCTGCGAACATTAAATGACCCGTACCTCATTGCCATGAACCCCATCATTTGCAATACAGAATTCAACTTGGGAATTCTGTCTCCTGACTTCTGAGTTAAAATCTATAATGTCTCTACATTCTCTTCACTGTTATGACCATAACAACCGCTAAACGCTTCACTGTAGACGAATATGACCGTTTAGCAGAACTCAGATTTTTTGGTGAGGATGACCGAGTTGAACTCATCAAGGGAGAAATCATCGGAATGGCAGCAAAAGGTACAGCACATTCAACTTTTAATAGACGGTTGATCAGAGAACTATCAATATTAGTAGGCGATCGCGCTACTTTACAAAGTCAAGATCCTGTAGTCATATCAACAGACAGCGAACCTGAACCAGATATAGCCATTCTCCAAAATCGAGACGATGATTATCTAAATGCTCATCCCAGTTCTAGTGATATCTTACTTTTAATTGAGATTTCTGATTCCTCTTTGAAATATGACCAAGAAGTTAAATTACCTGTATATGCTGAAGCTGGGATATCTGATTATTGGATATTTAATTTAGTAAATAATTGCCTTGAATGCTATAGCGAAGCATATCAAGATTTGCAAGGTAAGTTTGGTTATCGCAGAAAAGTGATTTTTCTGCCGAATGAATCAGTTAATCTCGGCTGTTTTCCTGATTTAGTTCTCGATTTATCTCAGGTTTTTCCAAGATGATGTATCGTGCTTGGTGAATCAAATAAAATCACTGTCGCCCTCTACTTGTCATTTCTCGGTTGACAGACCACCAGATATTCCATTTGAACCTTATCTCTATAATATGACACAGCCGACTCAAGAGCGGTCAGAATAACTAGTGGTTCATTTGCTTGTGCTTGGCAGTGTAGCAATCCCACCTTTGTCGCATACCAGATTAACCATTTGCCGATTGGTTCAACTAACCGTTTATCGATCTCTCCTCGACTTGTAGGATGAGCTTCTATATATGGACAGCCTGCTTTTTCGGTATCGTAGCAAGTTGGGCATATCAAAATGACCAAGTTTCAAAAGAAAGTTGAGTGTGTTGCACTATATCGTCAAAAAAATCCAAAAATAAATGATTATTGCCTGTTTCTGTCGTAGTTTTTACCCTTATCTTAGGGACATAACTAGAATAGTTAGTGCAATACGCCCCAGAGCGTGGACGGGTTTCTGGCACCTCACTGGCATCTCAAGAATCCAAAACCTACGCAGTATTGAGTCCATCTGGGATCTGTCGCTGCAAAAAATTTTCGTAAATCTGTTGTCATACAACTTAAAACGGAGTGATTTTTGGTCACCTGTCTGTGACCATCCTACAAAATTCTTCACCTCCTATTACTGAAGTTGGATGTGTAATAATAAACTAAATAAACCCTAGGTAGCAAAGCTAGTCATTTATTTTCCATAACCAAATCTACCTTACCCCCCTTATCAGCGGTCTCACACAGTCCTAAACTGAAGGTGGGGTTTGAAAGGCAGTTAGGAGAAATCTTGTGAAAAAAGTTTTAGCAATCATTCTTGGTGGCGGCGCTGGTACTCGTCTTTATCCACTCACCAAGCTACGCGCTAAACCAGCAGTACCAGTAGCTGGGAAGTACCGCCTGATTGATATCCCTGTCAGTAACTGTATAAATTCGGAAATATTCAAAATCTACGTTTTGACCCAATTCAACTCGGCTTCCCTGAATCGCCACATCGGTCGAACATACAGCTTTTCTGGTTTTACGGAGGGTTTTGTCGAAGTCCTGGCTGCACAGCAAACTTTAGAAAACCTGAATTGGTTCCAAGGTACAGCTGATGCGGTTCGTCAGTATCTGTGGCTGATGGAAGAATGGGACGTAGATGAATATCTCATCCTTTCCGGCGATCACCTGTATCGTATGGATTATCGCCTGTTTGTGCAGCGTCATAGAGAAACTGGGGCTGATATGACCCTCTCCGTCATCCCTATTGATCAGCGTCGTGCTTCTGACTTTGGCTTAATGAAAATTGATGAATCTGGTAGGGTGATCGACTTTAGCGAAAAACCGAAGGGTGACGCTTTAACCCAAATGCAAGTCGATACAACTGTACTGGGATTGTCAGCAGAACAAGCCACATTACAGCCCTACATTGCTTCGATGGGAATTTATATCTTTAAAAAAGACGTTTTGATCAAGTTGTTGAAAGAATCTCCACAAAGAACTGATTTTGGCAAAGAAATTATTCCTCAGTCAGCAAAAGATTATAACATTCAAGCCTACTTGTTTGACGGTTACTGGGAAGACATTGGAACAATTGAGTCGTTTTATCATGCAAATTTGGCCCTGACTCAGCAACCCCTACCATCCTTTAGCTTCTACGATGAAAAAGCTCCAATTTATACTCGTGCTCGTTATTTACCCCCCAGTAAACTGCTAGACTGCCAAATCAAACAATCTATGATTGGTGAAGGTTGCATCTTGAAAAATTGCCGCATTGAGAATTCAGTTTTGGGTGTACGATCGCGTATTGAAGCGGGCTCTGTGATAGAAGATACCCTAATTATGGGAGCCGATTTCTATCAAGCTTTCGCCGAACGTCAGTCTGAGCACCAAAGTAATACTGTCTCTTTAGGCATTGGTCCTAACACCACAATTCGTCGTGCCATCATCGATAAAAATGCCCATATTGGGTGCGACGTGCAAATCATCAATAAAGATAACGTCCAGGAAGCTGAACGCGAACAACAAGGCTTTTTCATCCGCAGTGGGATCGTTGTTGTACTGAAAAATGCTGTCATCCCTGATGGAACAGTTATTTAGTTAGGAGTCAGGAGTCAGGAGTCGGGAGTTAATAGAATAATCAACAACTAACAACTAATGACTAATGACTAATGACTACACTCATATTGCTGATTGGTCTCCCTGCTAGTGGTAAGTCCACTTTGGCAAGACAATTGCAAGCAGAATGTCCTGACAGGGATCTGATTTCTACTGATGCTATCCGAGAAAAAATATTTGGCGCTGAAGTCATTCAGGGATCTTGGCTGGTTATTTGGCAGGAAGTCCAACGGCAATTTCAGAGTGCGATCGCTGCCCATCGTACGGCAATTTATGATGCTACCAACGCCCAACGAAGCCGTCGTCGTGAGATCCTATCTCTAGGGCGGGAGTTGGGCTTTACTACAATTACAGGAATTTGGGTAGATACGCCTGTTTGGCTGTGTTTAGCACGCAACAAGCGAAGAACACGTCAAGTGCCAGAGGAAGTTATCTTCCGTATGCATCGCCAACTTCGTGATGCACCTCCTTCACTTGCAGAAGGACTAGACGAGCTCCTAGTCTTGTCTCCTAGAACTTTATAGTGCGGAAATTGCACTGGTACAATCCGCAAAAACCGCACTTGCTTTGCTTTTATCTCTGTTAATCTAAAATCAGAGTCTATAGATTTGTGATTATAATGGGCAAAATCTGATGACTCAAATTTTAGAAAAAAACTTAACTGATATTTCTACAGGAGGCTGCTAGATGGCTGCAACCGACTTCAAAGACTATTATGTAATTTTAGGTGTTAGTAAAACCGCCACTCCAGAGGAAATTAAACAAGCCTTTCGCAAACAAGCCCGCAAGTACCACCCTGATGTCAATCCCAATAACAAACAGGCGGAGGCGCGGTTTAAGGAAATTAACGAAGCCTATGAAGTTTTGTCAGACCCAGACAAACGCAAGAAGTATGACCAATTTGGTCAATATTGGAAACACGCAGAAGGGGGCTTTCCATCTGGTGCCGGTGTCGATATGAGTGGCGTTGACTTCGGTCAATACGGTACTTTTGATGACTTCATCAATGAGTTATTAGGGCGCTTTTCTGCTGGTAACAGTCGTCATGGGCAACAAACTTACTCTTACAGCACTACCCCAGGAGGTGCGCCAACTGGTTTTGGCGGCTTTGGTGATTTTGGCTTTCAAGATATCGGCGGCGCTGGTGGTGTACAAGATAGCGAAGCCACGATAGCTCTTACTTTTGCAGAAGCTTTTAGTGGTGTCCAAAAGCACCTTAATCTGGGCGCTGAGGTTATTGATGTCCGTATACCTGGAGGTGCTAAACCCGGTAGTCGCCTGCGAGTGCGGGGTAAAGGACAGGTTAATCCCATCACCCAACAACGGGGTGATCTATATTTAAAGGTGGAACTTAAGCCTCACGCCTTCTTCCAGTTTGACGGTGATAACCTGGTGTGTGAATTACCAATCGCACCAGATGAAGCAGCGCTAGGAGCCTCTATTGAAGTACCGACACCTGATGGTATGGTTAATGTCAAGCTTCCCACTGGAGTGCGGTCTGGCCAATCCTTACGTCTACGTGGTAAAGGCTGGCCCCAACCTAGAGGTTTACGTGGTGATCAATTAGTGAAAATTGCGATAGTACCACCCAAAGACCTCAGCCCTCAGGAACGGGAATACTACGAAAAACTTCAGGCTATACGTAGCTTCAATCCCCGCAGTCATATGCAGCAGATCAAACTCTGAGGATTTTGTTGACTGTTAACAGTTAACTATACTATATTGTTCCAGCAGTTTCTCAATGCTGGCATTGTGATCCAGAAAGGAAAATAAATGTCTGTAGCGGAGTTTACCTTCTTTATCTAGTACAAACTGTGCCGGCAGGGGTGCTCCCAGTGCTTGTCCGACTTCATAGGCATGAAAAGTACGGCAGCTTGGGTCGCTGAGTAAAGGCATTTTTAATTTTAAATCTCTGACAACTATTTGACTCTGTCGTTTGTCGGTACTGGTAATCATCAAAACTTCTATGCCCCGACGTTGGAATTGCTCGTAGTTTTCATTCAAGGCTTTGATGTGAGGAAAACAAAAGGGGCAATATTGTTTTTCTGTAAAAATCCGAGTAAAGGCAAGTAATACTGGTTGCTTGCCTTTGTAATCAGATAGTCTGATTAAAGTTCCGTTGGTAATATCTGGTAGTTGAAAATCCGGTGTTACCTCTCCCAATCGCAGTATATTTGTTGCTGGAAAGGGAAAAAAATTGCGGAAGAACCGCTGATTTAATAAACCGCTAAAGTCAGTTGAAGTTAGCATCTTTTTATTTCTAAATATTATTTTTATTCAGGGGGGTTAGCTAGTGGTCCGTGTCATTAATTTTGACGGGTAGTGCGAGCATCTTGCTCGCTTTGTGAGCGAGACACTAGTAGTTCATGTCATTAATTTTGACGGGTAGTGCGAGCATCTTGCTCGCTTTGTGAGCGAGACTAGTAGTTCATGTCATTAATTTTGATGGGTAGTGCGAGCAAGATGCTCGCTTTGTGAGCGAGACGCTCACACTACCAACACATCAGAACTAATGACACAGAGTACTAGTGGTCCGTGTCATTAATTTTGAAGGGCTCGTAGTTGCGCTTAAGCGTTTTCGGAGTCAATGACTAAAGTCCTTACTACGAACTTCTCAACCCATTAGAATTAATGAGAAGGAACACTTGAGCCTTGAACTTAAGTTCAAGGCTCAAAGCTCAAGTCCGTTTCAACAGACTAAATTCGAGGAGTTGTCGCCTCTCCAATCTGAAATCTAAACAGCAGCGAAGTAAACTTTGGACTTCTCAGGATCGGGAACCATTGTCTTGTCGCCTGGTTGCCAACCAGCTGGGCAAACTTCGTCAGGGTGAGACTGCACGTACTGAATGGCTTGCAAAGTCCGCAGGGTTTCATCAACGCTGCGACCAAAAGATAGGTTGTTAATGGTGGCGTGTTGGATGACGCCATCTCTGTCGATAATGAACAATCCGCGCAGGGCAACACCTGCTTCTGGATCAAGAACGTTGTAAGCAGCGCTAATTTCTTTTTTAATGTCAGAAACTAGGGGATAGTTCAGGTCTCCGACGCCACCAGACTTGCGATCTGTTTGAATCCATGCTAAGTGTGAGAACTCGCTGTCAACTGAAGCACCAAGGACTTCGGTGTTAAGTTTTTTGAATTCTTCGTAGCGATCGCTAAAGGCTGTGATTTCTGTGGGGCAAACAAAGGTAAAGTCTAGGGGGTAGAAAAACAGAATGACATATTTGCCGCGATAGTCGGAAAGTTTAATTGTCTTAAACTCCTGATCTACTACAGCCGTTGCTGTAAAGTCGGGAGCTTGTTGACCTACACGGAGGCATCCTTCTGCTGAGTAAGTGAGGGGCATTAACCTAATTCTCCTTCAACTTATATCCATTTAGTCACGTTGGGGTTCGGGTCAAGAGTAAAACTTACCCGTCCATTCGATCACAGTTTAATTACGATCTGTTACAAGTATATCATACTCATAACGATTTTGAGTAGCAAATGGCTGAATTAGATACAAGAGAATGGTTGCTCACCAATGGCTTGGGAAGTTTTGCCAGTGGAACAATTTCTGATGTCCGTACGCGCATCTATCACGGCTGGCTATTTGTAGCAAATCGCCCACCAACTGAGCGCACCTTGCTGCTTTCCCACCTAGAAGCTAGCTTGGAACTACCGGGACGGGTTGTAGCATTGGGGACAAATTTCTGGGGCAATGGTCAGATTGATCCGACTGGCTACCAACTGCTACGTTGTTTCGATATTAACCCAGTTCCTAAATGGATTTGGGGAGAAGACAACTGGCAGATCACAAGACTTTTGGTGATGCCCTATGGAGTTGGAGGGAGTAGGGAGTGGGGAGTAGGAAGTAGGGAAGAAATTTTCACACCCGACTCACCACTTACCACTCCCTATTCCCCACTTTGCCATCGCCTTTTAATCCAGTATCGTTATGAAGGCAAAGATATTGCCGTCTTAAGACTACGACTGCTGATCAGCGATCGCGACTTTCATGCCGTACAAAAAGCAACTCCAGAATTGCAGTTCTCACAAATGCTAGGACAACACCAAGTATGTCTGCAAGCGATCATTTCTGGAGGCTTTGGAACACCATGGCACTTGCGCTGGACAAAGGGAGACTATAAACCAGACGCAGTTTGGTACTGGAATTACGTTTTGCCAGAGGAAACGCAGCGGGGATTAGAAGATCGCGAAGATCTTTTTAGCCCTGGTTACTTGACAGTCACTCTGCGACCTGGAGATGCAGTGACTTTAGAAGCACGGATGGGTTTTCCTCAAGAACAACAAAATACCCTCACCTGTACAACCTTTGCAGAAGTTTTAGAAGCACAGCAGAATCGGCTCTCGGAAACTTTGGGCGGGGGGTGGGGAGAGAGGGGGGAGGAGGTGGACAATAGGTTGTCTCCGTCTGACCTGACTTCCCACCCGCTACTCCGGCAAAAGCTACTACAAGCTGCCGATCAGTTTATCGTTTATCGTGCCTCAATTGATGGCCCCTCCGTCATTGCTGGTTATCACTGGTTCAATGACAGAGGGCGCGATACCTTAATCGCCTTACCTGGCTTAGCGCTAGAACCACAACGCTTTGACCTAGCAAAAGGACTGCTGCAAACTTTTGGGCATTACTGTCGCCACGGCTTAATCCCAAATGTATTTCCGGATGTTGATGACGAGCCATTTTATAACAGTATTGATACAGCGCTATGGTGGATTGAAACTTTAGGACTTTACTTGGAAGCCACCCAAGACTGGCAGTTTTTAGCAGAGCAATACTCTGTAGTGCAGCAAATCTACAAAGCCTTTATTGGTGGCACGCTCTATAATATTCAGGTTGATTCTACGGATGGGCTAGTTGGCTGGTATGCGCCTGGAGTTGCTCTTACCTGGATGGATGCTGTGGTTGGAGGACAACCAGTGACTCCTCGTTATGGTAAACCAGTGGAAATCAATGCTTTGTGGTATTCAGCTTTATGTTGGGCTTCTCGATGGGCAGAAATCTTGAGCGAGCAAGAAATTGTTGCTGATGGTGCGCGTTTGATTAAGCAGGCACAGCGTTACGCTCAACACGCACGACAGGTAAAAACTTCGCTGCAAAAGTTCTGGAATCCTCAGCTTGGTTACTTGTATGATGTCATAGAGCCGGACGATCATCGCAATTCCCAGATTCGCCCAAATGCTGTTTTGGCGCTTTCGCTCTCCCATTGTGGGTTTTCTCATCAGCAAGGGCGTCAGATACTTGAGTTAGCTGTGTGCTGCTTGCTTACCCCTTATGGTCTCCGCAGTCTCGATCCAGCCGACAAGGAATATATCAGTAAATATATCGGTGATCCAGAACAGCGCGATCGCGCCTACCACCAAGGTACTGTTTGGAGTTGGTTGCTTGGGCCTTTTATCCGTGCTTGGGAGCGTTTTTACCCAGAAGAACCGCTACCTTTTGATTGGCAACCCTTAATAGAACACTTCCTATCTAGTGCCTGTCTTGGCTCAATTTCAGAAATTTTTGATGGTGAGAAACCTCATCTACCTAGAGGGGCGATCGCCCAAGCTTGGTCGGTTTCCGAGATCATCCACCACTATTTGAGAAAAAATTAGATTCTTTAGATGACTCAGGTTGGATTTGAACCAACGACCTCGGGCTTATGAGTCCCACGCTCTAACCAACTGAGCTACTGAGCCAAAACATCTTTACTAATTATCGAGTATAGCAGACAAAATTCGTCTTGGCTAGTGGTCTGTCAAATCCATTTTGATTGGTTGGTAGGTAGAAGCGAGCAAGATGCTCGCACTACCGAGCAAAATTAATGACACGGACTACTAGCCTCAAACTCAATGAATTTGTTAGTTGTTCTCAGGGGACTCGGGAGTGGGTAGGATATTGATCCCAATCCCCAATCCCCAATCCCCAATCGCCATTATAGGCGTGGTAAGAAGGCTATGGGGTTAACCGCTCCCTTGCCTGATGGATGGACTTCAAAGTGGCTGTGTGGGCCAGTGCTAAAGCCAGTACTACCCATTAAAGCTATTGTTTCACCTTGGTGAACTGGTTGACCTACCCGTACGAGAATCTTGCTATTGTGACCATAACGAGTCATGCTGCCATCAGGATGACGGACATCTACGAGGTTGCCATAGCCGCCACTGTTCCAACCTGCTTTTTCAATCACACCATCAGCTGATGCATAAACGGGCGTGCCTATAGAGTTAGCAACGTCAATGCCCTTGTGCATTCTGCCCCAGCGCATGCCGAAGCCGGAGGTAAGGATACCCTTGGCTGGCCAAATATAACCTGAGGCAATGGTGGTTGTCTCATCAATCGGTCTAGGCAAGTATCTATCTACTGCTGCCAAAGGCGGTAAGGATGGAGAAACTGAGGTTCCTCGCAAATTGCCCAGAGATTGAGAGGCATCTATAGATCCTGGCGGGGTTACTACCCTAGGATTCCGATTTTGTAAGAACTCAGGATTAATTGGTTCGTCATCACGAAAGCGAGTAGCACGAACTTGAGCCTTAACTGGCTGGCTACTGTAATTAAACTCCGTTGGTCTGGGAACAGGAATCGGTACTGCCTGATTTGACCGGAAAACATGAACTGGTAAGGTCTGATTGTTCGCTGGTGAAACAGGAATTACCACTCCCTGATTATCCGCTGATGAAAAAGGAATTTGCTTTGAGGCATCGCTCGGTTGGGAAACCTCTGTTGTCAGTGGGTTACCAGACTGCTGGGCACGGTATTTTTCCCTTAATCTTTCGATTTCTGCTTGTAGACTACGCAGACGTGGATTTTCGGTGGATTTTGTCTTTTTCGCCCCATTAGCCTGTTCAACTATAGCTTGTGGTATTGGACTATCACCACCCATGCCATAAGCGTTAGGAGCGATTGGAACTGTTTCCCACTGTATAGGAGTACCTGCGTTAGATCTATTAGCTAGAGTTGGTTCAGTAATTGCCTGAATTTGGGTGTTCGCTGGTGTTGGTGTCCAGACGTTAACATTGGTGTTGTTGGCAACTTTACCAGTACTACTAGATCCGATAGATCCGAGAACATTTGCATTATTTCCCACAGTTGTCTGGATTTCATTACTGCGGTTCTCGGTATGAATAGTCAGTTTTTGGTTGATTTGCGGTTGATTCGGAAGAGTGAGACTATTCGCCCTGACTAGATCTGAGACGGCAGTACCGTAATTGCTAGCGATATCCGCTTGCATATCTCCAGGCTTAACTTCGTAGGCTGTAGGAGACGATAGGGTTCCTATAGGCGTTGCCAACTTTTCAACAGACCGCTGCCTTAACCTTGCCACAAGCCTTGCTGTTCTGTCTGCATCGGTCACATTTCCCGATAGCTCTGTTGTAGTTTTGCTGATATTTGTCTGTGGCAATGTTTGAGCTACAGTCACAGACTGCCCCAATCCAGTTGCAGCTTGTGATATTTTTCTGGTCTCCCCAGACCGTAACTGGGTCAGACTCCTTCTTAAACGGTTCGATTTTTGCTGTAAGTTGTTGATCGCAAACTCTTGCTGTGCCTTTAGTTGAGCATTAACATCCGACTCAATACCTGCTCCCACTGTTTGTGGCTGAAAAGTATTGGATGTACTCTGACTATCTGCGATCAAATTGCTTGAGCGTTGTAAATCTGTTTTTGCGGAAGGAATGCTCTGTTCCTTTGCCACTTGGATGTTGCTAGGAACTACTACAGGTGAAGAAACTTCAACAGGCATTCTACTTGTCGCAACTTGCCATTTAGCTCCAAGCCCAGACACCTGTGAAATTGCTGTTGGTTCCACTATCGCATGATTTTCTGGCAGGCTCACTGATGAGAGTCGCGATTCCAGCGACTTTGTGGGAGCAAATTTCACTTCCGTGTCAGAAGCAACAGGAATTGTTGAGGCTGTATTTTGGTTACCGACAGGCTCTGCTGCTAGGGCTTGGTCGCTTTGTCGAGTCACCAAAAGGCTGGTTGCTCCCATAGATATTGCCAAGCCAATCATGGCTGCTTTTGTTGACACTCGGCGGTTAACCAGTGTATGGACTACATTTAGCTGCTCTACCGGAGCATCATTGCTTGGGATGTTTTCTAGCACAGCCTTCTCTCTCTTTTTCAATGCTCGTTTCAAAGACGACCTCCTATGATCACGCTTCGCTTTACTGACCTGGATTTTTTAGTCGGATACTAGTCAATGATGTCAATGATTTAGATCACAAAGAACTATAGATTCATTCACCAGAGGTACTTAGGTAAGATTAACCTGCTTCTGGCGATTTAGACAAGTTCACAATATTCGTTTAGCAAAAATTAAGCTTCTGTATCGACTTATCTGTTCCACTGTTTATAACCTTTTCTATTTTTTCGCCATTTTACTCTTTACATGACCGATGCTTAAGAATTGCTTTAAGAGCTAAAGCAGGACAAACACCAACATTTGCCCAGTTTACTATGGTTATAAGCATTTAAACGCAGTAACTTCTACTTAAAGCATTGCACCCTGCTGTAGATCTATTCGCAGTTTCTCCATTTAATCCGTTTTTCCAAGAATGAGACTTTACGTTGATTATTCCCACAAGAACAACCGTATTAACACATATCTCATTTTGCACCCCAAGTAAAGCTAGACAGGATACAAAAAGGCTTAAACCCTTAATACAACTTGCTTTTAACGCTTTTGTTTCCACACGGGGAGGGTTTGTAATTTATGAAAGCCTATAATTCATATCCAGTTTCACCTCAAATATTATATATAAGAAACTTATATATTCTCACCCGCACTCTTTACATATTTTTAGCCAGTCCCAGTTGACGACGGGCTTCAAATAATCCCACTGATACACTTACCGAAAGATTTAAGCTGCGAACTTTGGGTTCGGTCATGGGAATGTATAAGGTAGCATCACAAGTTGTCAAAACTTCGAGTGGTAAGCCTTTAGTTTCGCTGCCAAACAGTAGCCAATCATCATCTTGAAATTGAAAGCTTACATAATTGCAGCTACCACCAACACTAAAACCTAACCATCTTCCTCCACGGGTCTGATGTATAAGTTTAAACGCATCCAGAGATTCGTGATAGTGTAGCTTCACGTAAGGCCAGTAATCTAAACCTGCTCTTTTAAGGTAGCGATCGCTAATTTCAAACCCTAAAGGTCCAACCAAATGTAATTCAGTACCTGTAGCAGCACACGTCCGAGCAATGTTACCTGTATTGGGGGGAATCAGCGGCTGAACTAAAACTATCTGAGGCATGAGCGGGGGGGCATGGGGGCAGGGGGGCAGGGGAGGGTGTTGGACACTCCTGTACAAATTGTGATCAGGGGTAATCTATAGCTTTTCTTAATTGGTCTGCTGGGTTCTGCAATGATTAGAAATTTAAAACAAAGAAAATCTATCTCAGCATCTTACCTGAGAGAGTCTATGAAGTTATAATAAGAAATATTAAATTTTGTTGAAATTTTGATAAACACAGAAAATACACAAAATTTAATAAATGTTGTTGTGATCTTCGGGATGGGGTTCTCCCGAAGTGGAAGCGTTTCTTTCATTGGGTGGTGCGCAGCCAATTGAGTGTTTCTAAACAACCAGAGACGAACATAATTTGTCTTCTAGTTCGGCTTCACGCTCTTGCATAGTACGAATAGCCTGAAGAATAACGTGATGGGCATTGAAACCGACTGAGTGTAGTTGCAGCCATTGTTGGGCTTCATTGCCTTCGTGAAGGATTTTTTGCAAGGGAGACAGAAAGCAGCTAAAGCCTTGTTGCTTTGCGATCGCCCAAACTTCCAGGGTAATTTCGTCAATCCAATCTCTAGCTAAGATGCTTCTGCCATCCTGCCAATGTCTCAGGTGTGCGTCTAGGCTAGAACGAGCCACGGCTGCTTCGTTGGCGGTTGTTAGGGAGATAAGTTCGTCAGGGGAGAAGACACTTTGACCTAAAGGATCGAGGCTCGGATTTTCGATGATTTGCAATAGGCGTGCTTCTAATAGGGCAGTTATTGCTAGTAAAGCAAGAGGGTCTGTGACTAAATCGCAAATTCTCAGTTCCAGGCGATTTAAGTTGTAGGGGCGGAGATCGCCATTAGGTCGTACCGATGTCCACAAATGCCGAACACTTTGCATTGTTCCAGCAGCTATCTGCTTTTCCACCCACTCAATATGGTGGGCATGGCTTTTAAATAACGGTACATGGGCAGGCGTTTGCGGGAAGAGACCCCAACGGGTAGAGTGATATCCAGTCGCTTTGCCATCTAAGAAGGGGGATGAGGCGCTGAGAGCAAGGTATAAGGGCGCTTCCATTCGGACAACGCGACAGGCCCTCATCAATAATTCCGGGTCACTCATGCCAAAATTAATATGGACGCTAGAGGTGACGACTTTAGTGCCGTAGGTTTGCTCAATGTATGTATGGTAGGGATTGTTTGGATTGGAACGAAAAAAGCGATCGCTACCACCCAAAGATAGGGTACTCCCTGGAACGATGGTGTAGTCGCCCAACTGCTTAAGATAGTTTCGCAGTGCTGCCCGAGGACGCAGTAAAGCACACAGTAGCTGGTCATAATCGTGAGATGGTTGAGTTATGTATTCTACATTCCGGCTATCTGGCTCCCGCTCAAATCCATCTAAAGCTGTAGCAATCTTGTCGGAGAGACCGACGATATCACCATTAGGTGTACCAGTGTACATCTCAATTTCAAAGCCTTTCGATAGCACCACTTTATTCTTTCTCCACGTCTCTCTTTCTGAATTGTATCGGAGACAACGAATTTATGCATCTACCAGAAGGATGCTGATAGCGTCTGGATTCTATCCGGGGTGAAAACTATCTGCTGGTTTTAACTAGCCAATTATTTAATTGGGGCGAAGCGAATAATTGTTAAACACTCGTTATAATGAGTGCAAGCATTTACTTACACTCAGGAAATGAATAAAACTATACGGTCGCCAGCGCTTACCCGTGGGCGGTTAATAGAGGCTGCCACCCAGGTATTTGCCCAAGCGGGTCTTCAAGGAGCAACAACCCGTGAAATTGCGCGTGTTGCGGGTGTAAATGAGGTGACATTGTTTCGCCACTTTGCCAGCAAAGAATATCTGTTGAAGGCAGTGATTGAAAATGTGTTAGCGCTACAGATAGAAGCGATCGCACATTCAGAAGAGTGGACGCAGGATCTTCGTGTTGACTTAAAGCACTACGCCTATTTATACAGTTCCATGCTGGAGGCACAAGAAGACTTAATTCGTACCTTGATTGGGGAAGCCAAACGTCATCCTGAAGCAGCACGGCAAATAATACAACAAGCAGCACAGTCGCTGAAAGAAAAACTAGCAGCATACCTGCATAGCGGTCAGACAAAAGGAACGGTGAGACCAGACCTTGACTTGATTGTATCTATCGATATGTTTACCGGTGCCCTGCTTGCCGGAATGCTGCGACGCAGTGCAGCGATGAATCCTTTGAGCTATAGCCGTGAGGATTATATCGAGAATTGCGTAGATATTTTTGTGCGCGGTATCAGTACCAATCCCCTGTAGGTTGGCAATGCAAAAGACTTATACCTTAGGTTTATCCCGATTAATATGACCACAACCTCCAAGCCTCCAACTTCTCATCAAGTTCTAGCTGGTTATGTCTACGGACCTCGGAAGTGGGCGATCGCGCTTACCGCTTCCTTAGGAGCCATACTAGAAGTGATTGACACCAGTATTGTCAACGTTGCCCTGACAGATATTCAAGCGAGTCTGGGAGCAACCATTACCGAAGTTGGCTGGGTCGTAACCGCATATGGAATAGCCAACGTGATCTTGATCCCTTTAACCGCTTGGCTAGGAGATTACTTTGGCAAGAAGACCTACTTCATCTTCTCACTCATTGGTTTTACCATTGCCTCAATCATGTGCGGTCTTTCCTCGAATCTCCCGATGCTGATTATTTCACGTATTATTCAAGGTTTATGCGGTGGAGGGTTACTTGCCAAAGCCCAAGCAATCCTCTTCGAGACCTTTCCACCTCAAGAACAAGGCATTGCCCAGGCAGTTTTTGGTGTTGGGGTGATTGCTGGACCTGCCATTGGGCCTACCTTGGGGGGATACTTGACTGATGGTCTAGGTTGGCGCTGGATCTTCTTTGTCAATATTCCCTTTGGCATATTGGCTGTGGTCATGGCTTGGATATTTTTACTCAAAGATAAAAACAAAGATGAGCAGCGAAACCGAACTGTTGATTGGTGGGGAATTGCGTTTTTAGCAATCTCCATCGGCAGCTTCCAGACGGTGTTAGAGGAAGGGCAGAAAGACTACTGGTTTGAATCTAGTTTCATCTCCACCCTAACAGTGGTTGGTTTCCTCGGACTGGGACTGTTTATCTGGCGCGAACTCTCGACCAAACATCCTGCAGTTAACTTAAGGGTACTACGTCATCGCTCCTTAGCCGCTGGAAGTCTTTACTCAGGAATTTTAGGTATGGGACTTTATGGAGCACTCTTTGCCGTACCAATCTTTGCCCAAAGTATACTCCACTTTACAGCAACACAAACGGGACTCTTGCTGGCTCCAGGAGCCTTAGCTTCAGCGGTAACGATGATTATGTTAGGTAAGTTATCGGGTAAAGTCGATGCCAGACTACTGATTGCAAGCGGTGCTATAGGGATGACCTTAGTGATGTTTCAACTGGCGAGTATCACTCCTCAGACAGGAACAGAAGATTTATTCTGGCCCTTAGTAGAGCGAGGAGCAGTTACAGTTTTAATGTTTCTCCCCCTAAGTCTAGCAAGTTTGGCTCCCTTACCTAAAGAGGAGATTTCAGCAGCATCTGGCTTTTACAATCTCACCCGCCAATTAGGTGGCAGTGTGGGAATTGCTATACTAACCACGTTGCTTGATCGAAGGGAGGCTTTTCACCGAGCGATTCTAGTGACTCATATTACTCCTTACGATCCACAAACAAATCAGCGCCTCGACTTGTTGACTGGGCTGTTTGAGGGCAGAGGGATCGATGCTGTCAGAGCTCATAAGCAGGCACTCACCGTAATTGATCAGACAATCAATCAACAAGCTGCCGTTTTGTCCTTCGCTGACATCTTTCGGGTGGTTGGAGTTGTGTTTCTTTGCTCGCTGCCTCTGTTACTATTTCTAGGTAAAGGCGGTTCTGGTGCTAAAGCTCCTACCGCTCACTAGCCACCGCATAAGAACCAAAAATTTCTCACTATTAAATAAATGGAAGCATTCACAGAATAAATTCAATCATGGAGAAGAACTCATATGTCAATTTGGCTGTTGATAGCATCGGTTGCTTATATTTTAGGGGCCATCATTCAATGGCTTGAATTTGGTCCAAAATTAAAGGAACTCGACGAATATACTAATTTTCCAATAGTTTGGTTGGCAAAATTAGTCACAGTATCTGGTTGTTTTATAGAAGCTTTAACATGGCCTTATAGCCTGATTTTAGGTAACGAACTATGAATTATGAATTATGAATTATAAGTTGGGAGTAGAGGGAAAAAGAATTGTATTGCTTGAGGAACGTAAACAGCTGGACTTTGGACTAATTTTTCCTGCTAAAGCGTCAAACCCAATCCTATCGATGGTTTTGCGTCTTAGCAGACTTCTTGATTTTTGTAGTACCTGATGCTTGTCCAGTAAGCATTTCAGGCTACAAAAGTTAATTTAGTCCAAAGTCCAGAAACAGACTACTGGGATTGATTTGCCTGCAACCAGAAGAGTAAATCCTCTATCGCTGTAAAATCATCCAAGGCTTCGCCAAGTGCTTCTAACTGAGTTAGGGAAAGAGATTGGATGTGCGATCGCACTTCCTGTGATAACTCTCCCATCCGTTTTTGTAGTACCTTGAGAATCAGTGTCTGTTCGCCTTGTTGTATTCCTTGCTGTATTCCTTGCTGTAGTCCTTGTTGTATTCCTTGCTGTAGTCCTTGTTGTAGTCCTTGTTGTATTCCTTCAACTTGACCCTCCTGTTTTCCACGCTCGTAGCCAATACGCTCACCTGTAGTTACGTAACTCATACTGCGCTCCTGTTCAATTTGTTTGAACTCTTCCCAAAACTCTTCTGACAACTCTGTTGGTAATATCATAACCCAATCGATGAATCGATACAGGTTGCGGATATCCTGTTCCTGCCAGCCTAAGTCATACAATCGGCGAATTAGGCTCAATTTCCACGTTTTCCGTTCTTGGAGTTGTTGGCTGGTTTGTTGTGTTTTTAAATGCGCCATTACCACAGTTGCAAAGGGATTGTCACTTGCTTCTAGTTCCTCCCAACGGTTTTCGTAGTCCAACAACTTTACTACGCCAAATTCAAAGTTTAATTGAGTAAGAGGATAACTATAACTGTAGTGATTTGGTCGCCATTTACGGCTAGCATCACACAAAATTGGCCTTACTGATGGCATGTCGATGAAATCGGCCGCTGCCGCAAGTCGGGTCGTGTGCTGGTGCGAATCGATCCGCGTTATTTTCGACCGACCGAAGTCGATCTCCTGATCGGCGACCCCACGAAGGCCCACGAAAAACTCGGCTGGCGCCACGAGACGCACGTGCGCGATCTCTGTCGCGAGATGGTCAACGAGGATCTCAAGGTGATGTCGACCGGCGCCGTGATCAAAGACGATTGA
>CAIVAU010000097.1 GCA_903903925.1 uncultured cyanobacterium
AATTTATGCTAGTATTTTAGTTAATTGGATGGCTCAAAATGTCATATATTCACCGCTTTATTTAAGCACAACTATTTGGCTAGTGATGTCAATTATAATTGAAAAAATGGAAATAAATCATACATTCAAATAGAGATGCATCTTTATGAGCTTCTCAATAGCATTTGAGACGCGCTTACCCTGCTTGATAGATTTTTTTGACTGATGTTAAAACCTCTAAGTAAAGCAGAAAGCCAAGTCACCTGTTTTTTGAATAGAGTCAATATCGAAATGATGAGAATCTTAGTCCTAACTCCAGACGCTTTCGGTGGTCGAGGAGGTATAGCCAAATTTAACCGAGACTTTCTTCAAGCTTTATGCTCATATCCCTATGTTACAGAAGTCGTTGCTATTCCACGCCGCGTTGTAGATCCTCTAGGCTCACTTCCTCAAAAATTAACCTATGTAACTTCAGGCTTAAATGGTAAATTGAGTTACGGGATCGCTATTTTGCAAACTTTTAACCGTAATTCTAAGTTTGACTTGATTGTATGTGGACACATGAACTTGCTACCATTGGCCTATCTGGTCAGTATTTGCACGCACGCGCCAATTCTTCTCGTACTTCATGGGATTGAAGTTTGGCAGCCATCTCCTAATGTGCTAGCTAATAATTTAGTAGATAAAATAAATGGTATTATCTCAGTTAGCGAACTCACAAAAAAACGTTTTCTAAATTGGGCAAAATTAGACAATATTCAAGAATATATACTACCTAATACAGTAAACCTTGAGCATTTTCAGCCAGATGCTAAAAACACTGAACTTCTATTACGCTATCAGTTACAAGATAAAACTGTCTTAATGACTTTAGGTCGTCTAGACTCCAGCGAACGATACAAAGGGTTTGATCAAGTCTTAGATTTGCTACCAATCCTGGCTCAGGAAATTCCTAATGTAGCTTACATGATTGTGGGAGAAGGAGGCGGTCGCCAACGATTAGAGACTAAGGCAAAGTCTTTAGGTGTTGAGAAACACGTTGTATTTACGGGATTTATACCTGAAGTAGAAAAAGCTGACCACTATCGACTAGCAGATGCATATGTCATGCCAAGCAAAGGAGAAGGCTTTGGTATTGTCTTTTTGGAAGCAATGGCTTGTGGTATCCCCGTAGTTGCTAGTAAGGTTGATGGTAGTCGGGAGGCTGTACGAAACGGTTCACTAGGTATCCTGGTCAACCCTGACGATCTAGAGGACATATTAGCGGGAATTCGTCTCGCCCTCAAGCGTCCCATAGGAGTCGTTCCAGAAGGATTAGAGTACTTTTCTGAGCGGAATTTTGAGAAGAGATGTCACCATATTTGCGATCAAATTTTGCAATTATCTAGAAAAGAAATAGAACAATACCGTTCAGTTAACACTATAGAGAAATAGAAAAAATAGTGATTTTTGTCCTTTCTACTTTTTTTAAAATATGTGTGGCATATATGGTTACATAGGCACAGAAAATGTGAATTCGGAAAAGGTTTTGGCCGCACTACATCGTCGAGGACCAGATTCTCAAGGAACATGGCGAGGATCTGTGAGATCAAGGCAAATTCATTTACTACACACTCGTCTAGCAATTCTTGATCTTAGCCCATCTGGACACCAGCCAATGGTAGATGCAAGCACAGGCAATGTGATTGTTTTTAACGGAGAAATTTATAACTTTCAAGAGCTACGTCAACAATTAAAAGCACAAGGTTTAGAATTTCGTTCTCACACGGATACAGAAGTATTGTTACTAGGCTATCGTGTCTGGGGTAAGCAGCTAGTCGAGCGGCTAGATGGCATGTTTGCCTTTCTATTATTTGATGCTATCCAACAACACCTATTCATTGCAAGAGATCATATTGGAATTAAACCCCTATACTATGCTCAAACTCAAGAAGGCGGCATTGCCTTTGCGTCAGAAGTCCGTGCCCTGATTAGTTCTGAACTCATAGCAAAAGACTGGGACTACCAGAGTATACATGATTATCTCGTCTATGGCAGTGTCCAAGAGCCTCGCACTATCCGACAGGCAATTAAAGCTTTTCCTCCTGCTCATTATGCCTGTATAGATTTAAAACAAGACTTAGTTGCACTACCCACCCCTCATCGTTATTGGAATCTAGCTGAGTCAGCTTGCTATCAACGGCACAAAGAAAATAGTCAAGTGATTCATGCCGAGGTTTTGCAGCGTACTTTAGAACAACAACTCATTGCTGATGTCCCTGTCGGATTATTTTTGTCAGCTGGAATAGACAGCACAGTTCTTGCTACCCTTTTAAGTCCAGTCATACGAGACAAGCTTTCTGCTTTTACATTCAACTTACAAGATTCGATTAAAGATGAGAGCCATTTGGCAGCTATGACTGCACAACAACTGAATTTAGAGCACCACGTAGCTCGACTTTCTCAGAAAACTCTGAGTCATTGGTTGCTCGATAGCTTTGCAGCAATGGATCAGCCTTCATCAGATGGTACAAATACTTATCTCATATCTAAAGCCTCACTAGAACATGGTATGACTGTTGTCCTCAGTGGTTGTGGTGCAGATGAGTTGCATGGTGGATATCCTCAGTTTCGTTCATTGTCACAGTTGTATCAAGTGGGACGACGGTTAGGCAGAATGAAATCGGGTTTTATGCCCTGGATAGAAAAGTTAAAGGGTTGGCGTCAGAGTTCTATTTATCAGGAACGACTCAAACTTCTACTTCAGCAGATAGATTCACCTTCGGGAATGGTACAGGAAATTCGACGTTTTCTAACCCCAACTCAAATACATGACTTTTGGTTTGCAGGCAAAAGTTTTGATAATACAGCTATAGGTTGGAATGATAAGCCTGATGATGAGATGAATCTTGATATAGAAACCCAAATATCTCTAAATGAAATTCAGGGATATCTACGCAATACTCTCTTAAGAGATAGTGACTGGGCAACAATGGCAAATCAACAGGAACTGCGCGTACCCTACCTAGGTAAGTGCTATATGGAAACAGTCATACAGATTTCTTGGAATTATAAACGGACAACAAAAACAAGAAAAAAGCCGCTCTTAACTTGTCATATTCCCCAAAATTTACAGCACGTTCTGCAACGCAAGAAAACAGGCTTCGATCTCGACTATGGTATGTACTTAAGTGGTTTGATGCGAGACTATCTACACTCATCTCTAACCTATCTTAATCAAGCCTATGAGTTTCGGCTAAACCCCAATCAAATAGAACAGGAGCTAAAAATGGGAGATCCGGCTAAACAGGCTCGTCGTTACTGGGCGCTCACTAGTCTTGGTTTCTATCTCCAGCAACATGGGTAAGTAACAGATGATGTTTAAGAAAATGTCAAATTGCTCCTTAGATGAGAATCTTAGTCCTAACTCCAGACCCTTTCGGCGGTGGAGGAGGTATAGCAATACGGTTTAGCTAAGACTATGCAGCAGTTGAAACAATAAACATGGGAGGATTTGTTATGATTAGGAAAATATTTTTCTTTAAAAAAATTCTGCGCCTATGTCTAGCAGATTTTAGTCAAAAGTTTCCAAATTTCAAAGGAAAATCTAGGATTATCAGAATTTTAGATAGTTTTTTAAGCTCTGGTAGTGAACCAGTTATAAAAACTATAAATTCAGTTACCTATCAATTTGATACTCGAGATATTATAGATTTTAGAGGTTTCTATTTTGGTGTTAATGAGAAAAGTGTTTTAGCTTATCTAGCTAAGTCAATAGGTTCTAATCAAAGTGTTATTTGGGATGTGGGTGCAAATGTTGGCTCTGTATGTCTGCCTCTGCTTTCTATGTGCCCTAATTTAATCGTTCATGCATTTGAACCATCACCTCCAGTCTTTAGCAGACTCAATGTTAATATTAATCTCAATTCTAATATTTCCGAAAGGATATATCTTGAGAATATTGCACTTTCCGACTCATCAGGAGTAATAGATTTTTTCGTCAGTAATGAACTAGAAAATAGTGGTGTTGGTAGTCTAGGAAAGATGCATAATACTAGTAATGTCCCAATTCAAGTAAATTGTTGTACAGGTGATGAATTAATTATGCAAAAGAAAATTTCAATACCTTCATTTATTAAGATAGATGTGGAGGGATTTGAATATGAAGTCTTAAAGGGATTAATGTCATTTTTGAAAACATCTAATGCTACCCAAATTGTCTTTGAACATGAACCTTATCGGTTAGAAGAACGGAAGTTAGAAAAAACCTCAGTGATCAGGCTGCTTAAAGACTTAGGGTTCACGCTTTATGCCATCGATGATGATGGCTTACGGAGTTTTAGTGAGGCTATGTTAGATGCTCACCATGATTTTCTAGCTTGTAAATGAAAGCTATGTCTAGTTTGTTTGAAGGAGGTGATCGCCAACGATTAGAGACAAAGGCAAAGTCCGTAGGTGTTGAGAGACACGTTGTATTTACGGGACTTATACCTGACGCAGAAAAAGCTGACCACTATCGACTAGTAGATGCCTATGTCATGCCAAGCAAAAGGTAAGGCTTCGGTGTTGTCTTTTTAGAAGCAATGGGGGTACCTTACTGGGTGCTTACTAGTCTTGGTTTCTACCTCCAGCAACATGGATAACAGATGATGTTCAAGAAACTGAAGATTTTACACTACATTGCCGTTTATGCCCCAGCTTGGAAGTTTGGTGGTCCTGTTCTCAGCGTGAGTCAACTGTGTGAGGGATTAGCAGATCTTGGTCATGAAGTAGAGGTTTTCACCTCTAATGCTGGTCTAAATCATCAACCTGAATTGCCTCTGAACCAGACAGTAATACGTAACGGCGTCAAAGTCACTTATTTTACTCAAGAATCAGGAATAGGCATCCATTGCCCAGGTATGGAGCAAGCAGTAACAGCAAGAGCAAAAGAATTTGATATTATTCATGTGACAGGTGTTTGGCAGCGTACTAGTGGCGCTGCTTGTAAAGCAGCAAAAAGTCAGGGTACTCCCTACGTAGTTTCACCCAGAGGCGCACTTGGTCCTTACTCATGGCGACAGAAAACAGCTAAAAAAGTAGCGTATTACTTATGGCAGGAAAGTTTTAATGTTACAAATGCTGCTGCTATCCACTATACTAGTAAACAGGAACTTGTAGAATGTCGTTGGTTGCAACTACCTAGTCAGGCTTTTATTGTTCCCAACGGTTTAGACACCAAATTTTGGCAACCTGCTTTAGAAGCAGCAAAAGTCTGGCGTAAATCTCAGAACATCGGTGAAGATGACTTTGTACTCTTAAATGTGGGGCGTCTACACCACAAAAAAGGGTTGGATTTACTACCAAAAGCTTTAGCACCATTGCGTAATCTCAACTGGCGAATGGTTTTCGTCGGGGGTGACGATGATGGTACAAAAGCAAAACTAGAGCAACAGTTTCAAGCAGCAAACTTATCACATCAAGTTCGGTTTCTAGAACGATGTGAACCTCAGCAACTTCCAGCAATCTACTCAGCTGCTAATCTGTTTGTCTTACCAAGTCGCCATGAGAACTTCGGTAATGTCGTTGTCGAAGCTTTAGCCTGCGAATGTCCTATTTTAATCTCTGACAAAGTAGGACTGCATGATGAAGTAGCTGAAAGTCATGTAGGGTGGGTGCGTTCAAGAGTAGCAGCAGAGTGGACTACTGCTATTCGAGAGTTAATACAATCTCCTAGCAAATTGGAAACAGTAAAATTTGCATCGAGAGCGTGGGTAGAGACTGTTTTCTCGATCAAGAAGACTTCCCAACAAATGGCAAAGCATTATATTAGTATTATCAGAAAACACAATGCTAAGTGACTTAAATCGGTTACTCAAGGAGTTATTTTTTGTAAGCAAAATTTTACCATTTTCTCTATTTATTCGTTGGATATCTGGAGCAAATAGGTGTTTAGATTTACTATCCAAAAATAGAACCTTAGGAGCTTTAGATCAAGTTTTTGGTGAATCATTTGATGTATTGTGGAGTGGGAAAAAACTTCATTTCGTTCAACTCGATTTTGGGGTAGTACGCGAAATTTATGGGCATCTTTGTTACGCTGCTAAAGGTCAACTAACAGAAGCACGACATATTTTTGATTTAGGTGCAAATGGGGGTGCATTTACAGTTTTTGCTTTAGCAGAAGCACCTTATGCACAAGTTTATGCGGTAGAAGCTCAATCAGAATTAGTCGAGATCGTAAAGCACAATGTCAAGCAAAATGGATATGAAGATCGTGGCATCATTCAATGCGCTATAGTCGGTGGTTTTTACGACGATTGGACAAAATCCCTATTGAAATCAAATCCCCAAATCCAAGAATTTGATATTCGTGAATATATAGCTCGCGTAGGCATCTGTGACTTCTTAAAATGTGATGTTGAGGGTGGTGAATTCAAACTATTTCAAGGAGACTTGACGTGGACTCAATCTGTCAAAAGCATGGCATTAGAATTTCATCCAACCAAAGGTAACGTGAATGAACTAGAAAAAACCCTAAAATCACAGGGTTTTAGAGTTAAGCGAGCCGATCATTCTCACCTCGGGTACTTCTATTGTACGAGGGATTAACTGCTAATGAATCTACACCTCAGCGCCATTATCCTCACCAAAAACGAAGCATCAAATCTCAAACGTTGTATAGATTCCTTACAGTGGTGTCAAGAAATTATTGTTGTAGACTCAGGAAGCACTGACGGAACACAGCAACTTGCAGAATCACTAAAAGCAAAAGTTTTCACCCACATTCAGCCACCTCCGTTTAAAATTTCTGAACAACGCAACTGGGCTTTACAGAATTGTAGTTTAGAGAGTGAGTGGGTACTATTTTTAGATGCCGATGAAACCATTCCACCCAATTTAGCTACAGAAATTCAAAGCATATGTCTAAAGAGCAATAATTCATATAATGCTTTTGAACTTACTCCCCGTTACCTATTTTGGGGCAAGTGGTTGAAGCACACTCAAGGTTATCCCAATTGGCATTCTCGTCTTGTCAAAAAAGGAGAAGTCTGCTTCGCTGGTGGTGTGTGGGAACACTTCACAATTAACGCAAAAGTAGGGAGAATCAATATACCTTACGACCATTTTGCTAACTCCAAGGGATTGAGTGATTGGCTAGAGCGGCACGATCGCTACTCTTCTTGGGATGCTGAAAACGTTGTTAAATTTCAGGAAACAGGAAAGACTAGCGCATTGGTATCAAACAATAGAATCAAGCTCAGGTTATTAGCAGCCAGACTTTGGCTCATTAGACCTATTGCTAGGTTTGTTTATATGTATTTCTTACGACTAGGATTTCTTGAAGGTCTTCCTGGATTAGTTTGCTGCCTTTTATACGCTTTTTATGAATTCATGGTTGTAGTTAAAGTAGTAGAACTTAAACGGAAGAATATCGGCTTACCGCTATAGTCTTTAACAGAAAAAGGAGATTTACGATGGACATTCTAGAAAATTTATTCTCAATCAAATCACCTGTAAATAATGAAATTAAAATTCCCATAAATGTCGATGAAAAAGATGATATATACAACAAGCTGAAAACAGCAACTGATATTCGGAACTATTACGATGAAAATGGCTATGTCGTCCTACGCAATCTGATTCCATCAGAATTGTGTGAACAAGCGCATTCTTTCTTTCAAACGGAAGTTAAGCCTTACAACGGTTATCTATATCGTCAAGCTTCAGGTAATCCAGAACAGCATATTTTTACCTACCATAACTATATGCTGAACTCTTTACTGAATATTCAAGATTTAAGCACACACCGATTTCCTAACTTTAAAAAGCTTGGTTTGTCGATATTAACTCATAAAAATGTACACGAAGCAGTTTGTACAATCTTTGGCGAATCAGCAAAGATTATCCAAACTATGTACTTTGAGGGAAATCCTGCAACATGGGCACATCAAGACACCTATTATTTAGACTCTTCAGAACTAGGTAGAATGACTGCTGCTTGGGTAGCTGTAGAAGATATTCAGCCAGGTGCAGGCAGATTTTATATTTATCCTGGTAGCCACAAAATTGATATTTCTCAAAATGGAGGTGATTTTGATATTGCTTTCAACCACTTACGTTATAAGCAACTGGTGTTAGACATTATTAACAAATATCAGCTTGAGTGTCGTGCGCCTGCCTTGCGTAAGGGTGATGTATTATTTTGGAATGCCAAAACAATACATGGTAGTTTAGAAACTTCTCAACCTCAGTATTCACGTTCCTCATTGACTGCTCACTACATCCCTGCATCAACACAACATCTTCAATATCAAAGGCAAATTAGATCGAGAAATCTGAAGCAGATTGCTTCATTCCAAGTAGAACATCCCAAAGAGCAAGATAAACTTAAAAATCAGATAATTTTGTATCTAGAAACTCACTTTCCGCAACAGTTTCAACAATTGAAGCGCATTATGATAAAAGCAATTCTCAAGTAGTGTTATTTCGTACCTGTTCACGGGGAAATCAAAAAAATCTTCCCGAAAATGTTACTCGTAAATCTATTGTTGTTAACTTCTACAAAGAAGAGTCTCTTGACATAGTACCACTTAGAACATTGACAACATGGGATTCAAGTGAGGAAGAATTTTTTGTCAAAAAGAGTTTAAGTAAGTTGTATCATTGGTGTTTACTGAATCAAGGATATATTTCAAACAGAATCAGTAATCTAAAAGTATTGACAATCAGCAACAAAAAAATCAAGAATCTGATTCATCTCGTATTTAATCTAATGCAATTTATATCCTAATTTGGAGGCAATGGTAAATGTCTGATTTAAAGCGTAAAACTAAAGATTTTGGAAAAAAGTATCTGCGCAATATATTTGAACTTGGTCAACAATTGGGATTTGATATTCTGCCAAGACATTTTTACTCAGAGATTCCGAATATTAGGGAACTTAAGAAAGAAAATGTCTGGAAAGAACCACATAGCATGACCGGAGTTAATGGTAAAGAATTAAAAATGCAGTTAGAGTTTGTCAAGGAATGCTGTGGAGAGGGTTTACAAGAAATACTTCAAGAAGAAGATATTTACTTACGCGCATGCTCAGATAATGGTGAACCTGGATTTGGTTTCGTAGAATCAAGTTTCTTGTTTTGCTTTATCTATACAAAACGTCCTCGAAAAATTGTACAAATAGGATGTGGTGTTTCTACGTCTGTCATACTGATGGCAATTCAAGCAGCAAAATATGATGGAGAAATTATCTGTATTGAGCCTTATCCAACTGATTTTTTAAAGAAAATTCATCAATCAGGAAAAATAAAATTGATTACTGAAAAATGCCAAAATGTTCCTCTGGAAATACTTACAAATTTAGGCGAAGAAGGTCTATTATTTATAGATTCTACCCATACAGTAAAGCCAGGCAGTGAAGTAAATATGTTGATATTGGAAGTATTGCCTAGACTAAAACCGACCACTTATGTTCACTTTCATGATATTTATTTTCCTTATGACTATCAGCGAGGAATTCTCAATAGAACACTATTTTTTTGGAATGAAAGTGTACTATTGCACGCATTTTTGATAAATAATCAAAAATGCTTATTAAAAGTAGCATTGAGTATGCTGCATTATGCATGTCCAGAAGAAATTAAAAAGTTTTTGCCTCATTACAATCCATCTCCTAGTGAATTTGGTATGGAACTTGAAGGTTTTAAAGGTCACTTTCCTTCATCAGCCTATCTTCAGATCATAGATTGATGGGGTATCAACTTAAGGCAGGAAACCTTACAGGGAGAAGATTCCAGCCTGCAACGGATTGAGCCTGAGCATCGCTTAGGCGAAATTCTCTCCCACCTTAAGTTGATACCCTGATGAACCACAAGCTTCAACAGCTACTGTACGTTCGCTCATTTTTGAAGGCTAAGGATTTCTGTAAAAATAACCTGAACAATGGTTATCATTTTTGTGGCGCTCAAATTGCTGTAAGTATGAAAACCTCTAAGCCTAAACCAATCAATGCAGGAAAACTTTTCCGAAACACGATACTAGCAAGCTTACTGATACTTGTCACGAGTATAACCCTGTTCCATGAACCCATTTTAATTTACTATGGACAATGGCTTGCACCATCAAACCCTCAACCAACTGGAGATGTAGTAATATCCTTGGGAGATAAAAATAGAATAGAAACAGCAGTCAGTCTCTTAGCAAGTGGGCAAGTCAAAGCATTATACGCAGATGTCATAGATCCAAAACAGTTACAGGAAATAGTTACCAAAAATGGCTTATCCCCCAGTAAAATCTACTGGGGCGGAAAACCAAAGAACACTTTTGATGAAGCACTGGCATTCCATCGTACAATGAACTCCGCTAATTTTCCCTATCATCGTGTTGTCATTGTTTCTGACCGATACCACCTACGCCGTTCTCAGTGGGCATTCAGATATCGCAATCACAACATATGCTACTCCTGCAAACGAAGCAATGTCTGATCCGCGTTGGTGGCAACACCAAGAATCTCTCAATTGGGTAATAAGCGAAACCAAAAAATCATTATTCTACTGGGTGTATTATGGTCTATTTGGCAGCCGAACACCACTCTCTCCAAGAGACTTGGCAAGTTAAATCTCATCACTACCACAACTTTTAA
This sequence comes from uncultured cyanobacterium, assembly GCA_903903925.1. Classification (GTDB taxonomy): domain Bacteria; phylum Cyanobacteriota; class Cyanobacteriia; order Cyanobacteriales; family Nostocaceae; genus Stigonema. Next base: position 10,583 of record CAIVAU010000097.1, read on the forward strand.
TATACAGATGGTAGCCACACCTACTTCGCTATGGGCTTGGATTTGTTGGATGAGAGCAGGTTCGCCAAAGATAATGCGGCTACAATGATCGGTGTCAAGGAGATACATCAGAATTCAGATGGGGAGGGGGTATCGTAAACAAGTTGGAGACATTCCTTGAAGTCATCGCCAAGCCGGTTTCCGGAAAATTTGAGGAGATCTTTGGCTCACTCTTCGGTTTCTGGTGGCTTCAACATTCGCCAAATTTCTGCATCAACCTGCCCCAAATATTGCGGTTCTAACTCACCAATTTTCTGAATAACGCGCTTTCTGTCAATTGCCCGCATTTGAAACACCATTGCTACCGAGGGTAAGGTCAAGCCATTTTGTTCCGATGGCTCAATCCTCACGGCAAACGGGAACCGCAACGCTCCCAAGGAGGATGTAACCGGAATAATCATCAACATTGGAGAAGTTGCTATGTCAGTTTGGACTGCGATCGCTGGACGATTCCCTTTCTCCTCTCGCTGATCTGAATCGGGCAACCTCACTAACAGAACATCCCCTCTAGCCATTAATTCTCCATAGATCCCAGTGTTACTTCCATGTTTAGCCAATCCTCATCACTTGCCGCTTCCCAAGCCGCAAACTCTTGAGCTAGTTCAGTGGAGTTGTGCCCAAGCATTGGAGCCAGCAGTACTACAATCTCATGGCTCACAGAATGCCCGTGTGCCTGTGCCTGTTGGACAATCACTTGATATAACTCGAGCGGCAATGTCACTTGAGTGTCAATTGTTGTAGCAGCATCCATAAAATTGCCATCAAAGGGATAGCTTTTTTTGATATATAAATATTATAGCATAAAGAGGCTCTCAATGTCGAAAGCAAGATTTCCAATTGAGCAGGCTGATACACCCCGTTCACCCAAAGAAACTTTGCCTACAATGTCTGACCTGCTTTCAGAAGACCCAGAGGAGGCGGGTTTGCCTGACGAGTACCATTTGTGGCTGCAATACGCTGCTGAGGTTTTTTTAGAAGCGGTTCTTCAGTAGGAGTGGAGCAAAAAAGGAGAAATATTTACAGCAGTTTTGCAGATAATGATGCCGTTGTGAGAGATGCCGCTACGATGCAAGGCGATGAAGTCGTCACGGTTGAGGGTGATGACAACTCGCGAGTTTTCTGTGGCAAAAGTGAGAACATCCCGATCGGGGATACCTTGATTTGCTTGTCCGGCTTCAACGGAAGTCACAACATCGTAGCCAAACTGGCAGAGTTCTCTGACTATATCCATCGGAAAGTTTTCGTTAGAGTAGAGCTTAATCATCATCGTCTTCAGTGAACGTGATGATTGCCCGATCTACTTCAGAGCGATGCTGTTCATAATATGCCCATGCATCTGTTAGATCATCGGTGGTGAGGGTAGGGTAGTTTCGCAGTAACTCAAGATCATCTGCACCCTGTTGGCGAAAAGCAACCAGTGTCCACACAGGGATGCGCGTGTTACGAATGCGTGGATGTCCACCGCATACACCAACTGTCATTTGAATGGGCTTGTCCCTCAGTCGCTCTTGCAAAAAAATGCGCTCTTCTGGGGTCAGGGATTTGATTATTTGTACCAGTGAATCGACCAATCGTGTGTTCATCGACTACTCCCTATTAGCTTCACCTGTCCTATGATAATTCACAATGCTCCTGAGGTTTTTTTTAGAAGCGGTTCTTAAGTAGCTTATCTTTATTAAGAGAGTGCTCAACGACCTGAATAAGTCAAGCCTCTTTAAAAGAGAATTGTACCTGATTTTCATAAAAACTAACATTTATAAAGATACTAGGGAGAATTAAATTAAGATAGTGTAAAGTTTACTTTCATCAATTGCTGGATATGCTGGCATCACCTTATACTTTGGTCGTTACTGGCTTAACTCTTTAAAGCTAGACTGACCCAATCATGTGGACTTCTACCGCTAGTACAACAAAGCAAAACTAATTCTGTTGGATTTTTACGTGCTTTAGGTAGCAGCTTTATTTGCGATCATCCTTTCCAGCGGTTATTTGGGCGTAGACATATTCTTCGTTTGGCAAGTTAAATTTACTCTCGTCAACCATGCAAAAAATCGCTATTATCACTCAATACTTTTACCCAAGTTCTGCTGCTACTGCTCAGATCATGACTGATTTAGCGAATGGTCTTGCAGAACGTGGCTATTCCGTACAAATCTTTACTGGTATTCCAGAAAGTACAGAAACTCCACCTAAATCTTTGCAGAACCTCGAAATCTCACGCTCCTTTACAGTCAAAGAAAAGGGTCATGGAATTATAACAAAAGTAACTAGTTCTCTATTTTTTCTTCTAGGAGCCTTAGCTTACATACTCTTTCGCGTACCCAAACAGATCCCGATCCTCATTGCTTCCAATCCTCCCTATGCTGGCATTCTAGGTCTATTTTTTAGACTATTTAAAGGTGGAAGATTTTATTTTTTACTACAGGATGTCTTTCCAGAATCTGCTGTAATTGCTGGTGTCATTAAAAAAAAGAGTATTCTGTTTAAAATTTTGAGCTATTTAAATCATACCGTATATAAATTTTCTGACTCTACCATAGTTCTTAGTAGCTCCATGCAAAAATTTGTCGAACAAAAAACAGGTTTAAGAGACAAATTTTGTGTCATCGAGAATTGGTCTATTGAAAATATTAACCTTTCCAAAAAGCAAGACAACCCATTTGCTACTCTACATGGTTTAGATAAAGTCTTCACAGTTCTATATTCTGGTAACATGGGGCGACTACACGATATAGAAAGTATTGCAGAAGCAGCAAACTTACTCAAAAATAGCCCAATACAATTTGTTTTCATTGGAGATGGACCAAAAAAGAAAATAATCGAGCAAACCCTAGAAAAATATCAGTTAAAAAACATCTTACTTCTCCCCTTTCAGCCTAGAGAGAATATATCCTTATCCCTCACAGCCTGTGATATTTCTCTAGTCAGCCTCATTCCAGGTGCTGAATCAATCGTCGCCCCCTCTAAACTCTACGGAATGCTAGCAGCAGGACGGGGAATTATCGCAATCTCTTCCCCAAATTCATACATTGACCAACTATTAACCACTTATGACTGTGGTGTTAACAGCCCTCCTCATAATCCCCAACACCTTGCTAATGTAATTATTGAATTATCCCATCAACCCTTGAAAATCAAGGCAATGGGTGAAAAAGCACGTCTACTCTATGAAAGTAAATATACTTTTGAGCATGCGCTGGATGAATATGAAACATTATTATTCAAAGATGCTGTAAGTTGGAGGAAATAATACCAACTGTGTGAGGTTTTTTAAAATGGCTTAAATGTCAATACCCTCGACCAACTTTTCAAACACCCTCTTAATGAAATCTTGATGTTTGTTGGATTGATACTTTACAAATAAATGAGTTATGTTTATATTATATACTCCTCTTCTGTCATTTTTCCTAGATAACGATATGCTGTATAAGTTCCAATACTTGTCGGTATGGTGTGAGAGGATGTTTGAAAAGTCCTGAGTGATGTATCAAATACTTTTAGATCCCCCTAAATCCCCCTTAAAAAGGGGGACTTTGATTCCAGTTCCTCTTTTTAAGGTTAGGGGGGAACAATAAGTGCGAAGGTACCGCCAAAAACTTTTCAAACAACCTCTGAAAGAGAAAAGGGTAAAGGAGAAAAAACCTTATATATCGAGCTTTCTACTCCTTTTTCCAAACATTAGTTCCCTGAAACCTACGCAGTATTGGTATAATTCCTTCGTCATAACTGACTTGTATCTGGTTAAGTTTTTTTTCAAAAAATCAAGAAAAATATGCAGACTTTATTAGTAACAGGTGGAGCAGGCTTTATTGGAGCTAACTTTGTACTCCAGGCCAGAAAAGAACAATGGGCTAACAAAGCTGAATCCTTCTGGCGTTTCAACTCCCTCACACTCCAACGATCTTGGATGCACTGCTGCTGATAAAATGACCGCGCCAAATCATCCGAAATAGCCAAAAGCTCTGTATAGTGCGACCAACTTAATTTGCCAGACAGTGTTTGGTAATTCTCATACTTCAAATAAAACAGACGCATATACTGCAAATTAGAACGGCTAAACCCCTTACCATACGCCGCTTTCAAATCGCGTGACAGCACCTGTAACAACTGAGCGCCGTATTTTGCCCGTTCCTTACCTTCCTGCTCAAACTCGACAATATAGCGCCCAATCTGCCAGTAAGTTTCCACTAAAACTGAATTAACCTGCTCAAAAGCCCGTTGTCGCCCCAACGCCAAACACTCACCAATGCGATCTAATAACTGCTGATATGAACCATCATTAACCGCTAAATCACTCATAACTAAAACGCTGCATCATTGATTGCGCTCGTTTCATGTTAGCAGAAGCCCTCCCCCACCAAAAGAGGCAGGGGGTAAGTCAGAGGGAATAATGTTATATGATACCAACTGTGTGAAGTTTTGTAAGTATATGGCGCAGGGTGTGAGGGAGGTTTTGGAGAATGAACCGCAGAGGCGCAGAGAACGCACAGAGATGTTGAGAGATTTGGTGGAAGGTGATTTGGAGTTTCTGCACTAACCGGAACTGGATGGGAGAATTGGTATAATATGGTATTGCAAAAGGAGGCTGTGGATGTCGAAAGCAAGATTCCCAATTGAGCAGGTTGATCCACCCCGTTCACCCAAAGAAACTTTGCCTACAATGTATGACCTGCCATCAGAAGACCCAGAGGAGGCGGGTTTGCCAGACGAGTACCATTTGTGGCAGTGTGAGTTGTGTAGCGCGACTTTTTGTCCACCAACCTATTCTCCTGACCAAGTTTTTGTAGCCAGTGACTTAAATTTGTATTATGACTCCCAGCATACGGGTTGGTATAAACGCCCCGACTGGTTTGCGGTGGTTGGAGGTTCAAGATTTTACGCAGGTGAAGAACTACGTTTAAGTTATGTAATTTGGCAAGAGGAAATCAGACCAATTGTCGCCATAGAATTGCTTTCTCCTAGCACGAGAAATGAAGATTTAGGCTTAAGTAAACGCAAAGGCAAACAACCAACAAAATGGGAAGTATATGAGCAAGTTCTAGGAATTCCCTACTACGTTGTGTTTGATGGCAACACTGATGAATTGCACGGGTTTGAGTTAGAGGGCGATCGCTACTTAAAGATGGAATTGCCCGAGAATAAAGTTTGGATACCGAGTGTGGAGTTGGGTTTAGGACTATGGCAGGGAGAGTATCGTGGTAAAAAGCGACAATGGCTGCGGTGGTATGACGCTCAAGGAAACTGGATTCCTACCATAGCAGAAAAGGAGCGACACGAGAAACAATTGGCTCAAGCTAGAGCAGAATTGGCTCAAGCTAAGGCTCAAAAGGAACAACAGGAGAAGGAATTGGCTCAAGCTACAGCAGAATTGGCTCAAGCTAGGGCAGAACGTTTAGCAGAACGTCTCAGACAAGCGGGGATTGACCCAGAGCAAGTTTAAAGCTGGATGGGAAAATTGGTATAATTGGGTATTGCAAAAGGAGGCTATCAATATCGAAAGCAAGATTCCCGATTGAGATAGTATTATCAAAGTTTTCGTCTGCTAATAGCTTTAACATACTTGTTGTTGAGTTTGACGAGCTATCAACCTGTCACGCAAACCCTGAGGATCAAATTTAGCCTTGTTGATCCTGCGAATTTCTTGTGCTTGTTGTTCTCGCTGCTGTAAATAGGTTTCAACTTCGGGTTGATGGTTCAGATAGAAGGCGATCGCACTATAAATATCTGCTAAAGTAAGAGTCGGATGCTTAAGCCGTATCGCAACAATAATGCGAACGTACAGATCTTTGTGGAAGTCGCCTAATTCACAAGGGGTACAGCACCACTTTTTGATTTTCATGGTTGAGATGCTAAAACTTCACTGAGGATAACAACAGGTAATTCAGGAACATTACGAAAGCCTTTATCATTAGTGATAAATTGGTTGCAGCCAACAGATAAAGCTGTCACAGCATGAATAGCATCTGGTGTTTTTAAGTTAGTACTTGCACGCAAGTTTGCAGCTTGTTTGAGGAGAAATCGGCTAATGGCAACTAACTGCATTTGATGTGATAATAATAGTTCTTCGTAGTCTTCTACTAAAGAATTATCCCCATGACGCAATGGAAGAACTAAAACCTCCATTAATATTAGTTCGCTACTGACTATTTTAATTTCTCCTGTATAGAATTTAGACCATAGTGGTTCCAGAAGAGAGTAATAATCAAGATGACCTTCAATGGTATAAATAACTACCGATGTATCTATAGCAATAGTGCTAGATGATGGAAGTATTAGCTGTCCCATGATAAGCGTTCTTCTTGTAGTTGTTTATCTATATCAGAAGCATTTCGAGAAGGGTGCCTTCTACGACTTTCTTCTATAATCTCCAGCACTGAGCGCTTTTTGGGTTCTACTTTCTCTGGTAAAATCACGAATACATCAACACTATCGCCTATTTCAGCTTCGGGGATTTCAATTTCTATTTTGTTTCCTGGTAAAACTTTGGTTGTGATACGTAAAGCTGATTGCATAGTTTTTCTTAATACTAAAGAATAAGCGAGTTATCTATTGTGAGGCTGTATGAACAAGATTTGGACGAGACACATCTAGTATATCCGCTGCCTGTTGCGTCTTCAAGAGAAACGCTAGAATCTGAACTTGAGGTTTCTAGCCTTTGCTGATCAGAAGTCACAACATCGTAGCCAAACTGGCAGAGTTCTCTGACTATATCCATCGGAAAGCTTTTGATAATTCACAATGCTGGATGGGAGAATTGGTATAATTGGGTATTGCAAAAGGAGGCGATCAATGTCGAAAGCAAGATTCCCAATTGAGCAGGTTGATCCACCCCCTTCACCCAAAGAAACTTTGCTTACAATGTATGACCTGCCATCAGTTGACCCAGAGGAGGCGGGTTTGCCTGATGAGTACCATTTGTGGCAGTGTGAGTTGTGTAGCGCAACTTTTGCTCCACCGACCTATTCTCCTGACCAAGTTTTCGTCGCCAGTGACTTGAATTTGTATTATGACTCCCAGCATACGGGTAGTTGTGTAGCGCCACCTTTTATCCACCGACCTATTCCCCTGACCAAGTTTTCATCGCCAGTGACTTGAATCTTTATTATGACTCCCAGCATACAGGTTGGTACAAACGCCCCGACTGGTTTGCAGTGGTTGGAGTCTCTAGATTTTACGCAGGAGAGGAACTCCGTTTAAGTTATGTCATTTGGCAAGAGGAAATCAGACCAATTGTCGCCATAGAATTGCTTTCTCCGAGCACGAAAAATGAAGATTTAGGTAAAAGTAAGCGCAAAGGCAAACAACCAACAAAATGGGAAGTGTATGAGCAGGTTTTAGGCATTCCCTACTACGTTGTGTTTGATGGCTGCACAGATGAATTGCAGGCTTTTCAGTTAGAGGGCGATCGCTACTTAAAGATGGAATTGCCGGAAAATAAAGTTTGGATACCGAGTGTGGAGTTGGGTTTAGAACTATGGCTTGGAGAGTATCGGGGCAAAAATAGACAATAAATATTCTCGGTGTGACACTTTACAACTTTTTTATCAATGAAGGCAGGCGGCAGAGCGCAGGAGGCAGAAGGAAAACTGCCTTCTTCAATTCGGTTTTTTTAGGTTGGAATTTCCGGCCTCTCAAATTTTACATTATAATAGAGTGACAAGAAAAAGGTTTGGGTGTGATAATGCAGCACTTTTCTGTTAAAAAAATCCAAAATGCTGACAGTGAAGTTTTAAATCAAGCTGCTGTTGAACCTGTTTTACTCACGGCAGAATCGCAACCGAGTTATGTGATTATGTCTTTCGTTAATTATGAACAATTAATCAACCGACTGGCTCAGTTAGAGGATTTAGTGATCGCTCAGCAAGCTCAAACTGCCCTCTCAAGCTCGCAAATGGTTGGTGCGGAAACTTTTATGGCAGAACTCAAGCGTTTGGCTGCGCTGGGTGGTGACGGCTGAGAATATGGCAAAGCTCGATGGTCTTGAAACGTTGTAGGGGGCTGTGGCGTTGGCGGAGGATGTTTTGTTTGTGCACTAACTGGAACTGGATGGGAAAATTGGTATAATTGGGTATTGCAAAAGGAGGCTCTGGATGTCGAAAGCAAAATTCCCAATTGAGCAGGCAGATCCACCCCGTTCACCCAAAGAAACTTTGCCTACAATGTATGACCTGCCTTCAGAAGACCCAGAGGAGGGGGGTTTGCCTGACCAGTACCATTTGTGGCAGTGTGAGTTGTGTAGCGCCACCTTTTATCCACCGACCTATGCTCCTGACCAAGTTTTCATCGCCAGTGACTTGAATCTTTATTATGACTCCCAGCATACGGGTTGGTACAAACGCCCCGACTGGTTCGCGGTGGTTGGAGTCTCTAGATTTTACGCAGGAGAGGAACTCCGTTTAAGTTATGTCATTTGGCAAGAAGAAATCAGACCAATTGTCGCCATAGAATTGCTTTCTCCGAGCACGAAAAATGAAGATTTAGGTAAAAGTAAGCGCAAAGGCAAACAACCAACAAAATGGGAAGTGTATGAGCAAGTTTTAGGCATTCCCTACTACGTTGTGTTTGATGGCTACACAGATGAATTGCAGGCTTTTCAGTTAGAGGGCGATCGCTACCAAAAAATGAAATTGCCCGAGAACAAAGTTTGGATACCAAAACTAGAGTTGGGTTTAGGACTATGGCTTGGAGAGTATCGGGGCAAAAATCGACAATGGCTACGATGGTATGATGCTCAAGGAAACTGGATTCCTACCACAGCAGAAAAGGAACGACAGGAGAAAGAATTAGCTCAAGCTAGAGCAGAATGGGAACGACAGGAGAAACAATTGGCTCAAGCTAGAGCAGAACGTTTAGCAGAACGTCTCAGACAGGCAGGGATTGATCCAGAGCAACTTTAATGGTGAGGCATTGGAGATCCGGAATATTGCGATAGATCCGGTTGCAAAACTCCTTCACCAATTGCTTCGCAGACCTGCCGGGGTTATCGGTGTAGTTTTTAGCACAACTGGATTTACCTGGTGTTTCGGTTTTCGCCTATTGTTAACATGGAGTTTGTTTTGTTTCTGCACTAACTGGAACTGGATGGGAGAATTGGTATAATTATTACCAATCAAACCCAAGCTGTCGATATCGCAACTGCCAGAGAAATGGTAGCACGGATTCAAGAGATGTTTGTAGGGCGAACAGTTTAGAGATAGTGCTGAACTTATCCGTGAGGATAGAGAATGGTGAGCTACTATGTCGTAGATGCAAGCGTGGCTATCAAATGGTTCCTATCTCAAGTTTACGCTGATAGTGCGCGGAGTTTGCTTGTAGGTGACCTTTACTGTCGCCGATTTATACTTGATAATTTCTTTTTTAGATGATGAATAACGATTTGGCAATAAGGCTTATGTTTACCATCTTTTTGTCTATCACTCCACTGTTGAATTTTTTTATTTAAAATTGCTTCTGTCCAATCTCCTTTAGGATATTGACTTTTTAGCTGTTTAAGTACAAGTTCTAAAACTTCTTTTCTATTATTAACTAAAGTTTGCGTATTAAGATTTAAAACATTATTTAATTCTTCATCTATAGTTACATCATGAGAATAAATTTGTCCGTTCCCACTATATCTAGTTAAATCTTCACAATTTCTATGATTATCAAGAGGATTGATAGTAATTTCTGTATTACCCTTCTTTGTATCACAATGTTGCAAGTGACTTGGCGAACCTTGACCACCTTCGCAAGCACCCAACAAATTATTGTAATCTAATTGAAATTCTGAATATTCATCTTGTGATTGCCAATGTTCAATTTTCATTCTGTCGGCACTAATACGTTGCATACAATAGCAGCAAATATATCCTTGTTCGGTTAGTAAAGATTCCCGTAATTCATCCTTTTCAGAAAAATTATCATAATCAGCAAAAGATTTGAGGCGATGTTCAAGTAATGATTGAGGTTCCCTACCCTTAATAATACGCTTCATATTTGTAATTATCTAATCTTCTAAAAAACCAATAAGTGCATTAGCACGAACTACTTCTGAATCATTTTCACCAAGTAAATTAGATAATTTATTTAAAGCTGATTTAGCCGCTTTTAAGCGACCATCATCTATCAATTGAAAACAGTCATTTATCTGCTGTTGTACTTCATATGGTCTTTCTTTTACATTCATTAATTCATATAAAATCGAGTTACTATCTTTGCCATAGGTGTAGGGTGTATTCTTGACTAACTGAGAATTTTCTAAAATAAATACATTTTCTCTTCTGACTCCACTCAATAGCTGTGGCGAATGAGTCGTCACAATAAATTGGCAATTAGGAAATGTTTGTGTCAAACTGTGAATTACAGTCCTTTGCCACTGGGGATGTAAATGCAAGTCTATTTCATCAATTAAAACTATTCCTTCTCCTGACAATGCATCATTAGAACTTGGGTTAGCTATCGCCAATCGCCTTGCTAAGTCGGTGACTAACATCAATAACATCTTTTCACCATCAGATAGTTGCTCTAACCTTAAATCTTGGCGATTTTTTGTAATCATCAACGAGGGTTGACTGGGAACTTGGTCAGAAGAAAAATCTCGTTCTGTTGTTGACCTTACTACTCGTAAATTTGAAAAATGACTGTTAGAAAATCTCTCTAAGAAATTTATAATAGCTCTTCTGACAATCTCTAATTTGGGGTTTCTGTAATTATGACTATCTCTTAATCTAATTTCATTTTCATAATCTTCCTGTTCTTTAAACCAATCAAAAAAATCCTGGAAGTCATAGACCCCTGTAGAAAAAGCTTTTTCGTAAGCATACAATTGATAATGTACTTCTTTTTTAACTTTATTACTGCTCTTACTTCTAAAACTGTACGGATTTTTCAAAACCATTCTATGGGTTTGATAATAAACCATTACTGGTAAATTGAAATCCGCATGAGATCTTAAATTTTCTTGTAGGCGTTTAATATAATAAGTCATCTCATCATAGCTACTTTTATCTTGTTTAGATACACGTTCTTGCACCATCTTCCAAGATAATTTTTCTCCCTCTCTTGTTAAAATTGTTATAGTATTCTCAGTAGAATTAGAATTCATATTTATATCATTTTCTGTAAACCTCACTTCTGATTTTTTACTATTGCAGAGCCCAGCTACAAATTGAGCTAACATTATTGCCATACAATCTAAAATCGACGACTTGCCTGCACCGTTTATACCAATAAATACCGATTCGTTGGTTGAAGGAAGGTTCAGGATAATTTCTTGCAATCCTCTAAAATTTTGAATGTGCAGCTTTTCAATATGCATATAATCATTTGGAAGGATATGGTTTTTGTTTTCACGCTTTCAATGTGTCGCGACTCACTTTGCCTAACCATGTCAGGCATAACACTTATTTTTCTATCATAGCCAGTATAGCCACTAAATTGTACCTTGCTGTAATTTGTTGGATGAGAGCAGGTTCGCCAAAGATAATGCGGCTACAATGATTGGTGTCAAGGAGATACATCAGAATTCAGATGGGGAACGGGTATCGTAAACAAGTTGGAGACATTCCTCGAAGTCATCGCCTTGCCAGGTTCCGGCAAATTTGAGGAGATCTTTGGCTTTGGCTCCTCGTAAGATCGGTTCCCCATCCTGGGTGGGAACTTGATCGAGTTTAGTCATAGAACCTTTTGCTTGGATCTTCAGGTATTCACAAGGGTTTGCGCCAGAATCAGTTCTGGGGTAGTTTCGATCGCCGCAAGCAATTGTTCTTTGATCGTGGTCATAGGTTTTGGGGATTGAGTAAGGGTGGCTATTTTACATTTTGCCTCATGCGGAATGCTGCGTGAGGAAGATTACAATGAACCCCAGAGGCGCACCGACCTATTCTCCTGACCAAGTTTTCTTCGCCAGTGCTTAACCGATTCAATATGGCAGTCGCAAGCGGAATCTGCAACGCTTTTTAAAGTTGCCTCAAATCAATGTCAAACTTTTGTGGTTTCCCTCGCCTCTTGCCATTAATTCTCCACAGATCCCAGTGTTGCTTCCATGTTTAGCCAATCCTCATCACTTGCCGCTTCCCAAGCCGCCAACTCTTGAGCCAGTTCAGTGGAGTTGTGCCCAAGCATTGGAGCCAAAAGAGGTTTTAAGTCGTAGTAAATTCAAATTAAATTCAGAAGTGCGCTTACAGTGGTTGGAAATTCTAGATACGGTGACGACGCTAATTGAGGTGAATGAAGAGATAAATTAATTTATTTACACTGACCAATCTTGAATAGTTAGCCCTGGTACTTTCTCAAAGTCTTGCAGATTTCTACTCAACAAGATGCCGCTGTGAACAAGGGTAATTGCAGCAATTCGTAAATCTAAAGTACCAATACGAATCCTTGCTTTTCTAAATTCTCTAAAGTATTGATCTGCTTTGATATCGTACTCCAAAATGTCCAATTCTGAAAACAGAGCGAAAATTTCCTTTAACTTATCATATGCCCCAACCAATGCTTGAGGTGTAGTAGCTTTACGAATTTGAGCTATGCGCCCAGCATACTGTTCCTCAAGGCTAACAACCGTTGTGAATAGCGCCTCAGAAGAATGTTGTCGCGTCTTAATAATGCGAGCACATACTTTAGGGTGAGCGCGTTGGTAGAGACTGAGATAGTCTGTATCCATTATGTAGCAAGTCATTCAAGACTCTCTTCCTCTGAAACTTGCTGACGATAAGCTGCAACTTCTGCCAAAAAATCGTCAAACGTTGGGTCAGAAGCAAAAATACCCATATTTTTCAGCCAAGGATCTGTTTCTTGCTGCGTAGACGCGGAGTGGCTTGTCGCAAGATATCGCTCTTTACCTATCTCGATTGTAACTAACTCACCTGATGCCAGTTGAGTTTCTAAAGTAGCTTTGGCAAGGGCTATTACTTCTTCCTTTGTGTTACCTTCAACTGTACTATTGGGAATCCCCACAATAGAGGCGATAAATTTATTCTCTGGATGACTTTGAACAAAAACCTGATATTGCATAGCTAATTCCTCATTGACCTCCTGTAGCTTTACCTCTAATTTAATTTTGAACTAATTCTGGCATTTGACTCTGATGAAGCCAATCTATCATTAAAGAAGGTTGAATGTTGATCCTTTACCAGCAGCTTACCAAGTTCTAGTCGGCTTGAGCCGAGTTTAGCTATTAGACTAGGAATTTATTCCTAGAGTGCCTTGCCAGGATATGAGGGAGGTTTTGGAGAATGAACCGCAGAGGCGCAGAGAACGCACAGAGGTGTTGAGAGATTTGGTGGGGGGGTAATTTGGAGTTTGTTTTGTTTCTGCACTAACTGGAACTGGATGGGAGAATTGGTATAATAGGGTATTGCAAAAGGACGCTCTCAATGTCGAAAGCACGATTCCCAATAGAGAAACTTTACTACAAACCAAAACTGTATGTCCAGCGAAGCCGAGTACAAACAGCGAATCTCGACTTACAACTACTGTGTAGAGAGAGGACTGCCGAACTACAATCTAGAGATTGAAGAAGTACCATGAAAACTATGTATTTAGTTACTGAAAGTTCTACCAACACCGAAATTCTGAAAAGACTTTTGCCAACAGATCTGGTGCAGAGAACAGAATTTGTTACAGCTCATGGCAGATATTCTGCTAGCTCGCTCTCCGGAACTATTCTCTCAGAGCGCATGCGACCCGTTGCATTAGTCATTAATGCAAATACCACTGAGGAAGGTGCGATTCACGAACAAGCTAGTACCATCACGGGCTTGCTTCTTCCAGCCTCTTCAGGAGTTCCCTACAAAGTTTTGATGGCAGTCCCCACGGTTGAAGCAATTCTCTCTCAGGTAAAAACTGATTCAGAAACACAGCTAGCTCATCCTCCTATCACCAGCGTTCTAAATAGTCTCAACGCTGGACAAATTCAGATTCTTCAGATGCAGTCGTTGATTCAACAAATCACCCAATTTCTCGCAAATGTTTTTATTCAAGCTGCCTGATTGATTGTGTTGCGTTTCTGTAAAGGTGCGATCGTCTAACAACACTTTTTCATTGTCGATTAATCGGCTGGCTGCCCAAATTAAAATAGATAGGTCGTCTTTACCTGATAAATTCACATCTTGAACTCGAACAATATCAAGACTGGCTCGACGGCGTAATAGTCCTCTAACAATGGTATTATCAAAGTTTTCGTCTGCTAATAGCTTTAACATACTTGTTGTTGAGTTTTACGAGCTATTAACCTGTCACGCAAACCCTGAGGATCAAATTTAGCCTCGTTGATCCTGCGAATCTCCTTTGCTTGTTGTTCTCGTTGGTGTAAATAGGTTTCAACTTCAGGTTGATGGTTCAGATAGAAGGCGATCGCACTATAAATATCTGCTAAAGTAAGAGTTGGATAGCGATATGCAATTTCTTCAGCGGTTGTACCTTGTTTAAAGACAGTAATAACGGTATCAAGAGTAACGCGAGTTTTTCCAACTCGAACCACACCTTCCTGTGTCATTTCTAGAGGGGCGGTTTCAGAAACTATAGTTAATTCCATCAGGCTCAGATTATTAGATGTTCATTGATTATATTTTAATCAATAACCTGTAGATTAAGCAAATACAATTAATCTTCCATCCTTGAACGCAAATTAGAAACCCGATAACTTCCGCAAACCCGGGTTTCTGGCATCTCAACTATCGAAAACCATCACAGTATTAGGCAGTATCCTGATTGTTTAGTTTCTGGTCTTACCAACGTTTGAAGATCCCCCCAAACCCCCTTAAAAAGCTATCAATTATAAACATATTTCTTCAGGGCTATTTCATTCTACACCAGAGCCTTGAACTTGAGTTCAAGGCTCAAAGCTCAAGTCCGTTGAAACGGATTGTCAAGGATATACATCAGAATTCAGATGGGGAGCGGGTATCGTAAACAAGTTGGAGACATTCCTCGAAGTCATCGCCTTGCCAGGTTCCGGCAAATTTGAGGAGATCTTTGGCTTTGGTTCCTCGTAAGATCGGTTCCCCATCCTGGGTGGGAACTTGATCGAGTTTAGTCATAGAACCATTGAGCAGGCAGATCCACCCCGTTCACCCAAAGAAACTTTATGACCTGCCTTCAGAAGACCCAACTGATTGGGAGCATAGCCGGAAGCGTTAACATTTCAGGCTAAACTTTACAACATACTTAATCTTAACATTCGAGAGAAACGCTAGAATCTGAACTAGTCTCTGATTAAGTTTCCTATGGCGCAATTAGTCATAAACAACATAGATCCCATTCTCATTGACAAGCTAGAAACTCTTGCTCAACAGCACGCTCGCTCCTTGCAAGAAGAGTTGAAACATATTTTAGAGCAAGCGACACAACCTATTACCAATCAAACCCAAGCTGTCGATATCGCAACTGCCAGAGAAATGGTAGCACAGATTCAAGAGATGTTTGTAGGGCGAACATTTAGAGATAGTGCTGAACTTATCCGTGAGGATAGAGAACGGTGAGCCACTATGTCGTGGATGCAAGCGTGGCTATCAAATGGTTTCTACCTCAAGTTTACGCTGATAGTGCGCAGAGTTTGCTTGTAGGTGACCACAGATTGTTGGTTCCAGATCTGCTATATACAGAGTTGGGTTTAGGACTATGGCAGGGGTGGAATCTCTTGCTAAGACATAATTGGGGGAAATTGGGTCACTCAGCCTAAGTAAAATATTAGTGTCAAATAGATAGTTAGCCATCAGTCTACCCCTGTTAAGGTGTACTAACAGAGTACTAGTCGGAAGCCTTATTCTTACGTTGTGTTCCTACCTCGTGAACCCTAAAATTAAGCGCAAACATGATTTTTTGCTTTCAGATTTTAATTGGTGCAAGGCTGAAACCCTCATGAATACGTTTGAAAAAACTTCACCTTAACAGGGGTAGCCATCAGTCGTAGGTCGATTCCTATAATTTTTATATAAAGCCTAAATATGAAAATCTCTAAGCCTAAACCAATCAACTCAGGAAAACTTTTCCGAAATATGATATTAGCAAGCCTACTAATACTTATCACAAGTATAACTCTGTTCCATGAACCTATTTTAATTTACTATGGACAATGGCTTGCACCTACAAACCCGCAACCAACTGGAGATGTAGTAGTATCCTTGGGGGGTGGTCAACATAGAATAGAAACAGCACTCAGTCTCTTAGAAAGTGGGCAAGTCAAAGCATTATATACAGATGCAATAGATCCAAAACAGTTGCAGGAAATAGTTACCAAAAATGGTTTATCTTCTAGTAAAATCTACTGGGGCGGAAAACCAAAGAACACTTTTGATGAAGCACTGGCATTCCATCGCACAATGAATTCTGCTAATTTTCCCTATCATCGTGTTGTCATTGTTTCTGATCGCTACCACCTGCGCCGTTCTCAGTGGGTATTCCGTCAAGTTCTAGGTTCAGATATCGCAATCACAACATATGCTACTCCTGCAAACGAAGCAATGTCTGATCCGCGTTGGTGGCAACACCGAGAATCTCTCGATTGGGTAATAAGCGAAACCAAAAAATCATTATTCTACTGGGTGTATTATGGTCTATTTGGCAGCCGAACACCACTTTCTCCAAGAGACTTGGCAAATTAAATCTCATCACTACTTTTAATATACAGAAGTAAGGGATTTGATTATTTGCACCAGTGAATCGACCAATCGTGTGTTCATCGACTACTCCCTATTAGACATCTCCAGAAATGATGTAGGGGCTTATTGCAATACGCCTCTACCAAGGATTTCAGCGAACGCATAATTAATTTTCACGACTATGTCTCATGAATATTCGATGAAGATTGAAAATTAATTCATAAACATCGGGGGTGACTTTGTATACTGAAGCAATCTCGTAAAATTCAAGTATGTGCTAATTAACACAGATGACTCTAGCTCTTTTTTTCAGGCTCAAGAAAATAAAGGCAACACTACTACTCCTGTAAAGGTGGGGGAGACCCCGCCCCTACACACAGACACTCCCCAATCCCCGTATTTTTTGAGACAGCGAACACTTACTTTCAAAAACAGAGTTACTTAATATGCGTATTCGGAAAGTTGCAGTTTGTATTGTAGCTGCTCTTGCCTCCAGTCCCTTTTGTTCCCCGATAACTTGGCGATCGCCCTTGGGGTAGAGGATGTTGCTACGTTCGGTCATCCGGATGCAGGAAACAGCCATCCGTTTTTGGAGAATGAACCGCAGAGGCGCAGAGACTACTATATAAACACAAGATGAAGATAGATAGAGTGAGCCGAAAGTTAAAATCACTTCTGCACGGCATGAGATTATATATGTTTCTCATTGCCTTGATCCTCAGTTTTATGTTATGTGTCGGTCTTGGCGTAAGCGGAAAAGTTGGTATTACCAATACGCAAACCGTTCGTACAACATACGGTAACAATAGTGCGCCCTGGTTGATACCAGGGGTGATCGAGGCAGAGAACTTCGACGAGGGGACTCCGAGCGATCCCGCATACCATACAATAACACCGGGAAACCAAGCACCACCAGACCAATATTATCGAACCAGTGAGGTTAGTATCGGCGTCGATCATATTCTCGGCCTAGCTGATGTTGGCTGGATAGATTCTGGCGAGTGGCTCGAGTACACTATCAATGTTGCGAAGACAGATATTTACGATATTGGAGTACGTATTGCTACACCACTTGATGGCAAGTATCTCCACATTGAATTTAACGGCGCCGACAAGACCGGGCGGATTAATGCTCCCAACACCGGTTGCTGGGGCAGCGATCTACACGGTGGGCATTGCTTTCAGGATGTAACTGTACCAGGAGTGTCTTTGACGGCTGGAACCCAGCGAATGCGAGTTGTTTTTGATACTGGTCTGTACACTGTAGACTCCTTCAACTTCATGACGCATACGGACAACACTGCCAACCAGTCGCTGGGTATCAACTTAAGGCGGGAAAAGCCCACCAGATAAGGGTTAGGAGTAATGTTATTTATAAGACTTAGGTGATTTTTCGCACAGCAAGCAGCAGGTTGGAGAGGCTACGCAGCATCAGTTTTATCAGGCTACGAACCCGATTCCACCGATGCAATGGCTTTAACTAAAGAAAATTTGCAGAAATTTGATGCCGTAATCATTGCGACTGAGCATGATAATGTCAATTATCAATTGGTAGCTGAGCATTCATCACTGATTATTGACACACGAAATGTTGGAGCAGCTAGAGGATTAAAGACTGCGAATACTGTTGGGGATTGATGTAAAGTTAATGTAAAATTTACTGTACGTAGTAAATACTGCTGGCAGTATATGTTACAACAAAAAAAGATTCACAAAAAATTTTAAGCCAAGCATTTTCATTGTTTGCGTTAACTTAACAACGTCTTTATTCTATAATTGTGAAATTGTGAATTTAAATTGTGAATTTTTTCTGGTAATGTCATGAACTCTGAATCGCCTCCTTCGAGACAGAAATTAATTTCATACGCGGCTTTGTTAACCAGTATAGGCTTTAGTATTGCTGGGCAATTGTTAATGAAACATACCATGAATGATACAGGCAAAGGATTATTTACATTACCATTTTTCCAACAATTATCAATAGCTCTTGCTACCTATTTTCTAGGAGTCATAAATTGGATATTTGCTCTGCGATCAGTCAAACTGAGTATTGCTTATCCACTAACGAGCTTAAACTACGTTGGGATACTTTTGGGCTCTTACTACTTTTTTGGTGAGAAAATCATACTGATTCGAGTCGTCGGAGTTGTACTAATTTTTGTTGGAGTTCTTTTTGTCGCTCTTCCTATTACGCATCGCCAACAGATACAAGGAGGCTCTAGATAAACTGTCATAATTACTCAGAACCAAGCTATTTATAAATGAGCATCATTTCGTTGCTGATGTTACTGCTGGTTGTTGTCGTAAATACACTAGCACAGCTATCGCTAAAATATGCATTTCAAAGTTCTTCTTCTACTCAAGCAGCAAGCGCATCCCCGCGAAGTTTTTTACTTTCTCCTTGGGAAAGAAGGCAATTTTCTCACAGCAACGCACTCACCAAGTCGAGAACTCACCTTTCTGCCAGTAGTTCTTCCTACCTCTGTTGATGAGCCGGATTTCATTGAACGGGTGCAAGCCAACCCCCCTGAGCTAATTGTCTATGTAGCTCGTTCTTTTCCAGAATGGGGCTATCAAAACTATGCCCAGTTTAACCCACTTGTTGACAAATGGGTGACTCAGCAGCATCGATTGATACACGTCTTCCCTAGGGAAGATAATTCTATTATTCGTATATATGCGCGTAATATAAGGTAAAATTCAAAGCGCACCGCGAGTGAATGCGATGCGCCTTCTCCTATCGGAGAGGCTTCTCTTCGAGACGCTTCGCGAACGCGAACGCGAACGCGAACAGGCGCAGTCAAGATCAAAGTGTGCTACAATCTGATGTGAACCGGGTGTGCCGGGGAACCCGCAAGAGATATACAAAGCGAAATCTTTGTAGAATCCCACTGCTTCTAGGAGTGGGAGTGTCAAAATAAGATTAAACCACGTGAAAAGCAACGTATAGTTTATAACAAGGCAATTTAGATCCAGATGTTTGAAGGTTTTTGGGATAACGTCCTTCGGTATCTCCGCTATTTTTTTAGTACCCTCTTAGGGGTGTTGTTGAACGCGGTTGCGCCACTGGGGCCGCTTCTTGAACGCCCAGTCACCTTGATCGCACTGTTGGGGTTATTTGTTGGCAGCTTAGTCTTTCTTTCTCTGACCCTGCGTGCGATGCTGGGTTTGAGTACAATCTAGACTAGGGTTAGATGGCGGATTTGCCGCCCTAACTAAATTGGATATTCTATAGTACAACCTCTGTCAGGAGGCGAGATTTTATGGCTACAAATCGCCGCGTTTCCCGCGTTGCTGAATTGATTAAACGGGAAGTTAGCCAAATGCTGCTCAACGGTATTAAGGATGATCGTGTAGGTAGTGGAATGGTAAGTGTTACTGATGTAGATGTTTCTGGGGATTTGCAACACGCCAAAATCTACGTCAGCATCTATGGTTCAGAGGAAGCCAAGTCAGAAACAATGGCAGGTTTGAAGTCAGCAACGGGTTATGTCCGTAGCGAACTCGGTTCGCGGATGAGCCTGCGTCGCACACCTGAGGTAGTGTTTATCGAAGATCTTTCCATAGAACGGGGTACTAAGGTGCTGTCACTCTTGAACCGATTGCAGCAAGAACGTCCGCCAGAAAATGAGATCCATGAGCAAGAGAGTTAACACTGCTGTGGGATGATCACAATTGCGAGAATGCTCCCGTACCATCAGGTGGGAGCATTCTCGTGATCAGGGAGCGAATTGACTAGATGATGCGATCAGTTCTCAGAAACCTGAAATTACTCAAGTATTAAAAGAAGCCACAGAGCTATTGAGTAGCAGTAAATAAGGACTTATGGCTTACAGTGATTTTACAAATGTTGCTCAAGCAACAAGAGCTTTTAATTTATCAATAAACGAAGGAATTATTTCATTATTTCATTCAGCGCCTAGTGTTCAACCCAGTCACATTTTGTCAGAAATTTTAGAGGAAAATTTACCATTGGCGATCGCAACGGGAAGTGAGAAATCACGTTCAGAACTTATAATTAGTCCAATCTTAGTAGAAGTACGCAAAAATTTTCAAAGAAAAATAAGTTTATTCTCAGGAGAGATTTTTGATGTAGATCCGAGTCTAGGATTAAATGGAGTTTGTGATTTTTTAATTGGAGGTAATCCCATACAATCAGAAATTAATCAACCTGTCATAGTTATAGTAGAAGCTAAAAAAGGAGATTTAAAAGCAGCATTTGGGCAGTGTATTGCTGAAATGGTTGCAGCCCAAATATTTAACAAATCAAACATAACAGATGTTATTCACGGAATAGTAACAACAGGTACTCAATGGCGTTTTCTTTCACTGCTTGACAAAGAAGTTTCTATTGATCTTGTAGAGTATCCTTTACCACCTGTTGATAAAATTCTAGGGATTTTAACTTCCATTATTCAAAGCCACAATATTTAAGCAATAGTAAATTTCCATCGGTGTACCTTGAGGTCTTAAATATGATTGCCACACCTGAAATCTACCTCACCCCCGACGAATATCTCCTTTTGGAGGAACACAGCGACATCAAACATGAATATATCGACGGCTACGTCTACGCAATGGCAGGAGCACTTGACCCCCATATTACTATAGCTGGCAACCTGTTTGCTCTCCTCCGTAATCACGTACGTGGTTCGGGTTGTCGTGTTTATATCACCGACATGAAAGCACGCATCGAATCTCTAAATCGATATTACTATCCCGATGTGATGGTGACTTGCGACGAACGAGATCAGGAAACTCCTGGGTATAAAAGATTTCCCTGTTTAATTGTTGAAGTCTTATCTAACTCTACTGAAGCCTTTGATCGGGGCGACAAATTTGCCGATTACCAAACCTTATCAAGTCTCAAAGAATACGTTTTAATTAACACTAAACGTCAGCGAGTCGAATGTTTCCGCCGTAACGATGAAGGTCTGTGGGTTTTGCAGTCTTACACAGCAGAAGATAAATCATTTCAATTATACAGTATTAATTTTGAAGTCACAATAGCCGAGCTTTACGAGGATGTTATTTATACTACACCCTAAAATGATTTCACCCCAGGAGTATAAGAGCAGGGGAGCAATTGAGGCTCTTGAAGAGTTTTGCCTCCCCTGCTTCCCCTGCTTATCCGAGCAGTATTGCGCCCCTACCCACTCCTAACTCCTAACTCCCAACTCCCAACGCCATCTCCATCAGGATATTTTGGGCGCTGCGTTCTACTTCATCTGGACCAGGACGACGTTGAACATAGGTACCATCTGACTGCAACTCCCAAGCTTGGCGGTTATCTGCCAGCATAATGCCCAAGATTTCTTTGAGGTCTTTGGCAATATCTGGGTCTTCTACAGGGGTGACTGCTTCCACTCGTCGGTCCAGGTTGCGAGGCATCCAATCAGCACTGCCAATAAACACCTCCTCCTGTCCATTATTGTGGAAGTGGAAGATGCGGGAGTGTTCTAAGTAGCGCCCAATAATACTGAGGACTCGGATATTTTCACTCACTCCTACGACTCCAGGACGCAAGCAACAGATACCCCGCACAATGAGGTCAATCTGTACCCCAGCTTGAGAAGCTTCATACAGGGTGGTAATCAGTAGTGGGTCAACTAGAGAATTCATTTTGGCAATAATTCGACCCACGCTGCCGTTATGGCAGTGTTCCACTTCACGCTGGATCAAGAATACTAGGCGATCGCGCAAATTTATTGGGGCCAATAACAGTTTTTGGAAAGACTGCTTTCGCGAAAATCCTGTCAGGTAATTAAACACGTCTGTTAAATCAGATCCTAAGTCTTCTCGACAACTAAACACCCCAACATCAGTGTAAAGTCTAGCAGTTTTGGAATTGTAGTTACCCGTGCCAATATGGAAATAGCGGCGAATCTGTTCTCCTTCTTGGCGTATCACCAAGATGATTTTGGTATGAGTTTTCAGACCAGCCATACCATACACCACATGGGCACCAGCATTTTCTAACCTGTGTGCCCAGTTAATGTTATTCTCTTCATCAAAGCGGGCTTTCAACTCTACTAAAGCCACAACTTGCTTCCCATTTGCTGCCGCATTCATCAAGGCGTGGACAATAGGTGAGTCGCTGGAAGTACGGTACAGTGTCATCTTCAGGGCAAGCACATGGGGATCAGCAACAGCATAGGTAATGAACTTCTCCACTGATCCCGTAAAGGAGTAGTAAGGGTGATGCACCATCAAGTCCTGAAAGCGAATCACCGAGAAAAAGTCCTTTCCATCCTCTATATTCATCTGCTCATTATCAAGCTCATTGACCGATTTCAAGCGGGGAGGAATCACAGGAGTCCAAGGTTTATCCTTCAGTTCAGGAAGCGGTAATGCCATAAAAGACATTAAATCTTTCAAGTTTAATAACCCTTCCACCTCATAGACCTCCCTATCTGTCAACTCCAGTTCTTGCATCAGCATTTCCCGAATTGATTTGGAGGCGGAAGCTTGAATTTCCAAGCGCACGACAAAACCACCGATCCGACGTTTACTAACTTCTTGTTGGATCGCCAGCAGCAGGTCATCTGCTTCATCCTCCTGCACTGGAAAATCAGCATTGCGGGTAATTCGGAAGAAGTAGCACTCCTGAATGTTCATTCCAGGGAACAACAACTCTAGATTATGAGCAATCACCTGTTCTAGAGGTACACCAGTCCAAACAGTTGGTTCGTTGTTTTTGTGCTGTTGCAACTCTTTAGGGAAAGCAATAAATCGAGGTAAAATGTTAGGCACTTTCACTCTGGCAAAACGTTCGTCATTAGTTTCCGGGTCTTTGACGGTCACTGCCAGATTCAGGCTTTGGTTGGAAATGCGGGGAAACGGATGACCTGGATCAACAGCCAATGGGGTCAGCACAGAAAAGACCCGCGCCTGAAAGTAGCGTTGTAAATATAAGTGCTGATCCTGGCTTAAATCCGTGTAGTCGAGGAGATAAACTCCCCACTTATGTAACTGAGGACGCAATTCCTGTTCAAAGTGACGATGCTGCTCTTTCACTCTTGGACGAAGGCACTGGCTAATCGCATCTAACTGTTCTTGGGGTGTCCGTCCATCCGATGTTAACTGACTGACCTCTGCTTCTATTTGTTCCAAAAGCCCTGACACTCTGATCATGAAAAATTCATCTAGATTAGAGCTAAAAATTGCTGTAAATTTCAGACGTTCCAGAAACAGCGTCCGGGAATCCATTGCTTCATGTAGCACCCGGTTATTAAACTCTAGCCAACTTAGCTCTCGATTGAAATAATATTGTGGATCGCTTAGATTAATGTTTAGTTCGCTTTTCTTATGCTTAGCCATGATCAATAATCCTTGGAAGTTTACAAGGCGCAGAAAGCATGATATTTGAGAATTTTTTCTCTTTATCCTTAACCAACAAGTCTTACAATACCATCGCTGTAGGTATTCCTGCTAATTGTCCTATACAGTCCATAACTATAGGACTACTATTTGACTTTTGAACAGACACGTAGACACGTAGGGTGCGTTAGCGCAGAGTAACGCACCATCCCAAGCTTTCGGCAGTGCCGTACTGCTATGTCCTAACTCCTGACTCCTGACTCCTGACTCCTGACTCCTGACTCCTGACTCCTGACTCCTGACTCCTGACTCCTGACTCCTGACTCCTGACTCCTGACTCCTGACTCCTGACTCC
>CAIVAU010000098.1 GCA_903903925.1 uncultured cyanobacterium
ACCCAGACGGTATCTTTCTTGGATGCTTGCTTTTTGAAGCTATCAAACCGACAGCTTTGTCAAAGCTTTGCGGAATTCACATCACTTCTCATACATACCATACCTCATTTGTCAATACCTTCTACTCGACCGGCGCTCTAGAATCTGTCCATTGTTGTAGATCAGATTTCCACGTAGAAAGGTACTTTTCACCCGTCCTGTTAATTCCACCCCTTCAAAGGGTGTGTAACCTTGTTGTGACTCCGATTGAGCAGCGCGTACTACAAAGGTTTCATTTGGGTCTACCAGAACTAAATCTGCATCGTAGCCAATGGCAATATCCCCTTTTTGTAACAAACCAAAGCGCCGGGAAGGATTCCAAGATAACAACTGGGCCATGTGGTTGTACGACATTCCCCGCTTACTACCTTCACTGAATACACCAGAAAGTAAATATTCTGTACCACCAAAACCAGACTTTGCCAACCAAATATTATTCGGGTCTTTAGCATTTCTCTTTTGTTCAGCAGAACAGCAGGCATGGTCACTAACTATCCAATCTACCTGATGGTTGAGTACTGCTTGCCATAAGTATTCCACATCGGCACGGGAACGAATTGGGGGATTGACTTTTGCCAAATTAGCTGCGGGGGTATCAACATCTAATAGCAAATGTCCGATAGTAACCTCTCGCCGAAAATTGATCTGGGGAAAAGCTGTTTGCATCGTCAAAGCTGCTTCCATTGCCTTACGGGAACTCAGATGCAACAAATTGATATTTGCACAATTAGTCTCATGGGCTAAATAGGAAGCAATACAAATTGCTAATCCCTCAGAATGAGGAGGACGCGCTGCACTGTAAGCGTGCAGTCCCTTCAGGCTGGAGTCGTTTTCAACTATTTTGGTATATGCGTTGAGAATTTCTGCAACTTCGCAGTGCAAACTTAAACTAATAGTTTCTTGTGCTTGTGGGTAATCTTCCATCAAGCAACTTAGACGGCGCATAATAAATTCAAAATGAGCGAAGTCGTACCGTTCCTCTTGATTAATCATCAGGAAGAGGTTTTGCTGGTCTGACAAACCATGCAACCCATAGCCGCCATAAAACATGAAGATTTTAAACGAAGACACACCATGTTCTTGAAATAATACAGGTATTTCTTCGATATGTTGGCTAGCTATAGGTGCGACGTGATACCCGTAATCAACAAAAAAATGACCCGCAGATAACGCCAGTACTTCAGGAAAAAAATCTCGGTAGGAACCGCCTTTGTTGAGATAATATTGTCCTGTACGGATATAATTCAGAGAGGTTGTGACTCCCCCCATTGCAGCCGCCTTGCTTTCAGTGACAGCATCTTTGTCGAGGGGTTGATAAATACCGATATGCATATGGGCATCCACGACCCCAGGAAAGCCCAGCAGGTTTTTCCCATCTAATACCTCTTTGCCTTTGTCTGAGCTAAGATTAGGAGCAATCTGAGCAAATTTTCCATCTTTAATTCCTAAATCAAGCAGTTCAACGGTATCATAATGGGGACGAACTACCCTCACATTTTTGATAATTTGATCTAATACGGGAGCTTCAGACACAGCAGACCTCACACTACAATTCTCTCTGTGTTCTCTGTGCCTCTGCGGTTAAAAAGTAATTTATTGAACCACAGAGGCGCAGAGAGTACAGAGAATCGAAAAATTCTTGGACAAAAATTTTAGCGACCTTGAACCCACAGTAGTTTTACCATTTATTCAGGACTCTTAGGAAGCGTAGCAATCTCGTTCAAGGCTTTCAAAAGACGATCAATCTCTTCGACTGTATTATAGTGTGCCAGTCCAATCCGCAGAAAGCCGCCACTGTCTTCAACTCCCAACTTTTCAGTGAGACCAAGGGCATAGAAATTACCGTGCCAGGTGAAGATGCCGCGATCGCCCAACTCAACAGCAATGGTCTGAGGAGTTTGCCCTACTAGCCGGATTGCGACCGTTGGAGTTCGCCAGACAAAACGACCCGGATCGGTAATACCATAGAGAGTTAAGCCAGGAATCTGCAACAGTCCACGAATCAACTGTTTACAAAGTTCTGTTTCGTACTGCTGACATGCATCCATTGCGGCTTTAAGGGCTTCCCGACGGTTGCTAACAGAGGGTACGACGCGACGACCAAGTTCAACTAGATAGTCAATTGCCGCTACCAACCCTGCAAGTCCCTCGTGATTCAGAGTTCCAGTTTCCCAGCATGATGGGATCTCAACAGAGGCAGGTCGCACTTTGTAAGGATGTAGATGGGTAAGATGCTGACGCTTTCCGTACAGGATGCCAACATGGGGTCCGAAAAATTTATACGCAGAACAGGCTAGGAAGTCGCAGTCAAGCGCACGTACATCTATCGAACCGTGAGGTACGTAGTGGACAGCATCAACAAAAACCAAAGCACCAACCTCATGGGCAAGGCGAACCACAGTTGTCAGATCATTGATTGTCCCAACTGCGTTAGATGCATAGCAAATTGCCACCAACTGTGTCCGCTGATTAATCTGCCTTGTCAGATCTCTCATATCTAAGGTGCAGTCTTCTGCTTTAATATCCACAATGCGCACGGTTGCACCCTGTTCCTCCAAAGCATACCAGGGGGAAACATTGGCATCGTGGTCGAGTCGCGTCACAACAATTTCATCCCTTGGTCGTAGTTCACGACCAATAGCTCGACTTAAAGCGAAAGTGAGCGTGGTCATGTTAGCACCAAATATCACCTCATCGCGATCGCACCCCAGAAAATCGGCGATCGCTGCACGACTAGAGGTTACGAGGGCATCTGTACGTGCACTCGTGGCAAAAGCCCCGTGAGCATTGGCATTTGACCTAATCAGGTAGTCGCTCATCGCATCTATGACTGACCTTGGCACCTGAGTACCGCCTGGACCATCAAAGAAAATTACGGATTGACCGTCGATTTCTTGTGCGAGTGCTGGAAACTGAGCGCGTATCCATTCGAGATCAAGAGACATAATGACAAATTCCTCGGTTTGAAATCTTAACAAAGAATACATCCGTCAGAATACATCCGTCAGAATCAAGCCAAAGCTAATTAGGAGCGAGCAGTGGCAAGTAATCCCGGACATGTTAACACAAAAACATCCCGACTCCCACTTCCATCGGCAGTCACATTGATTGGAGTAGTAAAGTGGAAAAATTGGCGATCACTAAACACTAAAAATTCACTAGGGTTAAGGATTTGTGTAAAAACTGGTTGTTCATCCTTAGATTTGTACAGTTCAGTTTTCCCTCCTTCAATTTTTTCTCTGCTCACACAAAATATTCCTACCCAGTCTACTCCATCTTTATGGATATGCTCAGGAGCCGGATTGCCAATTTGCTGATCAGATGTAGTCGTTCTAATTTGATGAACACCAATCTCATTAAAAGTCGAGTACATCTGACAAAACTCGAAGAACTCAAAAACAATTTTTTGAAATTCTTCTAGTTCTACTACTGCATCATCTATTTCTGGATATTCTCTGACGATATCTCCTAAGAGTGGATTATATTCTTTGCTTTGAAATAAGCGGTTGTGTGGCAGCTTAATTAAGCCTGTAGAAGTCACTTTAAAGTGAGATAAACGTCTGAAACGATAGTTTCCTTCAAGGTATGGATCGACAGGAAGATTCTCAAAATAACTCTTTAATTTATCTAAATTGCCAGAATTGATTGTTTTTAGGGTATAGTCTGCTTGTATCTTCTGCATTCTTGTTCTTTTTAGGCGGTTATGTTGTTAAAATTTTCGTAAGAATTCAAGAGTCAGGAGTCAGAAGTCAGGAGTCAGGAGCGCGGAGTTTCATTTGGCTCGTTCATCTGCCCGGGGATAGTAAGCCTTATTTCCCGGATGACCATAGCCATGTTTTGGCCCAGGGCGGACAATTCACAGCCGTGTGAAAGAAAAAAATCTCTATTGCGTGATTTGCTTTTGCAGGTATGTTTCCTGCATGAAATGGCAGCAGTTTCTTCCGTGGGTCCTGGTGGTCGTCGCCGCCGTGGTGCTGGTGTGGCGCAGCTCCGGCAAAAAGTCCGGCAGCTGTGGCTGTAAAGGTCATTGCGGGCACGGGCCGGAGGCGGCCCCCAAGAAACCGGACGCCGTGAGCTGAACCGCTTCAACCATTAGCACATTAAAGCCATGGCCGTTACCAAAGTCAGTTCCACCATTCATTTCGTTTCCCGCAATTCCGCGATGGGCGGTGCGAGCGATACCGCCACCGGGCGCTGGACGCCGCACACCGATGTTTATGTCGGCGACACCGGCTTGGTGATCAAGGTCGAGCTGGCCGGCATGAAAAGCGATAGCCTGGAGATCATCGTGGAGGGGCAGCGCCTACGCATCACAGGGGTGCGGCCGGATTGCTGCCGGGCGGCGCATTGCAGTTTTCTGGTGATGGAGATCAGTTATGGGCCCTTTGAAACCGTGCTGGATTTGCCGGCGGGCTATGATCTGGGGCGCGCCAAGGCGCTGTACGTGAATGGTTTTCTGCGCATCGATGTGCCGCCCGCCCATCATCCCCACAACAAAACCACCAAGGTGCCGATTTCTGAAGGCGCCTGACCGCGCCACGAGCCAGAACGCGGCCCCGTCACGCTGGTTGTCGGCATAACGATGAATCCAAAGGAAACACCGCCAGAAACAGAGTTTGTCAGCATCCTCGGCACGGGTGAAAAGTCCGACGTGCCCAC
>CAIVAU010000099.1 GCA_903903925.1 uncultured cyanobacterium
AGATGCTTGGGTCTTTCTGTGGTTGACCGATGAGTTCAAAGAATAATTCAGGTATTTCTTTGAATATTTCATAGAAGAGTGGATCTGCAGTCATGCATTTCTTTTTTAAAATTGCGATTACATTAGTATATAAGACTTGATTTAGTCATGAATAAAGTAGCTTAATCAGAACTGTAAACATCATAGGGGCACTCGGATTCAAAGTACCCCAATCAACAGTACAACGACACGGCATAAATGTTGATGACGAACAAATTAATGTTTTAATATTGAAGAATACATAACGATTACTTGCAACCCATAAAAGCCGAACTATCTTTGAATTTGTGAACTTTCAAAACCCAGCAACCTCCCTAATCATTGCCCTAGTTAAACGCACAAGCAGGATGTGGTGAAACTGTTACATTTGACGCCAAGTTGCAAGGAGTTGAGAGAATTCGGTTACTTTGACCTTCAATCTGATAATATAATATCCCCACACTCATTCAATCTGTAATCTCTCCTCTGGAGGACTTAATCTGTCCCCGCTTGCTTTTGCTGTCAAGACGTTTTTTTTGAGAACTGCGAGTCGGTTTGGTAGGTCTGCGTTTTCGCTTAAGTACGACTACACTTTTAATCAGTTCTTGAAGTCGTCTCAACGCTTCCTCCCGGTTCTTCTCCTGGCTTCGGTGTTCCTGAGCCTTGATCACGATCACTCCCTCCTTGGTGATGCGTTGATCGTTCAGCTTCAAAAGCTGTTCTTTATAAAAATCAGGTAGCGATGAAGCCCCAATATTGAAGCGCAAGTGGATGGCGGTCGAAACCTTGTTAACGTTTTGACCTCCTGCTCCCTGAGAGCGAATCGCACTAATGTCGATCTCTCGCTCTGGGATAATGACTGTGTGGGAAATTGGCAGCATTTCGCTTTAACCTATTATAAGTATTTTGCAGGAGAATCAAGTTGAGGAGAAAAACATCATATGACCACAAACCAACCCAATTCTATCGAAACCCGTTTAACCCGCCTAGAGACTCTCTTCACCAATATGGGTGAAACAGTACTCAGTCAGAATGATGCCATAACCGCACAAAGCACAACAATAAAGAGTATCCTATGCTGACTCGTCGCCAGTTTATCACCCATTGTGCTGCTACTGTAGCTTTAGCTTCGGCATCAAAATCAGTGATGGCAGCAGGTCGTTATGATCTTAAAGCTGCAAGACTACATCGTGGTGCTGGTGTGGGGTTGATTAGTCCAGCTAGTGCAGCATTTGAACGCGAAGACGTGGATGTTGTTGTTGATGCTGTTCGTGGACTAGGGCTGGTTCCTTATCTGGCACCACATTTAAGCGATCGCTATGGTTATTTAGCAGGAAAAGATCTAGACCGGGCTGCTGATATCAACCATTTTTTTGCTGACCCAAAGATTGCAGCTTTGCTACCGATTCGGGGAGGGTGGGGATGTAGCCGGATTCTACCTTACCTAGATTACCAAGTCATCCGCAAAAATCCCAAAATTATTGTGGGCTTTAGCGACGTAACCGCGTTAATTCTGGGAATTCATGCTCAAACTGGTCTTGTCACCTTTCACGGTCCCAACGGCTTGACTTCTTGGCGAACAGATCCAACAGACTATTTCCGTCGTGTCTTGTTTGCAGGTGAGAAGGTCACTTTTGAGAATCAAAAAGACAGTGATGACGCCAACCGCCTGATGCAGGTGAAAAACCGTATTCAAACGATCAATCCTGGTAAAGCGAGAGGTAGATTGATTGGTGGTAATCTTTCGGTATTTTCTGGTATTGTTGGTTCTCCCTATGTACCTGACCTCAAGGGTGCAATTCTGTTTCTTGAGGATACGAATGAAAATATCTACCGTATTGATCGCCTCATAACTCATCTCAAGTTGGCTGGAGTGTTTAAGCAACTAGCAGGTTTCATTTTTGGGCAGTGTACTCAATGCTTACCAGATGCTGATTATGGGTCTTTGACCTTAGAAGAAGTCCTCCAAGATCACATTAAACCCTTAGGAATTCCCGCCTGGTCTGGTGCCCAGATTGGTCATTTAGAAACGATCTTGACTTTACCTATAGGGACTGAGGTAGAAATTGATGCCAATTTAGGCAAGATCCAAATGCTGGAACCTGCTGTGATTTAAGGTAACTTAACTTAGATATAGCGCAATAAAAAAATAACCTGAATCAAAGCAATGTCTAACGACAAGCCACAAGGTGACTACGTTTCTAGTCTTGCATCTATCGTCGGGGAAGAAAATGCTGTCTCCCTCTGGGAAAATATTGAACAAAGTCAGCAAAAACGTATCCAACAGGCTATGGGTTCTGAAAACCCTCCCAGTTGTATTGTCTATCCCCGCACCCAAGAACAGCTAGCCGCAGTGATCGCAGAATCTCACCGTAACGACTGGCGCGTCCTTCCCTGCGGTAATGGCAGTAAACTCGGTTGGGGTGGTTTAGTCAAAGATGTGGATGTCGTGGTTAGTACACAACGTATCAACCAACTGATTGAACACGCTGTTGGCGATTTAACTGTGACGGTAGAAGCTGGGATGAAGTTTTGCGATCTCCAAGCAATTTTGGCAACCTCTCGCCAATTTCTTGCCTTTGACCCCACTGCACCAGAGTCGGCAACTATTGGTGGTATTGTCGCTACAGGTGATACAGGTTCCCTGCGACAACGTTATGGTAGTGTGCGCGACCAGTTGCTGGGCATTACTTTTGTGCGTGCTGATGGACAAATCGCTCACGCTGGGGGACGAGTCGTAAAAAATGTTGCCGGCTACGATTTGATGAAGTTATTTACTGGGTCTTATGGCACATTAGGGGTTATTAGTCAAGTCACTTTTCGTGTTTATCCAGTACAGGAGGCGTCGGGTACAGTGGTACTGACTGGCACAGCAGAAGCTATATCCCAGGCTGTTGCGACCCTACGCGGTTCGGCACTAACACCAACCCAAGCTGATTTGCTATCAACTAAACTGGTGTCTAGTTTAGAGTTGGGTAAAGGATTGGGATTAATTGCCCGGTTTCAAAGTATGAGTGAGAGTGTCAAAGAACAGTCAAATCGACTTTTGGCAGTAGGACAAGAGTTAGGCTTAGATGGGGCAATTTATGCGGATGGGAATGAAGCTCATCTATGGCAGAGATTGCGAGAACGTATACATTATCTTCCTACAAAGTCTGAAATTACCTGCAAAATAGGAGTGCTACCTACGGCTGCTGTGGAAATTTTAACTCAGGTAGAGTTGGGTTTGATTCACATTGGTAGTGGTTTAGGTTTGTTACAATTGGAGGATAAAAATCAGGTTTTGAAAGTGCGCGATCGCATTCAAGCAAATAGCGGTTTCCTCACAATTTTAGATGCACCATTATCGGTTAAACAACAAATAGATGTTTGGGGCTACACTGGTAATGCTCTACCTTTGATGCACCGGATTAAAGAACAGTTTGATAGCAAGAAGATTTTAAGTCCAGGTCGATTTGTGGGTGGGATTTAATGTATACGATCAAGAAGAAAGGTCTGCCCTGAAAGCAACTAGAGTCAATCTAGAGGTACAACATCGTGGAAATGTTTGTAGTCGATGTAACGGTGTCCATCGGCTGTCAGATGAAAGATATCCACAAATTTATAGTTCCATAGAATATCTTGAGCAGCATAGCTGTGGCGAGCATGGACGACCTGTGCAACTGTTTCATCGATCCCACTAAGGGAAATGACTATCGTCGTATTTGTTTGAATTAACGACTCTGCTGTGAGCCCATAAAGTGGACTAGATTCATTGATTGGATGCAATGCTACCCAGCTTAAGGTGAAGCTAGGTGAGCGTTGTCTGAGTAATTGTACGTCGTAGATTCGACGGATCAACTGTCCTTCAACAGTAACTTCGTCGCGCATGAGGTACACCTGCATTTGCGCTTCTATGATCTGGTTGCGACGTTGATTGGCGGTGCGAAATACTAAGGTGGGAACTCCGTTGTGCGGGGTAATCACCGAGACTCGGCTAAATATGACACGAGCAGTCGGTTTTGAGAAACGGGCAAACGCTAGTCCAGTTAGGACTGCAACTCCTACCGTACCCGTTATCGCTTCAATCGTGACAATGGTATTAGCATAAACTGTTTTGGGATACATCTCACCGTAACCGATGGTTGCTAGGGTTTGAACGCTGAAGAAGAAGAAATCTAAAAAAGAGTTAGGTTTGGCGTTTGCAACACAATCCCCTCCAGCCATGTAAAGCAGGGCGAATATGACATTACTCGCTAGATAGAAAGCAGCAATAAATGCCAAAAAGATTGTCCAGGGAATTGTCAGCAGCAGATGGTATGGATCGCGCAAATAGGAATGCCAAGCATTCAGACCCAAGATGTGAAATTGTCCATCCCGGATTTTAATATGAACTCGTTGCTGGTGGTTCTTTAAGCGTCTTTTGAGTTGAAGTCTCATCGGAAGTCGTTAAAAATAACTGCGTAGGGTAAGCAATGTCACCTACCTTACTACCAACTTACTTCGTACTGATCACTTAATGTCTCACTCTTGGGTGTTTTTGCTATTGGAAGTCCGCTCAAACCACTCTTTATATGTT
The DNA here is from genome assembly GCA_903903925.1 of uncultured cyanobacterium. Lineage (GTDB taxonomy): Bacteria > Cyanobacteriota > Cyanobacteriia > Cyanobacteriales > Nostocaceae > Stigonema. The sequence goes on from CAIVAU010000099.1 coordinate 4,577, forward strand.
TGCTGGTGTTCCTCATCTTCTACAACAACGGTCACTCGCACCTTCTTGCATCCGTGGTTTCGCTCAAGGGCGATCGCATTTAAAAATAAACTAGCAACTTTGGGAGAGATGAATTCACCACTTACACTCAGATCGTTGTTAACTTTTTCCCCTTCTGTCAATTCAATTCCCGAAATCTCCTCTTGCCCTAAATCAATTTCTGCAAGCTGTTTTCGTTCAGGGCTAACTTGTTCTACAATCAGTTTCTCACGCCGGACTGGAACTTGTATCATCCGGGTTTCAATTTCTTTACGAATAATCACTTCACCGATTTTACGCTTGCTACGGTCAACGATTAATTTTTCTTCTAGCAACCGAATAATCTCTTCTTCCACAAGTTCCGCATTTTTTGGAACGACTGACTCTATCTCGCTATTTATACTATCCATATCAGTATTTATACTAATTAATTGTGCTGTGATTGGTTTTGTATTGTCAGTATTGACTTCATTCAGGAGTCAGAATTCAGAATTCAGAAGTCAGGAGTCAGAAGGGGTTTTTGTGTAGCTTTCAGACAAAAGTTTATAATGATTAATTAGTCATCAGCTATTAGCTGATGACTAATTAAAATCAACACATGTTTGAATTTTAGCGTTCTTCAACCGGAAGATTTGGACTATTCACATCCAATTGTTCGCGGCGAATTGTGTCTTGAGCTTCAACAGTCTCTTGGTCTACTACTTTTCTCACTCTCACTTCTTCACGAACAACAGTTTCTTTGCGAATGTCAGGCGTTTCTTCGTAGATTTCCATGTGTGCTACTTCTCCCTCACGGAAGTTAGCTTCGCCAGATGTAACTGCTTTACCTGCATCCTGTGGAGTGACTCGTTCAACAATGACTCGTTCTTTTTCTACTGGAACTGAAACCCGTGTCGTAGTAGTTTCAACGTGCTTACCTATCGTTACTTCCCCTGTCTTCTGACGGGTTTTACCTGCAATCAGGCGTTCCTCGTACAACCTTAGAGTTTGATGATCTTGGTCATTCAATCCGTATAAAGAAGGTTCTTGCTCGTAAGCGTATTCATCACGGTTGTAAGCTGGAGTCTTGTGGGTTGTTTGAGCAGTAGTGTTTGGAGCAACAGCTGCGTCCACAAGAGATGCTTCTACGGGAAGTGGCGTATCCACAAGCGCTCCTGCTGCCAAAGGTTGGGGGGAGTTTATGGAATTACGGTATACTCCACGTACGCGCTCTTCGTAGTCATAATCTAGAGTCTCGCGCTCGTTATATTCAGGTAAGTTATCAGCTTGTTCTCTTGTCATGCCAACAGCATAGACACGACCAGCATTATAATCGATGCGGGAGCGACCTACCGGTAACAATACTTTCTTACCAAAAATCCAAAAGCCTAGGTCAACTATCAGATAACGGAAATGCCCTTCTTCATCGACTAGTACGTCACCGACAGTGCCAATTTTTTCGTCACTTGCATCTGCATAGATACCCATTCCCTTAACATCATCACCTTGAAGAGTATCACGGTAGTTTTTATCAAAGTCTGCAATTCTGTAAAGAGCCATAATATATCCCCTCAAACTGTTTTTAGTTTTATGTTCTTCTAAATAAGATAAAAAACTATCTCTTAAAAACCATCTTCCTTCCGAATGAATTCATTTTAAATAACAAATACTTCTAAAAAGTGATAGAATGAGGCTTACTTGACTTTATGAAGGAATAGGAAACAGGAAAATGCCCTGGAATTAAAATTAGGGAATTTGCACAATGATACGTTGAAAACTTCACAGCCTAAGCCATCTCGTTTCAAATATTTATTTCCATGATCCCTAAATCAATTTAGGGACACCACTCCCAATCTTCAGGGCTATTTTGTTCCTGCTCCCTACTTTTTATGACAAATCCAACTGGAGTCAGTAACCGAATTAAATATGATCTATCGATTTCTATCTATTGGTAAATTACCTTCATTCTTAACATCTAACTCTTCCCGACGAAGCGTTTCTTGTGCTTCAACCGTTTCGTGTTCTACGACTTTCGTGACTCTGACTTCCTCACGCACGAAAGCCTCTTTATGAATCTCTGGTGTTTCTTCATAAACTTCTATGCGTGCTACTTCCCCTTCACGGAAGTTCAGTTCATTGGAATCAACTACGGTTCCAGATGCTGGTGTAACTCGCTCAATGATCACTCGCTCTTTCTCAATGGGTACTGAAACCCGTGCTGTGTCTGTTTCAACGTACTTACCGACTGTGACTTCCCCTGTTTTAACGCGGTTTTTGCTAGCAATCAATCGTTCTTCATACAGTTTGAGGGTTTGATGTTTTTGGTCATTTAAATTGTAGAGAGATGGTTCCTGTTGGTAATCGTAGGTGTCGCGATTAGAGTGGACATCGCTAGATTCAGGACGATAAGCCTTGCGTACCGACTCTTCATAATCGTAATCAACAGTCATGCTCTCTTTGTACTCGGGCAAATTTTCAATTTGCTGTTTGCTCAGTCCATCAACATAAACTCGCTGAGTCTTATAATCGATGCGAGCAAGACCGATGGGTAGTAGGGTCTCTTTACCACTACCATAAAAGTGAGTGTTTAAAACTAAATAGCGAAAACGACCTTCTCCATCCACTAGTGCATCAGCTACTGAACCAACTTTCTTGTCTCCTTCTGTGTAGACACTTAAAGTCTTGATATCGTCACCATCAAATGTTTCTTTATAATTTGGATCAAAGTCTGCAAGTTTGTAAAGACTCATAATGTTCTTACCAAGCTGAATAGATAATAACTGAATTAACTATAAATATTGCTTGAATTGTTTTCATCCTACTGGCGACTTAATTTTGGTGGTGAATTTGAGCTATTTTTGCTTGAATTGTTGGTCGTTCGACTAATAACTAAGTCCAAATATATATGCCTAAAGATTGAATAGAATTAAGTTGCACTTAAGCGAAAGAACTTAGGAGCCAGAATTCAGCTTGGGAATTCTGTCTTACTGGCAGATGAATAAAGGGGTTAAAATCCCAATTCAATTGATTCGGAAGAATGTATTCTGACTCCTGACTCCTGACTTCTAAATTCTTCTTTAAATGCTCCCTGCTTCCTTGTTATAATTGCAAGCAAAATGTTTGTAAAAATGTCTGGTCAACCTTGGTTATCAAAGTTAAAAGAACACCGAGCGATCGCAGTAATCCGGGCTAAAGAATTGTCATTGGGACGTGAAATGGCTTTGGCTGTAGCATCTGGGGGAATGCGATTAATTGAAATTACTTGGAAAAGCGATCGCGCTGCTGAATTAATCGCGCAACTACGTACAGAATTACCGGATTGCACTATTGGTACTGGTACACTATTAAATATGCAGCAGATGCAAGCAGCGGTCAACTCTGGAGCGCAATTTCTCTTTACTCCCCATGTTGACAAAGCTTTAATTCAAGCAGCCGTGGCTCTAGGTGTACCGATGATACCAGGAGCGCTCTCCCCAACAGAAATCGTTACAGCTTGGGCAAGTGGCGCAAGTTGTGTGAAAGTGTTTCCCGTACAAGCAGTGGGAGGAGCCAACTATATCAGAAGTCTGCAAGAACCACTAGGGCATATTCCCTTGATTCCCACAGGGGGTATTACTTTGGAAAATGCTCCGGAATTTTTACAAGCAGGGGCGATCGCATTTGGTTTAAGTAGTCAATTATTTCCGAAAAAGCTTGTAGCAGCCAAAGATTGGCAGGCGATCGTGAAACTTGCCAATAACTTGATGCAGCAATTGAGGAGTTAGCCGAGTTTCGGCAATTTGGCAACAACTCAGATTAGGACAAGAGTATCGTCTATAAGTAAATACGGTCTTGCTAACACAACAACACACACTAAAACCTCCTCTTCCCGGTTAGCTACCGGGTTCTTTTTCTTTAAGAACACCCCACGGGCGACGCACCCCCCCCTATAAATAAAAGAAACTCCTAACTTCTAACTCCTAACTAATTTAGAGCCGTGGTCAAAGTCAATGTCTTAGTCAAAATTGAAGACACAGTCAGGGTCTTGGTCAAGGTCAGCGTTGTTGTCGATGATCACGTTGTCGTTAAGGTCAAAGTCTTAGTCAAGAACGATAATAGTTAACTGCTTGATGTTCAGCTATTACCTCTGCGGCAAGAAAGGCGAGTGCACTTTTCACCTTATTTTTGGGATTGTAAAATTATAGGTTTATGATAATTCGAGGTATAACCAGGTAAAACTTCTACCCCAGGCTGAGTCAACCTCAGTGTTAAAGAAAGTCGTACTTTACCGCTATGATTATGCACAGAACGATGTATAAGATTGTCCGTAAATAACACGAATTCTCCAGGAAGTAACACTACAGGAATGGCTTTTTTTGCCACTTCATCAGGTATTTCAAAAAAGTGATTACCACTAAAAGGATCGGTTACTTTTATCTGAAAGTTTTTTAGGTAAGTATTAGGTATATACTCAAAACCATTAAACTCATTAACTTCTGTCAAAGCTATATAAGCATGGATAGTTTTACCATCTCCTTTTAGCAATTTGGGATAAGAATCTTGATGCCAAAAAGGGATCAATTGGTGAGATGGATAATTTACCCACAGTTCTGACCGCCATAAGACTAGATTTTCTCCCAAATGTTCGGTAAGTTTTTCTAATAATTTTTTATCGTGACATAATTGCAAAATTATAGGTGAATCTAAATGTCTCTCCATGTAAAAAGATTTTTTGCAAATTTGAAGTAGTATGATAATAAATGATCCAAAATTAAATTTAATCAATGCTAATAATAGCTGAGTAAATATTATTCTTTTTGGTAATCTTGGTAAGATTTCATTTAAAATAGTTTTGGTAATCTCAGCTAGTTCCTTGCTGTTTAAATTGAGAGACTGTGGTCCCCAAATGCTATCAGTACCATCATAATTAATTTTTTGTATATTCTGTTGTTGATTGCAACCAGTCCATAATAAACTACGTTCCCATAATTGCTGTAATATTTCTTGATTGTGTGCTATTTTAGGTAAAGAAATTTCTTGGGTTTGATTGTCTAAAAATTTTCCACTAATATTTTGATAATCTGGAGATGTACTGCAAACTAAAATACTATATGCTCCAGCTTCAGGGGTAATACCTAAACCTAAATATTTACTGAGGTGATGCCATATAGTAATATTTGATTGTACAAAACCTGGATGGATTGAGTTAACAGTAACTAGAGGGTTATTTAATCGTTGACAAAGTTCTTTTGTTAAGAGCAATAAACAGAGTTTAGAAACGGCATATGATTTGATAAAATTGAACGGTGTTCTTTTCACTAATAAATCCCAGTTAATGCCACTTGGATGTAATGCTAAATCTGACGATACCATAATAATGCGGCTAGGTGCAGATTGTTGCAGTTTTTCTAGTAATAAATAAGTTAGCAAGAAATGACCTAAATAATTAGTTCCCCAAATCAGTTCAAAGCCTTCTTTTGTTGTACCTCTGCGGTTAAATATACCCGCATTATTGACCAATATATGCAACGGTAATTTTTTTTCATGGAATAGTTTGACACAGTTACGAACTGAATCTAAAGAAGCTAGGTCAAGTGGTAAAAATGCTACATTTTGATTTCCAGTAGTTTGCCGGATGTATTCTATAGCTGTTGCTGATTTTGCTGCCGAACGACATGCAATAAATACATGATTGCCTAACTTGGCTAAACCTACAGCCGTCATTAAACCCACACCAGAGTTACCACCTGTGACTAGACATACTTGCATAATTGACTATCTCTTAGTATTTAGTAACTAGTAATTTTGATCACAATCTAGCTTATTCACTGGCTATCAATGAACTAAAAGATAGGGAATCCTACCTTAGCATCAGTCTTTAGGAATAAATTATCCTCTACCTAATGGTACAGTAAGCGTGAGCATCCCAGTTTTGCAGTAGTGTGAGCCGGAAAGCTCACGTGTATTATGAGCGAGCAAGATGCTCGCAGTACGAATTTTCAAAAATGGGATGCACCCACAGTAAGCTTTATACCCTAACATCCGATAATCAATCAGCAGTATTATTATCTATAATCATCCAAAATCATCTAAATCATATCCTTCATGTCTCAGCCTACCTCATCGCCATCCCACACAACCTTAATAAAATCACCGACCCTCTCATCGCTTGATATCCGTCTAAAAACCCTAGAAAAAGAACACCAATGGCTGCTGAAACAGATTAAGCGAAAGCGAACTGAACTGGATAATTTTGTTGAGCAGATACGTTCCTTAGCGACAGAGATATTTCATAGAGGTAATTCCTGCTTCAAAAAACAGGGAGATCTTGATCGGGAAATCCATACTCTATTCACGGAAATCTTTACCACGAGAACATTTGGGAAAAAGACCAAAAAAAAGATTGAAGAAATTTACCGTACCCTCCAGTTCGCAGAAATCATCAGTCCAAAATTCTGTAACTTAGACGGAGATACAGATCCAGACGAACTGCTTGAAACCGATCAGCAAGAGGATGGTTTCTTCCGTCCACCTCAAGAACACCGCCATCAACATCAGGAAATAGAATCTCCTTCTGCGACCAGAACTGATGCATCGAGAAAGATCCGCCAAACATTTCTCAGGTTAGCCGAAATTTTTCACCCTGACAAAGTAGCAGATAGATCAACACAGACGCACTATACGGAGATTATGAAGGAAGTTAACAAAGCCTACCGAGAGGGAGATCTGGCTCGACTGTTGGAAATTGAACAGCAACATCACATGGGGGAATCTATCGAGAGTAACAGTGAGGATGATTTGGCTCGAAAATGTACTCGTATAGAACAGGAAAATAAATTCCTCAAAACCCAATATAAAACATTGAAGAAGGAACTTGCAGGAGTGAAAAAGTCTTCTGAAGGAGTGATGGTCTCCGATTACCGAAAAGTTGCTCGAAAAGGAATTGATCCCGTTGCCCAGATGTTGGAAGAAGTTGAATCGAAGATCGGACTTATTGCTGATCTCCGCGATTTTGTGAGGGATTTTCGAGATCAAAAAATGACCATTAAAGAATTCCTTCATGGTCCAGAAATTCTGCGCCAGAAGAATCAGGAAAATATAGAAGATTTCCTTGAACGGATGTTTTGAGATGGGGTTTGTTGGTATTTTAATTTATTTATAAGTAAGTCGGCGTCAATAAAGACAACTATCTGTTAGGGCTGTTAGTTGGCTTTAAATTAACAGCTTTACGGGATGCCTTTGTGCATGGATTGCAAGCGATCGCATTTCCATACCTTCACAAAAGCTAAACATTTAAACAACAGCATACCCTGTATGGGGACGCACTTCAGGTGGATGAAATGCTAAGACAATCTTGTTTTTTGGGATACCTGCTGCAACTAATTCTCCAGTAATTCCATCTTCAATTCCATCCCGTTCTATCCAAATCTTCCCATCAATAATTTGCACATGGACAACAAAACCATGAATCCGTTCGATGCCATTCCATCCAACATTTATTAATAAAAAATGATTTCTTTCTGAATCAATAATGACATGTTGATTAATTTGTCCATATTTATAGGGAATTGATGCATGTTCTCTCAGAACTCTTTCAATAGTATTGCGATAAAAATCTAGTGTATCCATTGAACCACTTCCTCTTTTTTTTGATTAAATATAATCATTCGCAAATCCATTCGTCTCAGTAAAAGTTGACCAATTTCTTCTGAAAAAATCTCTCGAAAAACCGTAAAACTAATAGCCAGATAAAGAATGCGTTCTGCTTCTTGTTCTTCTAAGATTTTGGAATATAAAACATATTGTCCTAGAGCATCTTCCAAATCAGCTACAGGCGAGGGGTTTAAAAAGCTTTTCACCTCTACTGCTATTTTTTTACCTTCTTTTTCAGCGGCAAAGAGCTTTTCTGCCCCTAAATCCACATAAACAGAACGGCTACCAATACTTAGACGAAGTGGATCATCTGTAATTCTCCATCCATCTTTTTCTAGTGCAATTCTAACTATATTATGATAAATATCTTTAGCTGGCATCCCTCGCTCCTATTATTTCCACTTTAGAAACCTCACATAGTCACATTTATGTCAATCCGTTAGTCTAAGACCTAGGTCAATGCGTAAGTACTAGGTTATATAGCAGTCATAAATAATACATCGCAATGGATCAGGGCTTTAATGCTTGTAAAATCAGCGATTCAGGTTTTCTTAGTGCCATTTATCTCAATTCCAATTAAGCAATACGGTAAGTAGATAGACACAGCATCAGTGTCTTAATATCCGATGCCAATCATTAATTTCATGACAAAGTAAAAGTTCCGGACTAATCGATTCTAAATGAGAGAGCGCATTCCGTATGTCCCTAAGCCGACGCACCAATTTTCGCATTTTAGGATCAAAAAATGTGCTATTATTGCTGATTTGATAATCAATATGACCAATTTCTAAATCATGTAAATCCTTGATGACTTCACCAAATCTAGTTGTAAATGGTAGCCTCAAAACTCCAGCTAGATGCTCAAGAATTTCTCGTCTTAGCTCTTCAATAAATGGCAATATTTCCCCCACTTCAGCACTCCAGATTCGACGTTCTAGTTCTACTTTACCTGAACCATTGACTGCCAAAGCAGCAGAATGTTTTTTCTCTTTTCCCTCAATAATGTCTGTCATACCTTTACACCATCTCTCTACGCATGAGTCATCAGTACACCAGCTACGTTCCTTAGCAATTTCCTGCAGAATTGGCACTGGACTCAAAATATTTTCAACCTTTTCATCAGCCAGACGTTTGCTAACATCGAAATCCCAAAGAGCCAAATTTGTTAAAACTGAGATAGCCACACGCTTTTGCAAGTCAGGCAGGCGCTTGCCTTGAAAGAGGCTAGAAGTGAACAGAAGCATATCGAGACGGTCAACGACACCTTTCCAACAATGATGTGACAGACATACATCCTCAGTTGGTGGATCGAGAGCTAGTTCCCCAACTAATGAGACGCAAAATAGTGTGCGATACAGTTGAGGGATAGCTCTACAGGGTTGCTCATAGTCTGAGAGGAATTTTTTCCAGGCAAACCAAGCTTTGGGAGTCAAATCATCAAGCCAGATTATCTTTCCAACAAACTTTTGGTTTATTGCTAGTGTACATGTATTGCGAAGTTGATTGGGGGTAATTTCCCCTACAAACAGGTCAAAGAGTAAATGTACTGGTTCCACCTCACCTTCGTCGCGGAGAGAGAGTGTATGCCAATCCCAGTCTTCACCTAGTTCTGACCGGACGGCACTGGCTAGACCATCTGGTAAGTATTCTGGTAAACAGAAAATGACATTTTTCCCATTTCCAAGGTCTTGAACGACCTGAGAAACAAATCGGCTGGGACCAGGGAGTTGCCACCAAAGACGAGCCATATTGCTTTACTCCCCAAGAGATGTGATGATATGACCCACCATTGGATCGACATGCCAGTTACCATTACCAACTGGGTATGCGAGGCGAAGTAACTCTGCCCATCTGAGGGTTTGGTTGACAATTTCTGCTGATATACCCTCAACAATGCTAATTAAACCTTCAGCCGAGGCTTCTTCTAGAGTAGCCAAATCACCCAATACTCGTCTTTGTTGAGTTTCCAAACTATTAAGTCCCATTAAATTAACCAATTCATTTTGGACATGAGAATGGGTTAATGAATCTGCAAGTTCTTGTAGGTGATGTTCCCAGTTACGATCCGACTTGGCTTGTTGGTAAAGACGCTTGAGAAGAATTGACCAATTTCCTGTGACTTCAGTGATTCTCTTTCGACTTTCTTTATCTTGGGCTGTAAAGTTACAATCTTCCAACCATTGTCGAAGGGCAGCATCGTGCCAAGGCTTAAGATTGATGGTGGTCACGCTTTTAGAAACTAGAGAATCAAGTTCTGTGGCGCTTTGACTTACTAATTTCCATGCAATTTGCGGATCGGCGACAAAGACAACCCGTGCAAACGACCTCTTTGATTTCAGTTGTTTCACTTTTTTAAGTGCTGTCTCAACCCAGCTTGGATTCCAAGGGCAAGTGGTTGATACGAGAAAGATTGTCGTTCCGTCCACTTCTCGTTCTCGCTTCTCAAGATCCCCTAAGCGCTTCGTAAAAGCTGCTAGATCTAAAACACTGTCAATGTGAAATAAGAATTCCTGACCCACTGCTAAGAGTAGAAAATCTTTCAGTTCATCTAGCCCAGCAGCAGGGGAACCAAAGATAATAGAAACGCCATTCTCACGTCTTCGGAGTGCTGATTCCTGTTGCACGGTCAATGGACTGCGCCGAGATAAGTCATTTGGCAGAGCCGATCTAAAAGTCTCAGGATCGTAGTCTGGAGGCGCTTCACGACTTTTCAGGAGCTGCTCCTCAATTTCTGATTCAGTACCCAGAAGCAAGACAACATTGGGACTTCTAAGAGCAAAGCAACCTTCATTGGTTTCTCTTAAAATACCCAAGCCAACCATTTCTTCTAGCAGGGCACGGATTTCATCTGTAGACTTATTTTGAAAACCTTCCGACCACCAAGTTAGTACTGCATCCTTAACCCAAGGTACAGAAAATCCATCAACCATGCCCTTCTGATTATTTAGAGAATCATAAGCTATCGAATATGCAATCACTTCATAACGCTGATCCAGTTGCAGTGTCCACATGAAACGCTCGCGGATGCGATCACGGAAATTTTGGCTTTGATAAGTTTCATCAACTTGCCCATCTGTAATCTGATAAGGTGGAGTGTTTTTTGAATCGGATTTTTTTAAGTGATTTTCATTAACATCTCTAAGCAGCTTCTGACAGTAAAGTTGAATTAAGCTGGGATAGTAGTTGGTTTGAGAAAGAATACGTGTCACTAAATCGTCTGATATTTCATAACCAATACTGGCTAAGGGGCACTTGATCAGGTTTCTTGCTTCGCGCCATTCTCCATTATCCAACAGGGGTCCGATGCAAATTGGCTCCCCATAATGAGCCAGAGGATGGTTTTCCAATCTGGTAGTGCGCTGAACATTGTGCAAGCCAGCAAATACCACCTTGAAACGGCGCTCTGTCCTATCCATTAATCCTTTTAGATAACTGGTTTGAATGAATCCTTGTACTTTATTGTTTTCACCACTTAGGGTTCCATCAGATTCAAGGAATTTATCAGCTTCGTCCAGTAATAGAAGAATTCGACGGCTCTTGTTTTGTTCAAGCCAGTTTTCGATATAATCTAAAAGGGTATTCACACCTACGTTAGTAGGCACATTGCGTGGCACAACTTCCAACTCCTTAAACTTATTTGCCAGCAAACTCCAAATATCTTCGATCGGTCTGGTGATGCCGATTCCGCAAGCTTTCAAATCAAGCCAGTATGCTATTCTTCCTTCTTGCAGCGTGTGAAACCCCCGCTCCACAGACCGCAACAAGGCTGTTTTCCCTAACTGTCGCCCCCCATAAATGAAGCAAGAACCCATAGGGTTAACAATGGAGTCTCGCTCTTGCTTGCGTCCGTAGAAAATCTCTGGTGGAACTAATCCAGCAGTAGCTGCATAAGGTTCTAAAAAGGTAAAAGGCAGGGCACAGTTAAATAGTGTAGGCAGGCGTGGCTCTTGTGCGCCACAAAGATACAACATTAATATGTCATCGATCAGAACGAAGGTACGACGCCGTTCTCGGCATATCCACGCCAAATCTCTACGCCGTTGCTCTGTCAACCGTCCAAAAAAGAATACAAAAGCCGGATTGTCATGGGAAGTTTCTCCAACTGCGTTGAGAATATCTTCTACAGTAGGTCTATCCCAGACACAAAGAATGCGATATTGTCCCTGTGCCGCTGAACCGTAAGCAGCAACAGGACACAATTGCTTATTTCGCATGACTTCTGTAGTAACGCTGACCCAAGTGCGACCTCCAAATTGATTGACACGAATTTGTCCAGTGTTAAAACCTTGGGTTGCTAAAATAACTTGAATATTTTTCTCTTCTATTGAACGTGACCTTTTAGTTGAAAACCAAGCTGTTAACATGTCAGCCGCTCTAGCTGTTGCAGCGCCGGGAGGTCGGTTTAAATTAATACCACAAAAACTTTCTCGATTTTTTACCTTTTGAATAACGACTAGAGGATTTTTTGATATATCTTCCATAAATTTGTCAAGTTCAACGACTTTTTCGGGAAAAAAGTCACTGAAATCATCCAAATCTATGTTTGGAGCGAGAATAGTGTCTCCCCTTTCAACCATATCTATATATTCGTTAGCTGTCAGGACATCTCCTTGATCTAAAAGCTGGGTAATCCTGATTGAGTTGGAATTTTCTGATGCTAACGACAGCGAAATTAGCCTTTGCCTTACATTCTGACTTGCTAACTCTTTCTTTTTCTTAATCGCTAGCTTCATAGCCTGTAGTTTATCGTGTTTTTGATAAAATCGAACAGTTGTCTCGATATCCTTTTCAATATCCACAATGACTGCTACGTAATTTGCTCGGTCGGCTTCTTTCAAAATTCCCAAAGCTACAGAACTTTCAATTTGATTTCTTGTTTCTTTTATGTCTCTTTGTAAACTGTCTCGACATTCGCGAATATGTTCTTCTCTCACTCGTTCAAGTTCTGTAAGAACAATTGAAGCTTCTGGTTGCGCATGGAGATACTCAAGGATTCTCTCTGTAGCTTCGTGATTACGGCTCTCACTCTGCACCTCAAATATTTGTTGCCAATCGAAACGATTGTTAGCAATTAGCTCTAAGATGGCATTAACAAGTAAATTCTGATCGCCAAACTCTGGTTGCCAATTTTCGTCCATAGGAAGTGCGGGAATTCTTAGCATATCAGCGTTGAGTAGATATTTAATATCTGCTTCTCCATTTGGCAATGAAGCACTCGGAGTAAAAAGATTCCGAATATCTGCCACAGCTTTTTTACAACAGGAAATTCCAGCCATAACTAATACAGAAGAGTGTGCTTCCTCAAAAGAATCTAGTTCTTCCAAAACGGCATCATGATGATTCAAAAGCTCTTGCTTTAGTTGTCTAGCTTGTCTTTGAGAAAAAGTTTTTTCTTGATCTGGACGAGATTCTTGAAGTTCAATCCAGCGTCGTAGAAAATCAACTGCTTCATGTAGACTTAGATGAATTTTCTTAAGAGCTTTACCTGTAATTTCATTACCATTACCAAGAGCACCAATTTCTCTTTGTGTCCGCCTTACTTCTGCGTTAATTTGAGACTCAGAAGATAATGTCTGAACATATTGTTTAGCGACTTCTACTTGATTTACATCATTTTGCTTAATAGGAAGTAGCAGGGAGTAAATCAAATTATTAGGTTTAAGCCACTCACTCCAAACAGCTTTTGCTCTTCCAAAAATCATGCCTAGAAGCGGAGCTTGAGACCACCATTTTTCGACTTCTTTACGTACAAAATCAATATCAAATTGCCATTCTTCTTGACTTCTAACTGTCTTAATCGCTGTTGTATTTAGGGCATAACGCTGGCTTCCATAATTAGCGATTATTCGGCAGTATTCAAAGAGTTGGCTTAGACCTTCTCCCAATCGAAGATGATGAAGAATGTCTGAAGCATTAGTATTTGGGGCTAGCAATGCAGGACGTAATGCAGAAGCTGCCAAAAGCAAACTGACTGCCTGATTACACTCAATTTCCTCATGAGCCAACGAACTTTGACTGAAATTAGCGAAGTCATCCATCAGAATGTTGCCAATTTCTCCAAATCCTACTTCATAACGCACATAGCGACCTAAAATAACTGCTCGAATTATCCATGAGGGAAGTTGAGGTGGAATTTCAGGAAATTGAATTTCAAAACAACGTGCCAAGTGAAAGGCAAGACTTACTTTGTCCTCGTAAATGATTTGCCAGATTAGATATTGAAGAGCATGACAACTTTCTTTAAGATTGCTCTTTAAGATGGATGCCGCAATTTCTTGAGCATCTGTCTGTTTTTTAGCTGGTGTATCAAGCCGTGTTTTGCTCTGGTTTAAAGTATGCTGTGCAAGGCTTGCAGATTCTTCCTCTAATTGAGAAGGTACTCTGGTTGTTTTTAAAGCATCTATTCCAAGCGGTGATGAATCGACAGGAATGAGAATTTCAGGTTCAATATTGTCAACATCGAAAGTCACTTTATTGGTATCTTCTACCTCTATTTCGGCAGATCCTAATCCTGAATTTGCTTGAAAAATCAGTTTTCCCGTCAACGCAGCCAAAGCTAGAGGCATTCCATATGACTGGGCTACGGCTGTTTGTAATTCTGCCAAGTGTTGGTAGTTTAGAGATTCCCGTTCTGAAATTAGTGTTAGTAATTTTACCAAGGGATGCTCACCAGATGCCAACGCTTCTACTACTCGATATAGGTCAGTGTCTTGTAAATTCGAGACAGCACTATGAAATTTATGGGCTTGTGCTTGACACTCCAGTAAGGGTGGAAAATCTATATGATCGCTGTAGCGAATCAACAAAATCCGCTCTAAAATTTTCAAAGCACGCTGCTGTACTTCATCAAGTACTGCCTTCTGGGTCTTTGCGACATCCTGTAGCAAATTTTCTATATTTTTGACAGAAATGATTTTATCAGGTGGTGGAGTGGGAATCCTAAGAGATTCTGCTAGATCCACAACTCTGCTACGGAGTTCTTCAAACTGTGTGCGGCAGGTAACAATTTGTTCTACCAGTTCAGCAGATGGCAGGATTAAAGCATCTTGTAATTCTTTGTTAGCCTTAGATAGCTGTTTACTTATATGAGAAATTCTATCTTTTATAGCAGATAACTTTAATTGTAAATCGACTGACTTTTGTTCCATGTTTTGAAGCTCAAAGTAACATTCAATAAATTACGGTGGTTGAATCTTAATGCCATATCCTATTTCAAGGATTCCCCAAACGATAACTTTCTAACAGTTCGTAACTAAAATTGTGCAAAATCACGAAGACTAAATTGCAACCCCTGAGTAAGTCGGCACGATAAAACCAATGTATGTTGAGTTTTGTAAAGGGTAGACGTGACTCCGTTGCTAGCCTTGGCAGAAGGTTTCTAGTTCTAACCAGCCTCTGCATAGCAACAGAAAAACCGGGCTTTTCTGAGAAACCCGGTTTCTGAAACCTTTAAATTTATAACTCTGACAGACCACTAATGCTTGCAAGAACCTTGCTCATGACTGTGCTTATGATCATGAGAACAGGTTTGCAAATCCTGTTGAATTAGATTTTCGGTGACTCCCCTCAAAGACTCATCCACAGGCTTTAAACCAATCCAAGCATCAACGAGTTCGACATCGAAACCTACCTCACGACGATCGCCCACTTGAATCAAAGGACGGCGAATCAAAATCGGATCGCCTACCATTTGTGACAAGGCAGTTTCAGCATCTATCTGTTCAGGAACCACCTCACCAGATTTTATCCGTGGGGCAGTGCGGTTAAACCATTCGACTATGGGGCGATCGCCAAAAAACAAGCGCAACCTTTCAGGCGTCCAAGCCTCTTTCAATAAATTATAAGTTTCTAACTCATGACCTGCGGCTGCAAGCAAAGTTTTTTGCTTAGTATTATTTTTACAGCCTGGTTTTTCATAGAAAATCACCCTTGCCATTGAAATACCTCCTAGTGGATAAAAAATCAAAAATTCTTAGCAGTATTGGTCACTAAATCAAACTCAAATCTTTCTTGTGGGCAAGTCTCACCGTACACATTAAAAGTTACAGTTGGTTCATCACCCAATGCTTCCACAGTATGAATTGCATCAGAAGAGAAGCTGATAATATCCCCTGGAAATAGAGTTAACTCTCCCGTGCGTTCTATTTTATCCTGAAATTCCGGGATGGAGTTTCGCTTCCAAAAGGTGTTTCTTTCCTGACCTTTTAACACAGCCACGACTCCCCAAGTTCCATGATTGTGAATTGTTGATTGTGTTCCTGGTAAAAATGTGACTGTTTGCACAGTAAACGGAAAACCTAACTCATCATACAGGAGTAAAACAGAGGTTCCAGTTGTAGGACGAGGCGCTAGATATTGACTTTGCACCCAATAAGAATTAAGAATCAAGCGCCTTACAAGCATACGAATTTCTGGAAGGCGGCTGCTTTCATCCTCAACATCATTAAGAACATCTTCCATCTCAGTCAGAAACCGATAAAGGCGATAATTCTCCCTCAACAAATCCCATACCCTAACAGATTTGCATGCCTCATACTGCCCATCTTTATCAACAAACCAATCTCTACCTTTCATAATTCATAACTCATAATTCATCTTCGCGTGTTAGAATATCAAGCAAGAGTGCTGAGCCAAACTCATTTTTATCGTCAATTTCTTTGATTTGAGTACTAATTTCTTTTGCTTGCTCTATTTCTCCTAGCTTTGCTGATACTAATCCCGAAGCAGCGTAAGCAGTTAAGAATAGTCTAATTTTTGGTTCTTCTTTCCGAACCATCAATATTAGCTTAAGTTGTTCCCAACTATCAGGTAATTTTTCTGACTTTTTGATTATATCTATAATTTTAGCTGCTATTTGCAGTGCCATTAAGTAATTATTCTTGTAATAAAAATATCGATATACTGCCACCAAAACATCTGTATTGTCGCCTGTCTTAGCTAAAGCTTTGTTAATACAATCTTCTGCTTTTAAGGGATTTTCCCAATTTTGGGATGCCACGATTAATAACTCTTTCACATCCTTTGGAACTTTGAACCAAGATAACCTTTCTCCATGAATTTGCATAAAAACCTCAACAATGGAATTGTTATAGGAATCATATTTGATTTTTGAACAAGGTTAAGTATCGTAGGGTGCGTTACGGACTACCGTCCTAACGCACCAAGAGCCTTAGATGATGCGTTACGCCACGCTAACACACCCTAACATTCCCTTTAAAACAGAGTGAGTATATACAACAGAGAGAACAGAATAATCCAGATGATGTCTACGAAGTGCCAGTAAATTTCTGCCATTTCGATGCCGATGTGTTTGGTAGAAGAATAGTGACCGGGACGATATGATCGCCACAACACACCCAAAATCAAGAGCAGTCCGACAAAAACGTGTAAGCCGTGGAACCCGGTCATCAAGTAAAAACAGTTAGCAAATACGTTTTTCCTCAGACCATATCCCAGAGTCATGTACTCGTAAACCTGACCTAGTAAGAAAATTGCGCCCATGATCGCCGTAATCTTGTACCATCGACGCATTCCTTCAACATCATTCTTTTTAATCGCCGTATCACCAAGGTGAATGACGAAACTACTAGAAACTAGAATGATCGTGTTAATTGTAGGTACCAATAACTCTACTTCTGTTCCTTCTGGAGGCCAAACATCAGTAATGCCTCGAAAGAACAAATAGGTGGCAAAAAATCCGCCAAACATTAAAGATTCAGAGGCAAGAAATGTTAATAGCCCCCAAATTCGTAAATCTTGATGTTCTTGGTGATGTTCTGCACTCGGAGTGTTGACAATATGATCTGCTGCGTCCATTGTTCAACCTTGAATAAATCTTTATTTGTTTGTAGTAAGCGCAAAGAGCGCTGACTACAAACCCATTAATTTACAGGAATAGCCGCTTCGCCTGTTTCCAGGACAGGACTGTGACCATTCTTGCCATAGTCGTAGGGACCATGAGTGACAACAGGCAACACTTCCCAGTTTTCAATTGCAGGTGGTGAACTGGTCGTCCATTCCAAGGTGAGAGCTCGCCAAGGATTATCTCCTGCTTTTTGTCCAGCAATCCAACTCCAGATTATGTTGATGGTGAAGGGAATCACTGATATCCCTAAGACATAAGCACCAAAGGTACAAATCTGATTGAGGCTGATAAATTGCGGATCATACATTGCAACGCGTCGAGGCATACCTTGCAAACCCAATTCATGCATTGGTAGGAAGGTCAGATTAGTCCCGACGAAGGTGAGGAGAAAATGAACGCGACCCCAGGTTTCATTCAGCATCCGCCCGGTGATTTTGGGGAACCAGTGATAAATTCCCGCGTAGATGCCAAATACAGAACCGCCAAACAAGACGTAGTGGAAGTGCCCGACGACATAGTAGGTATCGTGGACATGAACATCAAAAGGAGCTGTTCCCATCGTTACACCGCTTAAGCCACCCATGACAAACATCGACAATAAGCCAATGGCAAAAAGCATGGCACTGGTAAAGCGGATTTTTCCACCCCAGAGGGTAGCAACCCAACCAAAAATTTTCACGCCAGTGGGAACGGCAACGATTAGGGTAGAGATCGTGAAGAACATCCGCATCCAACCAGGTGTCCCACTGGTAAACATATGATGTACCCAGACGAACAAACCCACAACGCAAATTGCCAAACTAGAATAGGCGATCGCCTTATACCCAAAGATTGGTTTGCGGGCGTGAACGGGAATCACCTCCGACATGATGCCGAAGATGGGCAGAATCATCAGATAAACTGCTGGGTGGGAATAGAACCAAAACAGGTGCTGGTAGATAACGACGTTACCGCCTGCGTCTGGTTTGAAGAACGATGTCCCAAAGTTGAGGTCAAACAACAGCAGCACCAACCCGGCTGCTAACACTGGTGTGGAGAGAAGTGCTAAAACAGAGGTTGCTAACATCGCCCAGCAGAACAAAGGAAGCTGATCCCATTTCATGCTAGGAACTTTCATCTTTAAGATGGTGACCACAAAATTCACCGAGCCTAAAATTGAGGAAGTTCCCACCAGGACGATCGCAAGTATCCACATCGTTTGTGCGGTGTTAGCCGTAACCAAGCTTAAAGGTGGGTAGGCTGTCCAACCAGATTGCGATCCACCAAAGAAGAAACTGCCTAACAACAGCGCTCCTGCGGGTGGGTTCAACCAAAAGGCGATCGCGTTCAGCTTGGGAAAAGCCATATCCCTAGCGCCGATCATCAATGGCACCAGATAATTACCAAATCCACCGATCGCACTAGGAACGATCCACAGAAAGATCATAATCGTCCCGTGATTAGTCATGAAAGCGTTATACAGATTCGGATCAAGCACGTCTGAATCTGGTGTCGCCAGTTCAACACGTATGGCAATAGCCATAAGCCCGCCAATCAGATAAAACACAAACGCCGTCACTAGGTATTGGATACCAATCACCTTGTGGTCAACATTAAACGTGAAGTAGTCGTACCATTTCCACGCTTTGGGAGCAGTGTGAGCAGCCACCTGAATTCCGGGTCGATTGTCTTCAGGGGGAGTATTTCGTGGAAGTTCTACTTGAGTCATATTTTTTCTATTGACTGTACAGACGTGATGAATCGCGTCTTTACCGAACCGGGAGTAATTTCTTTAGAGTTTCGGAATTAATCCCCAGATTACGAGTGTAGGGAGCAAGAAACTCGGAGGTTGATAAGTTTGTGGGGTTAACTGCAACAGCTTCCTTAAGTTCTTGCTGATTCGCAACCAGATTTTCTTGGAGCCAATTGTTAAACTCTTCCTGGGTTTGGACTACGACCTGTGACCTCATTGAGCCGTGGTAGCCGCCACACAATTCAGCACAAACGACAGGATATGTACCAACTTTAGTCGCTACGAATCGTAGTTCGGTAGGTATCCCAGGAATTGCATCTTGCTTCAACCGGAATTGCGGTACCCAGAACGAGTGAATGACATCAGTTGCAGAAAGGTTGAGTTCCACGTCCGCACCGACTGGAATGTGTAATTCTCCAGTACTCACACCACTCTTGGGGTAGTCAAATAACCAAGCAAACTGCATTCCTGTGACATTAACCACCAAATCTGCTGGTTTGCCTAGTTCTTGAGGATTCGCACCAATACCAATTTCGGGGAGAGATGCTGGCGCTGTCTTTTCCGACTCCATCGCAGATGTATTACTCAAAGTAGCAGCAATAGCACTTCCCGATGTTTGGGCGACATGAGCTTTTGAGTGGGTGTGAGGTAAGTGAGGATGGCTTCCTGGCTCAAATCCTCCCATTTGTTGAAAAACATCAACACTGTAGATTCCCAAGATGAGAACGATCAGTGCTGGGATTGCTGTCCAAAAAATTTCTAAGGGAAAGTTACCTTCCACATCCACGCCGTCCGTATCATCTCCTCGACGGCGACGAAACTGAACCAAAAAAATCAGAATGGTTCCTTCTACCACCAGAAAGAGAGCCGTGGCGATGGAGACCATAATGTTAAAAAATCCATCTACTAAGGGCGCTTGTTGCGATGCCTGTACTGGTAGTAGATTATGATTTTGACCAACCCAAATGCTGACAATTGTGATCACAACTCCAGCAACTAGGGTTAAGAGTGAAACAGGAATTTGTTGCATAAATACCTGCTTTGTGTGTTAGTTGTCATTTGTGAGGAGTCAGAATACAGGAGTCAGGAGTCAGAATACAGGAGTCAGGAGTCAGAATACAGGAGTCAGAATTGTTAAACTATCAGGAGATAACAGGATGTCGTCAAGAGCCACCAAGACAGATACCACTCATAAAGATAAATTCTGACTCCTGAACGGCAGTCGCTCCAAGTCGGCAGAGCCTTTCGCCAGTCGCTCATGAGGGAAACCCCCAAGACCGCGCTGGCTCACCAACGCGCTGCCTCCTCCTGACTCC
>CAIVAU010000100.1 GCA_903903925.1 uncultured cyanobacterium
CCAGCAACTATTTGATGAGATGTTCGATAAATTCGACCTCTCGGCAAAGGTTGTGGCCAAGCAAGCTGGAGTTTCAGAGGTGCTAATTTCCAGATTTCGTAAGGGAAAGGCGGACTTGGGAACCGGAAAGTTTCTAGCACTGCTAGGGGTTGTTCCTATGGAAGCGCGTGAGTGGTATTTGTCTCAGCTGCTGGGAGCGAAGCCTGGGGTGAGCTTGCGAGTGCTTGTATCTGCTGCAACTCCTGTAGAAAGAGTAGAAATTCTCAACTTAATAGCCAATTCTTTTCTAGAAGAACGTAAAAATACTGGGTCAAGTGAATTACTGTCATCAGCAGTATGACGGGACTGGGGACTAGGGACTGGGTAGGATCTGGCCCAATCGCCAATCGCCAAGAGGTTGGCGACTCCGACGTGGGAGTACCCGCTAACGCCGTCCGCCCTCCCTGATGAGTGCAAGCACTAATATTCCAATGGCTGGTCAGTTGACTTTATCCGACTTGGTAGTTGCTGTATCCCTGATAGCTGCCTGAAAATTCCTAATTTACCAGTTGAAAGTGCGGTTTGGGGTCAGGCGACCTTCTATGTCTTACTCTACTCTACCTTCCTAAAGCCGTCCTCCGAATATCTACCATGTTCATGCGCTCGTGCCTCGAAATTTAAATATGGTAACGTTAACTTTCGGATTGATTTAGGAGCAGAACGAGTTTTAGCAGCAGAGCGACAAGGCTTGAAAATAGCTGTAGAAATCAAAAGTTTTCTCAATCCTTCGGCTGTGACTGATTTTTATGCAGCTTTAGGTCAATTTTTAAGCTACAAATTAGCATTAGAAGCAACTGAACCCGACCGCTTATTGTATTTAGCTATTCCTTTAGATATTTACGAGACGTTTTTTCAGTTTGAATTTACACAAGCAGCTATGCAAAGGTATCAGCTTTTATTAATTGTCTATGACCCTGTAAAGGAGGTAATTGTGCAATGGATAAATTAGCTAAGTATCGGGAGTATGTGCAAAGTTTATTAACTCGTTATGCGTCAGAAGATGTGGCTGATAGCGAAGTGGAAGTCCAGCTAATTTTTGATGAAAAGCGCGACCATTATCAGTGGATGAATGTGGGGTGGGAAGGGTTAAAGCGTGTTTATCGCTGTATCATTCATTTTGATATTAAGAATGGGAAAATCTGGCTACAGCAAAATTTAACTGACCAAAATCCGGCTGAGGAGTTGGTAGCAATGGGTGTACCACGAGAGGATATTGTTTTAGGTTTGCAACCTGCTTATAAACGGCAGTATACAGATTATGGTGTGGCTTAGATTGTAAAATCAAGTAAATTCATTCATATTATTACCTACCCAACATGAGTGTGTACGTTTGATTTTCTCCCTCCGCTAGAAAGCTCCCTGCTCCCTGCTAAGAGCATCTTCCGCTTTGTATCAAAATGCGTATTGTTTTACATCAAATGGTGGGTTGTTGGTTGAGGAATGAGGTGTAAAACTGAGAAATAAGTAGCATATATTTTGGCACAAGTAGAGTCTGGTGAAGTTAATGTGGATAAACGGCTTTCTCATCCAGTTGATCGGGAGCTTTATCTCCACCTTTTTATTAACTTAATTCATTATTTATGGCTAGAAAAAGGAAGAATGAACAGATGGGGGAAAATACGACTCAGCAGACAGGACAGGTAGTGATTGTTACCGGAGATAAGGGAGGTGTGGGCAAATCCACATTCGCTAGGGGATTGCTTCATCTATATATCAACAAAAAGCTGAAGTATCTGGCTTATGATTCCGATCATCGCAATGCTCAATTGTACAGACACTATAACTTAGTGGAACCTGGAGTGAAGCTGCTTAATATTTTTACAAGGGGAGGTGCCGACGACCTGCTCATAGACTTGGATAGCGAACGACCCCCACTTGCATTGGTGGACTTGCCTGCCCAGTCAGGGGCGTTTTTTGAGGAGTTTGAGAAGGACTTGGGCGTTTTTGATGCTGTTAAAAAGTTGGGCTACAGAGTCACTATGGTCAGCGTGCTGTCAAGAGTGAAGGACTCCGTGAACATCCTGCGTGTTCTTCATGAATACTGTGACAATCGAGTGGATTATGTGGTTGTGAAAAATTTGTTCCACGGCGATGCTGATAAATTTGAACGCTACGACAGTTCGGAGACTCGTACCAAACTTTTGTCAGCTGGTGCAGTCGAGGTTGTGATGCCCGACTTGTTTTTCAAACCCTATGACTATATTGACGAGAAAAACTTGCCTTTTAGCACAGTTTTAGAGAGCAAAGAAGCCAACATAGTCATAAAATCTCGTGTTTCAGCTTGGCTTAAGGAATTTGAGCAAAATGCGTTGGTTGCTGGTCAGTTGTTGGGACTAGAAAATTATGTAGAAGCAAGTCAAGCCGCATAACCAAGGTCAGTACTTTTTTGAATTCAAAATTCAAAATTAAATGCAATTCTCAGCTACCACCCCCCGATACAAACGACTGGTGATGACAAATGGTGATGCTAGGGTAGGCAAGTCCACAATAGCACGGTTGTTACTAGAGCTTTACCTAGAGTCTAAACTCAAGTTACGAGCTTACTATACTGGTAATCGCAATAAGTTGTATGCCTATGAACTACTTTTACCTGTTGGTGAATTGCCATTGACGCAGGGTGGTGCTGACCAATTGCTGATCGACCTAGAGAACTTTTCTGATATTCAGGTAGCTCTTAGTGACTTGCCAGGACAGAATTTTAGGCAGTTCAAACAATTTGCCGAAGAAGTGCAGCTATGGGATGCAATTGTGAGTTTGGGTTATCACATCACCTTTGTTCATCCAATTTCTCATCGTAGAGATTGTGTGGAGTACTTGCAAGATATTTTTGATTACTGTGGTGATAAGGCAGATTATGTGGTAGTCAAAAACCTTTACTTTAGCGATGAGTTTCCCTACTTTGATGGTGCTGATATCCAAAAGCGTATTCAAGAGATTGGGGGAGAGGAATTGTATTTAGGAGCGTTATGGAGGGGTGCTTATGAATTAGTAGAATCCCTGAACTTTCCTTATAGTCAAGCTATGCAGAACCCAGAGATAGATTTAATCAACCGCTCTCGTATTTTTAACTGGATGGAAGAGTTTAACCAGCAAATCAAGAACAATAAGATCATTTCTGACTTGTTAGCTCTTTCACAACCTGAATCATCAGTTAATCTTCAAAAAAAGTTAGATTGTGATTTTTAATTTTTGATCCTGAAAGAATTCAGGAGTCAGAATGAGCGCATGAATTCTGTGCGACTGGCGGATAGCGCAGCGTTAGCGAGTCCGCGAGCGTCTGAATAAACGGGTTTAAGACCCCACCGTCTACACGGTGTCTACAATTAGGCGGGGTTTGAATCCCCAACGAAAGTGATTCTGATTTCTGAATTCTGACGAATGTGTTCTTCTTCAAGAATAAAAGGCTTTTATGAGTGTGAATACTGCTGTAAAAGATTCTTTAGATGCAGCCTTAGAAGGACGTTCTGACCATTTTAAACAGAAAGTTCTTGATGTAGTTCGGCGTTCTGGCATCAATTCTAAAGACCCGTTGTTTTTGGTTTTGAGTTCCCTGGGTAAGTTTGAAGTATTGATGGAGGATATTCCTGGCAAACTTGATACTGTGGTGGAGGGATGGACAACGGAAATAGATGATAAGCTCGATAAGGCATCGAGTGTAGCTATCGTTCAACAGAAGAGTGCCATAGCCAAGGCTGCATCAGTTTTATTGAAGAAGGTGGAGCAACAAAAATCAAGGGCAGTCTTTAGTTCTATGCTACCTGCTGCCCTGGTGCTATCTGGTGTATTTAGTGTGGGAATTCTAGTTGGTAATATGATTCCCGCTTGGAAAGGAGGTGGTTTGACTGAGCCAGTTCGCCTTACCTTTGAAGAGAAAGAAGCTTTGACTTGGGCTAAATCAAAAGACGGACAGTTTGCCCGTCAGCTTGTGAAGTGGAATGATTTTGACCTCAGTGTTTGTCGTAAGGAACCAGAGCATCTTAAGGGTAGATGTGTACTCTGGGTTGTCCCTTACGATCAGCGTTTTACATATCAGAGACAGCTAGGCAATAAGTAGATTTTGAACTTTGTGCTTGCTGTCATCAGCATCTTCCCCACTGGGTGTTGCGACGAGTCCTTCAGAGATTGCTTTGAATGCTGCTTGGGAACGACTTTTACAGTTTAGTTTTTCTAGTATCCGATGGACGTGACTTCTAACTGTCCCAATCGAGATATACAGTTTAGTAGCAATTTCTTCATTGCTCATCCCTTGAACTATTAATTGTAAAACGTCAATCTCTCTATTACTGAGTACGCTTGATCCACAAGTGTGCTCTTTTCTATGAGAAATTTTATTATGAGTTTTTGGTGTGTTACAAAGAGCTTTTGTTTCAGGGGATTGAATTGGACTTTTTATATTCTCAATTAGGAATTTACCAATTGTTGGGTCAATCCAAGATTCCCCTTTATAAGTGGCATATAGTGCTTCTGCTAACTTGGCTTTTGGTAAATTTTTGATACAGTATGAATCTGCGCCATACCTAAATGCTTTAGTCACTGTATCTTGTGTGTTATCAGCAGTTAATATTATTACTTTTGTAGGAAAAACGTCCTTAATTTTATTGCAAAGTTCTGCCCCATCTATATCTGGCAGATTAATATCAACTAATGCTAAATCGGGATGATGTTTTTTGATCAGGCTTAGTCCTAAAAAACCATTATCAGCCTCTCCGCAAACTTCAATGTGTTCGTTTGCAGAAAGTGCTGTAACTATCCCAAACCTCGTTAACTCATGATCCTCTATAATTACTACCTTGATGCTACTCATTTATCCTCTTTTTATCTTTATATTTTATTTATGTAATTTCACTTATAGTGTAATTTCGTAGGAGATTTATTTTTAATATTCCGCATTTAAAACTGTCACATAAGTAGGTAAAAATCATAAAATTTATGTTATTGAAATTTTTATATATTCAGCATCATTACTGATGTTGAGAAGCGATATATGCCATAAATTCGGATTAGTTAAGAACTTATTAGTAAATGCTTTCAGCCTTAACCGAGGTCTTGATAGACTACTAGTACAGATCGGCGTAAATAAAACGGAGTCAGAATTCAGAATACACCACCCATAAAGGGATGGTGTTTCAGGAAAAGTTTCAACTCCTATCTCGTCCACGAGGGACGAGGTTTTAACCGAATTACTCATCTGCCAGTCGTACGGAATTCATGCTGAATTCTGACTCCTGACTCCTGAGTTCTATTTGATAAAACAACCCTTCAAAATTCTTGAAAAGCTTATGGTGTAAGCTTTTTGAATTTTGAATTCTGCGAAGCGGTACTAGTTGACGAGAACGCCAGAAACAAATTTTCTTTTTCGCAGTAGTTATCAGGAAGAATTCAAGCTTGTACCTTAGGGTTCGCTGCCAACCACGAGATCTACAACTGAAAAGACGTGCATCTGTATACCAAAGATTTCCTTTTACTGTTGAGCCTTGGATACAGTTAATGCATATTACTCATTTTCATTCCACCGCTAACCGTTCTATAGCGGGGGCATCCAATGGAATTGTAGGTGAATCAGATGAGAGATACAGAATTTTAGTGGTGAGTGATAGTGGTAATGAATCTCAATTACTTAACTACATTCAAAAAGAGGCATCATATTGGGTTGGAAGTGCTTCGGCTACAGAAGCATTGGAAATAGTGAGGGAGTCGCCTCTAGATTTAATGGTTTTGGATGTGAGCAAAAAACGAGTAGACTGGCATGAGTTGATCAGTATTATTCGCTCAACTGTGACGCCTTATTTTCCGATTTTGCTGGTTGCCAATAGCGATCGCCCCAGCCTGGAATCGTGGTTGGAAGCAGGCGCGGACGATTTAGTAACAAAGCCTCTTGTCGAGAACGAATTAGGAGTGAGGATTCGGGTATTGCTAAGAGTGAATCGTAGGATTTCTGAACGTGATGCTCGCCTTAAAGCTCAGGAAAATTTTGTACGACTCTTAGTTCACGATTTGCGAGTCCCACTTTATGCAACCAGGCATCTTTTAGAATATCTTGTGGAAGGAATTTATGGAGACGACCTTAAAGAGATTTCCCCAGTGCTACGTCGTCTTTACAGTAGCACTGAGAGCTTACTGGATTTGGTGAACACTCTTTTAGACACTTCTGTCTATGATGCTGGCGTCAAAAAGTTA
This sequence comes from uncultured cyanobacterium, assembly GCA_903903925.1. Classification (GTDB taxonomy): domain Bacteria; phylum Cyanobacteriota; class Cyanobacteriia; order Cyanobacteriales; family Nostocaceae; genus Stigonema. The sequence goes on from CAIVAU010000100.1 coordinate 6,217, forward strand.
AACCTTGAAAAAGTAGACCTGCAAGAAATTCTCACCTTTGTAGCAGAGCAGTTGTTACCTTTAGCTACTGCCAAACAATTAGATATGCAGGTCAAATTGAATACATCTTCACCACTTATAGTAGAGGGCGACTCGATTGAATTACGGCGTCTTTTCCTTAATATAGTGAGCAATGCAATTAAATTCACCGATTTTGGTTGGGTAAAAATTGTACAGCAGAAGAATGACTTAAAAGTCGTAATTGAGGTAAGTGATTCAGGGATGGGAATCTCTGATGAGGATTTACCCAAGATTTTTAGCCGATTCTACTGTGGTGGGAGAGGTAGGAGAAGCAATGTGGGGTATGGGTTAGGACTGTACTTAGCAAAGCAAATTGTTGAAGCCCATAAGGGGAATATTGGGGTTTCCTCCACAGACGGTCTCGGTTCCACATTCACCATTCAATTCCCACTGTTCCAACCAATTACTCCTCCGTGAATTTCATAAATTCTACCAGTTGCAACTTTTTGATACTTAGTCCAGGAGTTTCATTTCTGGGTCAATTTCTGCAAAAGTATAGTTCTACAAGATTTCTGTTCTAAATTCCACAATGGAAATCAAATCGGCTCACCCGCTTGATTAATGAGCGATCTGCGTGGCGGAGTCGTCCAAGTATGGTATTATTAAAAATAAAACGCCACCTTTGAGGGTGGCGTAAGTCCTATGCATATGTGTTTTTTAATTGGTTAACACAAGAGGAGACTTTTCCACTGTCACCTTACCATCCGGTTGTTCAGTGTAATTTTTGATACCTCTCCAGGTTTGAGTAAAATAATACTTCCAAATCTCCCTGATGTATCCTGGGTTATCTGGATTGTAATTATGAAGTGTTTTTTCTATTTCAAGAAACTCCTGCTCAGCTACATCGGTGAGAACACACGAGCGCTTAACTCTGACCCCACCGTAGACAAATCCTTCTATACGTTCTCTAGGCTCTGGACTGTATACAAGATGGTCGAGATAAGGCTTGTTCAAGGCATATCTAAAGTTAAAGTCTAAGTCTTTTTCGTTTTCTTTTTCTGAGCCATATTCAGTCCAAGGTGCATATACTGTCATGCAAGAAACAGCAGGCTCTACGCCATCTTTAAGATAATGTATTGCTATTCCCCAGTTTCCACCATGATATGGTTGATAATCTGTCATATGCTTCCTATCTAACTTTTTGAAGTACACATCTAAACTTAATTGGAATATATTCAACATTTCCGTGGTGTTAAGAAGGCAGAAGTACGAAGGCAGAAGGCAGAAGGAATCCCCATAACGCGCATTCAGGGGATGAGCGCAAGGACGCAGTATTTCTTGCGCTACGCCGGAGCGAAATACATATTTTCTTGTTTTTTCATAACTAAAGTTAGGGGCTTGTGACCCTTATGGCCGAAGGGCATATCCTTAAATGTCTTCCCTTCAGCATAGCTGCCATCTGCCCTCTGCCTTTCTTCGGTCAATTCTTTCAGGACCACCTCCTACTGTCTCGTAGTCTACAACTATCCATTCTCCACCATCTGTCTGTGCTCCATAATCACGTGCCTTTTGTTCCCAGTCTGCCTTGTTTGAGACAAGACCTGGAGCATGGTGGCATCTCATTTTTTCCTGCCTATAGTTGCTGGAAGCGAGAAGAGATTCAAGGTGGGAGCTATCAAAAATCTGGCTAAATTGATAATATTGTCAGGAATTGTATCTTATGCATTTGTAGATTTGTTATGGATACTGTTTTTATCTGTACTAGCGGGAGCACATTAGTATCGCAGAAGACACGAAAAAAAGGTTTCACGCAGCCTGTGCTATCTGTGGGCTGAAAATGAGTCAGGTGGTGGTAGATATGATTGAGCAGTGGTTGAAAGCCAACGATGTTTCTGCATCTAGTATTGAAGAAGGTGAATTTGTGACAAGTTGTAAAGTAACTGAGTAGTGCGATCGCTTGAAATATGAGCTTATCCGGTCAGCAGCGTAAAAAACTACAGTCCGCTTTAATTGATGCTTTTCCTACTACAGGAGACCTGGAGCGGATGTTGGCATTTGAACTAGAGAAAAATTTAAGAGAAATTGCAGGCGAAGGGAGTTTACAAGATATTGTCTTTAAATTAATACAAACAGCAGATTCTCAGGGATGGGTTGAAGCTCTCATCCGTGTTGCATATAAAGAGAATTCTGGAAACCCGATTTTACAACCAATTGCACAAGAATTGTTGACAGGAAAAACACATCTTGAATCCATGCGGATTCTTCACAATCTGCCTCAACCAGACTACGGAAAATTCATTGGAAGAGAGGAAGAACTTGATAAAGCAATGCGAATTCTTCGCCCTTATCCACACTCACAACACTCCTTAGTAACTATTGATGGTGTTGGTGGTATTGGAAAGAGTGCGCTTGCTTTAGAAATTTCTCATCTTTTTCTTCGAGAAGCAAACCAATTGCCACCTGAAGATCGATTTGAGGTACTAGTCTGGACATCAGCGAAGCAAACTGTACTACGACCAGGTGACGGAATTATAACTCGTCAACAGGTATTACGGACACTAGATGATATTTGTGAGGCAGTAGCCGTAACTCTAAGTATTGAAGATAAAATTCGCTCTCATCCAAGAGATAAAGTTGGGCTTATTCGTAGACATTTAGTACAGCAGCGAACACTGCTTGTTGTAGACAATTTAGAGACTGTAGATGATGAGGCAGTCATTGAATTTTTACAGGAATTACCTGCACCAACGAAAGCAATCATTACAACCCGACATCGTATTGATGTTGCTTATCCGGTACGTCTAGTTGGTATGAAGTGGAAGGAATCTAAGACCTTAATTGAACAAGAATGTCTGAAAAAAGAAGCGGAACTAACTGAAGAACAGAAAAAAAAACTCCATGATCGTACTGGTGGAGTACCGTTAGCCATAGTTTGGAGTATTGCCGAAGTCGGATTCGGTCACAGTATTGATACTATGTTAGTAAAGCTGGGAAATCCAAAAGGTGATATTGCTCGCTTTTGTTTTGAAAGCGTCATAGAAAAAATTAGGAACACAGACGCTTACAAATTACTTCTATCTTTAGCGCTATGTAGGGATACAGGTAGTCGAGAAGAGCTAGGATATGTTGCTGAATTTGGTGATGATTTAATCAGTAGAGATGAAGGATTAGTAGAACTAGAAAAGCTTTCCCTTGTTAATAAAAATGCGGATAAATTTAGCATACTTCCCTTAACAAGAGAGTACGTTGAACATGAATTAGTACTTAATTCTAATTTTGCATGTGAATCTGTTTACCGCTTAATTGATTATCATCTAAAACGTAACATACCATATATAGCTAGCACATATCTTGTTAACCACAAAAGCAAGTTATCCAAAGATAACTTGGAGAAATTTTTAGATGAAGTTGTAGAACAGTTTTGGTCAGAAACATCTGCTTACATGAATGACCAGGATATGTATTATTCCGACCCATATAGTCTTGGCTCTTATGTTGACGGTATCTGTTTTCAATGCATCAGTACAATGGAGTCAATAGGGGGAAATCAAGGGATAGAAAAACTTAGAAATGCCTGGGATCAAATTTGGAGATGTGATCAATTTATTTCATACTGTTCTGTTTATCAAAATAGTTCACCTATCCAAGATTGTATTAACTCACTGGGACGTTTGGGAGAGTATGAATTTTTGATAGAAATTTTAGCAACTAAAAAATACCGGGCATATGCTAATGAAATTCTTCAGGTTATTGAAAAATCAGGAAAAAAAGACCTAGTTCAGCTATCAAAAAATATTTTAAACACAGAATCTGATGAGAAGAATGAAGTATACAATGTGGCAGAAGATCTAAGTAGCGATCACAATGTAGACTACACTAAATTACGCAACTTCTTAAAAGCAGGACAGTGGAAAGAAGCCGACTACGAAACCTACCTGGTAATGCTCAAAGTTGTGTATCGTACCGAAGGTGAGTGGATTAGGAATGAAGAACTATTGTATTTTCCGTCTACCGACTTGCGCACAATAGATTGTTTGTGGGTAAAATACAGCAATGGCCGCTTTGGCTTCAGCGTTCAAAAAAAAATTTACCTAGGAGTTGGTGGTAGATCTGACGGCAAATACGATGAAGAAGTCTGGAATAAATTTGGCGATCATGTAGGGTGGAGGAAGGCTCAATCGATAGATAGAAATTGGATTGACTACTCTGAAGTAACTTTTGCGACTACTGCTCCCAAGGGACATCTCCCTATTTATTATTGGAACGTACGATTGAACAAGGGTTTGGGATGGGAGGGGGATATGTCTGCATGGATGGGAGGGGTTGTTTCTTGTCTTGTATCAAAACTTGCAAAGATTGGATTATAACCTATAGGCGTTTCCGAATTTCGTAAAAATTTATTACAGTCTCTTTAAATGGTATGGTCAGGAAGCGCGATCAGCTCTCTTCGTAATGCATCCAAGGCAATCGCACTAATGTTGTCTTACTCTCTATTTGTCTAGCATTTAGCTGTGAAGTTTTATTAAGAAATTAGAGGATGTTACCAAGCAGTTGTCCTACTGATACCTGAAGCATGATTTACTGAAAAGTAGTTATGCTTTCTTCAGATTTTAAAGGAGACTGCGATGGGTGCTGTTTGGCGTCGGATGTTGGCGATGGTGATTAGTATTCCCCTAGCGACCTTGGCTAGTTTGATTTTTACAGCCAACGTCAGAGCGCAAAGCAGAATCACTCCTGACAACAGTTTAGGTGCTGAGAGATCCGTTGTCACCCCCAACGTTGTGATCAAAGGACTTCCTAGCGAACGGATTGATGGTGGTGCGACTCGCGGGGCAAACCTCTTTCACAGTTTTCAAGAATTTAATGTAGATGCAGGAAGGGGGGCTTATTTCTCCAATCCAGCAGGAATTCAGAATATTCTAAGTCGCGTGACAGGGAGTAATGTTTCAAATATTTTCGGAAAACTGGGAGTTTTAGGCAACGCTAATCTCTTCTTCATCAATCCTAACGGGATTATCTTTGGCCCAAATGCCAGTCTGGATCTGAATGGTTCATTTTTTGCTAGTACAGCCAACAGTATAGTATTTCCGAATGGCTTTGAGTTTAGCGCGACCAATCCACAAGCACCACCGTTGCTGACAGTGAATATTCCCATCGGGTTGCGATTTCGGGATAATCCGGGAAGTATCACCAATCAATCTGTTCTTCAGGTGCCATCAGGAAACACCTTGGCGCTAGTAGGTGGTGACGTGAGCCTAAATGGTGGAGGACTCATAGCAGCAGGTGGAAGAGTTGAGCTTGGAGGATTGACAGCAGGAGGAACGGTAGGGTTACAGGTAAATAGTAACAATTTAGCGATTAGCTTTCCAGATGGCGTAACACGAGGAGACGTATTGCTTACGAATGGCTCAACAGTAAATGTCCGTTCAGGAGGTGGTGGTAGTATTGCGATTAATGCTCAAAATTTAAATCTTTCGGGAAGCAGTAATCTTCGGGCTGGAATAGCATCTGGGTTAGGTTCTATCAACAGTAAATCGGGAGACATTGACATTAACGCGACAAAGACTGTAACTTTGGCAGATTTAAGTCTTGTGTCTAATGCATTGATACCAGGAGCAATAGGTAGTTCTGGAAATGTTAATGTTACAACTGAGTCACTTTTGTTAACTGGTGGTTCTCAATTGAGTGCCAGTACTTTTGGACTAGGCAATGCTGGAAATGTGAATATTAACGCTAGTAATATTACTTTTACAGGTGTTGGAAATACCTTAGTTGTTCAACCTGGAACCACTGGTACATTTAGAAGTAGTGGTGTGTTAAGTACCGTAGAAGCAGAAGCTATGGGCAATGGTGGCATCATTAATATTAACGCGAACTCTCTTTCCTTAAGTGACGGAGCGCAAATCCAAACTCTTGTTCGTCCAGCGACGGGGATACTACCTGGTGGGCGTGGTAATGCTGGAAATATAAATATTAATATTCGTGATGCTTTCACTATTACAGGAGTGAGTAAAGAGGGATTTACCAGTGCCATCTTGGCTAACGTAGAAGCAGGAGCAATGGGCAACGGCGGTAACGTCAACATTAATGCTGGATCACTTTCTTTGACTAATGGTGCTCAAATATCTGCTAGTACCTTTGGAAAAGGCAATGCTGGCAATGTGATCATTCAAGCTAGTACCATCTCTTTTGATGGTGGAAGAGCAAATTTCCGTAGTGGTATATTTAATAACGTAGAATCCACGGGTAATGGTCAAGCAGGTGAAATCAGTATTAAGACTGGGTCA
>CAIVAU010000101.1 GCA_903903925.1 uncultured cyanobacterium
CGACAAGCCGGACATAGCCTCACGGTAACAGGGGATGAAAATATTGAAATTTTCACTTATCCTGGAGCAGTTGCCCAACTATTAGTGAATTTGTTGAATAATTCCCTGATTCATGCTTATCCCACAGAAAAACCCGGTCAGCTGGCGATTCACATCAGTCAAACTGAGGAGAATGTGACCTTAGTATACAGCGATGACGGTTGCGGAATTCCCCCTGAAGCCTTAGGGAAAATTTTTGAACCATTTTTTACCACTGGACGCGATCGCGGTGGGAGCGGACTCGGTTTGCACATTGTCTATAACCTTGTCACACAAAAACTGGGTGGTGCGATCGATGTTGAAAGTCAAGTAGGTCATGGTACTTTATTTACAATTAAATTACCTCGGAGTCTCTAATTCTCACGGGTTGGTAGTGTGAGCGTCTCGCTCACGAAGGGAGCTTTCCTACCCATCAAAATTAATCACACAGAGCACTTCTACCAATTTCTCAAGATGTCCCTCCTGATGAGTTGCTATTACAGATAACCGTATTCGACTTGTGGTGACGGTAGGTGGACGGATTGCGGGGGCGAAAATGCCGGCACATCTGAGTTGATGTCCAACTTTTAGTGCGTCTGTTGCATTTGGCAATTGAAAGCAGAGGATAGGTGATTCAGACGGGAGTAATTTGAGGTTGGGGAGATGTTGTTGCAGCAACTGTTTCAAGTAATTTACATTCCGCCACAACTGAACACGGCGTTGCGGTTCTTGTTGCATTATGTTGATTGCTGCTAATGCTGCTGCTGTGTCGGCGGGTGAAAGTGCAGTGGTGTAAATCCATGTTGGGGCGCGATTTCGCAAAAAGTCAATTAGGGCTGTACTCCCTGCTACATACCCACCTAAGCTACCCAAAGCTTTGCTCAACGTACCAATTTGAATGATCTGTCTTCCTGTACACCCGAAATGTTCCACACATCCAGCACCGGTTGTTCCCAAGACTCCAGTGGCATGAGCTTCATCAATTAGTAGCATACAGCTAAATTCTTCGGCTAGTTCTAATAATGCTGGTAATGGACACAAATCACCATCCATACTGAAGACGCTATCGGTCACAATCAAACAGCGTCGATAGTCTTGCCGTTGCTGATGCAACCGGGTAAGAAGCGTTGCAACATCACAGTGAGGGTATTCTATGACAGTTGCACCACTCAGGATTGCTCCGTTTTTTAGACTAGAATGATTGTACTGGTCAGATAAAATTAAATCACGCTTGCCTACTAAAGCGGCGATCGCACCCAAATTTGCTAGATAGCCTGAACTAAATACGACAACATCTTCTGTTTGTTTTAGGGATGCGATCGCCACTTCTAAATCCCTGTGTAATTCCCTGTGACCACTGAGTAATCTAGAACCAGTGCTCCCCGTGCCATACTCCTGCACAGCAGCAGCAACTGCTACAATCAATCGCTGATCACCAGCCAATCCTAAGTAATCATTGCTAGCAAAATTAATCACCTCTTGTCCTTCCAAAAGGACTGTAGCACTAGGGAGACCGTGAATTGTTTGTACTGAACGATACCAATCAGCCCGATGAATCGTAGCTAGAGACTCTTCTATCCAAGCGTAAGGATTAGTAAGCATTGAAAATTGCGCTCATTCTGACTCCTGACTTCTGACTCCTGACTCCTGACTCCTGTTTTCAAAACCTCTTTTCATACTCAATTTGTGCATTACTGTCTTCAGTAAAATCTGTAGAAGTCCGCACACGGATGTTAGAGTTAAGTCGATAGCTAATCCCAAACTGGAGGGGTTGGTTTGTTGTCAAGACTTTAATAAAAGAGGCATTAAAACCATGAGAAAGATTAATCCCAGCTTCTGCTGCCACATCTAACACAGAATTCGTCCCAGTCGTTCCTCCCGACGTATGTCTCTTAGAATTTGAAGTGTCGGTGCTGAAGGTAGGAAATATCCGGAATTCACTCAAGCCAAGGGCATTACCAATCTGGCTAAAAGTTTGTTGAATGTTGATTGCTGAACCCGCTAAGTTGGCAAGTCCGATCGGACTGTTGCTACCACGTCCCAGCGTTTGGATAAAGCTCCCTCCAAGCAGGGCAACAATTTCCGTGTTGCTGCGTGCTGGAGAACTTGTGAGTTCTAGATTTTCGTTCAGTTTACTGGCTAAACCATTAACTTGTGCATCAACACGAATAGTGCTTACAGGTTCAAAGCTCGTATTAATTGTATCACTGATTTCAGATGATGTGGGTGAGTCCGTCACCTGCGTGGTTCCTGAATCCAGGACGTTGGCAGTTAAATGAACATTCAACTCAGGGTCGCGAGGTTCACTGGCGCTAAAGGTTGCCGTTTGCTCATAGCCACGAGCAAGGTTAAACTGGGTAGCAAACAAATTTATCCCTCCTTTACGTAGGCTGATAGTTCCCTCCGGAACGGGAGAACTTAACGGCCCGTTGACATCAAGAGTACCAGTGGCTTGGAAACTAATAATAGGTGGAAGGGTGATTGCTACGTCGTTGCCCAACGTTAGCTGGAGATTGTTCAACTGTAGCATCATTGGGTTTCCAGTCTCAGGCTTATTCTGCTTGTCCTGTTTTAGGGTAGGTGCAATGCTCACACTAGAGCCTGCCAAATTAGTAGTATCAGTAGATGTAGGTAGCAACACCTGACCATTTGCTAACGTCAATTGACCGCCAATTGCCGGCTTGAGGGCGGAACCAGTAATCTGCAACTTACCGTTTACGCCTCCTTTGTACAGTGTCTTCAGGTTAACTGCTAACTTGTTAAGGTCAACAGTGAGGGGATTAGCTAATGGTGATTGCTGGTCATCAAAGATGGGAATGTTTCCATTAGCTACTATTTGACCCTTGTTAAAGTTACCAGAGAAATTTTCTACGTTTATCTGATCAAGATTAAACTGCACATTTGCTGTTACACCTGTCAATTTTCCTGGCAAAGCCTGAGCAGTAAAAGTAGCATTATTGAGAGTCGCAATTCCTGTCACCTGAGGCTGTTCTTTTGTCCCACGTACGGTGAGGTTTACTTGTCCCTGACCATTCTCAAACGCTACTTGGTTAGTCAACAGGTTTAATAATCCTAATCCCTGATTTTTGACATTGACGTCTAGATTAATATCATTGCTGTTTGGTGCAACGGTCGCAAAAGGCAACTGGTAAGGAATGCTACCAGTCATGGTAAGAGGTTCTGAACTAGAAACTAAGACATTACTGCCAAAGTTCAAACGCCCATCGTTGTAGCTGAAACTCGCATTAGCTGACTCTAATGGTTTCTGATTCAAAGTTGCATTTGTGATTTGCAATTCGCCTCTTGCCTGGGGGTTTTTAATCTTACCTGCTAACGCTGCTGTAGCATTAAGATTACCTGTCACACTAACTGGTAGTTTGACAAAATTATTCAGCACCTGGATGGGGAAATTGCTAACCCGTAACTGACCAGATTGTTCCGTACTGCCAATGCTACCTGTAAAACTTATTAGCCCTATGTTTGACTCAATCCGCAAAGGTAGCAACGTCAGCACACCGTTTTCAAAGCTTCCTTGGGCAATAATCTGGGGCGCTTTATAAAGACGATCCGGCTCGGTTTCTCTACCCCAAACAAAGTTTTGCCCGTTCACATTAAAATTCGCTGCCAATCCATTGGCTGAGGCAGTATCTACGGAGATGGCAGCGTTGAAAGTTCCCGTTAAATCAGCTAAATTAGGGATGAAAGAAGCATTGTGCTGTTGTCGTTGCTCTGCGGTTAGTAGTGCTTCGATTTCGGCAAAGCGTTCCAGTTGGGTATATAATTGCACGTTTGGTAACCCCACTGGCGTAGTGGTGAGATTAGCAGCGGTACCGTAGGTTGGCGCTGCCATTCCACGTTGGAAATCTTGCATGTCGAACAGCTGTAGTGCTGTGAGGACATCTTGGATTTGTCCTTGAGTGACGTTGACTTGGGCTTGGACACGAGGCCCTTTAGACGTTTGGGTTAAAGTACCTGCTAGGGCGTAACGACTGCTACCTTTGTCAAATTCGCTACTTGTGATCTTTGCTGTTCCATTGTCGTAGCTAAATTGAGCAGTCGCACGATCGCCTTTAATCCGACCAATTTGTGGTTGTGCGATCGCCACATCCCCTACCGTTGCAAATGTCTTCTCATTAACTTGCAATCTTCCACTAAACACCCCAGCAACAGTCCCAACCCCGAGGTGCGCATTCGGAGGTGGTGTCAGATTTAATACTGGTAGCGGGAAGTTCTCTATATTAACTGCCAAATTATCCCCTTGCCCTTGACCTGTCAAGAGCGCATCTTTCCACTTCACCGTAAAAGAGTTGGGGCGATAGGCTGCATCTAAACTGGCGGCAATCCGATCTCGTGTACCCGTCAGATCTACACTCGCACCTTCACCCTGCACTGACTGGACTGGGCCACTTAACAGTCGATCAAAAGCCAGTTTATTCACCACCAAGTCTCGCAACTTGAGTTGCCCTTGTACATTCGGCAATGGCAACTTGCCTCTGATTTGTCCGCTAAAATCAGCTTGACCTGCTAAGGCGATCGCTGTAGGAATCTGAATCGGCAACTTTTGTAAATTATAATTCCGGGCTTGGACATCGAGATTGATATCAGTAATTTCCGGTGTCGTCCCTGTAATTTTCGCTGCTATATAACCGTGAGCATTTAAATCCGGGGCAGTTGCTCGCTCAACAATGAGCTTTTCTCCATCCCAAGCAATAACAGCAGTTAGTGGTTGCTGGAGACCAGCAAGTCCTTGAGAGAAATCAACCTGACCATTAGCACGTAAATTCTGGAGAAGATATGGGAGATTTTGCTGCTCTACATTACCAGCAACTTGCAGTTTACCACCGAACTGACCTTGCAACTGTGGCGAAACCCGATTTAATTCCACACCTGAGGCATTAACCACAGCTTGGTAGTGACCATTAGCCAATTGAATATTGGATGCCGACACTGTACCACCTGCAACATTCAGCCGTGCTTGACCCGTTGCTTGGATGGTTTGTGGTTGGACGGATTCTACAGAACCCGCAACGTTGAACTGACCATTCAACCTTCCTTGAGCTTGTGGCGGCACTTGCGCTGCTAATTGCTGCACACTTAAGTCATTTGCTTGGACTTGTGCTTGATAATGACCATTAGCAAGTTGAATATTAGAGGCTGTCACTGTACCACCACCAATGACTAAGCTGGCTTTGCCACTACCACGTAGAGTGTTAAGGCTCAAAGCATTAGTGTCACCAGCGACTTGAAACGTCCCAGCCAAGGGTCCGGTTGAAAGTGGAGGAGCCTGTTTTAGCAACAGCCTTGGTTGTATTCCATTTGCAACAAACTGAGCAGCAAAGTTTTGGTCTTCAAATTGGAGGTTAGTCACTGCTACTGTGCCACCAGCAACTTGAAGTCTGGCATTCTCAGGTCGAATTGTCACAACTTTGAATGGTGCAGAGGTTCCGGATAAGATGAAACGACCGTTAAACCGTGCGTTATTGAGAGAGACATTTTGCAGTTGAGTTGGGTTGACAAAGCGCTCCGCCTGTATTTGCTCAGCATCAGCGACAGCTTGCCAATGCTGGTTTGCCCAACTGCCAGAACCCCGAAGCATACCACCAGCAACATTGAAAGCAACATTGCGGAACAACAGACCTTGATTTTGGGGGGCGAGGATCGTCAGGTCGCCATTTGTCGGGTAAGTCGCGCTTGGTGCTTGCAATTTCACGACCGTCTGGGACTTGCTCGTAGGCCCTGTGACTCGAGCTGTGGCTGCAACATTACCAATTTGAAACGGGGTTTTAATATCGTAAAGGGAAGCAATCCCATCCCCTGGAACATTCTTTGCCGTTAAATTAAAATCTAGCTGAGGAATCTGAGCCAGTTTGACCGCACCCGCACCTGTCACTTCACCCCCTACCGTTGGTTTGGCTTGAATGTCTTTGAGGTTAATAGTTGTGCCAGCAGTATAAAAATCAAAGTTACTGCGGAAGTTACTCACACCAATTTTATCGACTGTGGCAGGCTTAGTAGAGGCAACTGTACCTAAGAGAACAGGCTGAGTGATTGAGCCAACAACCTTCAAATCCGCTTTTGCTTCTCCGCTGACAGGTACTGGAAATTGGAGCTTAAGAGTTTCCTGGGCATCCTTCAGACTCACAGCATTAACACGTGCTGCCAAATTTACATCAGCTTTAGTGTCGATAGTACCGTTAGCCACCAAAGGGATTTTGCCGTAGTTAGTAGTAGCACTATCTATTTGAATCTTCGTTCCCTGAAAGCGTAGGTTTGCTTGGGAATTCAGAAATGGTTGTGGGATGCGAGGAATCTGAAGTCGGACTCCTTGGGCAACAGCGCTACCATCGACTAAGATGTCCTTCCATGTTTGTAGTTGACCATTCCATGATTTTAGTTGAACATTCAAACCACTCTGGACTCGACCTGCCTGTAAATTCAGTGGTAACTTAATGATGTGAGTGACATCAGAGGCAAGAAAGTCCTTTGCTTGCACCCGTAAGTTAACATCAAATGTTTTTGGTCGTAGATCTCCTTGAATGGAAACGTTACCACCACTCGCTGGTAGCCCTGCTACGTCAAAATTAATCTGTTGGTAGTTATTGAGTAATTGGGCAGTCCCATTAAGCTGTGTGAAACTAACTGGATAGGATAAGGAAGCAGGGGAAGTAGGGGATGCGGGGGCTTTCCCCACCTCCACAGCCCCAACCCTCTGGCGTGGTACTATTACCGCCTTGGCATTGCGAAACCGAATGTTGTCTAATTCAGTTTGAATTGGTCCTTGTTGACTAGGCGGCGCTATAGTCGTGGTAATCCAGCGCCCTTGTGGATTCTGTTCAAGATAAATATTGGGGTTGATTAAAGTGACATCCAGCTTTAACTTACGGCTAAGTAATAGCTGTAGTGGATCAAATCCCACCTCCACTGCATCAACTGTAGCCTTTTCTGGATCTGTTTGTGTTGCCGGAACACTTGAAGCCCCAAACTCCACTCCGGAGATCGAGAATCCTTTAACTTCCCCCAGTTTTACTGGACGGTTGAGTGAAGTGGTAAGACTTTTGTTTGCTAATGGCACTAAATCTTTGCGAATGAAAATCCATAAACGCCAAGCACCGCCAGCAAGTCCAATCAGGAAAAGTCCGCCTAAGGCAATGCCGCCACGACGCAATAGTAACAACCGATGGTTGTTAACATGGGGGTTTGAGTGATTGTCTCGATTGGAATGGGTCATTTCGTCCTATCACCGACTCACCAATATAATGCCACAATTGAAAAATGAACTGACACATCATTGTTTATGCCACCCTTAAGGATAACTGACGATAGTAAATTCAGTGTCAAAACTTTTAGAGGAGTCAGGAATTTTATCTCACCTCCCCACACTCCCCACACTCCCTGGATTTTTGCGCCTGCTGCACTACGGCACAAGAAGTCAGCAACTCGAAGAAAGACCGTTAGAAGGCTAAAGTCGCCTGAGTCGCTTCCCTAGAGAAGTCTAAAGACATGAGTTTCCCGCATACCAGGATATTTTTATGATTACACCCATGCGTGTTTTTGTGTTACTTTTCATTAATGATCGAACAAAAGATGAAGGGATTCACACTGTTCGAGTTGGCGATCGCAATCAAATTATGATGTTTGAATCAGAAGACGACGCCACACGCTATGCTTTGATGCTAGAAGCTCAGGATTTCTTCACGCCTAAAGTAGAGGCAATTGATTCTGAGGAAGTTAAGCAATTTTGTCAAAGTGCTGGATATGATTGGACTATCGTGCCAAAAGAAAGTGATTTGGTGCTTCCTCCAGAAATCAATCTTGAAGAAACCGACTGGGAACGAGACTCTAAGAAAGATGACACTGATGGGGACGCCTCCCACCCGCAGCCAGAGTCTCAGGAAGAACGGGAATTGTCTGATCCAGAATTAGACCGGATTCGCCGTAAACTAGAAGGGTTATTGTAATTTGGTCAGGAGTCAGGAGTCAGGAGTCAGGAGTCAGGAGTCAGGAATAAAAACTCCTAACAACTAACAACTAATGACCAATGACTAATGACTAATGACCAATGACCAATGACTAATGACCAATGACTAATGACTAATGACTAATGACTAATGACTAATGACTAACAAAGGAAACAAATGACTAATTTGCAGGAGCGTGGGCATCTTTTAACAGAGCAAGTGAATCCTCACAGTCTTAACTTAGACCAACTCAGTTCTTTAGAATTGGTGGAACTATTTAATCATGAGGATGAAAAGGCAGTGGCTGCTGTTGCTGCTGTGAAAGATCAGTTGGCTCAAGCAATTGATTGCACTGCAGAACGGTTACACCAAGGAGGACGCCTGTTTTATGTTGGTGCAGGAACAAGTGGTAGGTTAGGGGTGTTAGACGCTGCTGAATGCCCACCTACTTTTTGTACTCCCCCAGAATTGGTACAGGGGATTATTGCTGGTGGTGCTGGGGCGCTGGTTCGCAGTTCGGAAGATTTAGAAGACCGTGCCCAAGATGGAGAGGCAGCGATCGCTCAAAGACAAGTTACCCAACTAGATGTAGTCGTCGGCATTACGGCTGGTGGCACAACGCCCTTTGTTCATGGTGCATTACAAGCCGCCCGTCAGCGTGGGGCTACGACTATTTTTATCGCCTGTGTCCCAAAAGAGCAAGTTAGCTCTGATGCTGATATTGATATTCGTCTGTTGACTGGACCAGAGGTGATCGCCGGTTCAACTCGCCTCAAAGCTGGTACAGCAACAAAGCTGGTTTTAAATATTCTTTCTACAGGTGTGATGGTTCAGCTAGGTAAAGTTTACGGGAATCGGATGGTGGATGTGGCGGTGACGAATGACAAGTTGCGCGATCGTGCTTTGCGAATTCTGCAAGACCTGACAGACCTAAGCCGTGAAGCATCTGGAAAGTTACTAGAACGCAGTGGTAAGTGGGTAAAGCTGGCACTATTCATGCATTGGACTGGTTTGGAAAAAGAGGAGGGCTTAAGGCTTCTGTCAGAATATCAAGGTAATCTTAGGGCAGCAATTGAAGGAAGAAGCAAAAATTGATCCACATTTTATACATAGATAAAATGGAGGTGTCGCTCTTTCCATGCGATCGCTTACTGGGTATTTTTTTGTCGATTCTCAAATAAACGCTTCCTACCTCCCTGCTGCCTCTAAAAAATTATTAGCTGACCAAGAAAAAATCAGGACTTACACGGATCTTTTTCAGCTTGTAACGGAATAATATTATATATGACTACTAAATGCATCTTTTCGGAGGATATGGAATTCCTCTTTGATTTTTGAAATACACATAGTTCGGGCTAAAGCCCACCAAAACCCGGATCTGGTGAGCTTTAGCCCGAACTACACCACTTGAAATTTTTCCCGTTCTTCCGGACAGATTCCTATAGCAATTCTAGTTGATTAGGAAAATATGGTCAGGTATACACAGTCTGGCGCAGATATATTCTGTGCCTGATGACTAAGCTACCAACATGAATTTTGCTGTCTTCATATTTTCGCCAATCTTCTTAATCTTCGTGTAGGGTTCAAACGAGCTGACTTGTTAATCGAAGGGACAAAGTATGAGTCATCCAGAACTAATTGGATTGAATAACCTGCTTGATGAACTAAAAACTTGTACTCAACTGCAATACAGTGGCAAGTTAGATATTATGAGTGCCAAAGGACATAAATGGACTTTATATTATCGGCTAGGACGGATAGTTTGGGCAACAGGAGGGACTCATCCTCTACGGCGCTGGCATCGGCAGATGGCTCAATATTGTCCAGACATTGATGTTGATAAAATCCAATTACGCATCGAAGACGTCTCTATCGACTACTGGGATTATCGCCTATTGGCAATGTTTTATAAAAAACAGAATATCAAGCGAGAACAAATTAAAGCAATTGTGGAAAACACCATTGCAGAACTTTTGTTTGACGTCACCCAACAGACACATTTTGCTGCTGTCAGTTGCATTCGTAATCAACAAATCATCTTAGAAGCACCAATTAGTGTCACATATGCAGACATTTCTCTGAAGCTGATGGATGATTCGTGGAATGCTTGGTTAGAATCAGGTTTAGCAAATATTTCTCCTGATTTAGCACCAAAGCTGCAAAGACCAGAACAATTGCAACAGATGGTTAGTCCATCTGTCTACAAAAATTTATTGACTTTGATCAACGGCAAATACACCTTACGGGATTTAGCCGTGAAAATGAAGCAAAACTTGTTACCAGTTGTCCGTTCGTTGCAGCCTTATATTGTCAAAGAAATGATTGCACTCGTAGAAGTACCTGACTTGCCCTTACGAGTGACTGAAGTCAAACATCACCCTGTCGCTAGCAAACCAATTGTGGAGACTGGTCAACTCATCGCTTGTATCGATGATAGCCCTCAAATCTGTCAGATGTTAGAGGGGATTCTGATTCCCAATGGACTGAGGTTGATTAAGATTCAAGATGCGGTGCAAGCTTTACCAATCTTAATTCAACATAAACCAGACTTGATTTTCTTGGACTTGATCATGCCCGTCGCCAATGGGTACGAAATTTGTGCTCAGTTGCGGCGAATTTCTGCCTTCGCCACCACACCTATAATTATTTTAACAGGCAGCGATGGTCTGATTGATCGAGTTCGCGCCAAGGTGGTTGGTTCTACAGATTTTGTTACTAAACCCATAACCGCTGATAAGGTAATGAGTTTGGTGCGTAAGTACTTACAGCCTCCATCACTGGTTGAGAACGTATCTCATCTACAAACTTTGTCATTAGAGCATCCGTGATTGATTCTTAATCTAATTTAACAATACTTTTTATCACTCTTTCTTTTTACTTTTACCTTGTTCGGTCACCTTTATTATCAATTAAAATTTTATCAATTATAAACGTATCTATTTTAGAATCATACGTGGTTTCACCGAGCCAAATTTAGAAATATTCTATCAAAATTGTATAAAGCCCTAAAATGGCATTTGTGATCAGGATTCAGGAGTCAGAATGTATCAGAATCTTTCTTCATACACCCTGAACACTCCTGGTCAAATCCTAATTCAAAAATTATTCTGGTTCCTGTGTTTTTAGATCAAGTTTTTGTTTCCGTTGTGAGAAAGATTTAACAGGTAATTACTATGACTACTATTTTGGTCGTTGAGGACGGCTTAACCGATATGGAGATCCTCAGTTGTTACTTGCAACAAGCTGGCTACTTTGTAATTAGTGCTAAAAGTAGCGAAGAGGCTGAAGAAAAACTCAATAAAAATCAGCCGGATTTAATATTTCTTGACGTGATTTTACCGGGTAAAAGTGGGTTTGAAATCTGTCGAGAACTGAAGAAGAATTGCATAACTAGCAAAATACCTGTAGTTTTATGCTCAACTAAAAGCAGTAATGTTGATAAAATCTGGGGTACGATGTTAGGTGCTGATGCTTATCTAGCTAAGCCAATAAATCAAGAAGAATTGTTAGGCACGTTGGAGCAATTAATTAAGTAATTATTTCTCAAGAATACAGGAGAGAGGAAAAATAATTTTGGTGGCAGATACAAAGTTTTTAAGTTTTAACTTAGGTGTAAAAGATAGAGCTGTCATTGCATTAAAATGTGTCAAAGAAGTCTTCCAACTATCATTGTCGGAAATATGCAGTGTCCCTGAGATGCCTAGTTATGTCTTAGGTATATATAACTGGCGGGGCGAAATGCTTTGGTTAGTTGAATTAGAAAAGTTGCTAGCTTATACACCACTTTTGCAAGAGGTAAATGTCTTCTCAAAAATGATGGTGATTGTACTGCAAAGTCATGGTAAATATTTGGGAATATTGGTGCGTCAGCCGATGGATATCGATTTGCTAGATACGCAGCAAATAAAATCTCCAGAACGTCAATTATTTTCTCCGGAAATATTATCTTTTTTGCAGGGATATTTTATTAATTCTTTTGAGGAAATTATTATCGCTTTGGATGCTACAGCGATTATCCAATCTCCTATTTGGGAAATACATAATTGATGATTGAATGAGGCTTTTAGTTGAGATTCAGTGCTAAAAGATGCGCTGAAGTGCAACTAAAAACAAGATTTTTTGATAACAATTTTTGAGGTGGGTGTTATGACAAGGTTGTCTGGGACTAATCAGAAAAATGGGAATTTAGTAACTGAAAATTCTAATGTTAATGGTAATACAGTGTTTCCAAATTCTCCAAATCAAGTCTCTGAATCACATGCTATCGATGAGCAATTTAGAATTTGGCGGCGGCAGTTGCAAGACATTGCTAATCAGATGCGTCAAGCTTCAGATATAGATACACTAGTCAAAATCATTGTCAGAGAAGTCAGGGAAAAAATTGCTTGCGATCGCGCTCTGATTTATCGCTTTAATTCCCTTGATTCTGGAGTTGTTATAGCAGAATCAAAAACAACAGGTTGGACGCCTGCTTTAGGTGAAATTCTTCCGAGTGTTATTTTTAACCTAGAGACAAATCAAGATTATTTAGAATATATATCTATTGATGATATTGATAACATAAAACTCAGTTATCATCAAAGGCAGCTTTTAGATAAATTTCAAATCAAAGCGAGTTTAAGTCTACCAATTTTAGTAGAAGGTAAAGTTTGGGGATTACTGGCAGTAAAAAATTGTGATTCTGCTCGTCAGTGGCAAGAGGTGGAAATCAGCCTACTCTCTCAAATTACAACAGAACTGACTTATAGATTGCAGAGTTTTGCCATTGGAAGAGAACAGCAACAGCAAGCACAGGCTAAGAAATATGTAGCCAAAGTCATTGATAAGATTCTGAAGGTATCAAATGTTGGTAAAATTTTCCAAACAACCACTCAAGAAATACGCCAATTACTAAAATGTGATCGCGTAGCAGTCTATCGATTCAATCCTGATTGGAGTGGCGAGTACGTAGCTGAGTCTGCGGGTAGTCATTGGGTGCAACTGGTAGGACCGGAGATCAAGACCGTTTGGGAAGATACTTACTTGCAGGAAACTCAGGGGGGTCGATATGCTAAAGGTGAAAGCCTTGCTGCGAATGACATCTATCAAATTGGTCATTCTCCCTGCCACATCGAAGCTTTAGAGCAGATTCAAGTCAAAGCTTATATCATTGTTCCTATATTATCTGGAGAGAAATTGTGGGGCTTGCTAGCAGCTTATCAAAACTCAGGCACTCGTGATTGGCAACCTTGGGAAGTCATGTTTTTGACTCAGATTGGGATGCAATTTGGCTTAGCCATATCACAGGCAGAATATCTTGAACAAGTAAAACTCAAATCTGAACAACTCACCCAGATAGCTGAACAGGAGAAAGCTTTAACCAAGATAGTCAATCGTATCAGACAATCGTTAAGTGCAGACACCATCTTAAAAACTGCCACTTTAGAAGTACGTCAATTATTAAAATGCGATCGCGTAGCAGTCTACCGCTTCAACTCTGAGTGGAGTGGTGAGTTTGTCGCTGAGTCTGTGGGTAGTGGTTGGATACGACTGGTAGGCCCAGATCTCAAAACCGTCTGGGAAGACACCTACTTACAAGAGACTCAGGGGGGTCGATATGCCAAAGGTGAAAACTTAGCTGTAAATGACATTTATCAAGCTGGTCATTCTCCTTGCTATATCGAGATGTTAGAGCAGTTTGAAGTCAGAGCTTATATCATTGTTCCTGTATTGTTAGGGGAAAAATTGTGGGGCTTGCTAGCAGCTTACCAAAACTCAAGCACTCGTGATTGGCAACCTTGGGAAGTCAGCTTGTTAGCACGTATTGGTGACCAGTTTGGCTTAGCACTACAACAAGCTGAATATTTGCAACAACTACAAGATCAGTCAGCGAAACTAACACAAGTCGCAGCACGGGACAAAGCAGCTAAAGAACTCATGCAGCAAACATCGATTAAACTCCTAGCAGCAGTCAGACCTGCCCTCAATGGCGACTTAACGGTACGCGCACCGATTACCGAAGATGAGCTAGGTACAATTGCTGATGCTTACAATAATACCTTACAAGCGCTCCGAGAAATTGTCATCCAGGTACAACAAGCTGCCCAACAAGTGGTACAAACTTCTAGCAGCAGCGATGCTTCACTCATCGGACTCACGACTTTAGCAAAGCAACAGTCGGAAGAAATTACGGTAGCTTTAAGCGAAGTACAACAGATGGTTGATTCCACTCAGGCGGTAGCCAGTAGCGCCGAGTTGGTACAAGTTGCAGTCCAACAGGCAAACCAAACTGTCGAGTCTGGTGAGGCGGCGATGAACCGTACAGTTGAAGCGATCCAAGCAATTCGCGAAACTGTTGCTCAAACCAGCAAAAAGATTAAACGTCTCAGTGAATCCTCGCAAAAAATCTCCAAAGTGGTGAATCTAATTAGTAATTTTGCCACACAAACAAACGTATTAGCGCTGAATGCCGCCATAGAAGCTACCCGTGCTGGTGAGTATGGCAAAGGTTTTGCAGTTGTGGCTGATGAAGTACGTTCTTTGTCTCGCCAGTCAGCCGCAGCAACCATAGAAATTGAAAAATTAGTCCAAGAGATTCAAGATGAAACAGGAGAAGTCGCAGTTGCGATGCAAATAGGAATTCAGCAAGTGATAGAAGGGACTAATTTGGTCAGTGAAACCCGTCAAAATTTGAATGCGATCGTTGACGCAACGGCTGAAATTAACCAACTATTACAGATGATTACTAAATCTACTCACACACAGATGTCGCAATCTGTATCAGTCACAACAGCAATGAAAGATGTAGCAGAAATTGCTAATAAGACTTTTGCCGAAGCTAACGAGATTTCCACTATGTTTCAGCAATTATCAGGTATGGCTAAAGAGTTATTGGCAAGTGCAGGGAAGTTTAAGACGGGTAAGAGTTAGGAATAAATTATGGACCATTCAATTCGCGAACAAGGGTACATCTACTTTCTGAGTGAAGCCCCAGAATTATTACAAACTATTGAACAAGAACTTTTCAGCTTGGGAGAAGATTTCTCTATTGCAAAAGTTCATAAATTAATGCGAGCAACTCATACGATTAAAGGAGGCTCTGCTAATATCGGGCTTGACGTAATTAACAAGGTAGCCCATTCTTTAGAAGATGTGTTTAAGGCTCTCTATAATCCAGATGTGAAAATTGATGCTGAATTACAAACTTTGATTTTGCAAGGCTTTGAGTGTTTACAATTACCTTTGATGGCAGAACTTTCTAATACTAGTCTTGATAGTGATGAAATTTTACAACGAGCTGCTTCAGTGTTTGCGCTTCTGCAAGAAAAACTAGGTAATGCTTTCAGCGATGAAAATTATATTCCTAGTTCTGAGGAATTGGGATTTGATCTGGTACTATCTATTTTTGAAACGGGAGTCACTCAACGCCTAGAAAGTATCATCAAAGTTATTCAAGATCCGCCAGAAAATACTGAAATTACTCATTTTTTACGTTCTCAGGCTGAAGTTTTTCTTGGCTTAGCACAATCTTTAAATTTACCGGGGTTTGAAGCGATCGCCCAAACAACTCTAACTGCACTGGAAGTTCATCCCGATCTAGCACTCAAGATTGCAGAAATTGCCTTGGCTGATTGGCAGGAGGCACGAGAAGCTGTGTTAGCAGGCGATCGCACCAGTGGTGGAAAACCTTCTACTGCTTTGCAAAAATTAACAACAGAGGCAATGGATGATATCGCGGATATAACAACATCTTTGAGAGACGAAATTGAAGAATTTTATAAATTTTTAATTAAACTTGGTAAGACTAAAGCTAAAGCCCAGCTTTATTTGAAAGTCACTCGTTACATGTTAGGATGGTTTAATAACGAGCTAGAAATACCTTATGAAGAACTTAGATTAACAAATTTACTTTTCCACAGTAAAGGAGAACACCATGTCAATGATCCTGATGATTGGTTGTTCAGCTTTATTGATTTTCTGCAGGAAGAGGAAGATAGTCACAGTCTTTACCTTTATCGTCGTGGTGTTATTTTAACGGTTCTTCTAGGAGTTGCGAAGTTTTTGTACCAGAGGAATCCTAGTGACATTACAATGATTCAAATCCTGAAAACAAAAATAAGTCATTTAGTAAAAGAATATAAAAATTACCCTCAGGTGACTATTCAAGAAAAAAAATGGCTTGAGAGTCCAAAGTTAAAAAAATTACTAGAGATCAAAGAAATATCTACTCATGTAGCTCCTCAAATTAGCAATCACATCATGGAGGAAATATGGGGAGACAATATTATTTCAAGTATTGATGATGAAGAAGTTAACAATGATGAGTTGAAGACCAGCGTGGGAGCGCTAACTGTTAACGAACTGTTGGCTACAGAGACGACTGAGAAAATCCTTGAAGTGCCCTGTGATTTAACTGCAAAAAATCACGAAAAAGGAGAACATAAATCCCAAAATTCTCCCGCTAATAATTCTCGGCAACCTTCCTTTGTCCGAGTGGATGTAGAGGGACTAAATAGCTTAAATTATCTGACAGGGGAATTGCTGATTTACCAAAAAAGGCGGACTTTATATGATAACCAACTTCAAGAGATAATTGAGCGATTATTCCAGCAGATACAGAGGCATCAAAATACTTTAACCCAATTTGGTGAGATGCCACTACAGATGCAAAGTTTTAACACGCTACGTAGGCAAAATTTTACATCTGTAAACTTCGATGCTTTAGAGATGGATGAATATACAGAAGTTCATATTAAGTTGCATGAAGCGACAGAAGAGACACTGCAACTACAAGAAACTGTGGAGTCTCTTGACTTAATCCTCAGACAAGCTACTTTAGTGCACGAGAAACAGCAGCATTTGACGCTTGGTATTATAGATAACTTAGTTGAAGCGCGAATGTCGCCTTTAGGAAATATTTTGAATCGCTTTCCTCAAATGATACACAACTTGGGGAATGTATATAATAAAAGTGTAGAATTAGAACTAACTGGCACACAAGTGCTGGTGGATAAAGCAATTACTGAAAAGCTCTATGACCCTTTATTACAATTAGTTCGTAATGCTTTTGATCACGGTATAGAACCACCAAAAATTCGCCTTAAACGTGGAAAACCAGAACAAGGCTTAATCGAAATCTGCGCCTATCATCAAGGTAGTCAAACTATTATCGAAGTCCGGGATGATGGTCAGGGTCTAAATTTCGATAAGATTCGATCTAAGGCTATTGAACTTAATCTTATCAGCACAAACTATGCAAATCGGGGTGATATTTCCACTCTAACCCAAGATGAACTGTTAGAGTTTTTGTTTTTACCAGGATTTTCCACCGCTGATCGGGTAAGTCAAATTTCTGGACGTGGTATGGGATTAGATATTGTGCGCTCTCAACTTCAAGCGCTTAATGGCTCAATCTCAGTTCAATCATTGCCTAACCAAGGAACAACATTTATACTTAAAATTCCTTTTTCTATGACCACTGACCAATTAATGCTAATCCAAGCGGGGGGTACTGTTTATGGTCTGCTATTGGAAAGTATTGAAAGAGTATTGCTTCCTGGTGGTGTTGCAATCAAGGAATTTGAAGGTAAAAAAATCTTGCACTTGATTACAGACAATGATGAACGCATGGTCAGTATCCGGAAACTCTCAGAGTTGATGCACTATAATTGTTCATTTAAGAGTAGTGCTATTCTCGAAAGTAAATTGGTCATTGATCGCCCAGGAGGAATGACAAATCCTGTGATTTTACTCCGCCACAATCAAAAACTTTTGGGTTTAGAAGTAGACCAAATTATTGGTGAACAAGAACTGGTTATTAGACCTTTGGGTCAGGCGATCGCTCCTCCAAAATATATTTATGGTTGTAGTAGTTTAGCGAATGGAACTCTGATCTTGATAATTGACAGTAACGTGCTGCTAGAGTCTAGTGAGATCCAAGCAGTGATTGATGTCATGGCGTTACCGACTGATCGTTCCTCTCAGAAAAAAGCCTTGCCAATTTCAGTTTCAACCATGCAATCAACACCCCTCCTCACTCCCGGTGTTCCTAGTGAGTTAAACCACAAAATACCAAAGATAGTTTTGGTGGTTGATGACGCAATTAGTCTACGCCAAACCCTCTCTCTCACCTGCCAAAAATTTGGCTATCAAGTATTTCAAGCCCAAAATGGGATAGAAGCTTTAGAACAGTTGCAGCAACATCCAGAAGTTCATCTCGTCATTTCCGATCTGGAAATGCCGCATATGAATGGTTTTGAGTTGTTATCTAATATCCGGAAAAACCCTGATTTAAGTAGCAAACCTGTCATTATTCTTACTTCCCGCACCACTGAGAAACATCGCCAACTCGCCCAAGAACTGGGAGCAACGGCTTACTTAACCAAGCCTTATTTAGAGCATGAGTTTATCTCTACTGTTGAAGGGTTAATTAATCGGAGTTGTGATGATTTACAGCAATTTTCAGGTAATTAGACCAGATTCTTAGGGGCGCGGCGACTTTGCGCCCTTACAAACGGTGTGGTTCATTTAGGTGAAAATTGCTGTAAGGGACTTCCAGAAAATAAAATATAGAAGAGACTCAGCACAAGAATAACATTTTTGGGTGGTGATGCTTCGGCAAACCTCTCAAATATTGGACTCAGCATGATACGATATCCATCCATCAAAACTACTTTCACCCACATCATCTCATGTTTGATTATTCAAACACTCGGCAACAATTGATCCTGCTTTTCGGTTAGTATTGGTTCCATCCCTCTTATGGCGAGGGTTTCAGCCTTTTCTTAGTACATTTTTTAGTACACCTTATTTAGTCCATACATATCGAGCCATGAAAAAAATATTAATTACTGGAGCGAGTGGTTTTTTAGGATGGCATCTTTGCCAACTGGCAAAACAAGAATGGGAAGTTTATAGTACATACTTTAGCCATCCTGTCAACATTCCAGACACAACGACTATAAAAGTTAACTTAACAGATTTTCAGGAACTTAAGCAAATATTTCATGACATCCAACCAGCAGCCGTTATTCATACAGCAGCACAATCCCAACCAAATTTTTGTCAAAGTCACCCCCATGAATCATATGCGATTAACGTGGTAGCATCCTGCAACATCGCTGGCTTATGTGCGGATAATAATATGAGTTGCGTTTTCACCTCAACCGACTTAGTTTTTGATGGCTTAAATCCTCCTTATCAGGAAATAGATCCCGTATGTCCTGTTAATATTTACGGTGAACACAAAGTCATGGCTGAGTTAGGTATGCTAGAACGTTATCCCATGACCGCAGTCTGCCGGATGCCGTTAATGTTTGGCATGGAAACACCAACTGCTAAAAGCTTTATGCAGCCATTTATTCAAACTTTAAAAGAAGGAAAAGATGTAAATTTATTTATAGATGAATTTCGTACACCAGTCAGTGGAAAAACTGCGGCGAAAGGATTATTATTAGCATTAGAAAAAGTGAACGGACACCTTCATCTAGGTGGTAAAGAGCGAATTTCACGTTATGACTTTGGACGCCTATTAGCAGACATTTTTCAACTTCCTACCACAGGACTTAAAGCCTGTCGCCAACAAGATGTAAAAATGTCAGCACCTAGACCTAGTGATGTTTCTTTAAATAGTTCCAAGGCTTTTACAATGGGGTATATGCCCTTATCTTTGCGAGAACAACTAAGGGAGTTAGAAATGAGGAGTTAGTTGTTAGATGTTGGTTTTTGATTGTTAGGGGTGAGAAGTGAAGAGTTACGAGTTTTATTCCTGACTCCTGACTCCTGACTCCTGACTCCTGACTCCTGACTCCTGACTCCTGACTCCTGACTCCTGACTTCAATCCCCTTCCATTGGCAGACAAGAACAGACAAAATTCCTGTCGCCGTAAGCACTGTCAATGCGACCGACGCTAGGCCAGAATTTGTACTCGCGAGTCCAAGGTGCGGGGTAAGCAGCCTGTTCGCGAGAATAGGTATGATTCCATTCTCCGACGATTAAATTTTCAGCAGTGTGGGGTGCATTCTTTAAGACATTATCGTGGTTATCTACCTTACCTGATTCAATTTCAGCTATTTCTGCTCGAATAGCAATCATCGCATTGCAAAAACGATCCAACTCTTCTTTAGATTCGCTTTCTGTGGGTTCGACCATAATTGTACCTGCTACAGGCCAAGATACAGTTGGTGCATGGAAGCCATAATCCATTAAGCGCTTGGCAATGTCATCGATTTCGATCAGAGCAGATTTTTTGAGCGATCGCAAATCTAAAATGCATTCATGAGCAACTAGACTATTTTTCCCTTTATACAAAACGGGATAATATGGCTCTAGCACACGAGCGATGTAGTTAGCATTAAGAATTGCTACTTTTGTTGCTTCCGTTAAACCTGCTGGGCCCATCATAGCAATGTACATCCAAGAAATCACCAAGATGCTGGCACTACCCCAAGGTGCAGCAGCAACCGCGCCGATATGAGAATTGGGAATTTCTTCCCCATGCCCCATAACAGAGTGTCCAGGCAAAAACTCCACGAGATGCTGTGCGACGCCAATTGGCCCCATCCCAGGGCCACCACCACCGTGAGGGATGCAGAAGGTTTTGTGCAGGTTCAAGTGACACACATCTGCGCCAATATCTCCGGGACGACAAAGTCCGACTTGGGCGTTCATGTTCGCCCCATCCATATAAACTTGTCCACCGTGACTATGGATAACAGCACAGATTTCCTGAATTTCCTCCTCGAACACACCGTGAGTTGAGGGATATGTCACCATTAAAGCAGCAAGTTCTTTGCTGTGCTTTTGGGCTTTAGCCTTGAGGTCATCAAGGTCAACGTTACCTTCAGAGTCGCAAGCAATACTAACGACTTTCATTCCACACATCACCGCACTTGCAGGGTTTGTCCCATGGGCTGACTGGGGAATCAAACAGATATTGCGGTGTGCTTCTTGACGACTTTGGTGATACTGATGAATCACCAAAAGACCCGTATATTCGCCCTGAGAACCAGCATTTGGTTGTAGGGAAATTCCTGCGAAGCCTGTGATTTCAGCTAACCATTCCTCAAGCTGGTGGAACAGGAGTTGATACCCTCGGGTTTGGGACAGTGGTGCAAAAGGATGTATCTTGCTAAACTCAGCCCAACTGACTGGTATCATCTCAGATGTCGCATTCAGCTTCATCGTGCATGAACCTAACGGAATCATTGATGTCGTTAGCGACAAGTCCTTAGTTTCCAGCTTGTGCAGATAGCGCAACAACTCTGTTTCTGAGTGATAGCTGTTGAAGATGGGGTGTGTGAGGTAGGTGGTGGTGCGGGGGAAGAGGAGAGAGGGGGGGGAGGGGGGGGATAACTCTTTGAGGGTAAAGGGTAGGCGATCGCTAAGAGCGAAAATTTGCCAGAGATCTATTATATCTTCTTCTGTAGTGGTTTCGTCTAGAGAGATACCTACAGTCGTGGCGTCGAGAATACGAATGTTAATTTTTTGGGCAACGCAAGCTTCTAGAATTTTCTCTAAAGAGTGTGTTCCTAATTCCACCCTGAGGGTATCAAAGTAATGTTCAGAACTAATACTGTAACCAAGGCGCTTGAGTCCTTCCGCTAGTATGACTGTCAACTGGTGGATGTTCTCGGCTATTCTCTTGAGTCCTACCGGACCATGATAAACAGCATACATACTAGCCATTACTGCAAGCAGTACCTGCGCGGTGCAAATGTTACTGGTGGCTTTTTCGCGACGGATGTGCTGTTCGCGGGTTTGCAGCGCCAGACGCAAGGCAGTTTTTCCATGTCTATCTTTTGATACACCTACGATCCGTCCAGGGACCTGCCGCTTGTATTCTTCTTTTGTCGCAAAGTAAGCTGCATGGGGACCCCCGTAGCCCAAGGGGATACCGAAGCGTTGCGTGCTACCAACAGCAATATCAGCACCAAATTCTCCAGGAGGTGTCAGCAGTGTCAAGCTTAAGAGGTCTGCGGCTACCGTCACTATTGCACCAATAGCATGGGCTTTTTCGATAAAAGCGCGATAGTCGTAGATTGTACCATCACTGGCAGGGTATTGCAGAACTGCTCCAAAAATAGGCTCACATTCCCCGGCAGAGAATGAGAAGTTCTGATGATCGCCGACAATGATGTTGATTCCTAGAGGTTTCGCCCGTGTTTGTAACACTTCAATGGTCTGAGGATGGCAGTTCTGAGAGACAAAATAAGTATTTGCTTTATTTTTGCAAACACCGTAACTCATGCTCATCGCTTCTGCGGCTGCTGTGGCTTCATCAAGTAACGAAGCATTGGCAATTTCCAAACCTGTCAAGTCAATCAGCATAGTTTGGAAATTGAGCAGCGCTTCTAGTCGCCCTTGGGCAATTTCTGGTTGATAAGGGGTGTAAGCAGTATACCAACCAGGGTTTTCTAGGATATTGCGCCCAATCACCGAGGGAGTTATACAGTCGTAATATCCCATACCAATAAATGAGCGAAATACTTGATTTTTCGTAGCTATTTCTTTTAAATTGGCTAGTGCTGCGGACTCACTTTGTGCTTCTGGTAAATCAAGGGGGTGAGATAGTCGAATTGCCTGTGGTACTATTTTGTCAATCAGGTCATCAAGGGTGGTAAAGCCCAATACCTCAAGCATCTGCTGGATGTTATCGGACGACGGTCCGATGTGTCGCTCTTGAAAAGAACTTAACTTCTGACTCTTTTTCCCCAGTGTCTGCTGATATTGTGACTTAGGGCGAGGGACGTTCAGTACCACAAATTGCTCTCCGGACGCTACTACTTCATATTTTGCAATAAGTATATTTAATAGAGTCAGAGCTATGCAACCAATTCATCTAAACTTCATGAAATGATTCCGGGCAACTTTAAATTGAGCATGAAGGAGATGAGGAGGATGTTGCTTTCCATCTTTTTGATCTCCCTCATCTTCTCCATCTACTCCCCTTGCACCAGAGTACTATACTCTTCAGAAGTCATTGCATCATCAATCTCATTGAGATCACTGACGCGCACCTTCAGCAACCACCCATCTCCATAGGGATCTTGTGCCAATTGTTCGGGAGAGTCGATCATAGGATCATTGCGTTCTATGACTGTACCAGTCACTGGGGAATTCAAGTCTTCAACAGCTTTAACCGATTCAATATTGCCGAGGGTTTCTCCCTTGGTTACAGCATCACCAACTTCTGGCAGTTCTAAAAACACAACGTCACCCAATTGATCTACAGCAAAGGCAGTAATGCCAATGGTGGCAATTTCCCCCTCTAACCTGACATATTCATGAGTATCCAGGTATTTCAAATCTCCAGGATATTCCAAATCCATACTACTTCCTTTTCACTTCAAAACAATCAACTATAAAACTGCGAGCTATTCACATCTGGTAAGTTAACCATACTTTAGATTGAGTAACTCAGAGAACTCCAAGAAATAAATTAAAGCAGAATACATGCGTCAGGAGTCAGGAGTCAGGAGTCAGGAGTCAGGAGTCAGTTTGTCAACCGATTTTTTGATCGATAAAACGGACGCTTAACAACAACTGCTGAGTAAGCTTTGCCACGAATCTCCACTTCTAGTTGCTGATCGACGGATGCTAGTTGGGTGGGAACATAGGCTAAGGCGATCGGGTAACTAAGTGTAGGTGATAATGTCCCACTAGTAACTTCTCCGACGACTGCACCTGTTGATCGCACTTGATAGCCATGACGGGCAATGTTGCGTCCTTGCATTTGCAACCCTACAAGTCGGCGCTGGACTCCAGCAGATTTTTGCTGTTCCAAGATTTCCCGACCAATAAAATCACCTTTGGTATCTAGATGAACTAGCCAACCTAAACCGGCTTCTAAAGGTGTCGTGGTGTCGTCAATATCTTGACCGTAAAGTGCCATTGCAGCTTCTAGTCTCAGGGTGTCTCTTGCACCTAGTCCGCAAGGGGTGACACCAGCATGAAGAAGACTCTGCCACAATTGAATCCCTACATCTGGCTCTACCATCACTTCAAATCCATCTTCCCCAGTGTAACCTGTGCGGGCAATAAAGGCTGGCTTACCCAGCACTGTTGCCTCAATGTGACCAAATGCCTGGATGGGGGCTAAGTCCTCTTGCACTAGAGGCTGAAGGTAACGAATTGCTTTTGGTCCCTGGACAGCAATTAGGACTTTTTTGGACGAAATATCTTGAAACTTTACCTCATCTGGGTTGAGGTGCTGCAATAGCCATGTTTTATCTTTAGCTGTAGTTGCAGCATTGACAATCAGCACTCCCCGCTGTTCTCCAGTGGCATCTTCACCTTGGTAATAGAAAATGATATCGTCGATAATCCCTGCTTGGGGATTCAACAATACGGTATATTGCGCTGTCCCTTGTTGCAATCGACTCAAGTCAGAAGGAACTAAACGCTGGAGTTGAGAAACGAGGTCTTTTCCTTGGAGGGTAAATTTACCCATATGAGAAATATCAAACATCCCCGCTGCATTTCTGACAGCTTCGTGTTCCCGACTAATGCCAGCAAACTGCACTGGCATTTCCCAACCGCCAAAGCTGGTCAGCCGCGCTTTTAGTTCTTGGGCAAGGGAATATAGAGGTGTTCGACTCAAGGATAAAGTGATTTCTTCTTGATTGGCCACAAGTTGTTTTGCTGTCTTAGGTAAACATCATTTATCTAGTATTACACTACCATTCAGCTATACTAGACTTAGTTTGTAGACTTAGTCCTAAAAATTGATGGAAACTGTCAATATTCATTTTTGCAAAACAAACCTTTCACGTCTGTTATCGCGTGTGGAACTTGGAGAAGAAATCATTATTTCAAACCGAGGCATTCCCGTAGCAAAGCTGGTTCCATTTCGGACCTCATCCAATCGGCAAGCTAGTTTAGGGTTGGATCGAGGGCGTTTCATCGTGCCAGAAGACTTTAACGCCCCTTTGTCAGAAGAGATTTTGGTAGCATTCGAGGGTAGTGAAGAGTGAAACTCTTGATGGATACCCAATGCTGGTTGTGGTGGTTTGCCCAACCAGAACGCTTGAATGAGGAGGCGATCGCACACATTGCTGATGAAGCTAACGAATTGTGGTTCTCTGTTGCTAGCGTCTGGGAAATAGGCATCAAAGTTGCTATCGGAAAGTTGCCACTGCCAGAACCTATCGAT
The DNA here is from genome assembly GCA_903903925.1 of uncultured cyanobacterium. Classification (GTDB taxonomy): domain Bacteria; phylum Cyanobacteriota; class Cyanobacteriia; order Cyanobacteriales; family Nostocaceae; genus Stigonema. The sequence goes on from CAIVAU010000101.1 coordinate 25,109, forward strand.
AGTTACATTTCTAGCCGGATGATGCAATTGGGAGCGCAATCGCTCTTAATTAGCGCCACCCATGCTTTACAGGCAGCTGCATTACCCTTGCATCACCGAGATCCGTTTGACAGAATGCTGATTGCACAGTCTCAGTTGGAAGACATGACGCTTGTGAGTGCTGATGCAATGTTCAGGCAATATAGCGACATCTCCATTCTTTGGGCAGCCAATTTGTAAGCGTTGATTTCCAGCTACAGCGATCGCACTTACAGCAATCTGATATTATACTACACAAGAACACTAACTTTTATGACCTGTGATTACTATTACAGCCCGAACTAACTGCTCTGGTTCAAGAGGCTTGGTAATATGCCATTGATAGCCACTGGATATTGCTTGCTGTTGATCATCTTCTCTGGCATAGGCCGTTAACGCGATCGCCGGAATTCGTCCACCTTTTTCAGGGGGTAAAGCCCGGATCTGTTGGATCAAAGTATAGCCATCGATTTCGGGCATTCCAATATCGCTGATCAATGCATCGGGTTGAAAGGACTCCAGAACTGTTAGCGCTTCCACAGCAGAGGCAACAGTCAGGACTTCTGCTCCATATTGCGTCAGCAAGGCTGTTAATAGTTCACGGGCATCGGGTTCATCATCAACGGCAAGGACTCGAAGTCCGGTGAGATCTAGTGCTGAATCTAGCAACTTATTGGTCTGCGTAATGTCCGGTTTCATATCCAGCAGTGGTAACCGAACTGTAAAGGTAGCTCCCAACCCTTCACCTGGGCTGTCTGCTGTGATAGTGCCGCCATGAGCCTCAACTAACTGACGGACGATCGCCAACCCCAATCCTAACCCCCCAAATTTACGAGTCACTGAGACATCTTCTTGACGAAATGTCTCAAATATGCAAGGGAGAAAGTTAGGGTTAATGCCTTTACCCGTGTCACTCACGATTATATGTGCCTGATCATCGACTTGCTCTAGTCGAATTTCTACCTGTCCTCCTTTGGGAGTAAACTTGACTGCGTTGGATAGTAAATTCCAAACGATCTGTTGCAGGCGGGTGGCATCTCCACAGACTTGCCCAATGTAGGGTAACACCGGATGCAACAGAATTGATTTGGCAATGGCTGCGGTTCTGACAGTGTCGATCGCCGCCTCAATCACAAACACCAAATTGACGGGAACCGTATCTATGCTGAGCTTCCCCCGTAGAATCTTGGCAACATCAAGCAGGTCATCAATCAGTTGGATTTGTAGTTTAACATTACGTTCTATCGTTGCCAGTGCTTCAGCAGTTTCAGCCGGAGCAAATTTGCGGCTTTGCATCAGTTTTGCCCAACCCAAAATGGGGTTCAGGGGCGATCGCAATTCATGGGAGAGGACAGCCAAAAAATCATCTTTGATCCGGTTTGCACGTTCGGCTTCTGCTCTAGCTAGCTGTTCTTGTTCCAACAGACGATGGCGTTCGACTTCCAGTTCCTTGCGTTCCTCAATTTCGGCAACGGCTTGATCCCGCATCTGACGATATTCTTGGACGCGAAATGTTAAATCTGTGACATCTTGAATCGAGAGCATTGCGTAAAAACCCTCTCCCTCACTCGCTGGAATCGCCGTCACAGTTGTATGCTGGATGCGGTTCTTCCCGTTAGACAGAGTGGCTGGAATCAAGTGTTTGTGTAGCTGTGAGGAAAAAATAGTGGGGGGCCCGCCTGCAAAAATTTGAGCAAGGCGATTTGCGTACAATGGTTGACTGAGATGAGGAAAAAATTCACAGAGTGAGTACCCTCTGATCCGATCACGCGAAATCTTGGTCCACTCTTCTAGGCAGCGATTCCAGAATACTACAAAATAGTCGGATTGTAAAATGCAGATACCGAGCGGAATTTGATCTAATAAACTAAAGCGATCGTCACAGTGAGGCATGATATCCAATTGTTCCTTGCTCTCAAGATCCCTAGATCAGGCTAAGTTCTCGATCAACACAACCAAGTAGCTCATCGAATGAAGGCATTTCAAAAATTAAAATAATTTCACCCATAATCTCAAGTTGCTTAATCTCAAATCTAGTTTGTGCTAGTAAAAAGATCATATTAAGATCGAATGAATCATTAGAAGAGAAAAGATGCTCCATCGTATCTTCAAAGTATGTGGGTATCATGTAGTTCATCTGCCGCTTTAGCAAATTACTGATTGATCCCAACACACCATTAATGACGATATTTCCCACCTCGGTCAGGGTTCCGATTTTTACCGCATCCAGATCTGGAGAATCACGATCTTCACCCGTTAGAAGGGACACCAGTGCACAAGCACTTTCAGTCGGAAAGACAAGTTCTGCACTTCCACTAAAGCTGCCGGAGAAACTCAATCTTACCACAGAGAGGCAATGATTATTAAACCGCCTCATAACTTCTTGCTTTAGTGCTTCACCATGAAACACTTTTAAAACTGGAACACTGAGTAGAATAGGTGATTCGACCATCTCATTCAGCATTCCCGCTGCACGTCCAGCCCCTATATTGATAAACTCCTGGAGTGCATCAAGCTGCTCCTCGGTAATTCGCGGCATGAGTGATCGGTTCCTTATTTGTGCAACAATTGTCGAACGGTCTGTCGAACTTCGTCTTCTTTCGCAGGTTTGTTGATAAATCCGGCTGCTCCTAGTTCTGCCCCACGCCGCCGTGAGGTATCTTGAATGTCGGCAGTAATCACCGCAGTGGGAATTGTATACCCTTGATCCCTGAGTGTCTGTAACAACTGGAAGCCATCAACCCCTGGCATGAGTAGATCTGTCAAGATACAATTTGGTTGATGTTGTTGCACCATCTCCAGGGCTTGTTGCCCGTTTGTCGCTTCTAGAACTTGGCAACCCTCTGCTTCTACATACTTACGTAGCATCCGCCGAGAGAAGGCTGCATCATCCACAATCAACACTAAACTAACACTTAAATCGTTCATAGTTCAACTCGAATCCAGGCAAAATCGTCGTATGGTGAATATTCGTGAATTTCTCAATCCTCCGAGTACTCATTTCCTTTAATGATGTATCTTAATACAAAGCAGCTTAACACCTGCTGAATACCATGCCTGTTTATAAGAACCCAAGAATTGCCGTCCACAGTATTTGCATCGATAGCACTGAACCTTGTTGCGATAGCCATTACGTTGCAATTTTTGTGAACTACATGCATGTAGGTTTAGGGTGGGCAGTGGTTATGTATTTTGCTAACTATATCCAAGTTTTGGTAGGCACTGCCCACCCTACGTGTCGTTCAAAAATCTAGTAGGAGTCTTATAGGATATTCCATATTGTTTTTTTCAGCTTCTCCTACTATTAGGATTCAGCATTTCTACTGATCAAACATCTACCCTAAGACAGATTGTGAACACTTTTACAGAATCATAGTATAGAGACCGATAAAGTGCTAGGATATGTCAAAAGAATGGTGTCTTTAAATGAAATAGATGCTGAAGATTTAAAGGCATTCTTAATCGAAAGTCACGAGATTTTGACTCAGTTTGAGCAAGATGTTGTGAACCTTGAAAATAGTTCTCTTGACCAAAATCAGATCAATCGGCTTTATCGTGCCTTGCATACTATTAAAGGAAATTGTGGCTTTCTCCCCTTTGCTAAACTTGAAGCGATCGCTCATGCTGGAGAAACTTTATTAGACACAATTCGGACGACACAGCGCAATATTACTGCAGTGGAGGCAACGGTTTTACTGCAACTGACCGACGCAATTAGACAAATTTTACAAACGATTGAAGCAACGGCAACGGATGGGGATAAAGATTATACCAGCTTAATCGCTGCGTTAACCACACTTTCCACAGAAGTGACTATTACGAATGACCTCAAGGCTTTAGACGTTGCCGATGTTCAATCTGCAACATCCCTTGATTCAACCATTCGCGTTCAGGTCGATTTACTTGACCATGTGATGAATCTTGTCGGTGAATTGGTTCTAGCCCGGAATCGAATGCTGCAACTTACAGCAACCAGTAGTAATCCCACCCTGATTTCAACCTGTCAGCAAATTGATCTGATTACCAATGAACTGCAAGACAGCGTGACGAAAACGCGAATGCAGCCCATTAGTACACTCTGGCGCAATTTGCCGCGCTTGGTGCGAGATTCGGCGATCGCCTCTGGTAAAGAGGTTACTCTTGAACTAGAAGGAAGCGAGACAGAACTTGATCGCAACCTGATTGCTGGGATTAAAGATCCTTTAACCCATCTGGTTCGCAATTGTATTGATCATGGAATTGAACCACCTGATGTAAGAGTTGCAAACGGCAAATCTGCTCAAGGCATCTTAAAGGTGCGAGCATTTCAAGAAAGTGGTAAAGTTATTATTGAAATTAGCGATGATGGCATAGGCATCGATCCGGCTCGAATCAAGGCGCGATCGCAACAACTAGGATTAATGAGCGCTGTTCAAGCTGCATCAATCAGCGATCAAGAGGCGTTAAATCTGATCTTTCTATCAGGATTTTCGACTGCAACGGTCGTCACGCACTTATCCGGTCGAGGAGTCGGCATGGATGTAGTGCGCCGTAATCTTGAATCGGTGAACGGTACAGTCGAGATTGATAGTCAACCAGGACACGGAACGACCTTTCGCTTGAAAATTCCACTCACACTCGCTATTATTCCAGCACTGCTTGTTTCCAGTGGTGGTGAAATATTTGTCATCCCTCAAACCAGTGTCCAGGAATTGATCAGAATTGAAGGCAGGGAGAAGATCCAGGACAGTATTGAAACTTTACTAGATGTTCCCGTGTACCGATGGCGAGGGCAAATTCTACCCTTAGTCTATCTTAACTCAGTTTTGCAGTTGACAGCATCCCTCACTCCAACTGACTTGCTTTACTTTGTGGTGATTGTAGCGGATGGATACCGATTTGGGCTGATTGTCGATCAGATCGAAGATACCCAGGACATTGTGGTTAAGCCACTGAGCAAACAGTTGAAATCCCTCGTCATGTTCGCAGGTGCAACTATTTTAGGCGATGGGAATGTTGCCCTCATTCTAGATGTTTCAGGATTAGCTGAATATGCAGGGGTACAGCAGCAGTCACAGCTTCCATTTGTTGCGCCTGAGGTAGAATTAACAGAGCGCCAATTGATCCTGATGGTTCTTGGTCCCCAAAACTTGCGGATGGGAATTCTTCTCACCCATACAACTCGCCTGGAAATGATTCCAAGGACGATGATTGATCAAGTGGGTGATCTCTATTTAATGAAGTATGGCGATCGCATTGTATCGTTGATTGATTTACAGAAGGTTTTCACCGGAACACCTCATCCCCTGGATGAGTTTAAAGAATTCATCTCGATCGTCGTCATCACCCTGAATGACGATCATACGGTTGGGCTGATTGTGGAGCAAATTCTCGATATTGTAGAAGAATCACTCTCGGTGACGGGGTTAGCAAATCGTCCAGGTGTCCAATGTTACGCCACTGTCCAAGGTCAAATCACCGAAATCCTGGATCTGAATGCGATCGTCGATCTGGCAAACCCTTACCACACCTCACACCCTGTTCATCTATGACCATCCAGCAAATATGCACTTTTTTTCTGAACGGCACTTGTTTTGGCATTGAGGTTGAAGATGTTCAAGAAATCATTCGACAGCAACCTCTGACCCGGATTCCCCTTGCTGCACTCGATATTTGCGGCTTGATGAATCTTCGTGGGCAGGTGATTCCGGTTGTGGATTTACCGTGTCGTTTAGGACTGCGAACAGCATCCTGTGGTATGGTTGAGCAACCAATTTATAACATTATTTTAAATACCGTCGATGATGTTGTTAGTTTTATCGTCGATGATATTGGAGATGTGTTGAAATGTTCCATTGAGACTTGGGAACCACCCCCAGCGACTTTAAATGCTCACATTCGATCCTTTATCAAGGGTACATACAAACTTGAGCATGATTTTTTACTCGTACTGAATACTGAGAAAATTTTGGATTCAGCTTACAGTCTATCCCCTCCCAATTAAAAAAAAACTATATTATCAGGAAATACTTATGATTTCTGATTCGACACAGAGAGTGGAAAAAACCCTAGAATCGACAACATCTGTAGACCTGCAACACTTGCTTGAAGCTATGCAGGCAGCAAATGCAGGTGACTTTTCAGTGCGTTTAGACGAAACTAATGGATTGGGTGACGTTGCCCGTGAATTTAATGAATGGGTGAGCCGGAATCAAGCTTTCGCGCAAGGTATTGGGGAAGTTAGTCAGCGGGTTGGGGTTGAAGGAAAGGGGACGGAACGGCTAGTCTTGGAAGGAGCAAGGGGAGATTGGGCAACCAGTGTCGAATCGATCAATCGCTTAATTCACCATCTGGTGATGCCGACGACGGAAGCAGAACGGGTCTTAAGCGCGATCGCCCAAGGCGACCTAACTCAAACAATGGCACTGGAAATTGATGGACAGCCACTGACTGGTGAGTTATTACGGATTGGCACGATCGCGAATGACATGACAAATCGTCTTAGTGAAACGATGCGCCAAATCGCAGAAATTGCAGCTACTGTTGCAACCGCAGCGGAAGAATTTACTGCAGTCAGTGGTGAAATGAGTGATAGTGCCAGTCAAACTGCTGAACAAGCGTCATCTGCTGCTGCTTCTGCGGAGCAAGTTAGTCAGAATGCAGTGACAGTAGCAACAGCGATCGAGGAAATGAACGTCAGCATTCGGGAAATTGCCAAAAGTGCTGCAGAAGCTGCAAAAGTGGCAGCAGGTGCTGTTAAAACCTCATTTCAAACGAATATAACTATTACTAAACTCGGTCAAAGCAGTGTTGAAATCGGCAAGGTGATTAAAGTCATTACCTCCATCGCCCAGCAAACCAATTTGTTAGCTTTGAATGCCACAATAGAAGCAGCACGGGCGGGTGATGCAGGTAGAGGATTTGCGGTAGTGGCAAATGAAGTCAAAGACTTGGCCAAACAAACGGCGATCGCTACCGAAGATATTAGTCAACGGATCGAAGCGATTCAAACTGATACCAAGAGTGCCGTAGATGCCATTACTCAAATTACATCTGTGATTGATCAAATTAACGATCTTCAAAATGCGATCGCCAGTTCTGTTGAAGAACAAACAGCAACGACCAATGAAATTTCGCGAAACGTCGCTGAAGCGGCAAAAGGAACTTCAGATATTGCAAAAAGTATTAGTGTTGTTGCTGAAAATGCTCAAACGACGACAATAGGGGCCAGTAATACCTCTCAAGCCACCGTGGAACTGACTCGAATGGCAGTGAATTTGCAAACGATTGTCAGCCAATTTCGTGTTTAGCAATGCAAAAAATTCGCGTTTTAATTGTGGATGATGCGGTGATGGTGCGTAGCCGCCTGAGCAAAATTCTCGCCGCAGATCCTCAAATTGAAGTTGCAGGAGTGGCTTCGACTGGGCAAATTGCACTGGCAAAACTCTCACAACTTCATCCAGATGTTGTGATTCTAGATGTAGAAATGCCCGGTCTGGATGGGCTGCAAACGCTGTCTCACATCCGTCAACTTGATGGGCATCTGCCAGTGATTATGTTTAGTTCAATGACGACCACAGGGGCAACTGCAACCCTTGATGCTCTGACATTAGGAGCTTCAGATTATGTACCAAAACCGAGTCACTCAAGTCATGGAGATGACGTTACCCAATACCTGCAAGATACCCTCATTCCTAAGATTAAAGCATTAAGCACGAAAAAACCAGAGAAATTATCAGCCCAGTCACCTGTCTCTTCTTCCCCTGTTGGTTCTCAGATCAGACTCCCTCGATCAACAGCTGAAATTGTGGCGATCGGGGTTTCCACGGGTGGACCTAATGCACTTGCAACCTTACTAGCGGAGTTACCATCTAATTTTCCAGTGCCGATGGTCATTGTTCAGCATATGCCGCCGATGTTTACAAAATTGCTGGCTGAACGCCTGACGACAAAATGTTCACTACCTATTCGAGAAGCAATCAAAGGAGCTACACTAGATCCTGGAACAATTTGGATTGCTCCCGGTGATTACCATCTCAGTGTCAAGAAGTCTCAGGGTATTGTACAACTTGTGATTGAGCAAACACCCCATCAAAATTCCTGTCGTCCTTCAGTTGATGTTTTGTTTGAATCTGTAGCAAAAGTTTATGATCACCGCGCCCTTGGGGTAATATTAACGGGAATGGGGCAAGATGGATTGCGAGGTTGTCAGCAGATTCACGAGCGTAATGGGCAAGTTCTAGCTCAGGATCAAGCCAGTAGCGTTGTCTGGGGAATGCCAGGATTTGTGGTGAACGCAGGATTAGCAGATGCGATTTTACCACTTGACCAAATGATGTCAGAAATTTTACGTCGAGTCAACCGTACTTCTCCGCTAGTTAGGCAGCTTGATGGATGACAAATCAACCTTTTGATTTTGAGTATCTCCGCAAATTAGTGTACAAACAGTCTGGCGTGGTGTTAGAGTCTGACAAAGATTACTTGGTAACATTGCATTTAGGCAGAATCGCCTCTGAGCTACAATTTGAGTCGATCGCCGCATTTATTGAACATCTGAAGAAAAGTCCCTTTAATCATCTGCACATTCAAACAACCGACGCACTAGTCAATCGTGAGACATCCTTTTTTCGCGATCGCCATCCTTTTGAATCCCTTCAATCTACTATCTTACCCTCCCTCATCCAGTCACGTTCCAGCCAGCGTTCAATTAATATTTGGAGTGCTGCTTGTTCTACCGGGCAAGAACCTTATAGCATAGCCATGCTCATTCGTGAAACTTTTCCAGACCTGAAGACTGGGAGAATTCGCCTGATAGCGAGTGACTTTTCCCAAATCGCCCTTGATCGGGCGCAGCAAGGACAGTATACCAATCTAGAAATTAGCCGGGGATTGCCCACTGCTTTGCGCGATCGCTATTTCCGACCCATAGGACAATCCTGGCAAATAGTTGATGAAATTCGGCAAATGGTAGAGTTTCAGCAACTGAACTTAATTCATCCCTGGACTGCGCTGCCCAAGATGGATATTATTTTTCTCAGGAACGTTTTGATTTACTTTAATCTTGAGACAAAGCGATCAATCTTAAATAAAATACAACACCATTTGCAAGAAGATGGCTACTTGTTTCTCGGTAGCGGTGAGACAACCCTTCATCTCGACCCTAGATTTCAAGCAATTCAAGGGAAGATGAGCCTTTATCATCAACTGCGAAGCGCAACCTGAATATAGCCTTTGATAAATGTAATACACGGTCAAACTCACCCTTGAATCAGAAATTTCTACCACAATCTGTGGCAGAATTATCAGAAATAATTTGTGCAGCAGATTGCTGCACAATAAAAACTAGGCTGCATATTTAATAATTTCCACCTCTGCCCCATTATTAACAGCAACTTCTGCCCTTTCTAAAACTTGTTCAGTAATCGCATCACTTAAATAATATTCACCGCAATTATCACAAACTTCTGCTGGAACTTTTTTAATTACGACAATACATTCGTCTCTTTCTAAAGTCACAGTTACTAAACCTGGTTTAGTTTCTCCATGCAGACAAATTACGCATCTCATAGTCTTGCTCTCCTAGTTCTAAAATCATCTGACCAAATATTCTGGTCGGGGATATAAGCTGTTACCACATAACCCGTATCTGTAGATTCATCGTAGGAACATACAACATGAATTGGTTTACCTTCTACAAAATCAAATATTAGATAACTGGGGAAAGGTGTATCATCGGGATTTTCTTCTATCACAAATCCATAAACGATTACAGTTTCTACTTCCTTTTTACTGATCTGACGATAAAACATTTGTTGGATAGCATGACGAGAAAAGACTAGATTTTGACAATACATGAAGACTTTTTAAAAATTTGTAGAATAACTGCCCTGGTAAAGCCACCTGAAAATCTACGTGCATTCATGTTATCATTTTTCTATTGGCTTTGATTTTCGTTTAGCATACAGCTAATCACGCTTTTAAATGTTTGTGGATAAATCATGTTAAACTTTGATTGACTAATCAATCCATTACTTTTATGCCTCTAAGGGATGAGCAAGGCTTTGAAGGTCGGCGACAGCAGATTATTGATGGTGCATTGGAGGTTTTTGCTAGTAAGGGTTTTGAGAAGGCGACTAACAAGGATATTGCCATTGCATCAGGAATTGGTTCACCTGGTCTGATCTACCACTACTTTAAAGATAAAAATGACTTGCTTCAGCAGGTCGTTGAGCAACGGCTACCAGTGTTGCAGTTGCTCACCCACAGAGAGGATGAGATCATGACTAAACAACCTCAGGATGCACTCACAATCTTTGCTAAGGCGTTTCTGGAAGCTTTAGAAACCCCGAAATCAATTGCATTGATGAAGCTGCTGCTCTCTGAAGCGTTCCGACAACCCATATTCGCTAAGACAATTAATACTATTGGGCCGAGTCGTTCGATCGCTTTTTTAACTCGCTATTTGGAAAAGCAAATCTCAGCCGGAGTACTGAAACCTATGAATTCAGGCGCAGCAGCACGCTGTTTCGTTGGTTCTCTCGTTGCATATATTCTCACCCGTGAAGTCTTTTTACAGCCTGATGCCCAACAAATTTCCTCTGATACGATGGTGACAACTGCGATCGAGGTTTTTCTCCGGGGCTTGGAGATTCCTCCACAAGATACTCAGATGTCTATCCTTGATAGAGATTCACACAAACTATATAATCCTACTAAAGATAGATTATTATATTCGGTAAAGCAAGATACGTACGATCGCAAATAAAAACCTCAATAGCCTAACTTAAAGGCAATCTTTAGTTTTTTAAATAGTTGATTAACCAATCAATCAAATACTAGATTCCAGAGTTCACTACCACTGAGCCCTTATGACACAAACGCAGCCACAAGAACTAGACCAAAAACAACAAACCAGCTCTGAAAGCGACGGAAAGCAACCTAACAAACAAGAGCCTCAAACGAAGAAACCGAAGAAGCGACACATCCCAAAACCAGTTTTGATCTTAGGGGCGATCGCCCTTCTAGCTGGCGTCGGATACAGCGTCTACCGGACATTTTTCTATCACCCTGAGCCTGGTTTATTCTTAAGCGGACGCATAGAAGGTCACGAAACAGATATCTCTGCAAAAATCGGTGGTCGGATTGCCAAAGTAGCCGTCAGAGAAGGAGATGAGGTTAAGCCAGGTCAACTGTTAGTGCAAATTGATGATTCTGACCAGCTTGCCCAAGTCCAGGGAGCCCAAGCCAAAGTACTTTCCTCCCAAGAAAGTTTGAAGCGTTACCACCAACAGTTGCCCGTCTTAGAAGCTGAACTAGCCCAAGCCAATTTGACCACCCAGCAAGCCCAGCAAGATAGTCAGGGTAGAGTAAGAGAGGCAGAGAAGTCACTAGCCGCATCACGTGCCCAGCTTGTTCAAGCCCAGGCAAATCTGAAGCTAGCACAAGTCAAACAACGAAGATACAGCGCCTTATCTACTCAAGGTGCTGTATCAATTCAAACAAAAGATGAGTATGACACCAGCGAGCAAACAGCCCAAGCCACCGTTAATGCAGCCCGTCAGCAAGTGCAATCAGCTGAGGGAACACTAATTCAAGCTCAAGCCACCCTCCGCAATCAGCCAATCAAAGCAGCAGCAGCCCTACAAATCCAGAAACAGACTATTCAAGCCCAAACCGACATTTCAGTAGCCCAGCAGGAACTTCACAACGCCCAAGCAACCCTAGCGCAGAATCAAGCGAACTTAAATTATCTAACTATTAACAGCCCAATAAGTGGTAGCATCATCACCCGTTCCGTAGAACCAGGGGAAGTCATTGCCGCAGGAGCACCCCTTTTAACTATCGTCAATACCAACTATCTTTATCTGCGTGGCTTCATTCCTGAAGGAGATGTAGGTAAAGTCAGAGTTGGTCAGCAAGGCTTAGTGTATCTAGATGCCTTTCCCAAACAACCGCTACAAGCAACAGTCACAAGAGTAGACCCCAAAGCCAGCTTCACCCCAGAAAACACCTACTTCAAAAAAGACAGAGTGACTCAAGTCTTCGGCATAGAACTCACCCTAAAAAATAACCAAGGTCTAGCAAAACCCGGAATGCCAGCTGATGGTCGAATTCTTATTCCAGATCAAGAGGGAGCTCTTAGCAGGGAATAGGGAATAGGGAATAGGGGAGAGGGAGTAGGGAAGAGGGAGTAGGGGGAGAAAAACATTTTTATGCAAGGCGTTGTGAAATTTTTTTCATTTGGACTCACTTCTGAATTCTGAAACTTAAATTCATAATTTATAATTCATAATTCATATGGTCACTCAACAGAAGCGAACCAATCCGCCTGTCATTTCCATCAGGGATTTGCATCATTCCTACGGTAAGCAAAGCAATGAAGCCGTAGCAGGTATTAGCTTGGACATTTACCAAGGCGAGATTTTTGGGCTGATTGGCCCGGATGGGGCAGGCAAAACCACGACATTTCAGATTCTCTCAGGTATCATGCCACAAAAAGGCGGGACTGTGGAAGTTCTTAGTTCCCAACCTAGAGATGTGCGTTTGCGAATGGGCTACCTTACCCAACGCTTCAGTCTTTACCAAGATATGAGCATTTTGGAAAATTTACGTTACACAGCAGGTTTGCACGAGGTGAGTGATGCTGTGTTCAAAACTCGTAGCGAACACTACCTGCAATTACTGGAGTTGGCACAATTCAAAGAACGTTTAGCTGGACGTCTTTCAGGCGGAATGAAACAGAAACTTGCTTTGTGCTGTGTACTTATTCACCAGCCAAAAATCTTGCTGTTAGATGAGCCGACGACGGGTGTTGATCCAGTGTCACGCCGAGAATTTTGGGATATTCTAGCCCAGCTTGCTGTCAGTGAAGGCATAACTACGGTGGTTGCTACCCCTTATCTGGATGAAGCAGAACGCTGTTCGCGAATTGCTTTGATGTATGAAGGGAAAATTCAACAGTGCGACACACCTGCAAAAGTGAAAGCGAGTTTGGGTGTGCAACGCTTAGAAGTGTACCTCCCCGTTGCTCAACTAGATCAAGCAGCAGAAATTTTGAAGAATAATGTTGATTTGCAGGATACAGTTTCTGATGTGCAACGTTTTGGCGATCGCCTAGATGTACTCACAAATCAGCCGCAGGAAACGACAAAAAGAATTCAGCGCATTTTAGCGCAGGAACAGATCCAAATCGAACATTTTGCCACCGATACCCCAACTTTAGAAAACACCTTTGTTGCCCGTTTGCGGGAACTCAAAGGTGAAAACTCTACTGGTAACTATCCCCGAATATTCCAAACAGAAAAATCTCTGGAAACAGCCATTGGTGCAGAACATCTGAATAAAGTTTTCGGTGATTTCCGAGCAGTTAAAGATATTAATTTAGACATTAAATATGGCGAAGTCTTTGGTCTTTTAGGTGCGAATGGTGCAGGGAAGACAACCACAATCAAAATGCTTTGTGGCTTGCTCAGTGCTAGTTCTGGACTCGTCAGTTTAGTTGGAGAAACTGGCGAATTGCGTAGCGCCAAAGTACGTCAGAAACTCGGCTACATGTCGCAAAAATTTACCCTCTACGATGACTTAACCATCGGACAAAACCTAGAGTTTTACTGCGGAGTTTATGGTATACCCCGCCGTTATCGTCAAGCCAAGAAAAATTGGGTACTCCAGATGAGTGACTTAGAAGGTCAAGAAAATAAGTTAACATCTGATTTACCAGGAGGTTGGAAACAACGAGTCGCCTTTGGTGCAGCAGTGATGCATGAACCAAAAGTCGTGTTTCTTGACGAGCCTACCTCAGGTGTTGACCCCTTAGCAAGACGAGAATTTTGGCGTTGGATTAACCAATTTGCCAGTGAAGGCATGGCAGTGCTAGTAACGACCCATTACTTAGAAGAAGCCGAACAGTGTCACCGTCTGGGATTCATGGTAGCTGGAGAACTTGTAGCACAAGGAACCCCACGCCAAGTCAAACAAGAACAACCAGGGCAGTTAGTGGAATGGGAGTGTGATCCTCTGCAACAGGCATCAGATTTGCTAAAGCAAAAGCTTGACCACAGGGGCGTATCCATTTTCGGTTCTCGTCTGCATACCGTCTTAGATCAGCCACGCACTCAGATTCCCCAAGTGGAAAATTGGCTTCAAGAGGCTGGAGTCAACGTGGAAAACCACCGCGAGATCGAGTTTTCACTAGAAGATGTATTCATCAATGTCGTGGAACAGGCACGACAACGTGGTTTGGATGTACCAAAGGATTAGCTAGGAATTATGAATTATGAATTATGAATTTTTTTGATAATTGGCAACTAGCAACTAATAAGACTTTTTATGCGACTAAAACGGGTTTTTGCACAAACAGTGAAGGAATTGACGCAGTTAGGACGAGATAGATTGTCGTTGACAATGGCGCTGGTATTACCATTAATACTGCTGCTACTGTTTGGCTTTGGGGCATCGTTGAAGGTGAACCAAATTAACTTTGCGATTCAGGATCTAGACAGTACACCTATTAGTCGAGAGTACATTGCCACCTTTGAGCGCACCACCAAGTTCAACGTGGTTGCTGATGGCCCAAACGTAAATATACCTCGATTGTTAGATCAAGGGAGAGTCGCAGCGGGTTTAATTATTCCCCCAAAGTTTGCGCGAGATTTCCTAAGAGCGCAACGTAGCGCTGAAGCACAAATCTTGGTAGATGGGACTGATTCCAACACTGCTAATATTGTCCGAGGCTATGCCAAGGCGACTACCAATGCTTTTGTGGAAAATTCCCAAGGTAGTCATGTTACTGCTGTGAGTCTCCAGTCACGCCTATGGTATAATCCTGGCTTAGAAACCTTGAGGTATATCGGACCTGGGGCTATAGCGATTACCGTTACCCTGTTTCCTGCACTTCTCGCTGCTTTGGCAACGGCAAAAGAGTATGAAAAGGGAACCATCCTTCAAGTTTACGCATCTAGCCTGACAGGTATGGAGTACTTACTGGGTAAGGCAGCAGCATTCTGGCTAGTAGGTATGGCAGAGGTGCTGTTAGTCAACTTGGAAGCATGGTTGTTCTTTGGTCTGCGGTTTACTGGTGATCCCATACCTATGATTATAGGTTCAGCTCTTTACATCGCTTGTGGTGTTTTTTGGGGGATTTTCCTAGGCAGAAATACTCAAATGCAGAGTGCGGCAATTCAGGCAGTTTCCTTCACTGCCTTTCTTTTGCCACTGCAACTCTCTGGCTACATCTACCCAGTATCTAATATCCCAGTCGCCATCCGTTGGATTTCCTACTTAGTCCCAGCCCAACACTACATTCTCATCACTCGCGATGCCTATGCTCGTGGTGTCGGCTGGTTAGGAGTTTGGGTTCCACTGTTGTCTTTGGCGTTGCTGGCAAGCTTATTTTTCTTTTTGGCTTGGCGCAGATTGCAGAGTATGCAAGTGGAGTAAGGGTGGGGTAACCCCGCCCGTACAGGAAGTCAGTAGTGGGAGAGGTATTAGCCTTGTAGAATTAAAGGAAATACCAACCGAACGGCAACTTATGCTAAAAACTATCGAAGGCATTTATCAGGATGGGCACATTCATCTCACTGATATACCACAAGATGTTAGTGATCGCTCTCAAGTTCTCGTCACTTTTCTCGATCCTAGCAAAATCGATCCCATTAAACTACGCCAACTGATAGATCAATTGGAGACAATTGAGGGGATTCAGCAAGGCTTCGAGGAACTCAACGCTGGTCAAACTCGCCCTGTTAGGGATTTTGTCCAAGAAATGCAGCAAAAGTATGGCATTTCAGGTTGAAATTACCCCAATTGCGGAAGCTCAGATTCAACAAGCCTATCGCTGGTATCGAGAGCGTAATCCGGAGTTTGCTGATCGTTGGTTTCGAGGATTAATGAATGCTATTGCTACTCTACACGAGAAGCCGCAGCGCTGTGCCTTAGCCGTTGAACATGAGATTTTTCCAGAAGAAGTACGGCAACTGCTTTATGGGAAAGCCAAAAATGTATACCGAGTGCTTTTTACGATTAGAAATGCCACAGTTTATGCGTTGTATATTCGCCATAGTGCACAAACACCGCTGACGCTAAATGATCTAGAGGAGCTAGAAGGTGGTGTTTAGGATTTCGAGACAACGGTAGGAAAACTAATTATGAGAAAAGGGTTTGCAAACTTTATAGACACAATTTTGGGCAGTCGATTCTGGGCATTATTCCAAAAAGAATTTGCCCAGATATTTCGCAACCGTCAACTGCTGATTCAATTGCTGGTTCCACCCACCGTTTTTTTGATGTTATTTGGCTTTGCTCTCAATCCTAAATTTGATGATCTGAAGGTTGGTATCACTGACTATAGTCACAGCAGTGCTTCCCGTGATTTTATTGAAACATTCCAGCAAACCGATGCTTTTGTGATTAGCCATTACTATGCTGATCAGCAGGATATGCTGACTGATTTGGCAAAGGGTTTGCTCACTGTTGGTATTACTATTCCGCCAGAATTTAATTCTGATATTTCTCGCAGACGCACGGTTGAAGTAGAGGCATTGTTTGACGCTGTGGATGCTAACACAGCAACTATTGCTTCTAATTATGTTAGTCAGTTGGTTAGTGATTACAATACACGTCAACTTAATAAAGCCCCTCAATTAGCTCAATCCTTGCGTCAAAGGGTCACTAGTTCTGGCGTTGCTACCAACTATACTTTGACTCAACAAAGCACTTCTTCTAACTCAACCACTAACACCCAACAGTCTAGTAGCGCAACTCTACAGCGCAAACAAGTTCAGGTTGAAACTACAGTGTTATACAATCCTGGGCTGGAACCTTCTTGGTTCATTGTGTCGGGGATATTTGGGGTTTTACTGACAGTTATTGGTTCCCAAGCTGCCGCATCCTTAGTGGTGGGGGAGAAAGAAGCTGGGACTATTGAACAGTTGGTCATGACTCCAGCCTCAGATACAGAGGTCATCCTAGCTAAGGTTTGTCCTTTACTTATTCTGCTCACCGTTGATGTTTTAATTGCTCTAAGTGTAGCAAGGCTGGCTTTTGGTGTGCCATTACGAGGCAATTTACCATTATTCATCATGATTGCCGTGCTTTACTTTTTGGTAGGAATTAGCATCGGCATTCTGATTGCTTCCTACTCGAAAAGTGAGCAGCAGACACAGTTGACATCTTTCTTTGTCAATCCACCCTTAGTTATTTTGTCTGGAGCAACCAGCCCAATTTCCTCTATGCCCACCTTTGTGCAAGGGCTTACTTACCTTGACCCCTTGCGTTATTTTATCGAGATCTGTCGCGGGGTGTTGCTGAAGGGAGTAGGTCTAGAGACACTTTGGCCTCAGGTGCTCATTTTGCTCATTTTCGCGACAGTGCTGATGACTCTGAGTATCCGTCAGTTCCGGAATCAGTTGAACTGATATGAGATGATGCACATGTTTGAGGACAGCGATCGCCAGGGGCAGCTAACGTCACTATCCAGAGCAGCCAAACGCTTGAGTTCTGCCGTAAAAGTTTCCGCACCAACCATTTGCGAGCTTGAGAGGGCAGTTTGAGCTTGCTGACCAATCACTAAATCCTCTAACTGCGCCAGTCGGTTGATTAATTGCTCATAATTAACGAGGAGGAATTAGAGCGCCGGTCGAGTAGAAGGTATTGACAAATGAGGTATGGTATGTATGAGAAGTGATGTGAATTCCGCAAAGCTTTGACAAAGCTGTCGGTTTGATAGCTTCAAAAAGCAAGCATCCAAGAAAGATACCGTCTGGGTTGACAAGCGTTGCGCAAAGAGGGAAATTGACAAGGGCAACTGATTCGGTGCATCAATATCAAGTATTGACATTTGCTGTTTACCTAAATTGTCAACTCAATACCTGATTGAAAAGTCCAAAAATTACATACATAAATACTATTAAAATACATCAATAAGGCAGTCCCAATGAAACAAGTTTCACCACCAATGGAAGTAAGTAGGATTTTTTCCTGTTCCCCTGTTCCCTACTTACAAGCCAGAAA
>CAIVAU010000102.1 GCA_903903925.1 uncultured cyanobacterium
CAGAAGAACGAGTTGACCAACTAACTTCAAATATAGATAGATTGGCTGTCTCCCAACTAAACTTAGAACAACGAGTTGAGCAACTGGCTGTCTCCCAACTAAACTCAGAAGGACGAGTTGACCAACTAACTTCAAATATAGATAGATTGGCTGTCTCCCAACTAAACTTAGAACAACGAGTTGAGCAACTGGCTGTCTCCCAACTAAACTCAGAAGGACGAGTTAACCAACTGGCTGTCTCCCAAGTGAACTTAGAAGAAACGATGAATCGTTTTATTCAAAATGCCGAAGCTGACCGCACTGTGATCCGAGAAATCCAGACGGAAGTGAGGGGGCTTCAAATCGAGAATAGAAGAATGATGGATCACCTATTTGGGCAGCAAGGGGGGACTTGACGGAAAGTTACTTGTTGTGGTAAGAAGGAGGCGCTGCGTCTTGTGATGAAAGACAGCGCCTCAACACGAAGCCTTAGTAATGATTAAGGTTAATTCCAGCTTCTTTTGCCATTGCATCCAACCCTTTGATTTCTAAGGTTTTGATTGCTTTGGTAGACAGCTTCAGTTTCACCCAGCGATTTCCTTGGGGCCACCAAACACGCTTACTTTGCAGGTTAACTTGCTGAAGGCGCTTGGTGCGGCGGTGGGAGTGAGAAACTGCAAAGGCATTATTTGCCTTTTTGCCAGTGAGTTCACAGCGACGAGACATAAAATAATCTCCAGATGGGAATTTGAATACAGCCTTTATATTTTAGTGACAAAATTCCTCTTGTTAGGACATATCTGTTAAAATCTTAGACCAACCTCGTGCAAAGCTAATGCAGCGATCGCACGGCACAATAAAGTTAAAGTACTCTGAAAACACTGTGGCTTCTAAGTCAACTGGAGTTGAAACCTGATGCAGGATGAACCACCTGTAGATCCCTGTTTGACCCAACTATGCGAAGGATACACTGCGGCAGAAGCTGCTGAAATCGAGCAATATATGGATCAGTGGGATGCTTCTACCTATATTAGTGTAGCTCAGAGTATTTTAGACCATGCTTTTAGAAAAGAATTTGACCCATTAAAATATCTGCGAAAAGCCCACAATTTCAATAAGAAAAAAGCAGTAAGAGTTCCGAAAACTGGATATCGTTGGGATGGTTCAGCAGTCTATCGTAAAGGAAATGAATATTTGATTGTACGACCCAATCAATTTGGTGTTGAAAAAATAGTTACATATGGAGTTAACAATGACTGAAGCAACTCTTAACACTCAAAACCCTGAAATCATAAGAAACCACATCATTTATGTCTTAGAGAAATTAACTCTCGATTATCAAAATACCAAAGGAGAGCGAAAAGAACTTGCTTCTCTATATCCTGCTGACCATGAAGAATTTACTCTTTTAGAGGAAATCGAATTGTTAACGGTGGATATCCGTGGCTATGCTAGTCAAATTCAAGCACAAGGTTGGATTGAAAATCAACAGCAGGCAATTGAGCGATTGCAAACTATGCGAGTATTTTCTATTCCCATAATTGCTCAGTTTTACTTCGCAACCCCTAAGAAAGACTTCGAGCTAATGAAAGCTTATATACAAAATTTAGATTACTTGCGCTTGTTGATTATTGAATGTCTACGCTAAATAACGTTCAGTTAAAGACATTGTAGAATGGATAAATTAGAAAAATATAGAGAAATGATTGAAAGTGTTGTTAAAAAGCACGCTAAATCTCTTTACACAAAGAGCGTAATGTATCAGATGATAGCGTTAGTCCGAGTTTTGAGAGCGTGTCCAGGTACTCATCTGGTGTTATTGGTGGATTTTTCAGAGTCCTTCGTTGCCTTTGGGCGGCTGTACAGACTGCTACTAGGTTAATGTCAATCAGACGTAGGATAAATTCATCTGGATGAATCGCATTGACACCGTAGGGTTTAAGAGCTTGAGATGGGAAGTCGCTGAGATTGAAAGTGACAATAATACTTGCTCCAGAGCGAATTGCTGCTGCTAAGACATGGCGATCATCTGGATCTGGAAGTTCAATAAGAGTAATCAATGGCTCATAACCCGTTACCAGACAATCTCGAATATTGGCATTCATCAGATTTTTGGTTCTGGTTAGCTGTTCGATATTCAGGTCAGGGCGGTTCAAAAGAACGTTTCTCATCCACTCCGAGTGAATTGCCTCAGTCCAACGCGCCTTAAACATGCCTGTGAGAGCAAGCCACATGAGGAAATCCCTCAATGGCGCTGGGTATAAAACGCAGGCATCGTAGACAACAATAAAAGACACTATAAGCGACTCAATATCCCATGTCTAGTTCTTGCGCTTGGGCAGCAAGCTCTTCAAGAGTTTGCATTCGTGCTGCGTCAATTCTGTTTTTGTAGTTAATTATATCTTGGGTCAAGACTCGGCGACGTGTACCAACTTTCCAATAAGGTATTTTGCCTGACTGCAGTAAGCCTACTAAATAAGGACGAGAGACTTGAAGAATATCAGCTGCTTCTTGGGTGGTAAGTTCCTTCTTGATGGGAACTATACTGACGGCATTACCCTCTGCCATTTGAACTAAAATCTCGACAAGCAAGTTTAATGCTGCTGCTGGTATAGTTACAGTCTCGCCTTGTGTATCATTTTGTAGAACCTTGAACGTACTGTGATCGGCGTTTTTTTGTAGGTAGGATGCTAATATTTGGCTGCTAGTTCTGGCTAAATTAGTGTCCTCAAGAGTGGGTACTGCCTGTTCGATGTTTTGAGATGCAGGGAGTATCATAAGATCTAGTAATCTACTATATCTTATCTTAGCATCATTCCGAAATGAGCGAAATAAACGAAAGGAAGGAAATTTATAAAAAAGACGTCGAAAACCCCTGAGGGGCAAGTTGTTCTTTCCGTTAAAATAGAAGTAATATTTTTATTTAGAAATGCCACAGCACGATTTATATCACAATAGGGTCAAAAATGCTTTAGTCAAAGATGGATGGGTAATCACTGATGACCCGTTTACAATAGAATATAAAGGCTTACGTTTATATGCAGATTTAGGGGCAGAGAAATTATTAGCTGCTGAAAAAAATCAGCAAAAAATTGTAATTGAGATCAAGGTTTTTAACAGTCCTTCTTTAATTACTGAGTTAGAAAAGACCTTGGGACAATATAACATTTATCTCAGTTTGTTGAGAAGAATTAATCCAGAACTTAAGTTATATTTAGCAATTTCGGAAAATGTCTATATAGATTTTTTTCAAAAACCAGCTATTCAAGATATTTTAAGTGACCAACAGATGAATTATCTGATTTTCGACCAGAATCAGGAGGTAATTGTAGAATGGATAAATTAGAAAAATATAGAGAAATGATTGAAAGTGTTGTTAAAAAGCACGCTAAATATCAACCCAGTCATGGGCAGATTGAAAGTCTATCTGTTTGTGACAGAGAATCTGATAATTATTTATTGATGGATACAGGTTGGGATAAAACGGGTAGAGTTCATGCTGTGGCATTTCATCTGCGGATTGTTTCTGGTCAGGTGTGGATTGAATGGGATGGAACGGAAAGGGGTATAACTGAGGATTTACTGGATTTAGGAGTGGCTAAGGAAGATATTGTTTTAGGTTTTATTCGCCCTGAGCAGCGTTCATTTACTGATTTTTCTGCAGCTTAACTTTTCTGGTGGTTATAAATGGAAGAAAAATCTCCGTTCTTGGAAGGGCGGGGAGACCCCGCCCCTACGGACTCGTTTTCTTGGAAGGGGTGTGGTTCTATTTGACGGCTTCTTCTGTCAACTTGGTAAGCACTTCGTTGGATCGTTCAACGAAGGATTTCATTCCTTCGGCGTCGAAGCCTTTTTGCGACATCAGCGCTAAATCATAGACGTGCTGACAAATCATGTTCACTAACTGACCTGTGGGTGACTGACCAGTACCTTGAATGATCGAGCCTTGACTCAGATTCGCGAGATGCTGAATCAGTGGGTGAGCTGTATTTACTAGTAGAATATGGTCATCAGGAAACTCTGTCATTTGCTGCTGCATCATGGCGTTCATGTCTCGCAGGCGGCGCATAATCTCTGGCAAAAGCACCATTGCTGGTGGTGTCCCTTGGGGGTCTTCAGATTTTAAAGCTTCTGTGCGAATGTTTACCCTAGGTTTGTTGAGGGCTTTCTCGAATAGTTCTTTAATGACCTCACTCCGAGTTTTATTCGTTTTCGGATCAACAATTTCCCCAGCTTTGTCTTGATCTAGGAGGGTATTATCCAAGTCGGAATCTACCCGTGTAAATTTGACATCAGTATATTCCCGTTCTAGGAAGTTGATAAAGTGGGTGTCAATAAAGGAGTCCATAAACAGGACTTCTAAACCTTGGTTTTTATGCAGCGCTACATAGGTAGCTTGCGATACTTCGTCAGTGCTGTAGAAGACGCGATTTTTATGGTGTTCTTCGTTGCGTTCTAGATATTCTTTGAGAGTGGTGTATGGGAGTTTTGGATTTTGAGTTTTGGATTTTGGATTTTCTTGTTCTCCAGTTGGAGGCGTGACATCTTCCCATGCATCACCTTCGCTTGCTTGAACTTGAATTGCAGGGGTTTCGGTATTCTCTGCTTCTGACTCCTGATCGACTACCCCTTCATAGGTAGTGCGGAAGATGATGATGTCTTCGACTTGTTTTTTAAATTTATCGTCGTTGAGAACCCCAAATTTTACGAAAGTGCCAAGGTCTTTCCAGGTGTTAATGTATTGTTCAAGGTTGTCGCGGTAGAGTTCTTTGAGGCGATCGCCCACTTTCTTCGCAATGTAGTCGCCGATTTTCCGCACAGTGCGATCAGTTTGCAAAGCACTCCGCGAAACATTCAGCGGGATATCTGTGCTATCAATCACACCCCGCATTGGCTGTAGAAATTGCGGAATAATTTCTTCACAGTGATCGCTGACGAAAACTTGATTGCAAAATAGCTTGATCTGCCCTTTAGTCACATCTACGTCGGGCCTCATTTTCGGAAAATACAGAATACCATTGATGATAAATGGATAATCTGTATTCAGATGCACCCATAGCAACGGTTCTTCCTGAAAAGGATACAGGTAGCGGTAAAACTCTAAATAATCTTCTTTGCTTAAGCTATTTAGAGACTCCCGCCACGGTGCCTTTTGCCTATTTAATACCTCGCCATCAAGCTTGATGGGTACTGGCATGAAATCACAATAGGTCTTGACAAGAGTCTTGATCCGTGACGTTTCTAAATATTCCTGTTCTTCCTCTTGCAGAAAGAGGGTAATGGTTGTACCAATAGTTGTCCGAGAAGAGTCTTCAAGGGTAAACGCTGGTGAACCATCGCAACTCCAGTGAACTGCTTGGGCGCCTTCTTTGTAAGAAAGCGTATCGATTTCAACTTTCTGCGCCACCATGAATGAGGAGTAGAAGCCAAGACCAAAGTGACCGATGATTGGTTGATCTGATTTGCCTTCGTACTTATGAATAAATTCCTCAGCACTAGAAAAGGCGACTTGGTTGATATATTTCTTCACTTCCTCCGCCGTCATCCCGATACCGTTATCGGTGATTGAGAGAGTCTTGTTATTTTTGTCTACAGCAATTTGAATTTCCGGTTCACCGACATCACCAGAATATTCTCCAGCACGGGATACCATTTTCAGCTTTTGGATGGCATCTACAGCGTTGGATACCAGTTCCCGCAAGAAGATTTCGTGGTCAGAGTAGAGGGACTTCTTGATAATCGGGAAAATATTCTCAGTATGGATACTGATTGTGCCTTGTTCTAACATGATTAGTAATTTTCGCTCCAAGTATCTGTAATGATAACTGAGGCAATAACCTACCATTCAAAATGGCTCAAAAGCATAGAATACAATTCTTTTGACTTTTGACTTTTGACTTTTGACTTCCGCGCAGCGGCACTAGCCCGGTCATGAGCGGTATTATATCAATCAAAATTCTAAAGGCTGAAGTTAGGCGATCGCACCTTTTTGCAGCCTTGTTTGCCCTCCAGCAATGATTCGGATTTCCCTACTCTCTGCTATTTTGCGCTAACATCAAAGTATTGCTAGTACCGCTTCGCGAAAGTCAAAAGTAATATATATCAAGGCTTTTGCCTGTTTGAAATGGTTGCTTTATTTCCGCCGCGTTGTACTAGTATTTTTTTCCAGCAGAAAAAAGTAGTGATATGGATTAGTAGGGTCGATAAATTCCTGCTTCAGGGTTAACCCAGATTTGGCAATAGAGTTTAAAATCCGCTTTTTGGGGTACCCTTTTAACCCCATTTCCCAGTAATGCTGGTCACAAATAGGCTTTGTACTCCAAAATCGTGGTACGTTAATAAACAAATGTCTTGGTCTGCCTAAGTAAGAAAATCTGATTTGCAGTGCCAAAAATTGAGCGCAGTAAGGAATCGAAATCACTAAAAATTTCTTTGTTGCTTCTGCTAGTTTTTTTAAGGCTTGTTCAGACTGTTCATAAGGCAAATGTTCCAGCACCTGAAAGAGTACAATTGCATCAAATGTATCGGGTAAGAGTGAAAAATCACTACTGAGATCCAACAAAAGATCTGGTTTCAAATGAGGATCAACATCGGCTGTCGTGACATTGTAGCCGTTTTGCTGGAGCAGGTATGTAAATAGAGAATTAAAAATCCCAATTTCCAGAATGTTCTTGACCTGACTACCAAGGGAGAATATCAGACGCATCTGGTGATTATAACTGATCAGCCTATCCTTGGATAAATATTCAGAATTCCTAATATCTAACGAGGTGATAAGTTGCATAAAAGCTGCTTTTTAAGGAGTCAGGAGTGTGTAGGGGCGGGGTCTCCCCGGCCTTACAGGAGTGGAGGTGTTTCTGTAATGAGTAACGGGTGGTACACCATTACATGGTTCCCTAAAACTCAGCTAAAGTAACAACAAACTCATGAGAGATCATCTTCTGTATCTATTTCCGTATCGAGTTCACGGCGATACGCTTCGATATTTGACACTACCTCATTTAAAAGAGGATTATCTTTATACATTCCCGCAAACTTCATCCAAGGGTGTCCAGATTTTGGTGCTTCCATTTCTTGGGTCACTATTTCTACATTTTGCAACCGAGTCTTTACAAACTCGTGTAAATTTAAAAGCGCATCTTCTCGTGTAGCTGCAAATACTTGATAGTCAGGTAAACCCCAAACTGTTGCTTGATAACCTCCTTCTTTTGCTTCGACTAATACTGAATAATTTAGTTTAGATAAGTTATTAGAAGTATTTTTCATGAAATTAGTAGTCATAAAATTTGTTTTCAACCTTGTAAGAATACATCCGTCAGAATACAAGAGTCAGAATTGTTAAACAATCGGGAGATAACAGAATGTTGTCAAGAACCTGAAGACAAATACCCAACCCTAATAAATTCTGACTCCTGACTCCTGACTCCTGAATTCTTACAGGGCAGACTTCCCAGTCCACCCCACAATAGAAGTGTCGAGATTTGGTATTTTACACCTCACGCGAAGCCTCAATCAAGTAGGTCGCCGTATTTTGCAGCGGAGACACCTTAAGGATGTTTTTCTTCGTAAAGGTCAGCCCTTGCTCCCCCTGATCAATCACTATCGTGTCACCAAGGACAAAGGTATTCTCCAGTAACTTAGTAGCAATGGGGTTTTCTACTTCTCGCTGGAGTGCTCGTTTGATGGGACGAGCACCGTAAACTGGATCATAACCGACTTCTACCAAGTAATTGCAAGCCGCTGAGGTGATCTCCAAGGAGATTTTTTGCTCAGCTAGGAGATTTTCCACTCGCTGGAGTTGAATCCGAATAATTTTCCCTAATTCATTGCGGCTGAGGGTATGGAAGATAATAATGTCATCCACACGGTTGAGAAATTCAGGGCGGAAGTGCGATCGCAGTGCCTCCATCACCCGCTGCTGCATTTTGTCATACTTGGCATCATCACCAGCTAGGTCGAGAATATGTTCACTCCCAATATTACTGGTCATCACAATCACAGTATTGCGAAAGTCAACTGTTCTCCCTTGAGCATCAGTAATTCTCCCGTCATCTAACACCTGCAATAAAATATTAAACACATCGGGGTGAGCCTTCTCCACTTCATCCAATAGCACCACGGAATAGGGACGACGACGCACAGATTCGGAAAGTTGACCGCCTTCTTCGTAACCAATATATCCTGGAGGCGCACCCAGCAAGCGAGAAACCGAGTGTTTTTCCATATACTCAGACATATCTAGGCGCACAAGGGCATCATCAGCATCAAACAGAAACTGGGCCAAAGCACGGGCAAGTTCAGTTTTTCCTACTCCAGTGGGCCCCATAAACAAAAATGAACCTATGGGGCGACCAGGGTCCTTCATCCCTGCACGGGCACGACGAATTGCCGCTGCTACAGATGCTACAGCTTCCTGTTGCCCAACAACTCGCTCATGGAGGTGTTGTTCTAGTTGTAGCAACTTTTGCCGTTCAGATTCCAAGAGGCTATTTACGGGAATTCCTGTCCATTTGGCAACAATTTCCGCAATATCCGCTTCTGTGACCTGTTCCCGTAGTAAAGTAGAACCTTTGCTTTGAATTTCTAATAATTGTGCTTCCTTCGCTTCCCGTTCATGCAGGACACCCTCCAATTTACCAAACTTCAATTGAGCAGCTTTATTCAGGTCATAAGCCCGTTCTGCTTGTTCAATTTGCACCCGCAACTTTTCTTCTTCTTGCTTCAAAGCACTAATCGCTTCCAATAGCTGCTTTTCACCTTGCCATTGCCCATTCAATTCTTGCTGTTTTTTGGTCAAAAGAGTAATTTCCTGCTCAATTCGCCCCAATCTCTCTTTCGTTTGAACTGTCGCCTTCTCTTCTGTTGCCAATGACAGCTTTTCCATTTCTAACTGCATCAGCCGCCGATCAATTGTTTCCAGTTCTGTCGGTTTGGAGGTGATCTCCATTTTCAACTGTGCCGCTGCCTCATCCACCAAATCAATTGCCTTATCTGGCAAAAAGCGGTCAGAAATATAACGCGCTGACAGTGTTGCTGCTGCTACCAGGGCTGAGTCAGAAATTTTAACGTTGTGATGAACTTCGTAGCGTTCTTTCAGTCCCCGAAGAATAGAAATTGTATTTTCCACACTGGGCTGATCCACATAGACTTGCTGAAAACGCCGTTCCAAAGCTGCATCTTTTTCGATATATTTGCGGTATTCATCTAAGGTCGTTGCACCGATGCAACGCAGTTCGCCTCTTGCCAGCATCGGTTTCAGTATATTCCCCGCATCCATTCCTCCTTGCTGGGTGGAACCAGCACCAACAACGGTATGCAGTTCATCGATAAACATGACGACTTGACCGTTTGATTCTGTCACTTCCCGCAGAACCGATTTTAGGCGTTCTTCAAATTCTCCCCTTAATTTTGCCCCAGCAATCAAACTACCCATATCCAGGGCGATAAGTTGGCGGTTTTTCAAAGAATCCGGCACGTCACCGTTGACAATTCGCTGTGCCAAGGCTTCGGCGATCGCCGTCTTACCTACCCCAGGCTCACCTATTAACACCGGGTTGTTCTTGCTACGACGAGACAATACCTGTATCAGCCGACGGATTTCATCATCACGTCCTATAACCGGGTCAAGCTTACCAGCTTTTGCCTGTTCTGTCAAGTCTCTACCGAACTTTTGTAAAGCTTCATAGCGAGTCTCTGGGTTTGGATCTGTCACCTTTTGATTACCGCGAACTGCTTTAACGCCAGTCTCTAGCTTAGTTGTTTCCAAACCTAAGCTTTTGAGCATCCGCCGCCCGATCCGATCATCCTCGGCAAAAGCTAAGAGTATGTGTTCAATAGAGATGTAGGAGTCTTTCATCCTCACTCTATTTTCCTCCGCCCGGTCTAGCATTGTGTCTAAACTGCGACTAAGATAGAGCTGATCTGTTTTCCCTACTTTCGGCTGACGTTGAGTAAATGCTTCCAATTGCTGTTGCACACGCACCGGATCGACCTCAGAACGGGCAAAGATGCGTGTTGCTAGCCCATCATCTTCTTCCAAAAGAGCAAGAATTAAATGTTCGACATCTAGTTGTTGTTGTTGATAAGCACGAACTATATCCTGCGATTTCACTATCGCTTCCCAAGCTTTATCAGTAAATTTATTTGGATCTGTAGGCTGCATTTTTACGATCTATAAGAATTTGTGTTTATTTTAGGTGGGGAGCAGGGGAGCAGGGGGAATTATCAGTCTTTCATTGCCCAATGCCCCATACCCATTGCCCATTACCATTCAGTTTGAAAGAGCAGACTGAGTACCCACTTGAATGAGTTCCACCTTATAACCATCTGGATCTTCCACAAAAGCAATGATTGTAGAACCGTGTTTCATCGGGCCTGGTTCCCGCACTACTTTACTACCACGACTTCTAATTTCCTCACAGGTCGCGTAAATATCATCAACCCCAAGGGCGATGTGACCGTAAGCATCCCCCAATTCATATTTTTCCACACCCCAGTTGTAAGTCAGTTCTAGCACCGTATGGTCAGTTTCCTCACCGTAGCCAACAAACGCGAGAGTAAATTCTCCTCCCGGATAATCTTTACGCCGCAGTAACTTCATCCCCAGAACTTCACAGTAAAACTTCAGGGATTCTTCAAGGTTGCCAACCCGTAGCATTGTGTGTAGAAGTCGCATACTAACCTTTTATCTTGAATTGACGCTAGTGGTCTGTCAAGATTAAATTGATGGATAGTGCGAGCCGGAAAGCTCGCGTCGTGAGCGAGACGCTCACACTACCAACCCATCAAAATGAATTTGACAGACCACTAGTCTTCTGTCAACATTCTACTGAGCGATGACGGCTAAAAGGGAAGAGAAACTTTTGGGACAAGCCCGTGGCTCCTTGTTTTTGTCTTGTAGTATACACTTAGATTATAAGCACGCTAGCGTTCAAGCAAGACAGTAGGGATATCCATATGGCAACTATTGACGACATTATTAAACACTCAGTCAACCCATTTGATAGCTCTGCAGCACGTAACTTTTGGTCAGAGCAAGAGCTATCCCCTACTGTCGAATCTATTCATCAAAAGCAGTCAACCGAAATCAAAAGTGTTTTAGCACAAATTGCCCAAGACCATCAAACCCGCACATTAATTCTCTATGGCGACGTCGGATCAGGAAAGACTCACTTCATGGGTCAGCTAAAAAAAAGCCTGAACGACCAAGCTTTTTTCGTATACGTTGAGCCATTTTCTCAGAGTGACCATATCTGGAGACACATTTTACGTAACACTGTTGATAGTCTGGTTAATGCTCCAGCCGGACAGGAAGATTCCCAACTCATCCTCTGGCTCAAAAGCTGCTTGTCTACGATAAGTCAGGGTTTACAAAGTGAGCAGCGAACTTTGATGAATAGGATTAAAGGGATCTTTGGGCAAATAAAAACAGATGCGGGGCGCGATCGCAAACTCTTCATTGATATTCTAAAAAAAACCATCGGCACCACAGGGATTTACAACGCCAATGAATTCTTTGGTATCCTTTATGATCTGACTCATCCAGACTTATACCCTCTAGCCTGTGAATGGTTGAAGGGGGATAACCTCGATGACGACAGTCTAAAAAATTTAAAAGTTAAGCAATCTATTGATGATGAAGATAAAGCACGGGGTATATTGGGCAACTTTAGCAAAATTTCGGCAAAAACTCGGCCAATTGTATTGTGTTTTGATCACCTAGATAGTATTGCTCATTTGCCAGATGGCTCTATTGACATCCAGGCTTTATTCAATGTCACCTCTACGATTTATAACGCTAATTGGCAAGGTTTGCTGATTATCATCAGTATCAGGACAAGTACCTGGAATGACAATTACAAGCGTATTATTCCTTCTGACTTGGATCGGGCTAGTATCAGAATTCCACTAAAACGCATTAACCTGGAAGAAGCCGAAGCCCTCTGGGCTACTCGACTCTATCCTCTGCACAATCAAGCTGACCCCAAACCTGGTTCCCCAATTTACCCCTTAACTCCACAGGTGTTAGAAAAAGCATTTCCCGGTCGCAAAGCTTCACCCCGTAAAGCGCTGGATTTGGGAAAACTGGTATTCCAGGAGTATAAGGAACGGCTATTCACAGATAAACAACACCCTAAGCCAAAATGGTTAGATCTTGAAACTCCACCAACACCACAGCCACCGCCAGTAGATAAAACTAAAGCAGAATTTCAATTGCTATGGCAGCAGGAATATAAAAAATCTCAGGAAAAAATTACCAAAATTACCTTGTTAGCAGCAACGGACCTCATGCGGATGTTAGAACAAGCCCTAGCTGCCTTACAAGTACAGAAAATTAAGCCTAATCTCATAAGTGGAAGACACGCCGGTTATTCTTTGAGTTATCAGCAGCCTGGGAAGCAAGAACGGGTGGGGGTAGTTTGGACAGAAGAGGCAAATATGACAAGTTTTTTTAACGTGATGAATGCTTGCCAGAAAGCAATTCAGGAAAATCTCTGTCAAACTCTGTACTTGATTCGGGCTGGAGGGCTAGGAACCTCAAAACTCGCAGGAAATCAACTGTACAAACAGATATTCACAAATACTAATCATCATCACATCAAACCAACGCTGCCTTCGGTTCACTACTTGGCAACATATCACAATTTAGTCAAAGCTGTGGAAGCTCATGAATTGGTGGTTGCAGGTAAAACCATTAGTTTAAAAGAATTAGAAGCCTTCATCCGCGATGCTCAAATTTTGCACAAGTGTACTTTATTGCAGAATTTAGGGATTGTTACTGCTCAAGCTCATAGTAGAGAAAGCAGTAACGGTAAAAAAGATGTGCAGCCAGTCAAAGAATTTTTGTTGAATTTAGTCATAACACAAAGTTTTATGGGTGTAGCAACTTTAATTCAACACGCGGAAAAGCACTTTCCTGTTGTGCAAGCATCAGAAATTCAACAGTTGATTCAGCAACTTTGTGACGAGCAAAAAACTCGAATTATTGACCCAAAAGCCAAACTACAGGATCAATTAATTTGTTTAGTAACTAAATGAATTATGAATTATAGATTATGAATCAATCAATGGGGTGGGGATTTGAATCGGGTGCATCTCAATGAGCGTAAATTCGTAGTGCGAGCATCTTGCTCGCTTGTAGTACACGTGAGCTAATCGTCTTTTTGCAAAACTGGGATGCTCCCATTTTAATCTCTTTTTATCTATCCACTACTCTACTCACATGGAATTTTTTTTAACTCCTAACTCCTAACTACAATGAAATATCTTACAGAAGCGACTGAAATTAGAAAGCAAATTGCTAAATTTTCCTTGGCTAGAACGCTGTGGTTAGATACGGAAATTGCTGACTGGAAGACTTACTTTCCTAAGCTATCGCTGATTCAGATATTGTCAGATCATACAGACTTAACAGGTGAATCGGCTTACATTCTTGATGTACTGCATAAACCTGATTTAGCAGCATATTTTGTTAATCAAATCATGGTCAATACCGCAATAGAAAAGGTATTCCATAACGCCAATTTTGATGTAAAATATCTGGGAGGACAGTTAGCAAAAAATATTACCTGTACCCTGAAGATATCTAGAAAGATTAGCCGCGAAGCTTTGCAAGTCACCAACTTACAATTGAAGACATTAGCAGCAGAACTCTGCGACTTTCATAATGTAGATAAAGAAGAACAAGGAAGCGACTGGGGACAGCGTCCCCTTAGTCAAAAGCAGCTACAATATGCTGCAATGGATACAGTCTATCTGGCGGCTGTACACCGTCGCTTATTAGAATTTTCTCGCCCAGATGCTGGAAGCAATATCTTTAATATGGTAGGTAATGACGCAAAGTTGTCAACAGAAAAATCCGAGAATTCATCTTTAACTGTTACTAAAGTACGAGTTGCTTTTGAGTGTCCACGTCTTTTTTATTTAAGTCATAAATTTGACGGCAAGACTATATTTTTACCCACTGACACAGGTAATGGAATTGGAACTTCTTTTCATCAATTGGCTGATGATTTTATCAGTTTATCTGCCCGTGAACCACGAATTCAAGACTTATTCAAACCAGCAGCAGATAAATTACAGGTAGAGGAAATTGCCTCTAGTATGCAACAAATTTTTTATGAGGTTAACTTTTTTTCTTACCTGCAAGAATCCCTTAAACAAGATGCAAGCAAAGCTCAAGCACTGCTGCAAGTTTGGCAGGGATTACAACGCCTGATCAAACGTTTTGCTGAATTGCTGGTCATCAATCGCCGCTATTGTAGCGCCGAAAAAGTTATTAGTAATACCTTCATTCTTGAAGAACGTCAGCTTGAGCATTATTTTAATCTGCCTGATGGCACACAGCAACGGGTAACGGGGGAATTTGATTGCTTAGTTTTCAATTTTGAACTCCAGCGTCTATGTGTGGTAGAATTTAAAACCTATCAGCCTGTCGATCCATCAGCACAATTAGCTCAGGTTGCTCTTTATAGCTATATGCTATGGCAAAAGAAAAAAGTGGCTGTTGACGCGGCTGTTTACTGTGTTTTGCCAGAGTTTAAAGAGTATCAGTATACCTGGGAACAGTTAGAAAATACGGTGCATCAACTGATTCCCTATAAATTACAGCAAATGCAGCAATGGTTGACGTGGAAATCTCCTCATCCTAATCCACCGCCGCTGACAACTCAGCCTTATCTGTGTAAAATTTGTCCACAGCAGCAAAAGTGTCAGAGTTACTTTATCGAGGAGTCTAAAGATGAGGAATCTGATGAACATAGAAAAAAAACAACTAATCCTGATACTATAGGTGAAGAATTAGTTAACACTTTACAATCTTTTGGTATTGACACCGATTACCACGGGGCTGCTGTTGGACCAAGTTTTATCAGAGTGAAACTCAAACCGCATCTTGGTGTGAAAATTAACTCTCTGCTAAGATTATCAGCAGATTTGCAAGTGCAAATGGGGTTAGCAAATCCGCCTTTGATTGCTCCGCAAGCTGGGTATGTTAGTGTAGATGTCCCTCGTCCAGATAGGCAAATTGCTAAGTTTGAAAAGTATATTCAGCCAAAATTTTTACCCGCAGCAGCACCTGTAAAAATTGCGATCGGAGTGGATATAGAAGGAAATTTGGTCAAGGCTGATTTATCAGATCCGAATACTTGTCACTTTTTGGTAGGCGGTACGACTGGGAGTGGGAAGAGTGAATTTTTGCGATCGCTTCTCCTGTCTCTACTTGTTCGTCATTCACCACAACATCTGCAAATTGCACTTGTTGACCCCAAGCGAGTCACCTTTCCTGAGTTTGAACAGATGCGGTGGTTGTACTCACCAGTCGTCAAAGAAGGCGATCGCGCCATTGAACTCATGGATAAATTAGTCATAGAAATGGAGTCGCGTTATCAACAATTTGAAAAAGCTGGGTGTGCTGACCTGAGTACTTACAATCAACCCTCCCGTCAGCCTTTACCTCGCATTGTCTGCATCTTTGATGAATACGCAGACTTCATGGCAGACAAAGAAACCCGCACGGTACTAGAACAAAGTATAAAACGCCTAGGTGCAATGGCAAGAGCCGCTGGAATTCATCTCATTATTGCGACTCAACGTCCAGAAGCCAAGGTTGTGACTCCAATCATCCGCTCAAATTTACCAGGGAGAGTTGCGTTGCGTACTGCAAGTGAAGCCGACTCTACTATCGTCTTAGGGGGGAAACAAACAGCAGCTGCTTACCTCTTAGGTAAAGGCGATTTACTCTACCAAATTGGTTCTCAACTGCACCGCTTGCAAAGCTTATTCGCAACCAGTATTCAGATCCCGTTAGCTTAGTTCTAATATACTATAATTACCGATTACTGGCAATTCGTCATGGTCATGTTACAACTTCGGCAAATTGTCGTTTATCCTGGGCAACGAATCCAGCTTCAAGAAGTGAATTGGAGTGAATTTGAAGCAATTCTCGATGAACTTGGCGATCAACGTGCAAGTCGTCTTGCTTACAGCGATGGGATTTTGGAGATTCGGATGCCCTTACCAGAACACGAAGTTGATAACGAGCTGATCGGCGATATGGTAAAAATTATATTAGAGGAGCTTGATATTGATAACGAATGTTTTGGCTCAACAACCTTCAAGCGCCAAGATATGGCAAAGGGAATTGAACCCGATCAATGCTTCTACATTGAAAATTATGCGGTCATGATTGGGAAGCGGCGAGTCGATTTGACGATAGATCCCCCGCCAGATCTAGCGATAGAAGTGGATGTTACCTCTAAAACTGGACTGGATGCGTATCAAGCATTAGGCGTTCGGGAATTGTGGCGCTTTGATTGTGGACAACTGCGAATCAGTTGTTTGCAAGATGGAAAATATCAGGATTCAGCGACTAGTCCTCATTTTCCAAATTTTCCCATCATTGAACTAGTGTCTCAGTTCCTGGATCGCGCCCAAATAGAAGGGCGAAGCCAAACTCTAAAAGCTTTTCGTCATAAAGTACGAGCATTAATCGATTAAAAAGTAGAAAGAGAATCCCCATAAATAAATGAGCGGGGATTTAAAAAGGACGCCTTGAAACTTGCACTACGTGTCAAGGGAACAAATTTTTATCTTTCTTTCCATAACGAAGTTGGTAGCAGGTGCATCCCAATGAGTAGTGCGAGCATCTTGCTCGCTTGTAGTACACGTGAGCAAGATGCTCACACTACTTTTTGCAAAACTGGGATGCTCCCGGTAGCCTCTCACCAATTGTATGATTCTTTCTTTTTACTTTTTACTCCGCCAACTCCAGCCCTCCCCGATAACCTGTAATCAGACGGCTACCATCTTTGAAAATATGAACCTCTATTTGGTCGCTTGCCCAGGTAATCTGGTCTTGTAAAGCAGGATTGAATATGTGAATTTTTTGATTACTAGAAGAAACAGGTGAATTGGGTGAGTTAACCGCCAGCGACTGAATATAGGGTCCATCAATTAAGATGTCTAACTGCTGCAGCAGGTCGAGTGCACCAGATGGTGCGTAGGTCGATCGCAATTGTTCTAAGGTGAAACCAGTAAAAGACATGACATTTAGTCCACCGGCTTTTACTTGGCGGGCAAGAGAAGCTAGCGCTGGGGCTTGCCAGAAGGGTTCTCCACCAGAGAAAGTCACTCCCTGGTTGCGAGGATTGCTGAGAATTTTTTGGGCGAGGCTGTCAACGGATATGAGTTGATTGATTTGAAACGACCAAGATTCAGTATTAAAGCAACCCGGACACTTCCGCAAACACCCCTGAACCCAAACAACAGCACGACATCCGGGCCCATTCACCTCAGATTCATCCACATAGCCCATAATGTTGAGATATCCAGAGGGAATTTCGTTTAGTGTCAGGTCTGGGTTACTTTTACGTTGAGTCATTGTTTTTCTCTCTTGATCTACTTGAAGGACTATAGGGGGTAGGGTTATGCCGTATAATGGCTAAATTTGGTGGGCATAGACCTACAGATAAAAACTTCATTGGGTATAGGGTTGCACAATCCAAAAACCAAAATGGTATAGCGACAAACCCTGGAAATATTCCTTAATCTCAGCCGACAAAGTCTCTAGACCGCCTATGCTAACGGTGGGGTTACCTTGACGCTGCTGATTGTTATGGGTCATTGGTCAGTAAAGACGTTATTGATCGCGTCTGTACAAAATAAATGACAGATCACAAAGGACAAATGACAAATCACAAAGGACAAACGACAGATGATTGATACTGCAATAGAAGCTATTGTTGCCCGCGAAATTCTTGACTCACGGGGTAGACCAACAGTTGAAGCAGAAGTACATCTCGTAAATGGTGCTATAGGATTGGCGCAGGTTCCAAGTGGTGCGTCTACTGGCACGTTTGAGGCACACGAACTGCGAGATCACGATAAAACCCGTTATGGGGGTAAAGGCGTACTCAAGGCGGTGCAAAACGTCAAAGAAGTACTTGCCCCTAAGTTGTTGGGTCTGGATGCCCTCAACCAAGAACTACTAGACCGCACAATGATTGCCTTGGATGGCTCTCCGAATAAATCTCATCTCGGTGCTAATGCGATTTTAGCGGTTTCCTTAGCTGCCGCCAAGGCGGGTGCAGAGTCTTTGGCAATTCCCCTATACCGATACCTAGGTGGTCCATTGGCGAATTTGCTACCAGTACCACTAATGAATTTGATTAACGGTGGTGCCCATGCAGCGAACAACGTAGATTTTCAAGAGTTTATGGTTGTTCCGGTGGGAGCATCTTCCTTCCGAGAAGCATTACGCTGGGGTGCAGAAGTGTTTGCGACTCTCAGCAAGGTGTTAGATGAGAAGGGTTTACTCACTGGTGTGGGAGATGAAGGTGGCTTTGCCCCTAACTTAGAGTCAAATCAAGTGGCGTTGGAATTGCTGGTTGCAGCAATAGAAAAGGCTGGTTACAAGCCAGGAGAACAAGTTGCTTTGGCGTTGGATGTGGCGGCTAGTGAGTTTTATCAAGATGGGCAGTACGTCTATGATGGTAAGCCTCACTCCCCCACTGAATTTATCGACTATCTCGCACATCTGGTTGATCAATACCCAATAGTGTCGATAGAGGATGGCTTGCACGAAGAAGACTGGCAAAATTGGCAGTTGCTGAACCAGAAGTTGGGCGATCGCGTGCAGTTGGTAGGAGATGATTTATTTGTGACCAATGTGACCCGGTTGCAAAAAGGTATTCAGCTAAAAGCCGGCAACGCTATTTTGATTAAACTTAATCAAATCGGTTCCCTCACCGAAACTTTGGAAACAATTGACTTGGCAACTCGCAACGGTTTTCGTTCAGTTATCAGCCATCGTTCTGGAGAAACGGAAGACACGACAATTGCCGATCTATCCGTAGCCACTCGTGCCGGTCAAATTAAAACCGGTTCCCTTTGTCGCAGCGAACGGGTTGCAAAATACAACCGTTTACTGCGTATTGAGGATGAACTAGGCGATCGCGCTATTTATGCAGGCAAGGTGGGAATGGGAGCAAGGTAGGGTGTGGGGAGTGTGGGGAGTGTGGGGAGTGTGGGGAGTGTGGGGAGTGTGGGGGGTGTGGGAAGCGAAGAAGGTAAGGAAGACATTACTCTTCGCATGCCCCATGCCCCATATCCCACACCCCCTGCTCCCTGCTCCCTGCTCCCTGCTCCCTGCTCCCTGCTCCCTGCTCCCTGCTCCCTGCTCCCTGCTCCCTGCTCCCTGCTCCCTGCTCCCTGCTCCC
>CAIVAU010000103.1 GCA_903903925.1 uncultured cyanobacterium
CTAGAGCGGCAAAACTTGCTAGAGGAGCATACTTTCAAGTGTAGCCAAGTATTCCGAGGGGTTACGCCGAAATTGAAGCTGCTCAATTCTTGCGTTATGATGTTTTTTCAAATCATGACGTAGCTCAGATAAGTCAGAAAAAGAAACTTGTGATAAATCTTCTGCTGTAAAAGAACGAAATTTAGTTGCAACAGCAGAAGCTAATTGAACTGCTCCACGAATAACAAGTGATGAGGGTGCAACTTTCCGACCAGTACAACGACGTTGATGATGGCGTAAAACCCCGAAAGTCTGCTCTAAATCATTGTTGGTTCTGGGTAAATCCTCGATTTCATAACAATGAAAAAGCCCAGACCAATAACTTATTGTTATTTTAATAAAATGCTCTATACCTTGTGATAAAGTACCTAATAAGTGTTTTTCTCTCGACATTTTTTGGAGTAAATCTTGATAATTCTGTTTCAGT
This sequence comes from uncultured cyanobacterium, assembly GCA_903903925.1. Classification (GTDB taxonomy): domain Bacteria; phylum Cyanobacteriota; class Cyanobacteriia; order Cyanobacteriales; family Nostocaceae; genus Stigonema. The sequence continues at coordinate 467 of CAIVAU010000103.1, forward strand.
TCATCAGCAGATAAATTATCTTCATTGTCAAGAATATCTGCGGCATTATGAATCAACTCGTAAGCCGATTTAATTGGAGTAAATAATTCTGAAGTTTGTTCGAGACCCTTAGAGATAATCTGTTTGAGCTTGATTAATGGTGGCGGCAGTCTTTTTTTTTCTCCACTTTTTGGAGACTTTGTTCTATTAATGTTAAACGTTCTTGTAGTTTTAAACCAGATGCGTCTAAAGGTGGACGACCATCACTTGTTAATGAGCCGCGCACTGCCGAGCAATACTTACTTACAACTGCTGCAATTTCAAGCTGATCATCCCGTATACTATTTTCAATTTTTCGTATGCCTCGCACATGCTTTTTTAATTCCTTCTTTGCATGTCTGTCAGCCTCGTAGATCATTTTGCTAGCCTCTTTTAAGTAATGAAAATGACATAACCCGTGAGCAATTCCGGGCAATGCCACCTCCACCGCTTTACGAATTGACTGTTGCCCATCACTCACAACTCCATCAATTGGTACATCTAATGTATTGCTTACCTCTAATAACAATGCAGCCAAATCCTCTGTTTTTGAAGATAGTAATGTTTTAGCGAGTAAGATTTCTCCTGATAAACACTCACGAATCACCCACAATACTTCGTGCCCCACTTCTGGCTGCATCCCATCAATTGCTAATATCAATCGCCCTTGTTCTTTCGCTACTGCTTTCAGCCTCGAAACATCCTTCAACCATAACGAAACTAATTCGTCATATCTTGCTAGAAGGTGAGTCACACTGCGTTCGCTGATACATACGCATTGGGACTTGAGGTGAGCATGAATTTGTGGAACACTTCTATGCTCTTGATAACGTAATGCCCCTACCAACGCGATTACATCTAACCCAAACTCATGATGTGGTAGTATCCATGAACCTTCTTGTTCTGGTCGATATGCAATTCGATACCTCTTACACGACATATTTTGGCAACGATGAATTTTTAGTTTCAGTTGTACTACTCCTTTTAGAGTTCTTACGTGCCTAAGATTGTTGTACTCGTTCCACATTCTCTCACCACATTCTGGGCAGTACTTATGTACGCATTCCAGTACTTCAAAGGATGTCGCTTCAGGTTTGAGATTTTTTCTTGCCATTGATGTAGCCGTTTTATCTGTAATCCTTACATTACCGGATTTTGCTCTCCTCTAGCAAGTTTTGCCGCTCTAGAAAAAAA
>CAIVAU010000104.1 GCA_903903925.1 uncultured cyanobacterium
CCTGGTGGCATCCAACACCCGCACCGTGAACTGGCTCCGTGCGGAAGTGCGCCTGGTGGACCAGCACCAGATCGCCCGCCTGGCCGCCAGTGCCACCAGTGCCACCAACGAAATCACCCATCCCCCGGGCAATCCCGCCACCACGCCATGAACAAGCTCGATCCCAAAGTTAAAATCGAAATCATTGAGCGATCCCTAAAATGCTTCTGGTTGGGCGTCTTCAGCCTGATCCCCGTTTTCGGTGTGCCACTTTCCATCATGGCCCTGCGGCACAATCGCCGGATCCGCCAGCTCGGCACCAGCCATTGGAACCCGGCCGAGCGTTATCGTTACTGGGGTGCGCTCTGCGCCCGCTTGTCGGATGCCTTGGTGTTCATCTTTGCCACGGCCGTGATTGCCTTTTTCACCATGTTGAACCACTGGCCCACGTACCATTGATTCGTAAATGCCACCTGACGAATTCCTCCCTCGGGAATAATTCCCCTCCTGATGTTAATCCACAGTAGCGGTTCTTTGTTCTTTGGACTGCGGTTTTGGAAAATCTTGATTACCAATGACTTCTCCAAATGGACCCAACACCATCTGCTGCTCAACCGTTGGCAGATTCTCCAAGGGTAAGTGGGGGAATAGCAGTTCCGCAACTCGATAAGCTTCTTCTAAATGAGGATAACCAGAAAAGATGAAGGTATCAATACCTAGGTCTGCATACTCTAGCATCCTAGCGGCAACAGTACTGGGGTCTCCTACTAGGGCAGTTCCTGCACCACCCCGCACTAAACCAACCCCAGCCCACAAATTTGGACTAATTTCTAAGGCTTTTCGACTACTATTGTGCAATTGACTCATACGGCGTTGTCCTTCTGAGTCCATGCGGGCAAAAGCTGTTTGAGCAGTGGCGATCGCCTCCTCATCCACATACCGAATCAAATCATTTGCAGCATCCCAAGCCTGACTCTCAGTTTCTCGAACAATCACGTGCAGGCGAATGCCAAACCGCAAAGTTCGTCCTTCTTCCTCTGCTAAGCGGCGCACCTCCCTAATCTTTTGCGCCACTTGCGCCAGTGGTTCACCCCACGTCAAGTACACATCCACATGCTTAGCAGCAATGCGTTGAGCTATCGGCGAGGAACCCCCAAACCATAAAGGTGGATAAGGTTTCTGCACAGGACGAAACAGCAATTTACCTTCCTTGATATTGAGATGCTCCCCTTGGAAGTCTACAGTTTCACCAGAAGTCATTTGCCGCCACACCGTCAAAAATTCATCGGTCAATTTGTAGCGGTCATCATGATTCAGATGCAAACCATCTCCTGCCAATTCTACTGGATCGCCCCCTGTGACAATATTAATCAGCAAGCGTCCATTGGAAATCCGGTCAAAAGTTGCTGCCATCCTTGCTGCTACACCAGGTGACATCAATCCAGGACGTATCGCCACCAAAAAACGCATTTTTTTGGTATACGTAACCAGCGTCGATGCCAAAACCCACGCATCTTCACACGAACGTCCTGTTGGTAGCAATGCTCCTGTAAAACCTAAATGATCCACCGCAGACGCAATCTGCCGCCAGTAATCAAAGTCCACCGAGCGTCCACCTATAGCAGTGCCTAGATAGCGCCCATCTCCGTGTGTAGGGATAAACCAAAGTAGCTGCATGATTGTTATTCCGAGAGGCTACAAAACTTTCTCACCAAAATAAATACTATAAATCTATCCAGCTATCGTATTAAGCTATCACCCTAACAATATTGCACAATCAACTCAAACAAAGCAATAATTTTACAAAAATAAATACTGCTTGTATATCAAGTTACAGAACTATCTGCGTGCATCTGCGGTTTTAAATACTCAATCTACTGGGAAAAACTTTTGCATGTCTAGCCTTAACATAAACATGCTGCTGTTCGTTAATCTCAAGTTGATTAAACAGTTCCCGCGTCAAATACGCATTCACCGTCTTCCCAGATCTAAGAGTTAATTCCACCCGAATTTCCCAACCTAGATTCATAATGCGATCAACCTTAGCAGGTGTAGAATCATCATCAGCATGAATCTGAATCACAACATCATGAGGACGCAAGAAGACCTGATCAGTCGTTAGAGTATCGAAATTTTTATCTGGTAGAATACCCGCATGACTAGGAAGAATATTCACTGGTCCAATAAAGCTCATCACGAATGGAGTTGCTGGTTGGTCATAAATCTCAGAGGGGGTTCCAATTTGCTCAACTCGACCTTTATTCATCACCACAATTTGATCTGAAACCTCCATTGCTTCCTCTTGGTCATGGGTGACAAATACAGTTGTTACATGCACTTCTTCATGCAACTTTCGCAACCACATTCTTAACTCCTTGCGAACTTTGGCATCTAACGCCCCAAAAGGTTCATCTAGAAGTAAGATTTTTGGTTGAACTGCCAATGATCTTGCCAAAGCTACCCGTTGGCGTTGACCCCCAGAGAGTTGAGAAGGATAGCGATCGCCAAACCCTTGCAACTGAACTAACTCCAAAAGTTCTTCCACACGCAGCTGAATTTTGCCTTTAGGAAGCTTGCGGATCTCTTGTGGAAAAGCTATATTCTCCCGCACTGTCAGGTGCTTAAATAATGCGTAATGCTGAAATACAAAACCAATCTGGCGTTTTTGTACCGATTTGTAAGTGACATTTTCATCAGCAAGCCAAATTTCACCAGAATCTGGTTCTTCCAATCCCGCAATCATTCGTAATAATGTTGATTTTCCTGATCCAGATGGACCCAACAGCGCCACTAAAGAACCAGTTTTTACTTCTAAACTCACAGAGTCAACTGCATGAAAAGATCCATAACTTTTTGATACATTTTCTACTGTAATGCTCATATTTTGAATTATGAATTATGAATTATGAATTATGAATTTAGCTTGGTTTTGGGGGCTGTTGACGACAGCTTGTTGGGTGCATCCCAACGAGCGTAAATTCGTAGTGCGAGCATCTTGCTCGCTTGTAATACACGTGAGCAAGATGCTCACACTACTGATCGTTTTTTTTGCAAAACTGGGATGCTCCCAGCTTGTTATCTCTCAGTTGTTTAACAATTCTGGCGGATGTATTGTCACAATTATATCAACTATTCTTCTTTCCAGTTTTCCTTTCTAGAATCTCCTTTAAAACCAAAGTCACAACTGCTAATAGTGCTAAAAGTACAGCAGCAGAATAAGCCGCTTCTGTTTCATATTGTTTGTAAGATTCCTCTACAAATAAAGGTAGACTCTGAGTCTTGTTAGCGATATTTCCAGACACCACAGAGACAGCACCAAATTCACCCATTGCTCTAGCATTAGTTAAAATTAAACCGTAGAGTAAACCCCAACGAATACTTGGCAGGGTGACACGCCAAAATATCTGCCAATTGTTTGCACCAAGAATTTTGGCGGCTTCTTCTTGCTCATTACCTATTTCTTCTAAAACAGGAATGACTTCACGAGCGACAAATGGTAGACTCACAAATGCTGAAGCTAACACCATACCTGGAAAGGCGAAGACGATTTTGATATCATTGGCTTCTAGAGGGTTACCAAACCACCCTTGTCGCCCGTAAAGTAGGACAATCATTAACCCTGCAACCACTGGCGAGATCGAAAAAGGTAGGTCAATAATACTGAGAATAAGGGTGCGACCAGGGAATTTATGACGAGCGATCGCCCAAGCTGCACATAACCCAAATACAGTATTTACAGGTACAGCAATTAAAGCTAGTAGTAATGTCAGCCGAACAGCATTGAGAAAATCGGAACGTGTTAAGTTAGATAAAAACGGACCAACTCCTTTTTGAAAAGCTTGGAAAAAAACATTAACGGCAGGAATATATAATACTAAAGCAACATAAGCCACCGCCAACCCAATCAAAAATATAGTTACCCAATTTCTCGGTTGCTCTCCCTTTTGTTTGGTTGTATGCAAACGAAGCGGTACTTCATCATGATTTCGTGTCATATCTTCTCCCCCAAGCTTGTAAAAAATTAATCGCCAGCAGCATCACCAACGAAATCACCAGTAGTACTATGCCAATAACAGTTGCACCAGGATAGTCATACTGTTCTAGACGTTGGAAAATGAGTACAGGTGCAATCAAATCTTTGAAAGGGGTATTAGAAGAAATAATTACCGTCGATCCATACTCTCCAACTGCACGAGAGAACCCCAAAGCAACACCGGTTAAAATCGTAGGAAATAACGGTGGTAAAATAACTTTCCAAAAAGTTTGCCATTGAGATGCACCCAAACACCAAGCAGCTTCTTCAAATTCCTTTTCCATTTCTTGAAGCACAGGCTGCACAGTCCTGATAACAAAAGGTAGCGAGATAAAAATCATCGCTACCGCTACACCGAAACGAGTAAAAGATATCTTAATACCTAGTGGAGCCAACAGCGACCCAATCCAGCCATTATCACTATAAACTGTTGCCAGTGTTAGACCTGCAACTGAAGTTGGCAAAGCAAATGGCAAATCAATTGAAGCATCAACCAACCGTTTTAGGGGAAAATCATAGCGTACTAACACCCACGCAATCAAAGTCCCAAAGACTCCATTGATCAAAGCAGCTATTAATGAAGTCACAAAAGTGACGTTGTATGTTGCTACTGCGATTGGACTGGTAGCGATCGCCCAAAATTCAGCAGGAGTTTTACTACTCGCTTTCACAAACATCGCAATTATTGGGATAAACAACATGACAGTCAAATATCCCAACGTAATTCGCCATGTCCAAGGAACTTGAGATAAGCGGCGCAGAAACCTCCTCCAACCCGGAATATTCTGATGAACTATTAATTTTGGACGGGAAGATACAGCCATAAGGGAGTGAGTGAGTGAGTGAGTGAGTGAGGGAGTAGGGAATAAATTTTTCTATGCCCAATGCTCAATGCCCACTCCCTATTTTTTGTTATTTTTGAGTTGGATCTTGTCAAAAAGAGCGCCATCGGCAAAGAACTTTTTATCAATCTCACTCCATCCACCGTAGTCATTAGCTGTACCCAAATTTTTGACTTTGGGGTATTTGTCGGCAATTTCTTTTGTTTGTGCTACTGTCTCATCCACAGGTCGGAATCCGATTTTGGCAAACTCTTGTTGTGCTTCAGGAGTAAACAAGTATTTGACAAAAGCTTCTGCTACTTCGCGGGTGCCATGTTTATCGACGTTTTTATCCACAACGGCGATTGGATTATCGATAGAGATGTTGACATCAGGCACTGAATAATTCAGCTTCGCACCATTTTTTTGTGCTAAGAGAATCTCGTTTTCATAGTTGATCAGAGCATCCCCCTGACCTTGCTTGAGAAATGTGTCAGATGCTTCACGGGCGTCTTTAGCCAGAACAGGCACATTTTTGTAAACCTTAGTCACAAAGTCAGTTGCTTTCGCCTCATCTCCTCCAGTTTTAATCACTGAATTCCAAAGTGCTAGAAAATTCCATCGAGCAATCCCTGAAGTTTTGGGGTCAGCAGTGATGAGTTTTACATTGTCTTTGGCTAAATCTGACCATGTTTTGATTCCTTTAGGATTGCCTTCTCGTGTGACTAATGCTGCGACAGTTTTTGAGACAATGGCATTATTGGGAACTTTTTTCTCCCACCCAGGCTGAATGAGTCCAGCCTTTTCTATCTTTTGGATGTCTCCAGCCAGTGATAAATGAACAACATCTGCTTCTAAACCATCGATGACTGCACGAGTTTGAGAACCAGAACCTCCATAGCTTTGTTTGAAGGTGACAGTTTGGCTATGTTCTTTTTTCCAATTTTCTACAAATTTAGGGATGATGGCTTCGTGCGCTGCTTTTGTGACAGCAAAGGAAACAAGGGTTAGTTCAACATCCTGCTTATTAGCTGAAACAGGACTAGTCGTGGAACCACTATCAGCAGAATTACTCGTGTTTCCACCTGAGCAAGCAGCAATCAGCACACTCAAGCTGATTCCCACCAAAAATAGTGAAAAGAAGCTTTGGAGTGAATTTATCGCCAGTTTATTATCAAGCTTTTTAATGAGTTGTTCTATTTGTTTTAAAATACCTTGCCACAATTTCATACTATTTACTGTTTATCTATAGAGATACAGGATCGTAAAGCTAAGGTATTATACGGCAAAAACAGCGACAAACGCAAGTAGAAATCCTCACTTTTCCGATCCAGTAAGTGAGGATTTGCTCATAATTACTTCACGCGACAGGGTATCAGGCTTTTGCATAGTTAGGATTCCACTGTAACCAGTAACTTTCCAGTTGTCTGGCAACAAAATCCGCTAATTTACCTAACAATGCATATATTAAAATACTCAGTACAACCACATCCGTTTGCATAAATTCTCTAGCGTTCATCGCCATATAACCAATTCCGGAATCAGCAGCGATCGTTTCTGCCACAATCAGCGTTAGCCACATAATCCCCAAAGAAAAACGTACACCTATCAAAATTGAAGACATTGCTCCGGGTAAAATAATTCGCCAGAACAGACCCCAAAAATTTAAACCATAAATTTGTCCCATCTCAATTAATCCAGCATCAACGCTACGAATTCCATGAAAAGTATTGATATAAATAGGAAACATTACTCCTACAGATACGAGAAATAATTTAGCTTCTTCCCCTATACCAAACCATAAAATTACCAAAGGAATTAAAGCTAAGATTGGGATAGTACGGAGCATTTGGATCGAAGTATCCAACAATTTTTCAGCTATGGGGGAAATGCCATTCAGCAATCCCAAGGAAAATCCGATACTCCCACCAACGATAAAACCACTAATTGCCCGTGCTGCACTTATACTCATGTTGCGGAATAATTCGCCACTTTCACTTAACTTAATAGCTGCACCAACTACACCCACAGGAGAAGGCAAAATTCTAATGGGAATCAAACCTATAGTAGAGAAAAACTGCCACAAAATTAAAAGTGTTATCGGTATCGTCCAAGGGATTAATGACTGAGTGGAATGATTACTCAGAAATTTAAAGTGAAACTTATGTCTTTTCATTGTGTGTGCCATAAGGTAGAACAGGAGTTAGGAGTAGGATAAGCGTGTGAAATTATTTCATTTCATTTTTTTGCTAGAACATCTGAGGGAGTAATTTCAGCATATTCTTTAGGTGTCAAAAACCCATCTCTCACATTTACCTTGTTAGGTATTAATTTTAGGCTGTACCATTTATCTGCAACTTCTTGTTGCTTCTCAATGACTTTCTCCGTAATCGGACGCAGATCCCAATCGTATTTATCGTGCATTTTTTCTAATGTGGGTACATCTAGTTGTGTCACTGGTGCAAGCATTTCTGCAGCTTCTTTTGGATGCTCTTTACCCCAAATTTCGGCTTTTTGCAGTTCTTCTAAGAAGACTTTAATAACTTGAGGATTCTCTTTATAAAAGGAGCGTGTTGTGGAGTAGAAGTTACCAGTATCTCTTAGACCTGTACCATCGATCAAAACACGACCAATTTTCTGCTGTACATTTCTAGTCACAAATGGTTCCCAAATAAACCAAGCATCTACTTTCCCTTGACTAAAGGCTGCATTAGCATCTGCCGGTGGTAGATAAACTGACGTAGCATCACTGAGTTTTAGACCTTCTTTTTCTAGTGCTTTTAACCAGAGGTAGTGACCGATAGATGCTTTCTGAAAAGCTACTTTTTTACCCTTTAGGTCTTTAACACTGTTAATAGGAGAGTTGGAACCAACTAACAGTGAAATTGATTTAGCGCTAGGAGAAGTCGTCGCTAGATAGACTAGGGGTACTCCAGCCGATTGTGAAAAAATAGGAGGTGTTTCGGCTGTATATGCAATCTCGAGACCACCAGCATTGAGAGCTTCTAGTTCCTGTGGTCCTGCTGCAAATTCGGGCCACTCTAACTTATAGCCAAGAGATTCTAGTCTTTTTTTGAGGATGCCTTGTTTTTCTACAATTGCCAGTGAAGCAAGTTGTTTAACGCGTACAATTCGTACTAATTTTGTAGATTTTGTAGGAACTTGAGTCTGGCTTATATTTGATGCGCTTACCTGCTGTTGAGTATCCTTTGATGGTTGTGAGCAACCAAATAAAATAGTAGATAATAAGACGGTGTAAGTGGCAGTAACCAAGAAGTAACGACGAGGAACGTGTTGATTTTTCAAAGGTTTAAATTTGGCTTTAAAAATTTGCATACATTGGCTCATTTAGGTACTGTTTGTTAGGAAATAAGATAGCTTTTGCCATCTTATAGAAATAAAGCACATTGCAAGTAAGCGAAGTACAAGGCTGACTCCTGACTCCTGACTCCTGCTATGAATATTGCGTAGCTAGCGGTAACTCTTGGTTGAGTAACCAATTGCCGATATCGCGCAATTTATAATCTACAGGGTCATGTAGTGTGAAGGTGCGCAAATCGCGCCAGTAACGGTCGAAGCCGTATTTGGTAGCTGTAGAACGAGTTCCCATGACTTCAAAGATAGAATTCGTGATATTCAATCCACTTTTTGCGACAAAAGCTTTGGCGGTAAAAACTGCGATCGCCACTTCTCCTCGTTCTTGGGGTGTTAAGTTGACATCTTTTTCCCAAGCCTGTTGAACTTGAAGAGCTGTATGATCAGCTAAAGCAATAGCAGCTTGCAGTTCTGTCCACAGTTCCCCATAGCGACGCTGAATATAAATATCATCTGTGGCACGTTCTACTCCAGATGTAATCCAAGGTTTAGTCTGGGTTATGGTGTACTGCTTGGCAGAGGACAGTGCGCCAGAAGCAATTCCCAGATATACATAAGTTTTGGTTAACTGCGCGATGATTCCCAAAAATGTAGCAAAAGCACTATCAGGAGGAGAAGGATATCCCAATATTTCATCTTTCTTCACCAAGACATTGTGGAAAGTGAAAGTATTGCTGTCTGTACGTCGCTGTCCAAAATTGTCCCAATCTTGATTGGAAACAACACCCTCTCTATCTTTGGGAATGACGAACAGAAAGGGATTTTCTACGCCATCTTGCACAGCAGAGAACACCCGCACATCGGCAATAGCAATACCAGTGCCAAAGCTTTTCACACCATTGACGCGGAAGTGTTCACCATCTGGGGTAATTTTTAGTCGGGTATCCCTCGTGTTGATGGCATTTGCCCAGAATAGGTTCTTTTCAGCAGTTTCTCGATAGTATCTGTCTTTTTGTTCTGGAGTTCCCGAAACATGACCTAGAGCGGTAAGGTTAAGATGGTTACCGTATAATTGTCCAATAGAACCATCCGCAACAGACAGTTCTTGGACAATTTTTAATCCTTCTACCCAGGTTGCCCCTGTGCCACCATATTCTTTGGGCACTATTAAAGGTAGCAGACCACTTGACCGCAGGCGCTGAATTTCTTCTTCTGGTACTCCCGCTTTGCTGTCACGTTCTACTGCTTTGGCGGCAAGTTCTGTAGATAGGGAAGATGCGATCCCAATCCAGTTTTTCGATTCTTTAACTATTAGTTGCACCATAAACTTGCTCCTATAGAGAAAACTAGTCCCCCTGCGTGGAATTCAAAATCCAAAATTAAACATCATCACGCCTGTGCTGCTGCTAAGAGTATCGATAGCTGAAAAAGTTTGAATTATAAGCACTGGAGTATAGAGATGCGAAATTCCGCGTCTCCACACTTTTAAACTTAAATTACTTAAACTCAGTAGACTTGTCGTATTTAGTAGCTTTGCACAATTAGAGGAAAAAAACAAGTAAATTTTTTCAGGAGGTAGCCGATCGCTTGTGCTGCTATAGTCAGTAGAGAACACGGAAAGTAGGCGCTCTCAGATACTGCGTCCTTGCGCTTATTGCCTAACTAAAGGGGGGTTCCCGGCTCTTTCCTCCCTCTTGAATAAATTATTGCATCAAGAACATCAGAATCTATTGCTTTTTACTAGTAAGTATGCAATTATGATTTACAATCTACTGTAAGTAGAGCGGGTTAAAGTAAAATCAGATCGATAGCTAGTGATTCACGCTCTCGTGCTGGCCCGATGAATACAGATTGAGACGTTATCCTCTCTAAGGAGCAACCCACTCGTGGTGCACCGATGATTGGAAGAAACATCACCATTCCTATAAGGGTGGGGAGACCCCACCCCTACTCCCTGTTGTTAATTTTGCATCACGGGACAGTGGCTTTGCGTTGAAACAATAAAGATTGCACTTAATGGAGTCAGCCCCTATGTCGCAACTACTTGAGAACAAAATTACTCAAACAATATCTCCGAATACAGTACCTTTGAAGCGCAGGCGAAATGAACGTTCCCATCAAGCAATTCTCACAGCAGCAGTTGAGTTACTACAGGAAAAAGGCTATAGAGAGATTTGTATTGAAGCGATCGCCAGTCGTGCAGGAGTTGGTAAACAAACTATCTATCGTTGGTGGTCTTCTAAAGCTGCAGTCATTATGGAAGCATACTCAGCAAGAGCTATACAGAATATTCCCACACCAGATACAGGTTCGGTTAAACAAGATCTATGTCAGATTCTTTCGCAACTATTTGCAGTCCTGACAACAACGACTACAGGAGAAGCGATCGCAGGACTGATTGCGGAATTACAAATGGATGCGTCTTTAGCGTCATCGTTTCGCAAGCAGTTTATTGAATGTCGCACAGAAGCAACCCGGACAATTTTAGAGCGAGGTATAGCGCGAGGTGAACTACGCCCTGACTCGAATTTGGAATTGGTCATCGATACGATTTACGGCCCTATCTGGTATCGCTTATTGTTAAAGCATGGGACATTAGATGATCCATTTGCCGAAGAATTAGTGAATTTCATCATACTAGGAATACAGGCTTAGTTCTCATTTTTTTCTTTTTCAGAAACTAGCCAATTCTAATTTTAGATTAACAGATTGGATTATGGCTCAAAAACAGCATTAAATTTGACGTTAGCCTATATGAAACTAATTCTACCTGTAGAACTTGCAGCTAAGGTCGAGCCAGTTTTACCCTCAGATATTGAATTTGTGCGTGTAGATAGCGATGGGAATTTTGATGGTGATCCTAGTGATGCCAAAGTGTATTTCAACGGATTTAAATTAAAAAATACCACTCTCCATAAAGTATTGGCAGCAGCACCTAAAATTCGTTGGCAACATACACCAAGTTCTGGCGTAAATCATATCCTTACACCCACTTTCTTAAAACACAATATACTTCTCACTAATGGGTCGGGAGTTCATGCCATTCCGATCGCAGAATTTGTCTTGAACTTCATGCTTTATCATGCTAAAAATGTCCGTAAGTTGCAAAATTTCCAATCAGACCACAACTGGGTGAAGTGGTCAGAGTTACAGGAGTTATACAACAAGAATTTGCTCATTATTGGTGCAGGAAATATTGGTCAGGAAATTGCTGTTCGTGCCAAAGCCTTTAGCATGAATGTTTTTGGCAGTCGTCTTCATCCGGACCCATTACCCAATTTTGACCTAATTGTGGGTGCAGATCAATGGAGATCGCTTCTGCCAGAGGTAGACTATGTAGTCATTGCTACACCTTTGACACCGGAAACTAAAGGCTTAATTGATGCAAAGGCATTGCGGTTGATGCGCAAAAGTGCTTACTTAATTAATATAGCTCGCGGTGCGATCGTTGATGAAAATGCCTTACTTACTGCTCTACGTGAAGAATGGATTGCTGGCGCTGGATTAGACACGGTTGCGACTGAACCACTACCTCCGGAAAGCCCTCTTTGGTCTTTACCTAATGTGTTTATCACCCCTCACTGTTCAGCACTTACACCACAACTTTATGACCGCATTGTAGCATTATTTATCGACAATTTAACCCGCTATCGTAACGATAAACCTTTACGTAATATCGTGGATAAAAACGCTGGCTATTAACATTAAGAGTTTTAATAGTTGGTGGGAGATAATAATTTCTCCATAAACCCGATAAATATCATTAGTTTTTTGTAAATACAAACGAATCATGAACATCCTCACGAGATCAGTAGTGTGAGCCGGAAAGCTCACGTGTACTATAAGCGAGCAAGATGCTCGCACTACCAATTTTCAAAAATGGGATGCACCCAACCTTCTATTTCACTATCTAACTTTGCAGAGAATCTTATGCCATCTGAATCCACTTCTAATCAAGCTTCCGGAAATAATGCACATAGACAGACTGAAATCATGGCGAATTCTAGCCAAAATAAAGCTAGTGCTACCAGCAATCGCTCAATATTTAGTCGAAGTAGACGTGCATTTCTTGGTCGTGCAGGCTTGTTAACTGCTACTGCCACTGGTATAGTTACAGGGGTGATAGGTTCACCTTTCTCTACCAAGAAAAGAGGAAACATTGTCCAGGCACAGGATATTGTTGGTCAAGTCAAATTTGACTATGCTGGGTTTAGCCAGAAAGCCTATAATCTGCGTGTCCAAGCAGCTAAACAAGAACTAGACTTTGGTATTCCACCTCATCCAACGAACGGAGATGGGGAACGCTACCCTAACAAAATCGCTAATGACAGCAGGGGTTTACCACACAATCAACTAGGCGAAGTCAACCTGGATGCTTATAATTCTTTGACAAAAGCACTACAATCGCTTAACCCTGATGACTTTGAAAAGATTATCTTGGGTGGCACAAGGAAGCTAACTAGTCCCCAAGGACCTCTGGCACTAAGTCTAGAAGGTCTGAACGCTGCTCAGATAGGAATTCCAGCACCACCAACTTTGGATAGTGCAGAACAGGCTGCTGAGGCAGTTGAACTTTACTGGCAAGCTTTATTACGGGATGTTTCTTTTGACAAGTTCCAAGATAACACCAACGATCCCAAAGTTTTGGCAGCGGTTGCAGATCTTAACAACCTTTCAGCATTCAAAGGACCGAAAGAAAATGGTCGAGTCACCCCCCAAACCTTGTTTCGTGGTAGCGTCAACTATGTTGATTCAAGCGATCCCTCAGGCAGAAAAGCACGATATGTAACTCCACCAGGAGTGACCGATGGTCCTTACATTTCACAGTTTCTGTTGCTGAATATTCCTTTCAACACCCAGTTTATTTCGCCTCTGATTCGTACTGCTCTCCCAGGCAATGATTTCCTGACTACTTTTGATGAATGGCTGACTATTCAGAATGGAGGGAGTTCTGGCAGATCTATTCAGTACGACTCAACACGCCGTTATATATCTACTGTTCGAGATTTAGGTGAGTATGCACATATAGGTGGGGCTTCATGGTTAGGAGCTTTATTAATTTTAAGCTCTGGAGCCGATCAAAATGATGAGCTTGCCAGTGTCACTGGTATTAATGCTCCTTTTAGTCCAACTAATCCCTATAACAACTACAAAACCCAAGTGGCTGGTGTCGGCTCATTTGCAGCCGGGTATTTTCAAACCCTACTGCTTTTAGCTCCTTCACGGGTAATCAGAGCTTCTTACTGGCAGAAGTATTATGTACACCGTCGTTTGCGACCAGAAGCATATGGTGGGTTAGTTTACAACAACCTTGTGAATAAAACTCAATATCCAATCAATTCGGAGCTCTTAAATTCCAAAGCTTTAGCTCAGACTTCCAGCACCTTTAACACCTATTTATTACCCCAAGCATACCCAGAAGGAGCACCGACCCATTCCTCCTACAGTGGTGGTGCGGCTGCTACGGCTGGTGTTTCTGTCACACTGTTGAAAGCGTTCTTTGATGAGAGCTTTGTCATTCCCAATCCAGTACAGCCCGATCCTAATGACCCAACGAAAGTGATTCCCTATACGGGAGCGCCACTGACAGTGGGTGGCGAGTTGAATAAGCTGGCAACTAATTATGCGATCGGTCGTAGCTTTGGTGGTATCCATTGGCGTTCGGATGGTTCAGCCGCCTTAGCTTTAGGAGAAGAGGTTGCTATTAGCATCCTCAGAGACGAAAAACTGGGGTATAATGAAAGATTTGACGGCTACACGTTTACAAAATTTGACGGTACAAAAATCACTGTTTAAACAAGGGGAGTCACGACCTATGCCAAAAGATTGGTTTGAATGGCACGACCTCTACAAGACTGAGGCAAAATTGCAACAGCGCTTAGAAATAGTGCGGGAGTACATTTCTTATAGCTTGGATGCATCGCCACCGGGAATCATCCGTGTAGTGAGTGTTTGCGCCGGTGATGGACGAGATTTACTAGGAACCTTAGAAAATCACCCTCGTGCAAAAGATGTTCGTGCGCGACTCGTTGAACTAAATCCGGATCTCGTAGAACGTGGACGAGCAACCGTAGAATCCTTGGGTTTGACAGCACAAATTGAATTGATCAATGGTGATGCAACTCTTGCCTCCCACTATGTAGGCGCAGTACCAGCAGATATCGTAATTGTATGCGGTGTCTTTGGCAATCTCGCTGATGAAGCTGAACTCAATCGCTTGCTAGGGAACTTAAGTTTTTTAAGTAAACAAGGTGCTTTTGTACTCTGGACAAGAGGACATTCTAACGGCATCCCCTATTCTGAGTCTGTCCGTAAATTTTTGCGTGAATCTGGATTTGAGGAAGTCAACTTCAAACTCACTGCAACAGGAGACATGGGAGTAGGTATTCATCGTTATCTCGGTGAAGGTTCGACTGTCCCTAAAGAGCAACAACTATTCGTGTTTTCCGGTATTCCAAGCAAAGCGAGGTAAACGAATGTCTATTCAAGACACAGTATCCAGTTGGGAGCAGCTGTTTGAGATTGCTCAAAAAAATACCTCTGCTCGACGGGTGCGTAGACCTGGTCAATCTCCTTCTACTGAGCCCATCCCAAGCAGTCTCCATAAGCTTCCCCCAGATACAACACCGCCAGTCCTGCTTTACCGAGATACTAACTCTTGGTGTCCATTCTGCGAACGGGTTTGGTTTGCTCTAGAAGAAAAGGAAATTCCCTTTGCGACGGAGTTTATTGATTTAAGTAACAAACCAAAGTGGTATACTGACTTGGTTCCTACAACCCTAGTTCCCGCAGTGAAAATTGAGGGACAGTTAGTCTATGAATCCAAAGATATTCTCTTAGCATTGGAGGAAAAATTTGGGACAACTCTACTTCCTGATGATCCAGAGGAAAATGCGATAGCTAGACAGTTGGTAGAGGATGCTGAAACCAATGGGTTTAGGGAGGTTGTATACAAATTTCTCAGAGCAACACCTGCGGATGCTGATGAGTTAGCAAACTTACAGGCAGCGTTTGAAGCTAAGTTAGATGAGCTTGAGCAAACCTTGGGTAAATATCCAGGGCCCTACTTTGTTTCCAATTTTAGCCTAGTCGATATCATGTATAGCCCCCATCTTGATCGATTGGCAGCCAACTTACCTGTGTACCGGGGGTATCATCTCAAGGGGAATGAGCGTTTCCCTCGCATCAACGCCTGGTTTGAAGCACTCAATCAGCGTCCTGCCTATCACAGGGTTAAGTCTGATAATATCACCAACAATTTACTTCTGCGCCGCAGATGGGGCGTGGAACCCATCGGGAATCCGTTACCCCTCAATTCTGTAGACAGCCAGTCCATTGAATATCGGGCAGAAGCTGCTGAGAGATTGAGTGATAACCGGGAGGTTGCGATCGGAGACATTTTGAAAAATTCCGGGGTTCAAGCTTTAGCGAAGGATGGCGATATCTCGGCAATTCAAGAAGCGGTTGATCTTCACCTCCGATTACTCGCTGATTACCTGATTAATGGAAATGGCGCACCTTTACCGGGTGGACGAACAGGTGGTAAGGACAGTACTGACCCGATAGTCGCTGCTGTAGGAGCAATCACTCTTGCATATGTGAGAAATCGCATCTGTGCGCCACGGGATATGAGTGCTGGTGCTGCAACTGCTTTCCGGGCAGCAGCAGATAAGGTGTTGGCATCTGTTTATTAGATAGCTGCTGAAAATTAACGGTGCGATCGTTAAAATCCTTGGTAGGGGCGTATTGCAATACGCCCCTACATTATTTTTGGAGATGTCTAATCGCTATCCTGATGTGCCTGCAACTGCTGCACTTGCTCCACGGTTAACCCTGTTACCCGTGCAATCGCTTCATGTGCCATACCCTCCCGCAGTAGATTCACTGCTACCTTCTCTAATGCTTGTTGGGCTCCTTTTTGAATCCCTTTTTGCTCCCCTTTTTGTTCTCCTTTTTGTTCCCAACTAGTAACAATCTCCATAATTTCCTCCCGTTCAGTTAATCCCATTGTATCGATAGCCGCTTGGAAGGCTAGTTCTGGCTAATCGATATGAAGACGAAGCTAAATCAGATAGAATAGGGTGATATATCGATTGCCTGGAATCATGACTGAACTCCTTAAGCAAGTCATTGCAGAAATCCAAAAACTTCCTGCCAACCAGCAAAATGCGATCGCATCTGAATTACTTTGATTATGTTTTGACATTTGAATATCAGGCTATAGTTATATCAACGTAGCTCGTAGCAAGCAATTACTTAAAGAAAAATAAGTCTTTAACTGCGTAACAATCGCTGTCTCTATCTTGAACACAGAGGTTGTTAGGGATGTTATGATACCAAAGCTTGTCTTCGCTTCCTGATAACTTTCTTTAAGCGGTTGAGCAGATAGGCTTAAATCTTTAAATATTTGTCATTACTGTCGGCGCAGCCGTTTTGGAAGCGATCATTATAATAAAACCAGGGGTATCAACTTCAGGTGGGACAGAATTTCGCGATCCCGCGAGTGCGGGCAGCGCAACGCTTACGCTCTTGCTTAATCCCTTGCAGGCTGGAACCTTCTCCCTGTAAGTTTTCCCGTCTTAAGATGATACCCAAAACCAGTAAGTATCACTCTCGGTAAAATTAACAATGTCCATTACGCTCGATCTTCCACCTAAAATTGAGGCACTGCTACGACAGCGTGCTGAAAGTACAGGACAAGACATTTCGCAAATGGCGCTAGCAGTTCTGACTTTGGGGCTAAGTTTGGACGATCAAGATTTTTTCGAGGCTTTAAAGGGAATCCAACGTGGGCTTAATGATTTTGAGCAGGGACAATTTTCCAGTTTAGAGGACTTTATTGCTGAACAAAATCAAAAATATGGATTGTCTCTTGAAGTATGACGTACCGCATTGATTTCTCGAGCAAAGCTATAGGGTCTACGTCAACTAATCCGACTTAACGCAGTCAGATCTCGCCAAACATCTGGTAACATCTGGCGATATATACCGTAATCCTCTGATCCTACCCTACATGTGTGAGCGTAAGCGGTGAGGGTTTGATTTCAGTGCGACTTGAATGCTTGTACAAATTTAGCAACCACAGTCAGATGGTGTTACTACAATTCTTATAATAAATCTATGGTTTTTCGTTTAAAGAAAAGACACTTTTGACGGTTGTGTAGACCTAGTCAATCTCCTTCTACTGAGCCCGTCCCAAGCAGTCTCCATAACGAAAAAAGAAGGTCTTTCTAAAAGATTAAGGGGAAGACGTTGTCATTTAGGGGATTTTTCGGTAACAATGACTTATATTCAAGGGTAGGAAACAAATCCAATTTATGCAAGTGTCTTTACCCCCCGAATTAGAAGAACTCATCAAAGCCAATGTTGCCAGTGGCGTTTATGCGTCGGAAGAGGATGTTATTCATACCGCCTTACATCTGTTGCTAGATTATAATGCTTATTTACGCGAAGAAATTAACCGAGGCATCGAGCAAGCCGACCAGAAAGTTTTTTCCTCGATGTCGATAGAAGACCTGAAAGCGGAAGGACGCTGCAGCTTGGCTAGCCGGAAATAGAACATATGGGAGAGAGAAAAGATGATGGCAGTGCCGGTGATGCAAACTATGGCACAATTGGGAAAGATTATTCCATATACCGTCAGCCAGAGCCACGGATAGCTGCGGTTATCAATGCTGCACTTGGCACAGCACAAACAGTGCTTAATGTTGGTGCTGGCGCAGGCTCCTATGAACCTTGGGATCGTGACGTGACCGCCGTTGAGCCTTCTGCGTCGATGCGAGCACAACGGGGAGTGCATCTAAGCGTCGCGGTCGATGCCGTCGCTGAAAAGCTACCATTCCCGGATAACCACTTTGACGCCAGCATGGCGACATTCACCGTGCATCAGTGGAGCGATTTGAACGCCGGACTGCACCAGATGCGGCGGGTGACGAAGGGCCCGGTTGTTGTCCTCACGTGCGACCCTGATCTGGTGCAACAGTTTTGGCTCTCCACATACGCCCCGGACGTGCTAGCGGCGGAGGCCCGTAGATACCCTGCCCTGCAACTGATTGGTTCGCTTCTTGGGGGCCGCGTCACCACCCTTTCAGTTCCTATCCCTCTTGACTGCAAAGATGGCTTCAACGAAGCTTATTATGGGCGTCCCGAGCGGTTACTAGAGGATGGTGCCCGGCTGGCTTGCTCTGCATGGAGCTTCGTCAGCCAAGAAACCAGCCGCCGCTATGTCGAGCACCTACGCCGCGATCTCGACAACGGGACTTGGGATCTCTGCCATAGTGCCTTGCGAACCCTGCCTGAGTTCGACGGTTCCTTGCGCCTTATCGTCTCCCAGCCCGCTTAGGGTGTTATACGTGAATCCGATTATACCCCAAAAGGGGTATTGCAACGATTCATAAAAAGTTCCGCCATTTCGGTCGAAACAGTAATTTTTTGAACAGCCGATTCACTTGCAGATAAACACCTTTCCAATCTGATTGAAACCCAGCAGGAATCTCATAGAGGCGACTAGCATAACCCATGCCCGTTGTCATCACGGTCTCTTCGGGTGCCTCATAGCTCAGTGCTTTCAACCATTTAGGGGCTTGTGAACTGTACCCGCTCGTATCCACCACAAAGTCAGCAACTAACGTCTGGTCTTGAGCCTGTCTGGTTTGCTGACGCTGCCGAACTAAGATGCGGGTAATGGATAGCCCAAATTGGGAGAGGGGCAGATCTCACCAGAGTGTATGGGATTCAACTGAGAAGCGCTATATTGCACAGAAAATCCACCTTTAGTTTTCCATGCTAGATCGCATCTTTATTTCACTTTCTCCTGCTCGAACCATAATCGTGCGAACTATTGAGCCAAATATGCGCCATCCTACAAGGCTCAAGCTAGCAATGCGTGTTGCCATCAACAAATCTTCTATTTTTATTTGCACAATTCCATCAAACACCAAAGCGTTCCCAACGATACTAGATTGTTCATCTGGTAGAGGTGGAAGATACATTCGCTGTGTTGACGTAAATTTAAGCAGGTCTCCAAGCGTTTGTCCTACCTTTGGGTCATCTGCCTTCATGGGTATTATACGCAACAGCGATGCATATTGGCGGCGACCTAGAATGAGATCGCAAGTAGATGTAGCTACTGCAAATTTTTGCATCCCAGTTAGGCGCTCTCCTAAAAAATAGGCAGACTCTGTGCTGACAATATCGCCCTGTAAAAGGATGAAGTGATCTTGATCGGAGGTTATCAACCCCCGATTAAGTACTTCTTGGTAAATGATAGGTTCACGTACAATAGCCCCCTTCTTGTTAAATACGCTCTGACGATCCTTTGTTTTGCCAAGGTTTTTAGCAAAACTTTGAATCGTTTTGAGCGCATGATCGTCATGAGAGAGAGACTGTAAACATACCTCAAGCTCTGCTAAGGTTTTAGGAACATTAGATGTCATTGCAATTAAAAAGCGTTATTCCTTGCCTCAACCCTGCGGTTATCAAGAGGTCGCTCGATTTTGCTTGGATCGAGTTCTACTTCATCATCCGTGTCTTCATTGGCGCTTTCGGGAAGTAAAGGTTCAAAATGATCTCGTGTGGGGAGATCAGGCAGACTACCCAACATCGTAACAGCATTAACTAGTAACTCAATGCTGTCAGAGTCGTGAGGATGTTTTTGTACAATACGAGCGCTTTGCAACACTAGCTTCAGTCCACTACGCAAGCGAGCTACATCACGAGCCAATCCTAGTATTTTTTGAAAATCGTCTTCTTCAAGAATACGATATTGCCCGGTTTTTGTAACTAAAACGGCAACTGTACCCCCTTTAATGGACTCAAGGGATTTCGCACCTTCTGTGCGAAATTTTTCAAAAGACGACCAGTAAGGACCTGGCTTCATCTCGAGCGATGCTGAATCTTTGATAGACACCATAAAATTACCTCCGTTCTTTAATAGTAATACCAAATTCGGTGGAAAACCATTGTAATTTCGTTGTTTTTTAAAGTGATAGTTATGTTGGGGGTGGCGCTACTGTGTTGATTATTTCGCCAAAATACTTTCACTGTCTGGTTTACAGCATTCTGATCAACAGTAAAGCGACACCTCCCGAACCGCTTTACTGAGCAAGAGTTTTTTTTTGGCAATCATTAAGCCGTGAGATCGCACTTGACAGCTTAATTTATATCATTTAATGTAAACATCATATGATGTAAATAAATTGTTTTTATAATTCATGTACTTTGAGGACGTGCGTCAATGGCAGGGAACTGCGGAGGCGCTGACAAAAGAGCTAAAACGCCAGATTGAACAGATCGGGCTATCCGTAGAGCCACCTGCCTTACGAACCGTTCGGTCATGGAGAGCAAAGCAACTTCTATCGCAACCTAAAGGTCAAGAATTTGGGTTTCGACAGATTTTGGAGGGTTTGGCAACTATTCTCTTCTTGAAGAAGGGCTGGACAATTGCTGCAATTGCTCAAGTTTTGCCTTCGTTTACTGAAGCTACTTTAGAGGGGCAGATCATTGCCGAGGCTGAAAGTCAAGATCCTAAAACAACTTTTTTGCCACTACCTACAGAACATCAGCAAGCTATCGATTTAGGTGAAGATGCTGTCATTTTACTAGCGCAGGGAATTCTTCGCCAATATACGCGAGTTCTCCAAGGTCGAGAAATTGTGCGTCAAGAGGACAGTATGCCAGTTGAACTCTATCAAGCAATGTGCAAGTTAGGTCGTCTGTATATAGAAGCAGGATTAAATGATGAGGCGGCTTGTGTGCATACTGTTTTAGATCGCGCTCGGTACTCTCTAAAATCTGACCACTGGAAGTTAGAGATTTTTCGCCAGCCAAACTTTCGTTTTTCTGATGTTACTTTCATCGATCCAGACTTGCGAGTACCGACTTCAGATTGTTCAGAAATCGCCAACTTGAGTGGGGCTTTTGGCGAAGACAATGTGATTGAGCATCGCCTTTACACCGAGTTACGGGAAGCAACTGAACGATTGGGTGGTCGTCGCCAGCACAAAGCCTACACTGCTATACGGGAGTTGTTTGGCAGATATTCTCTGATAGGAGAACGTCAGCTATTAGATTATCTAGTTGACAATGACTTGACACCCTTGCAAGGGATGATCATCGAAAAATTTTTCGACCCAGTACCAGATATCTGGTTAATTAACGGACTAGCACACCGATGCGCCTACTGTAGCACACTGATGCGACCAGAGAAAGGTTTTCCCCAAGGACGCTGTCCAATTCGCCAATGCAACAGTTGCAACTCGCCAAAAGTGTCTGAGAAACTAGATCCCAGTCAAGACAGTTTGCTGATTGCCAAGCCTCAAATTCTCACCTATTGGACTGGTCCAGCAATTGATGAATTAGCAATTTTTGATACAGCCCGACAACAGGGTTTCAGTGCTGAACTCTATCCAGAATCTGATCTAAGTGATGTGGCGATTAATGAACGGGTAATTGGAATTGATGCCAAATCTTATACAAGTCCTGTGAGTTTAGCCTTGCGCCTCAACCGTAGTATTGGAGGGCTGATTCACTATCGTCGTCGTATTCTTGCAGTTAGCGATCAGCTAATTGAGGATAACCCAAACTACCTTTCTACCCTCAAATCAACACTCGATAAAAAAGGTGATCCCGCTACTTTAGAAGTTATGTCAGTTTCCTCCGTAATAGATTTTGTTTCATAGGATGGAATATGCGAATTAAGCCCGATTTTTGGAAAGGTGCAGAACGAATTTGCTGGCTTTGTGTCTTGATGGAGGAATTTATTGGTACTAATTCACTAGATGACGCACCAGTGGTTATGTCAGGCATGGCAAGTATTTTGAATGCACCTGCATTAAGACCAGCCCGTCAAGCCATTTTCAATATGCGGCAGATGTCATTAACTTATGTAACACAACAATCGGTTAAACACGCAGTTGATCTCTATAACAATCATCACTATTGCAACAACACTAGAGGAACCTATGAAATCAGCTCTGAGACACTTCACTTCAAAAGAACAGACCCTTTAGAAGATCCGTTAATTACCAGAGCGCGTCAAATTCTGGGTGATACCTTGTCATACGAGTTACATAATGCTACCGTTGCCAATCCTCGTCAGCAAATGGCAGTTTCTTTGGGTGAGGAGACAACAGGGGTGGGAATACCCATTTCTCCCATCACAGTTCCCCTAGCTGCGCGTCGCACACATTCCCTCAACCGCTTACCAACAGGAAATATTTCCATTCCACTATGTGAATTACAGGATTTGGCTATTGAGATGGACTCACGTGAGTCCCAAAATCCTGAACGGCGACCAGGTAACTGGGTTAGGCGCTTTGAACGCTTCTGCTTGATGAGATCAGAGGCAGGGAGGGGGCTACGAATAGATAACTTTCTGGAATTAGCAGGTATCAAGCATTTAATTGGTTTACCAGGGTCAGGGAAAACAACTATTCTGATGTTGATGGCTGTATGGTTAGGACGACATGGTTATAAAGCAATGTTTGTTTTTCCCTCTATTGAAGTCGCTAGACAATACATGGCTTCACTGGTATTTCATCAGGTTAAGGTGGGAATGTTGGTCGGTCAAAGTGATGAAACTCGTCGTCGCCATGCAGATAATATTGCTGAGGCGATCGCCGCTGCTGGAGGTAATGGTGGCTTTGCCCATACCCTAGATCAGGCAGAAGTTTTTGGCATGAATTGCGTTTTACCAGCTTTTTCGCCTGGTGATACCTCTATGTGGGGCTTTAATGATGCCCCTTGTGAAGAGATTTTGCAAGGCAGAAATAAAAAGGGGCAGATGAAAAAATGCCTTTGTCCTTTGTGGACAATGTGCGGTCGTAACAAAGCACCACGAGATTTGCTCTTAGCTGATATTTGGGTTGGTCATGTGCGATCGCTAGATACTCAAGTATCAGCTCACGCCATTCAAGAAAAAGTGCGATATTTTGAATTGATTGCCCGCACATTTGACGTAGTAGTTTTTGATGAAGGTGACATGGTGCAGTCAGTATTAGATGCTTATGGAGCTGCAACTTTAAGTATTTCTGGCTCAGAGCGATCTATTCATCGGGTAATTCTCGAACAAATCCATAACCGATTTGCTCGTGGCGAAAACTATCGGCTTTCTGATCGGGATATAGAACTCTATAGTCGTGACTTAGCAGAATTTGGCAATCATAATACTTCCCTCATTACTGCCGTTCAAAATATGTCTAGGTATCGGGTTGGAGAACGCTATGAAAATCAATTGCTGACTGTATTACGGATTGTTAGCGAACTATTGTATGGTTTAGAGAAATCCTCTAAACTTGATGAGCAAGAAGTTACACTAGGCTTTAGCAGAAGTCGTGCCCTAACAGAATTTTGGGAAAGAGCCGCATACAATGCCTTCTATGATCGCACAGGTGTTAATAACCCTGAATGGTTTAAAGCAGATTTGTGTGCTAGGACTTTAGGCCAAGACTGTGCCAACCTTAAGGAGCAATGGGAGACTCTGATTCGTCATTTCCGTCGTTACCAGGCTGAAAATCTGATTCAGCGACGTGACAAGATTGTAGAAGAGATTGCTGAATTATTTCTAAATCTCTGCTTTCCAGATCATTCGCCACCAACAGCAGCAGAGGATGTGATTAAATTACTGGTGACTGTCACCTTCGTTATCTTGGGTTATCAGCGAATTGTACCGGGAACTAGAACAATGGTTGCAGAGGGGTTTATTCGTGAACCTGCTGTTGAGTCAACCGCAACACCAGAACTCCGAAAAGTCATACCAGAAAGCATATTAGGTTCATTTTCCGGGGTGAAATACAGTTTTTCAAAAGCACGAACGACTCGTACTGCTGATCGAAACGTAGAATTATCTTACATTACATTTGTTGGTACGCCCCGGATGTTAATGCACCGTTTTCATAGTTTATTTGAGGCAGATGCTGAACATCCAGGACCAGCTATCTTAATGACTTCAGCAACGTCATTTTTAGAAGCAAGTCCTGCTTATCATATTAATGCTGGTCCGCATTATTTACTAAAACCACGTCAGTTAGAACATAATCCAGAACACAGCACTTATTACTTCAAATGGATACCAGATAGTGAACATGGTAATGAACCCCTAAAATACAGTGGTGCTGGCGAACTGCAAGAACGTAATCTTCTACGGATGGTAGAAGCCTTGGTGGGGAGAGGGACGAAATCTGAAATTTACAAGTCTATTCTAAATTTTGATGTGAAGTCTGATATTCGCCGTAAAGCTGCTTTAATTGTTAATAGCTATGAACAAGCTCGCACAATTAAAAAATACATCAATGACTACCATCCTCAAGTTGGTAGGCATACAAAGGCAATTGTGAACTCTCTCAGAGACGGAGAACAACCAACGGATTTTGTGACTACTGCTCAGTGTGAGGCGCTGGGAGACGATGAAAACTGCCACATTTTAATTTTTCCTATGTTGGCAATTGGTCGGGGAGTAAACATTGTTTTCACTAAAGGAGAAAGGAAACTTGATGCGGCAATTGGCTCAATTTACTTCCTGACTCGTCCTCATCCCACAAAGGATGATATGCAGCTTTTGTATAGCTTGGTAGGGGAAGCAACACAAAAATTTGATCGTCGAGTTTTTAGTGAAGCAGAGGACTTACAGGCGATCGCGTCTGCTTGGCAGCAATCGAGAAAAGACCTCTGGAGAACTGCCAATCGCTTGTTACGTGAACCCTTGATGGCTAGCCGCCTGGGACCTGAATTATTTAAATCATTTACAGCTAATCAAATGGTTGCTATTTTGCAAACAATTGGTCGAGGGATGCGAAATGGATGCCCGGTAGCAGTTTATTTTGTAGATGCAGCTTGGGCTAATCAATCAACAAAAGGTAAACCCGACTCTGGGCGAGAGAGTATGCTAGTTCAGATGCGAATCATTTTAGAAGAATGTGTGAGTCACCCAGATCCTGTGATTCGGGAAATTTATCAAGAACTTTATGGTGCATTTTTAACACCTATGAGGCATATTAAAGGAGTCACGTATCCTGATGAACTTAGTTTATCACTAAAGTCGTCAGATGAAGAAGATGGTTTCGATGATTTTTCACCACTCTTGGAGATGTAATAATGAACGATAATTTTTCTGACGAATGTGAACTTGATGAAGATTACCTTTCTATTGATGAATTTGAAGAAGATTCTTTCGCACAAGATGAAGACGAAGTCACTAAAGGTAATTTATTTTCAGACACCCTTTATATTTCTCTAGGAAACCCTAAGAGTGTGGAGCTTGTTCCCTTAGCCTTCACTTTACCAGACGAGATATCTCCAGTAATAGAAGCAGGCTTCACACTTGCCTGGACAAAACCATCTCTACTAACTTTAGCAGATATTCAAAAAGTGACTCATAGTGATGGACGTTCTTTCAAAAATCTGCCCTATGCCTCACTACGAGGATTTATAGAAGTAGTCCTCAAAAATGCAGTACACATTGAATCAAATTTAGGTCTGAGTCATTTAACCTGGAATTCTAAAACTTCAAATGAACC
Source organism: uncultured cyanobacterium (assembly GCA_903903925.1). GTDB lineage: Bacteria > Cyanobacteriota > Cyanobacteriia > Cyanobacteriales > Nostocaceae > Stigonema. The sequence continues at coordinate 25,662 of CAIVAU010000104.1, forward strand.
AGAACCATTCATCTACGTGATTGGTGGTAGTGAGGTAGAAATAAAAAAAGTTATTCGCCCAATTCTCAATGAATGGATAACTAATTATCTCAAGCCTTTTGCTGAAAAAAAAGAGGTATCAACGGAGATTATATACCGTTTGGAAGACTTACAAGAGAAAGGAGAATTACTGAAAATTTCGCCCTTCACCTCTCAAGTCTTACCGTGGGGTTGGTCTAAAGATACAGATACAACTAATCCAAAAGATAAATATGCCTTTCCCATGCTGGCACATTATGCGGCTCGCGAAATTGCAGGAAAGGAGATTTTTCAAGGGCTAGGTCCGATGAAACGCATTATTTCCAGTAGTGGAAATTTTACCTCTGGTATGGCAGCACTCATTACCAATCCCATCACCATACCTGGTAAAAAAGGAAAATTCAGTTTGGTGGTGCAAATAGAAGTTGTGACTTATCCCTCTTTGCATCAACCATTGTTGAAAATTGATGTTTCCAAACGTCGTTGGCTCACTAAGTTAACATCTTCTAGTTATGACGGTAATGATATTAGCGGTTTCATGTTTTCACAAGAATATCCTGACCGCGCTTTTAGCTATAGGTTACGCTATAAGCAGAACGAAAATACCAAACTAGATAAGAATAAAAGTTGGGAAACAGATACAGATTTTGAAATATTGCGAAGAGAATTGAAACTGCCTCTTCAATATTTTGATGGGCAAGACATTGCATCGGGAAAAGCATCAACTGATAATTGTGAGGTAGTTCTGACTTACCGTAATGGTATTCAAGACAGTTCAGAACCCTTGGGGATTAAAGTAGGTGTACCAGAAATTGATAAGTTAGAAGCTTTTGAAGCGATCGCCAAAATTCTTGAACCAGTGGGACTCCAAGTATTTAAGAGTTACTCACTAGTAAAAGCTAGTCACCATCTAGACGATAAAGCATCGCGGATGATTAATCTTCCTACGCTACTTGGCGCTACTCTGGAAGTTCTCGAAACAAATCCTAGCTTGGAGTTAACCCCGAAATATCTAGATCAACTTAACGATAGCCAGATTGACAGCTTGCTAAACAAATACTTTGACATCAATTTGGAAGCAATTGATGGTGGAAGAAAATCTCTTAAATTTAGCAAACAAGTGCTAAATCAGACGGATGAACTTAAAGCTATTACTCAGGCAAATCAGGCAGCGATGCAGCGACTATATCCCGATAAGCGACTGTCACTGTGGATATTCTATGAGGATGAGTTGCAAACGGAAGCGAAACTATTGCAGACAATTAGTCGTATTTTGTGGGGGGAAACACTCGAAATTATTCTCAACCGCCTACCAGCAAATACCCACGGACCGCGAGATGTATTACCTGATCATAAATTGACAGCTAAAAAGCGATCAGAAAAGCGAATTGAAGCATGGAAGCCTATTGCACAACAAATTAAAGACCGAAACCAGCGAACTTTCTGCTTAATAGTGGCGCGGCAATTTTACCCAGATGCTAGTGGTGAGAAGACTCATAAACCTGACGATAAGGTTAACAAACCTTCAACCCGTCAAGCACTAGCTACAATTGCTGGTGCTTCTGTGCAGTTTCTCCTACCGATTGAAAAAACGAAGAAAACGAATTGTTTCAAACTCGGAAAATTTTTCCATCGACTACAATCAGCTTTAAAAGATGTGCTTTCTGGCCATTCTGGTCGCATTGATGATGTAAAACAGAAGGTGGATAAGTATCTGAAAAAGATTCCCTCAGAAGCTAGACCAAAAGAGATTTTAGCAATTACAATTGTTCGCAAACAGAAAGGTCGTGTTCGTGGTCGCATTGAAGATACATTTTTACCAGTGGCAATGCGTGTTAAGGTAGAGACAGGGAAATGTGAGCTTTGCTGTGCCTACGAGAAAGGAAATCGTTTAGAAATCAGCCCGTGGAAAAATTTTTCTGATGCGATCGCTTTTATTGCCCAACTTTCTCCAGTCAAATTGGCCGATAAAGAGGATATGCGTAAGACTCGATTCATGGAATTTGTGAAACAGATTGTTTCTAACTCTGTAGAAGAAGGGACACAACCGTTGGTAATCATAGATTCATCCAATTGTGTCAAACTGTGGCCTTGGTTAGCTGATACCAGGATAAATGCTAATCAAATTGATTTGGGACAGCAATATCAGTGGATGCAGAACGAGTGGCGAGGTGCAAGGTTGATTAGAGTTCGTCAAGACCTTGCCCCTGGAATTATTGATAAAAAAGTTAGGCAGTTAGCTAAAACCTCACTAGAAGATACACGGACAAAAAAGGAACTGAGATCTACACACGAAATACCTTCAGCTTCTAGTTCTATGCATTTATTTCGACTCAGTACGACTAACAAAACTGGGTGTGTTGCCTATTTATCTGTGGGACGTAAAACACTTCAGAAATATTTACGTGGACAAAGTTGTTATCGCTCGACAAAAATAAACATTGCCGCTAAAAATTCTGATGGTTCTAAAGACAAATTGAAGAACAATGCTGGGCTAGAGGTACATCAACTCTCAATACAACCCCCATTTGTGGATCAGTGGCCTACCCCAAACCCTCTTGAGATTGTCGTTACTTTGCGACAAGCAGATGATAATCCTGATGATTTTGCTTTGCTTGTAGAATCGCTGCGCTATAGTTTTGGTCATTACAGTGATTGGACATCCTTACCCGCACCCCTATTTTTTGAGCGTGTTGTGCGAGACTACATTAGCGATTTTGCGATCGAAGAGGACAATGATTGATAGTTAATCTTTTCAAAATCTGTCGTATCAATCTCCAATACTGTACCTTCTATATCTAATATGTCATATCCACCTTTCAATAAAGTTGTTTGAAATTCCTCATAATTGAGATTGTCAACATGACCAGGGTGTCTTTCACCTGATTCAGAGCGTTTTTGAAACCTTTGAAAAAGCACATCGCTTTTAGCACTGCAATGAATTTGAATAATGTCTAAGTTGTATTGATTTTGGAAATCTGCAAACTTTTTATTGTGAAATATCGGCTTAAAATTGCTTTCTACTATTGTGGAAATTCCTTTCCCTCTCGATGTAGATTATCTAGATTCCCAAAAGCCCATTACTAGTCGGAAAATGTCTTAGCTCCTTGTGCTATCTCTGTACTCTGTACTTGGTCTAGGTCTGGTAAATTTTGCCCCAAAATCATTACTATTACCATCATTAATAAACTCGTTACCATAATCATGCTCACTACATTTGGATCATCGAAATTACTTGTACCAATTAACAATGCTGCGGCAAAATTGCGTTGAGCAGTTCCTACTCCTAACACTCTTTGGGTATCAATACCAGGACCACCTAAAAGATAACCTACAGTAAAGGAGAATACGATAAAAATAGCACAAACAAAGATTACACCGGTTTGCAATAAAATAAGAATCTCATTGAAGTGTACTATCAGCCTCACTACTAAACCTAAACACAATCCAAAACTAGATATTTTTGAAGTAATTGGTTGAAGATTGAAAGCGATCGCCTCATATTTTGCTTTAATCAATAACCCAATGACTAACGGTGCTAACATCAGAAATATTAATGGCTTGCCAATATCCCAAGAGTTGACTTGTACACCTTGTAAAACCAATGGTAATACGAGGGGCATATAAAAGACTGTACCAAACATTAACAACATCATCAGTCCTGTAGAAAAAGCTAAATTCCCCTTAACTATTTGGGCAAGTTTAGGTAAAGCTGGAGGACCAGATGCTAATGCCATGATGATCAAAGCATCTTTCACAGGTTCCTTGAGATGTATAACCTGGAGTAGCAAATACACAAAAAGTGGCACTAAGACAAAATTTGCCAGCAGCGATAAAATCACCAAGCGGATATTACGAAGAGGTTCCCAAATCTGCTGTACAGTTAACTTTAACCCTGTCCCGAACATAGTGAAAACGACAAACGCTAGAAATGATATTTTGTCAAGTATTGGGATGATTTGATTCATAAATTTTTAATTTTGTGACAAGGTTAGGAGTTAGGAGTCAGGAGTCAGGAGTCAGGAGTCAGGAGTTAGGAGTCAGGAGTTAGGAGTTAGGAGTTAGGAGTTAGGAGTCAGGAGTCAGGAGTCAGGAGTCAGGAGTCAGAATTTATCTTTCTTTTGGTATCTGTCTTCAGGTTCTTAACGACATCCTGTTATCTCCCGATTGTTTAACAATTCTGACTCCTGTATTCTGACTCCTGACTCCTGATAATTTTTTAATTCAAATTCAGAGTAACTTTCTGTAAATGACCTGTGAACGTGAAGGGTACTTGATAAGTTTCAACCACAGGAGTCCCTGTATCTCGACCAACATCAAAGGTTTCATCTAACGCCAATCGATAGGGTACAGTTTTTTCAATTCGACCTTCAGCTACCTGTTGATTATTGATGAATAACTTCCCAATTCCTCCTGCACCAACTTTACCACCGTCGTTATCAAAATCAAATCTGATTGTTGATTTACCTGAGGCTAATTTTTCAGGAGATTGAATTTTGTAACGTTCTGCATTAACAAAGTTGTAGAGATATGTTGGTTTGCTATCTTCAAGGAAAAAGCTCCAACCTGCAAAACGTCCCCCTTGGGTTAATAGCACACCCTCTGCACCACTTTCTGGAATCTCTACATCAGCCGTGATGCTGAAGGATCTATTTCTCAGACTTGGTGCGCTCCCTTCTGGAATAGGTGGTACACCAGGATAGTAAGTAAAAGTTGTGCGTCCTGCGGCTGGAGAGGGGCGACTGGTAACATCAAATCGTTCAGAGATGCGATCATCTAATGGTAAAACTTGATATTGACGTGCTTCTGATAAAAACAATTTTTGCAGTTTTTCCAGTTTCTTGGGATTTTCAGCCGCTAGGTTATTGGCTTCACTGAAATCTTCCTCAATGTTGTACAGTTCCCAAGGATCTTGTCGGAAGTCAGCATTGATTGTACCCTGCCAAGGTAATCGAGGATGACGAGCAGCGGCTACCCATCCCTCATCATAAATAGCGCGGTTGCCGAACATCTCGAAATACTGGGTTTTATGATGGGAAGGCGCATCAGAATTATCAAAGGTGTAGACTAAGCTTGTACCTTCAAGTTTCTGTTGCTTCACCCCGTTAACTTCTGTAGGTACAGTAATTCCCGCTGCTTCTAAAATAGTGGGGGTAATATCAATGACATGATGGAATTGATTCCGTATTCCACCATGATCCTTAATTTGATTCCCCCAAGCAATGATTAAGGGATTACGAGTACCGCCAAAGTGAGAGGCGATTTGTTTTGTCCATTGAAAAGGGGTAGTGCCTGCCCATGCCCAGGCTGCATGATAATGATTAAAGGTTTTGGGACTGCCTAAGTCATTTAAGGAAGCCAAAAGTTGCTCTCGGCTTTCAGGTACTTTATTGAAAACTCTTAATTCGTTGATGCTACCTGCTAAGCCGCCTTCTGCACTCGCACCATTATCGCCGACGATGTACAAGACTAAAGTGTTGTCCAATTCACCAATTTGGTCGATCGCATGAATCAATCTTCCAACTTCATCGTCGGTATATGCTAAAAATCCGGCAAAGACTTCCATTTCATGGGCATAGATTTTTTGATCCTCTTTGGATAAGGAATCCCAAGCTGGTAGTTCTTTAGGACGAGGTGTCAGCTGGGTATTCGCAGGAATAACACCCAGTTGTTTTTGACGGACAAAGGTTTGTTCTCGTAATTTATCCCAGCCTTGGTCAAATTTGCCTTTATACTTGTCAATCCAGGCTTTAGGGGCATGGTGGGGTGCATGGGTCGCACCGGTAGCCAAATAGGTAAAGAAAGGCTTGTCAGGGGCGATGGATTGTTGAGAACGAATCCAGGCGATCGCATGATCAACTAAATCTGGGGTTAAATGGTAATCAGGGTTATTAATTGGTGGTGCAATCCGCTTCGTATTTTCGACTAATGCTGGACTCCATTGATTCGTATCACCACCTAAAAAACCGTAAAAATACTCAAATCCTAACCATGTAGGCCAACGATCAAAAGGACCTACTGCGCTAGTTTCATAATCTGGTGTGTTGTGCCATTTACCGAAAGCGGCAGTGTTATAACCATTTTGTCGCAATACTTCTGCTACAGTGGCAGCACTCTTCGGTAAAATAGTTGTGTAACCTGGAAAACCCGTTCCTAATTCCTCAACGACTCCTGTACCGACTGAATGATGATTGCGTCCAGTCAACAAAGCTGCTCGTGTAGGTGAACAAAGAGCTGTGGTATGGAATTGGTTATAACGCAATCCTTTTTCCGCCAGACGAGTTAAATTTGGGGTTTCTACAGGTCCACCAAAGGTACTTGCTTGCCCAAAACCCACATCATCTAGTAGCACCAGCAGCACATTCGGGGCATTCTTTGGTGCGGTGATTGGGGCGGGAAAATCTGGTTTTGACTCTTGGTAAGTCACGCCGATTTTACCCTGAAAGGGTGGTAGGGGAATAGGCAATACCTTTGCTGTATCTGCAAGGGTTGGGCTAGTCAGTGTCAATAAGCTGATGGCAACAGATACTGAGATGCCTGCAGTGAGCAGGGCGATCGCTCTTAAAGTTGAACGTAACATGTATTCAATCCTAATAGTAAAGAGGGAGCAGGGAGCAGGGAGCAGGGAGCAGGGGGCAGGGAGCAGGGGAGCAGGGGAGCAGGGGAGCAGGGGAGCAGGGAGCTCTTAGCACTTTACCCACGGCTGAAGTCGTAGGATTGTAACGATGACGTCGCAGACGAGTGCGCCCTTCGGGTTCGTCAGCTGCTATACTTGGGGAGACCCCAAGACCGCACTGACTCACTGTGCGTCTCGCGGCGGCATCTTTTTTTGAAGTGGGCTTGAATCCCACAACTAAAGTTGTTTTTTCTTTCCCTGCTCCCTGCTCCCTGCTCCCTGCTCCCTTCTTTTGTCACTGAACTACGCAACGAAATCCAATATGACACGTTGAGGTGTCTACTGTTTCTGGATGACGGGCTGCTGGTCGATAACGCTGGCAGTAGTTGATAGCACAGAGAAAGGAACCACCTTTGAGGACTTTTCTCGGTATTCGAGATGGCTCATTGAGGTCAAAGCTTTCTTCTTGGGTTCCACCTCTGGGGTTGACCGGGATACAACACGACTTCGTCTTGTTTTCCGGGTGATGGTCTCGATACCAGTCACTTGTCCATTCCCAAACGTTCCCTGCCATGTCATATAGACCATAACCATTTGGAGGGTATGAGCCGACTCGTTCTGGTTCGGGAGGGTGTGACTTGAGGTTTTGCCAAGGGAATTCTCCTTCCCAAGTATTTGCCATTTGTTTTCCCTTAGGAGTAAATTCATTGCCCCAGGTATAGACGGCATTATCCAAAGCGCCACGAGCAGCAAATTCCCACTGCGCCTCGGTCGGCAGCGATTTGCCAGCCCAAGTTGCGTAAGCAAGAGCATCTTCATAGGCTATCTGCACAACGGGAAAATTTTCTCGTCCCTTGATTGAACTCCCTGGGCCTGTTGGATGTCGCCAGTTCGCACCGGGTATATAAGCCCACCAACTACAAGTTTGTAAACTAACTCGATGGTTGGGCTGCTGAAACACGAGTGATCCAGGTACGAGGAGTTCCGGTAATGCTCCGGGATAATCCTCAAGCAACGGTTGCTGTTCTGCAAGTGTCACATAGCGAGTTTCTTTGACAAAGCGTTGAAACTGCTTGTTCGTGACTGCATATTGATCTATCCAGAAGCCATCCACACTGACACGATGAGCTGGCCCTTCTTCTGGGTAGTGCTGGTCAGACCCCATCGTAAAACTACCACCTGCAATCCAGACCATATTTTTGTCAGGTGGTTTACCAGGACCAGCAGAAACAATCGGTTTAGTAGAGTTCATACGCCTTACAGCCTAGCCTTTTTCTTGCTCAAGCTGCTGGATAAGGCAGTACTTGCGACTCCCATTGCCCGAATGTAGTACGTAGCTGCTGGAATATTTTTGGATATTGTTCTTTGAGGTCACTTTTCTCTCCTTCATCAGTTGAAAGATTGTACAGAGCTTCGGTTCCTCCTCTGAGTAAATACTTCCATTCCCCGCTACGGACAGCTTTTTGTATATCGCCACCAGGCTGATCACCTCCAAAGCGCCAAAAAAGTGTTCGAGGATAAACAGATTTTTCACCTTTAAGCACTCGAAGTAAATTTTGACCATCAAGGGGGTAACGGGGATCGGGTCGAGTCCCTGTAGCAGCAAGAATAGTTGCTGTTAAGTCCATTGTGATAATTGCCTGTTCACTGACTTTATTCGCTGATGTGACTCCAGGCCAACGCACAATCGTGGGAACTCGTATCCCGCCTTCAAGTAAATCGCCTTTCTTCCCACTTAACGGGCCAAAATAGGAGAGCCTTTCACCTCCGTTGTCACTGGCAAAGATGACTAAGGTATTATTAGTTAGTCCGGCATCATCTAAAGCTTTTAGGACTCTGCCAACCCCATCATCTAATCTCCCTACTAATGCGGCGTAAGATTCTGGAGACCCTGAATTCAACCAACTTTGTACACTATCGTTACCTATCAAGGAATTACTGATAGCTTCGTCATTCGGTCCTTCAAAGGGCCAGTGGGGTGCATTGTAATGAAGGCTTAGGTAAAATGGATTCGCTCGGCGTCTGCTAATAAAATCAATGGCTTGCTGAGTGTACAAATCTGTAGTGTAACCAGCACGCGCTTGTTGATTTAAAACAGTATTATTTCCCTGATGTTGACCTTGCCAGAGGTCAGGTTCTGCATCAGTGTCTACATGTCTAAAGTAGTCGATCGCACCACTTAGATCGCCAAAATATTCATCAAAGCCATTTTTGACTGGACCATATGTAGGAGGATAACCACAGTGCCACTTACCAACTAAGGCGGTGTCATAACCCTTAGTCTTCAGGAGAGAGGCAATAGTTGGAAAATCAGGTGGTAATCCGACACTGTCACCGACTTCCTTCAGGTTACCTAAAGGCTCCTTGAGGCCAATTGGAAGTCTCGCTGGATAACGACCTGTGTAGAAACTGACTCGTGTTGGCGTACAAACAGTTTGACCAGAATAAGCATTCGTGAAGCGTACACCTTGCTTTGCCAAACGATCCAAGTTCGGTGTACGAAAGTTTGGCTGTCCGTAAGCGCTCAGATCGCCCCAGCCGAGATCATCAGCCAAAATAAATACGATGTTAGGACGCCTTGGCGTAGCAGAAAGACCAGGCAGCAAGCTCGAGCCTCCTGCTGCAAGGAGTGTACTCGCAACTGTAGCACCGATAAACTCGCGACGACCAAAGACTCCTGACTTGCGCTTATCCATATTCTCTCAATCTTCCTCATTTAGTAGATACCCTAGGACATCGGTCAACAATTCCTGTTTCAATCAAGGCAGTCAGCTGCTACTTAGCTAAAAATTGATTGGTGCTATCTATTGTAAAATACCGTAACTTAGTAGATTTACAGTATTTAGCAGGAAATGATAGAGATTATTGCATATACAGAATGTGCAAAGCAAGTATTTTTGTAATTCTTGAACGTAAATCCAATGGTAATTTGACAATCATATAGTGGCGATTAAGCCCATGAAAGACGTGCTGTAATCCTTGGGTTAACTGTCAATCCTGATTATCGGCGTTGCGGTGCAGGGCGGCTATTAATACAACACGCCCAGTACTGGGCAAAAGAGCAAGGCTGTGAGACTATTTTGGTTCGCTCTAATGTTATGCGCCAACAAGCCCATGAATTTTATGAAAAAGTGGGCTATGTTCCATTGAAAACTCAGTTGGTACTGAGTAAAGATCTCAATAAGTAATCGGACAGAAATAATTACACATTAGGTTCTAGGCTGGATAAGGTTTTCAGGTCAAATTTTGTGTAATTAATTTTGTCTTACTACTTATATCAGTTCATTTACAAGAGGCGATCGCAGCGCTCAAATCAAAGATATTAGAACTGAGCTACAACTTTACCTAGTATCGAGTCGCTCAAGAAAAGAGTCGTGACGCACGACTAGAGTGAGAATTCCACCTACTAGCAGTGCTGCTGCCATGACAAGCAGCCCTCCGGTAAAACTATTAGTGGCATCTTTAACTAAGCCGATAACATAGGGAGCAACAAATCCTCCCAAATTGCCCACAGAGTTAATCAATGCTAAAGAGCCAGCAGCAGCTGTACCGCTTAAAAAGGCAGTGGGTAAAGCCCAAAATGGCCCTAAAGCCCCCCAAATTCCCAGTGCTGCCAACGAAAGGGATGCTAGGGCAGTCACAGGCTCATGAAAGTAAGCACTCAGAACTAGACCAAATGCGCCAATAAAAGCTGGGATAGCCACATGAGCGCGGCGTTCTCTAGTCTGGTCTGAGTGGCTACCAACAAAAACCATTCCGATCGCACCTACCAAATAGGGAATAACGGAAAGAAATCCCACCCACAGGTCACTTAATCCAGAAAAACCTTTAATAATTTGTGGTAGCCAGAAACTAATACCATAAAGACCAATGACTAGCGTGAAATAAATTAGGCTTAGTAACCAAACTTTAGGATTGACAAGAGCTTGGAGTAAGGTGTAACTGTTATGACTAGTTTTGTGTTCGTATTCTAACTGCAATCTCTCCTGGAGCCAGAAACGCTCCTCTGGTTCCAACCATTCAGCTTGCTCTGGACGTTCGCATAAATAACTCAGCACCACAAAACCCATAATGATGGCGGGTAAACCCTCTACGAGAAATAACCACTGCCAACCCGCTAATCCCATAATTCCATGTAGAGTCAGCAGCAGACCAGAAAGAGGCGCTCCCACAACCCCAGCTATAGCAGTTGCTGTCATAAATAAAGCTACGGTTTTAGCGCGTTGAATTGTTGGGAACCAATAGGTGAGGTAAAGAATAATTCCAGGAAAAAAGCCAGCTTCGGCAATTCCTAAGAAAAAACGTAATAAGTAAAAACTCAAAGGGCTTTTGACAAACATCATACTTGCGGCAATTGCGCCCCAAGTTATGACAATCCGCGCAATCCAAACCCTAGCACCAATTCTTTCTAAGATGAGGTTACTGGGAATTTCAAACAAAAAGTAACCTAGAAAAAAAATCCCCGATCCTAAACCATAGATTGTGGAACTAAAGCCCAAATCATGATTCATTTGCAAGGCGGCAAACCCGACATTAACCCGATCCAAATAAGCAATGATATAAAGCACAAATAACAAGGGAATGATCCGCCGAGTTATCTTGTTTAATACCTTTCGTTTGAGCGCTTCATCTGATGTCATCTCAGTTGTCCCATTTTATCCCTTGCGGTTGCTGTTGTTTCAAAGTCAAGCGATCGCCTTTGACCAGGGTGTTGATTGCTCTACTTCTAAACACAGACTACAGCATCAGATGCGGCTTTGTTACACAGTGACAACCTGCTGGTGCTACTGTTTGGTCTACACCAACTTATCTTATGACGCTGCTAAGCTGCTGCGCACTTAATTTATATATGGGACGCGGGCAAGATGCCCGCACTACAAGAATTTTACGTTTCCGTCTTATACAATCTAGCTGAACATCAGCTTACAGTACATGTCGAACTCCAAGGAGGCAGTATTCCGGTATTCGGATTTTATAGATTGCAGGAAGTTAACATTGTTAAAGTTTATTGCTTTTTCATGTCATTTGTGAGATGATGAAATACGTATACAACAGTAAGTTAATCAGAAAATAGTATTTTGTTTGGAATTTGCATTCAAACCAGCAAACTTCTGAAGCTTTTCTGTTTAGTTAAAACCAAAACCTTGTGCTGCGAAAATACATAAAGTTATGTCTCAGCCTCATTACGGTATTTGGATTCCAGTTTACGGTAATTGTGGTGCGATGAATCATCCAATTGAACCTCGTGATGCTAGCTACATAAGAGCAAAGACACTCATACAGTTAGCAGAAGAATACGGGTTTACCAATGCTCTCATCGCTGAACACATTATCAATCCAAGAAATCAAGAATTTGACCAGCTAGAGACTTGGACAGCAGCAGCATCTCTTGCTGAAGTCACTAACTCCATTGAAATCATCGCTGCTGTAAAGCCTTTGCTGTTTCATCCAGTGGTCTTAGCCAAGATGGCATTAGGTATCGATGCTATTAGCAATGGGCGTTTTGCAGTTAACCTTGTCAGTGGATGGTTTATGCCGGAATTACAAAAGTCTGGCATATCTTTTCTACCCCACGATGAACGTTATCGCTATTCTCAAGAGTGGATCAAGGTAGTCAAGGAACTGTGGAGTGGGGAACGAGTCAATTTTCAAGGAAAATACTTTCAGGTCAATGATTTGTGTTTACGTCCGCATTCTGTAGCACAACCTCATCCCCGCGTTTATCTGGGTGGCGAGTCGGAATCTGCTAAGGATCTAGCAGCACTCGAAGCAGATGTATTTTTCCTAAATGGTCGTCCTTTGGAAGTCGTGCGTGAAGCGATCGCCGATATGAGAAAGCGAGTTCGGAAGAAACCCAAACCCCTAAGCTTTGCGCTGTCAGCATTTGTCATTGCGCGATCGACTCACGCACAAGCACAAGCAGAATATGAATATTTACTCGAACTTACCAAAACTGACGACAGAAGCGAACTTTTGAAAGGTATTGAACCGGAAGTTGCCATGTTCAAAAACATGGCGAAATACCCAGGTGTGGGAAGTAACGGTGGCACCGCAGCAGGCTTACTTGGCAGCTATGACACCGTAGCTGCACGTTTAACAGATTTTGTAGAAGCAGGCATTGATACTTTTATGCTACAATTTCAACCCTTTGCTACTGAGATGAAACGCTTTTCTCAAGAGGTAATACCGCGAGTGCGTTCTCTAGATCTGATAAATTAACATTCAAAACAACATTTTAGATTTTTCTAACCGAGGCTGAATATGACTGCAACATTGACTCGTTCTGCTTGGACACCTGAATTGGAAATTCAAATTATTGACAGACTGATTGATCAACATGCTCCGCACTTCCCCAAAACTCGCTTGCATACATCTCGACCCCTTGATACACAAGAAGAATTAGAAAACTTCTGTCGCTTCCGTATAGGTGGTGCAGCTCACGACCTTTACATCGTGCAAGTTTGTAGTAAGATAATCGACCAAATCCCTGACCCAGAACTCCAACTATTTTTGAGCCGCCAAATTGGTGATGATGGAGTCCATGCCCAATTTACCCGTCACCGTGTATGGGCATTATCAGGACACGATCCCATTGACAAAATAAAGCAGGAAGCCCAAAATCATGCTCAATTTATGGGAAATTTACCCATTCGCAACTGGCTAGGGTTTATGGCGTTTGAGTTGCACTACGAACTTCATATCGTTGCTCAGCTAATTTTAAATAGTCGCACCAGCACAATTATTGACCCAGAAACGTCGGAATTTGCCAATAAGACAATCTTGCCTGATGAAGCAGTTCACCGTCTAGGAGTCTTGGCTTGGTGGCAAAGTATGTATGAGCAAGCCTCACCAGCACAGAAAGACGACATTGCAGCACAGCTTTTGGAACTGGACGAAGAAGCACAACAGCGACGCAACCCTTATCTCAAAGAATATTGGCAAATTATCCACCGCGCCACAGGTGCTGAAATTGAAGGTCTAGGAGCAGTTTATGACGCTTGGCGGCAAGAGGTGCTCGCTTATTTTCTAAATATTTCTATTGACAATCTTCCCAAACTAGTAAGCGTAAGCGAGTGAGCGAGAGTTGACAGCTACGCAGAACACTAGCTGTATAATTTACTGGAGATTATATTCAGCGCAAAAATTCATGAGTGATATTTTAGAAGAAGTTTTATCAGCCAACCGAAATTATGCAGAAACTTTCGGAGACAAAGGCAATCTGGCTATGCCACCGAAACGCCGTTTCGCAATTTTAACCTGCATGGATGCCCGCCTCGATCCTGCTCAATTTGCCGGATTGGTCGAAGGAGATGCCCACGTTATCCGCAATGCAGGTGGACGTGCGAGTGATGATGCCATTCGCTCTCTGGTGATTTCCTACAAACTCTTAGGGACTCGCGAGTGGTTTGTCATTCACCACACTAATTGTGGTATGGAAACTTTCACTAACCACATTATCAGCGATTTACTCAAAAGCAGCCTAAATACAGCTCATATTGATGAAACTGGTTGGCACGATGTTGGCTCTGGCTCTGGTTCAAACGAAGGCTCATATATTAATTGGTTGACAATTAACGATCTTCCTAGAAGCGTCTATGAAGACGTGTTGCGTATTCGCTTGCACCCCTTAGTGCCATCTCAAATTCCTATTTATGGCTATATCTACGATGTAAAAACCGGCAAACTAATTGAGGTTCCTGAGGCAATTGAAGTTGGCAAAGCTAACTTTGCTTGAGAATTAATCGACAACCTGAAAGGTAAGTTCTAGATATGACTTTCACGCAGGCTTGCTTTCTCTTTCTCATTGCTTGGATTAGTGGAGTTTTGAATTCAGTTGCTGGTGGCGGAGGTTTGATTATTTTCCCGGCTCTGATGTTGGCAGGTCTACCATCTATTAGTGCTAACGCTACAAGTACGATCGCCTCATGGCCTGGGCTTGTTGCTGGCGTAAGTGCATATTACAAGGAATTGCAGCCAAATCTACATCTGTTTTTGCTTTTTAGCAGCGTTAGTTTTATGGGTGGGTTGCTTGGCGCGATGTTGTTGCTTCACACCCCAACAACCATATTTGATTATCTCGTGCCATATTTGTTACTGTTTACAACACTATTATTCACCTTCAGCAATTCCCTCACTTTTGGAAAAGCAAATAAAGATACAAGACATTCGCTACTTAAAGCGTTAGTCATCTATTTTTTTGTTGCCATTTATGGAGGATTTTACGGCTTAGGCATTACTTTTTTGATGTTAGCTGTAATGGGAATGCTAGGGATGAAAAATATTCACGAAATGAATGCCCTTAAGACGCTGTTGATGTCTTGCATCGATAGCTTTGCGGCATTTACTTTTATTCTTGCTGGAGTTGTAGCATGGCCGCAATCAGTTTTGATGATGTTGGGTACAGTTATTGGTGGTTACAGCGGAGCATACTATAGCCGTCAACTAGATCCACGGTTAGTCAGGCGTTTTGTCATTGTCATTGCTTGGGGAATAACTTGCTACTTCTTCCTGTTTCGGGATAATTAATTAAGGGGAAATGTTTCAACACGGTTGATTATTCATTAATTGATATCCCAAAAGTCATGAAAATAATCCGATTACGATAGTTGTCTAATCTGCCAACAGCGAAGAGTTTAGTTACTCATCGCAAAAGTGATCGCTTCAAGATGCTCTTATAAATCATAACGCTGGCAAAGGGTTTTGAGTTTTTCTCGGATGAGCGATCGCAAGTTTTCTGGAGATACCACCACGCAATCTTCCCCATACCGCAGCACTTCTCGAATTAACCAGAAGGGATTTGATACCCGCCTCTCGACTTGGCGTACATCTCCCATCTCTTGGCTATTAATGTCATTTGGTCTTGCTTCATAGGCTTTTACCATTCCACGATAAAAGTGTAAGTACACTATAATCGTATCTAAGCCATCATGTCGCCAATGTCCGTTTACTGGCACAACACCTTTGATTTTATCTAGACGTAAACAGCGATTGTGTATGAGTTCCGGAAAGTCAGGGTTCTTAATATCCTCAGTCTCATCGCACCAAATATTTAAGTAAAAGCGCTTTTCTTCAAAAGCAATCTCAGCGTAACGCACTGTAAATGCTAAATCCTCCCCTTGCCCACTGCCGTAGAGTAGGTGAAATGGTTGTTGGTTTTGGCGGAATTGGTCGATCAAAATACGCCATGCTTCGGTTGCTTGGTGGCTGACTTGTTGCAGCAGTAATTGACGCATGGGAGGATCTAGTTTTCCCCGTTCTAATAAAAGACTAGAGAGGGTTTGAGCTTGTTCAACGAAACCAGAATCCTGTAGCAGTCTAACAGCTTGCTGGAGTGCTGCGACTTGTGTTGAGTTGAGGGCAAAGGGTTCGCCAACTTCAAATTCTTGTTGTGCGATCGCCACCAGTAGCCCAGAGATACTCGGCGACTTGCCCCAGAAGATGCCTAAGCAACGAGCGATTTCTTCCAGTTGCTCTTTCGTCCCTGACGGTATTGACAGTGTAATTGTCTCTTTTCTCCGATTCATTATAAAATGTAATTACACTATTGATATAAAGTGGTTTGTACAGTTATTGTATCTGTAATGAAGGAGCTTTTTTCAAAGATATGCCCACAAACTATACAATAAATCTCAAACCTGTCTACTCTCAGACAGCGCTAACACCAGAAGGCTTGAAGTTACCTAAAGACTGGCTACTCTCTTGGCATCAGATAGCAACACACGAAGCACTGCGCGATCGCAACATTGATGTAGTATTCAACACCGCTATGACAGGTGATGGTAAAAGCTTAGCGGCTTACTTACAAGTACTTCTAGGAGACTGTTTTGCGATCGGATTTTACCCAACAAACGAACTAGCCCGTGACCAACAAACGCAGATTCAAGGATATATTGAACAATTTCAGCCCATTCATGACCTGCGAGTCATACGACTCATAACTACCACGTTGAAATGGAGAAAACTCAAAAAAATATCCCTAGTTTCGGGAGAACAAAAGAGATTGCACCAGAAAGTCAGTTTGAGTTTTTTATAATTTCTGAGAAATCTCTGACCGAAAAGCCAAAACAACTACCAAAATGGATTCGCTTGGGTAAGTGGATGAGTAAAGCCGAAGTAAAAATTCAGGAAGTGACAAAATTTGAATTAAAGACTGGTGATTTCAATTTCCCTTACCCACTTAATCCTCTAGATGTCATGTTTACCCATCAAGTCGTCAGCTACGATGTAGTCAATATGCCCCCTGTCAGTCTGATTCAAAATGTCAGCATTCGCCAAGGGCAATATTACGAGTTTGAAAATCCCACCAAATCTGAAAAACTAAAGCTTCCCGCCAAAATGCAGTATCGGTTTAAGACTTGAATCGAAATAGTTGGCAATCCCCACCCAACAGAATACTGACAGTATCCGATTTTACTTTCTGTGCGCCTGCTGTTTGGTGGTGAACAACCCCGCGACGATACCATTTTCTTTGCCTAAAGTGCGGATGGGTAGGTGTTGGAAAAAAGATTCTCTCAACAATGGCTGAACTGTATATGATGCAAGGCTTTGAGCGTATTAATTCATCCAACACACCCGCACCCCTTACCAGGACTGAATTTCAGCCATTTACACTCTACACAATCTCAATTTCTCATGCTATGATGATCCCATCCGCACTTTTGAACCTTGAAAACCTTATATTTATTAGCTTTTGGGCTGCCGGTGTTGAAATTTCTCTTACTCCCTATTAGGGATTGAAACTTGAGTTTTCCGGCTTTAAACCGATACACCTAAAGGAGTTGAAATTTCTCTTACTCCCTATTAGGGATTGAAACCTTTACAGCGCATAACGAAGGTGAAAAGAGCAACTGTTGAAATTTCTCTTACTCCCTATTAGGGATTGAAACAAATACTATCCATTATAGAAACTATTGCTTCCTTAGGTTGAAATTTCTCTTACTCCCTATTAGGGATTGAAACTTGCTCAATGGTTAAAGCGATCCTCTATGCAAGTTGAAATTTCTCTTACTCCCTATTAGGGATTGAAACCCATCACCCACTAGAAAACCTTTAAGATAAGCACGTGTTGAAATTTCTCTTACTCCCTATTAGGGATTGAAACAAAGATATTTTACTGCCGAAGTGAGAAAGAACTAGTTGAAATTTCTCTTACTCCCTATTAGGGATTGAAACTTACGCAATGGATTAACCTTGTTTCCTTGCAAAGGTTGAAATTTCTCTTACTCCCTATTAGGGATTGAAACTGATTATCCCAATCCTGAAAGAATTCGTAGTTAGGTTGAAATTTCTCTTACTCCCTATTAGGGATTGAAACAATAGTTTCCGGCAGTAGTCAAACCAATATATTACGTTGAAATTTCTCTTACTCCCTATTAGGGATTGAAACAAAAGGATGATTTGGTGTGCAAACAATTTTTTTACTGGTTGAAATTTCTCTTACTCCCTATTAGGGATTGAAACTCTTAGGGGATACAGTGCATTCTGGGTATGGTGCAGTTGAAATTTCTCTTACTCCCTATTAGGGATTGAAACATTTGACCCACGAAGATATAGTGATGCGCTGATAAAGTTGAAATTTCTCTTACTCCCTATTAGGGATTGAAACGACTTCTGATTGCTCCTTTCTTAAACCTTTAGGGGTTGAAATTTCTCTTACTCCCTATTAGGGATTGAAACCTTATATCCATGCAATGATGGATACCCACATATCGGTTGAAATTTCTCTTACTCCCTATTAGGGATTGAAACCAGAACACTAAAGCCGTTAAGAGTAAATTGGGGAAGTTGAAATTTCTCTTACTCCCTATTAGGGATTGAAACTAGCACGGCTTTTGGGTTTTTTCGCAGGTTTCTCAGTTGAAATTTCTCTTACTCCCTATTAGGGATTGAAACGTATCTGATTCCGCCAGGGAAGGATTCATCGCTGGTTGAAATTTCTCTTACTCCCTATTAGGGATTGAAACCCTTGCATTGCTAGATCCATACTTAGGGATAGGGGTTGAAATTTCTCTTACTCCCTATTAGGGATTGAAACAATATTGATTTTTCCTTTGATTATTTTTTTGATTAGAGTTGAAATTTCTCTTACTCCCTATTAGGGATTGAAACTTCAATGACATTTCCTTGGTATCGGGGGTGGTTTGTTGAAATTTCTCTTACTCCCTATTAGGGATTGAAACTTAGCAGGGAATTCATCAAACAGTGGTAGCTCTCCGTTGAAATTTCTCTTACTCCCTATTAGGGATTGAAACTTTCACCAATATCGGAGAGAAGCTAGGGCTGTTTATCGTTGAAATTTCTCTTACTCCCTATTAGGGATTGAAACTGAAGGGGTTCCATCGAGCAAACATAGTC
>CAIVAU010000105.1 GCA_903903925.1 uncultured cyanobacterium
CACCATAAGCTGAATTTATATTACCCCAGTTGTAAATTACATTGTTTCTGAAATCAACTATCTCATGCAAAGAATCTCCTGTATAACGGCTACCACAAAAACGGGGATTACGACTGGTATGATGTGCTAACAGATTGTGATGGAATGATGCTCCCTGACCTCCCCAAATACCACCATAACCATGATCCCCTTTTGGATGAAAGGAATGATATAAACTTTCACTAAGCATACACCATTGCATAGTAAAATTTTTATTATCATAAAAACTTCCAGCCTCATCTATACACCAGCTCATAGTGCAATGGTCCACTATAATATCGTGACGGGTCACAGATGGCGAAGTTCCGTTTCCGTCCATTGCATCATCTGCATATTTTGTAACATCACCCAAACGACATCGTATATACCTAACTCCTAACTCCTAACTCCTAACTCTCCTCCAAAAAATATTCTCCAAAGAAAGTTAAATTTTGTCAGATGTAACTTTTTAATTTAAAGGTCTTGGTTTATGCTGTTGTGTAGAATTCACGTGAATTTTACACCCAAAGATATATGACAGACTAATAAACTTATGGAACAATAGTAACCTTTAAAGTGTATAGTCACAATTGCTGCCTATGACAACGGGGTTTTTACTGAAAAATACACAACATAAAACTTATCATTTTTCCGAAAAAAGGAGCAAGAGTCAATAAAATACCTTAAAAATGCTAACCTTACGTCTTTCTACTCTTGCCAAACTCACAAATTTTGCCCCAGTATGGTTTTGCAATGTCAAAACAGAAGAATTTATCAGTCATCGAAAATCTACTAAGAAATTTTAATAACATCTGTGCTTGTGCCTCAACCGCCCTCTCAACCCACTGATAATAATGGTAGCGCTGCAACGGATGTCACTCCAATTGTGGCTTTAAAAGAACTTGTGGCACGGCTGCACCGGGAACAAAACAAAATCCAAGATCTACTGAGTTCTCTGGGATTTGCTCTCAGAAGCTTCAATAATTTGAACCAGTTTTTAGAGCTAATTCCTTTAATGGCAACAAGAGTAACAGATGCAGATGGGAGTGCCCTGTTTCTCTACAAACCTAATGGTCAAGTCAGGTTAGAGCAGTTGCACTGGCAAGATAGTAGCCAGAGGAGAACTATCCGCAGGGCGTTGGAAACAGCGAGTAGTCAAATCACACACGTACCAAACACTCCCCCCATAGCTACCGCCACAGGTATTTTGCATGACCATATGCATCGCTACTTAGGCCCAGAAATGCAAATCTTTGGTACAGCTATTTTAGTGAAGCATACGGAACGGGGCTGGTTATACGTTTTGAGCCGCGATCCAGAATACAGTTGGACAGAAACCAGACAAAAGTTAGTCCGGTTAGTGGCAGATCAAACAGCAGTAGCAATTGAAAATGATGAACTGGCTGTAGAACTGAGGAAAAAAGAACGCCTAGACCAGGAACTAGAAATTGGCGCAGAAATTCAACGACGACTACTCCCACGTCAATGCCCAAGTATTGTAGGTGTAGACCTTGCTGCACGTTGTAAGCCGGCTAATCGTGTCGGCGGAGACTATTATGACTTTATCCCCACCAATCACAATCAAATTCAGCCAAGTACCAGAAGTAGTTTGGAAGAACATCGCTGGGGTTTGGTCATTGGTGATGTGATGGGTAAAGGAGTTCCCGCTGGGTTAATTATGACCATGATGCGGGGAATGCTACGAGGAGAAGTGCTTCATGGTCACTCTCCAGGACGGATTCTGCAAAACTTGAACCAAGTGATGTACGCGGATTTGGAAAATTCCTACCGCTTTGTCACTATGTTTTATTCAGAATATGATGCCCAAAACCGAATTTTATCTTACAGTAATGCAGCACACAATCCTCCTATGTGGTGGCACGCAGCAACAAAAACTGTGACGCGGTTAGACACCTTGGGAATGCTGATTGGGTTGGATATCAACAGTCAATACGAAGATGCTCAGGCACAATTAGAGCCGGGAGATATTATTCTTTACTATACAGATGGCTTGACTGATGCAGCTGCGGCAAGTGGCGATCGCTTCGATGAAGAAAACCTAATTTTGACATTTAGCGCCGCTTGTAGATATTGCAGCGGACCACAAGAAATTTTGGATTATCTGTTTGACCAAGTGCAGCAATTCATCGGTGCCGATCAGCACAACACTGATGATATGACTCTGGTTGTGCTGGAAGTTCGTTGTTAGTTGATTCATAACTAAGTTACGGAATCTTGATATTTTGACCATAAAGTTGCTACAGTTATTGCGGCATGTACGGTATTTTGAGAAACCTTGCGTTGCGGGGGACACAACAAATTGCCGTAACTCTGACTGTACAAAAAATTCGGCAACAAGAAGTCAATTTTATCAACATTTATTCAAGGTATAAATTTATGGCAATCAACGTCACTTTTCTTAAAGATGGAGCCAATGGACAAGCGGAGAGTGTAGCCAAGGAGTTAGCTGAGTTTATTTCGGCTGCTAAACATAACTTGCATATTGCCATTTACGATTTTCGCTTGAAGCAAGAAGCCCTCTCCACTCCGATTATCGAAGCAATTAAGGATAGAGCCAATAGTGGAGTTCAGGTCAGAATTGCCTTCTATGCTGGCAAACCAACAAAGACCAAGGGTGAAACAACAAAGGACATGGAGCTATTTTTTGCAACCGGGGGTGACCCTGCACCCAAGGGTACAGAGGAGTTTCTCGACGAGACACTAAAAGATAGCAACGTCCAAATTCAGAGGATTACAGGTTCTAAGTTGATGCACAACAAATACATTGTGCGGGATGTTCACACAACCCATGCATCTGTGTGGACGGGTTCAACCAATTTCACGGATGATGCTTGGACGTATCAGGAAAATAACATTCTTCGCATTGACTCAGCTGAATTGGCTAGCTACTACGAAACAGACTTTGGAGAGTTGTGGGTCAATGGCGACATCAAATCAACTGGGATTAACGATATTGGTACTGTCAATGTTGGTTCGACAGAAGTTGAAGTTGCCTTTTCTCCTGGTGAAGGAAAGACTATTGACCACATCATTTCCCAGCAAATTGGCATAGCTAAACACCGGATTAAAGTGGCATCAATGATGCTGACTTCTCACACTATCTTGGCGGCGCTAGATGAGGCGCTGCAACATGATCAAGTTTCCGAATTTGGCGGCATTTATGACCAGACCCAAATGGCTCACGTGGTAAAACAGTGGGAGAAGTCGTCTAAAAGTGCTGCTGTTGCACAAACCTTCCAACAGGTAGCAACTCATTTAGTCGGTAAGCACTCACAACCTTACAAAGCTGAGGGCAAACACGATTTTATGCACAACAAAATTGTGGTATGTGATGATACTGTGATAACTGGCAGTTTTAATTTTTCTCTTAGTGCTACCCAAAATGCAGAGAATATCTTAATACTGCAAAGCAAAAAACTGGCAGACCAGTACAGTACCTACATTGACGAAATCACAAAACACTACGCAGGATCAGCTAGACATTGAGCAAGCCCTGATTACTAAAAATAGGTTCCTAGTTGCGCTGTCTTGCTCTATAACTATCTTGGCAAAGACAGCGCAACTACTTGCCTTATGGTAAGTGTTAAACTTTTAGTTAAACAGCGGGAGATTAGGGTATGCGAAGCATCAAGATACATTCTCATGTAGGTACTGACGGAATGTTACATCTTAATATTCCGTTAGACCTAACTGACCAGGATGTAGAAATCATGGTTATCTATCAGCCATTGGAGACGGAAAGTAAAACCAAAACACCTCAAGAATTAGGCTGGACACCTGCGTTCTTTGCAAACACATTTGGTGCTTGGGAGGGAGAACCTTTGGTTCTTGAACCTCAGGGAGAACCGCAGGAAAGGAACTGGGATGATTTATTTGCTGGACACTAACACTTGCATTGGATACATTAATCGGCGCAGTTTACCCATATTTCGCCGATTAAACGCATTGGCAACAGAGGATATAGCTCTGTGCGATGTAGTGAAGTTTGAACTTTATTACGGTGCTTACCGGAGTTCACGCTGAGAGACAAATTTACAGGTACTACGAGAATTTTTTAGTCAATTTATTAGCCTACCTTTTGATGGTGTTGCAGCAGAAATTTGCGGTTGTATTCGCACTCAACTTGCCGCTTTGGGGACTCCAATTGGTGGTTATGATTTACAAATTGCGGCTATTGCTTTGGCAAATAATCTCATTTTAGTAACTCATAATATAAATGAGTTTAGCCGTGTAGAGGGTTTACAGATAGAGGATTGGGAAGCGAAAGGATAATCAGTCACTCTTTTGCACCGTAATCAAGTTTCAAAAACTGCTGACAGGCAAGAAAATCACAAATTGTGTACCTTGACCGATCGCCGAATCCACAGTAATTTGACCGCCATGTTTTTCCACCACAATTTGATGGGCGATCGCTAATCCTAATCCTGTACCTTTGCCTACGCTTTTGGTCGTAAATAAATGATCAAAAACCCTCTGTTTTACCTCTGCGGTCATTCCAACACCATTGTCAGAGATAGAAATTTTAACATAATTATCTTGTAAAACCGTGCGAATTGTGATACAGTTCTGGGTAGCTTTAATTTCCTCATAACTGCGCCCTTGGTTAGATTCTTCCAGGGCATCAATGGCATTTGCGAGCAAGTTCATAAATACCTGATTCAGTTGACCGGGGAAGCATTCAACTTGGGGGAAATCACCATAGTCGGTGACAACTTCTATTGCCGGACGGTTTTTATTAGCTTTAAGGCGATGTTTGAGAATCAAAATTGTGCTGTCAATACCTTCGTGAAGGGGAAAAGCAACTTTATAATCGTGATCTGCTCGCGAAAATGTTCTTAAACTGGTGCTGATATTTTGCAGGCGATCAGACGCCGTTGTCATAGAATTAATTATTTTTGGTAAGTCTTCTAAGCCATAATCCAAGTCAATCTCTTTGGCGTGATTGAGAATTTCATCACTTGGATTTGGGAAACTTGTTTGATACAGTTTTAAGTGTTCAATAAGATCAGCAACGGTAGGTTTAGCCTGCTCAAGGCTGGCAGAAATAAAACTCAAAGGATTGTTCATCTCATGAGCGACACCAGCAACTAAGTTACCTAGTGCCGACATTTTTTCACTTTGAACAATTTGTAATTGTGCGCGTTGTAAATCCTGCAAAGCTTGATGCACCTGTTGATAGAGTCGAGCATTTTCTAGAGAAATTGCGGCTTGGGTGCAAAGAAAGTTAATAACTATGAGGCGATCGCTCGTAAATACCCCTTGGGTTAAGTTATTTTCTAAATAAAGAATTCCCACCAACTGTCCTTGATTAAGAATTGGCGTACATAAAGCACTCTTTGGTTGATATCGCAACATGTAATTACCAATCATCATACCACTAATTTCAGTTTGGCAATTGTCTATAACAAGAGGTTCTCGTGTTCGTTTAACATATTGAATGAGTTTGACAGGAACATCTTGACAATCATCTAGTAATTGTGAATTTAACACCGTCGTAGTGAGATTATCTTTGGAACTTATAGAGGTGATTGCCCGAACTTGCCATTTATCTTTCTGTGGAAGAATCAGCACACATCTTTTAGCTCCAGCATTTTCCAGGATAATTTTCGTGAGGCTAATAATTAATTCATCTAATTGGATATTACTGGAAATGACTTGCGCTGCTTTGAGGACAGATGCAAAATCTAGGGTATCAGAAATATTGCTGCTGCTACTGCTACTATTAGCATGTCCAAGTTTTTGAGTTGACGTGCTGCTGATAGTGCTAATAGCGTCTAAGGGATTGAAGCTCAGTTTTTGTTGTTGTAAAATGGGCACAAGTAGCTGAGGATAGCGTTTTTCTAAATCGTCAATTTTAGCTTTCGCACCCCAACGAGCGTAGCAATAGTAGGCTTCTTGCATGTATGCTTGAGCGACCTTTTCATTTCCCCAGTCCAGATAGAACTTCGCTGCTAGTTCGTTGGCGATCGCTTCTTCTTGGATATGTTCATTTGCCTTAGCTCCAGCGATCGCTTGATCATAATAGTCCCCTGCTTCATATTTCTTTCCCAAAACCCGATATTTTTCTGCTTCCACCAAGTCAAACTTATGTTGGTAATTCATAGGGGCGTAGTGCG
This sequence comes from uncultured cyanobacterium, assembly GCA_903903925.1. Classification (GTDB taxonomy): domain Bacteria; phylum Cyanobacteriota; class Cyanobacteriia; order Cyanobacteriales; family Nostocaceae; genus Stigonema. The sequence continues at coordinate 6,156 of CAIVAU010000105.1, forward strand.
CCCAGTGTTGCTGTAACTGTGTTTGGTTTTGTGCCACACGCTGTAATACTTCTGATGCCTCGTCTGAGTTTGGATTCAACTGTGCTAAAGCAATGAGAGAATCATAGAAATAAAACACGGCTTCACCCGCAGTTCCAGCACAACCCCCACCCATTAAATAGCGTCTGCCCTCAACTGCATGGTTTTTAGCTTGCTCTATTTCCCCAAACAAAAAGCAAAGCGTCAGCTTATAGGAATAGAACACATGCAACTCAGTCAAATCATTAACAAACAGCAGCCGGGTCAGAGATTCAGCTTCTTCCATAGCTTCTCCCGATAAAATGCTGGGATGCTCCGCAAAACCCAGCAAATTTAAAGTAGACTGCCAACAGCACCGACAGTAATGAGCTATTGTCAATTGGTTCAGTTGCACCAACTCATTGCAGTAGGCGCGAGTATGCTGTTCCAAAGTGATTAGGGGCTGACCACACCAAAAAGAATTGTTACAAAAAGTGTTGGCGCTATATCCGGCAAACTTCATGTTTCCAACTTCTAGGCTAGTCACATAACCCTCTCCCAGGAGTGGTAGCGTTTCTTTAATGTGATTTTTGCGGTGCAAAATAAAACATCCTAGTACCAATAAAACTTCAGGTCTAGTCGCTTTATCATCCAATTTGGAGACGACCTTGAGTGCCAACTGACCAAACTGTACCGCTGTATCGACATCTTGCAGAAGATTACACAGAATGATGCCATAGGAAATATAGCTCAGGGCTGAAGCAGATATGTTTCCATATTGAATGGATATTTTTACTGACAAAAGAATCAGTAATGGGAACAACGGAGAGCCGAAGTTGTAAGCTGCTGGTATGATGCAATTGGCAATCTGGACAATTGCGAGTTTTGACCTATCCGTCATCACGCTTAGGTGAACAAAATCTTCAATTTTCCTGTCTGCGATCAGTTCCTTAATCTCTCGAATTTCCTGTTGAATATCTGTCAGTGTGGGTGATTCGGTAAAAGTTACGCCAAGCTGTTGCAAGATTTGTTGGGCGATCGCAATGGCTTCAGCAAGTTTATTCTGGCAGAGATGAGATTGAATTCTAATTTGGTAAACATTCACCTGTTCGAGTAAGGAGTGTACCTGTGCGATGACAATATTAACCAATTGTTCCATCGCCTCAAAGTCACCGCACAGGGAAGCTACTTCCGCAGCTAATTCATGCAGAGACAGGGTCATTTTATATTGAGAAAGCCAACTTTGTTCTCCTAACAGTGATAATCCCACAGCGGCATACTCACGAGCAGCTTGATAGGCAGTGGCGGCTTTAGCTTTACGACAGGCGATGAGGTTGAGTTGTGCTAATTCATCTCGTGCAGTTTGTTCAGTAATTAGAGAAATACCATAGTTTAACTGATTAACCAGTTCAAAAATATGATCAACTCTTGCTTCTGGAGAGATCCGTTCTAGAAGCAGTTGTCCAATTTGGTAATGGGTTTTCTGTTTCTCGTCATCGGGAATTAATGAATATGCAGCTTGCTGAACTTGATCATGCAAAAATTTATATGCAACAATTTCAGAGTTTTCTGAGGTAATTTCTTGATGTTCTTGATCAAGATAAAACTTATAAACTTCACTTTGAGGTGAAATCAAACCTTCCTGCACAGCCTTCCACAAACAAGCCGCCGTTTCTTTTTCTGATAGTGATGAAACAATTGCCAACGTTGCTAAATCAAACTGATTCCCAATGCACGCCGCCAATTTCAACACATTCTGCGTCGATAAAGGCAACTTCTGCAACTGCAATACCATCAATTCCACCACATTATCGGAAAGCGCTAACTCCCTGATTTCAGCAATATTGCATTGCCAATTTCCTCGTTCAGAGTCAAATTTAATGAGTCTATTTTCATAGAGAGTCTTGAGAAATTGCGTACTAAAAAATGGAATTCCCTGAGTTTTCTGGTAGACTAGTTGAGTTAATGGTTGGGCAATTTCCGAGTCACAATTCAGTGTATCTGATATGAGTTGATTTAAGCTTTCGTAACTCAGGGGGACTAAATCAATAGTATTAATTTTTGCTTTTGCTTTGATGATCTCTTCTAGAGTAAACATTAAAGGATGGACCGCAGAAACTTCATTGTATCGGTAAGCACCAATTAAGAATAAATATTTACTATTCGATTCACTTATAAGCAACTGCATCAACTTTAAAGACGCTGAATCCGCCCATTGCAAGTCATCTAAAAATAGCACCAATGGATGTTCTTTTGTCGTAAATAGTTGAATAAACTTCTGAAATATAAAATTAAACCTATTTTGTGCTGCAATTCCGAATAATTCCGGTGCTGGTAGTTGTTGACCTATAATTTTTTCTAACTCCGGAATAACCTTAGTAATGACCTGTCCATTTTCGCCAACAGCTTCCAGAATCTTGGTTTTCCATTGTTGCAATTGCTGGTCACTTTCTGTTAACAACTGCATCATTAAATCACGAAAGGCTTGCACAAAAGCAGAGAAGGGAATATTACGATTAAATTGGTCAAATTTACCTTTGATGAAATAACCACGTTGCTTAACAATAGGTTTGTGAACTTCATTAACCACAGCAGTCTTACCAATACCAGAAAAACCAGCGATTAACATGAGTTCGCTGTTGAAGTGTGAGACCCGTTCAAATGCTGCTAGTAGTTGCTGAACTTCTGTTTCTCGACCATATAACTTTTCGGGAATGAGAAAGCGATAGCATACATCCCGCTGCCCAATAGCAAACACTTGAATCTTGCCAGTTGCCTTTAATTGATTTAGACAAATTTCCAAATCATGTCTTAATCCCAAAGCACTCTGATAACGATCTTCTGCATTTTTCGCCATCAGCTTCATCACGATATCTGCAAGGACTTGGGGAACAGATTGTTCATTTGTGAATTGATCTGGTTCCTTGGCAATATGACAATGTACCAACTCCATCGGGTCACGAGATGTAAAAGGCAATTGTCCCGTCAGTAATTCAAAAAATGTCACTCCCAGTGCGTAAAAATCTACCCGATAATCAATTGAACGGTTCATCCTTCCGGTTTGTTCTGGTGCCAAATACGCCAACGTCCCTTCTAAGACATTAGGATTTTTGATTTCTTGGGTTTCTTTGGGTAACAGCGAAGCAATACTAAAATCGATGATTTTGACTTGTTTTGTCTGTGGGTGAATCAGAATATTGGCAGGTTTAATGTCTTTGTGGATAATCTGGTGATGGTACAGATAGTTGAGGATATCCGTTAGTTGTAGGGCAATTAAGAGAAACTCCGTCAATGCTAGTGGTTGGTTTTGAACATAGTCTCGTAGTGAAGTCCCACCAAAATCTTCCATCACCAACGCATAGCTATTGCGGTAAGGTTCTAGACTGTAGGGCTGAATAATACCCGGACTATCCAGATTTTTGGTGATGGTGTATTGGTTACGAAACTGTAACAGTTCACTGAACGTTGGGTACTCGCGCTGTAGCAGTTTGACCACAACCGCCTGCTTGTCTACTTCTCTTATGCCTCGATAGACGACTGTTCTAGAACCAGCATAGAGTTGTTCCACTAGGGTATATCCCGGAATTACTACCGTTGTATTGACAAGGATGTTCATGTGTCCCTACCCGAAATAGTAGAAGTTTAAGCTTAGTATTACCACCACAGTGTGATGTATGACACTCTTGAAAGCTTTTTTTTCGGAGGCGATAGGGAGATCGTAGCGATCGCCTTTGGTGCAACAACGCCCCCACCATTGACTCCTTTAACCCTGTCAAACGACCCACAACCCAGCGATCCCAAGTCCCACAACTATTATAAAATAATGTATCGATTTACAGTATCAAAGTAGAAAGCCCACGAGGCTGAGGGTTGAGCGGGGCGAAATCCATACTCTGTCCTTCAGGCGTGGGGACGCCAGTCGCCTACAGAGGGAAACCCTCTTGCAGCGCTGGCTCATGAATACGACGCGCCTTTAGGCGCAGTCACTACTCTTATCGGGTTTTTTGGTTGGCAATATACTTCTTGATTGTTTCAGAGGATGCGTCACCAGCCGTACCACAAAAATAACTTCTAGTCCACAAGGACGGCAGTTTTAATAAGTGTGGAAATTCTTGTCTCAAGACCCTAGAAGTGAATCCCTTTAACCGAAACATTATTTGATCTGGGGCTAGAGTCGGTGGACAACTCAAAAATAAATGTACATGGTCTTCCATAATTTCAAGAGCTAAAATTTCGCAATCTAGTTCTTTGCTTTTCTCGTATAATAACTCTTCAAGGCGAATCGCCACGTTTCCTATTAATACTTTCTTCCTGCGTTTGGGTATCCAAACAAAGTGGTAATTGATTAATGTAACCGATGTTGTTTTGTGACGATACTTATCTGTCATATATAAAGTTTCCGTGAAAATTGGTTGATATATCGTATGTATCGACAATAGCATGTTATATTAGAAGTGTCGAAAATAAAGGGAGAGAAAAAGTGCAAGTTCGATGGAATTTTAAATTGTTGCCTAACCAGACTCAGGAGGCAACTCTTGAAGATTGGTTGGTTACGTTAAGAAAACATCGTAACTACGCTTTAAGAGAACGAACAATAGGTTTTGAAACTAATAATAAAGACAGCGATTCTGCAATTATTTATGCTTACGGTTCATATTGTGATCTAGATTCAAGAATCGAATTCGGTTCTGGTTGTCCTCTTACTTGTCCAGTACTTAAGCATGGCGTAATTCCTCAGGATTTGGAACTAGCCACTAAAGAGACTAAGGTTAAAGACAAGGACACCAAAAAAGTTGTTGAGACTGTTGTTAAGTGGGATTCAGCTTCTGGCATTCAGATGAAGGTGACCACACAGCTTAGAAGCTCAATCTTACATTTTTCAATAATCAATTCTGCTGTTCTTCAAACCAATATAGCCAGACTTGATACGGCGTTCTCAAACTTCTACAAACGACGGATTGGTTACCCTAATTTCATTAGGCGATTAGATTCTTTTGAATACAAACCAGGACATGTACAACTCCGTCACATCAGAAAGAATTACGCCACAGCATATCTGCCAGGAATTGGGGATGTTAAGTTTCTGCGGAGCCGTGACCTAACTCTCATTCAAGACTTAAGAACCTGCACGATTACGCGAAAAGGCGGGAACTGGTACATCAGCATGTTGGTCAATATTGCTGATGTACTACCCGCCATCAAATCGCTAGAAGAATGCAAATCAGTTGTCGGGATTGACGTTGGAATTAACAAACTTATTGCTTTATCTGACGGTAGTTTTCAAGAGAACAAAAGAATCTCGACAAACAAGAGAACAGCCAGACGGATGGCAATGCGTCAACGTGCCATTAGTCGGAAGCTGAAAGGTTCTAAGAATAAGATCAAAGCCGTTAAGAAATTGGCGAAACAGCAGCATAAGTTGGCTCAACGTCGAGACGGCTATGATTGGCAAATGGCTAAGGTTGTAGTCGATACGGCTGATGTCGTTGCTAGAGAGAATTTGAATATTCCAAATATGGTCAAACGTGCTAAGCCGTCTCACGATGGTAAAGGCGGGTACAAACGCAACAACGCCGCTCAAAAGACAGGCTTAAATAAAGTAATTTTAGATGCAAGTTGGGGCGACATTTTCGACAAGATTGCATGGTTGGCATTGAAAGCAGGTAAACCCGTTGTCGAAGTCCCTGCCAAATATACATCGCAGGAATGCCCGAAATGTGGGCACATTGACAAGAAAAACCGTAAGGGCGAGAAATTCCTGTGTGTTGTCTGTCATCATGTCGATCATGCAGACACAAAAGCGTCTCGACTAATCGGTAGAAAAGTAGGATTGGTCTTCCTAAAAAATAAATTGACCCTACCTGCGGACTGCGGGAAAGTAACGCCCAGTAGTTATCAATCCATAGTGGTTGAGACTGGGAACCATGCCTTCGGGAATCATCGCCATGTGCGAGAAACTCCGACAGTTGGATATTTAGGAGATACGGCAGAACCTCTTAAAGAATCCCGTCGGCTTTAGCCACGGGAGTGTCAAGACAACCAATTCCCCCATTTCCTCTACCCTTAACACCCAAGGATGTTGAACCAACAGTAGATTTGCAGCACACCCTCAGGGAAGTCTACGATCAGGCAGGATTTGATCTGAGGATAGATTACACTCAGCCTTGTATCCCACCACTGCCAAAAGCAGATGCAGTTTGGGCTGATACTTTATTGCAACAGAAGGGACTTAACGCTTCATAATCGACTACTATCTTTGAAAGCGTAGTGCGTTTATGGATTGCGCTGTGAGGAAGATGCCTAAAAAAATGTAACTGGCAAACAAAATCAAGCTGCTGGTATCTATAATTCCTTGTACCATGATGTTATAATGTTTTAGCAACGAAATATAACTGAGGAATGTCCCCAAAGGACCACTGATATTTTTGGCGATCGCATCAATGAATACTAGGAATAAAATCACTGCGAAGGTGAGGACAGCGGACAAGATTGTGCTCTCTGTTAGAGAAGAAATAAACATTCCTAAGGACAAAATCGCCGCTGCTAGTAAGATTAAGGCAAAATGACCCAGCAAGGGGATCGTTAAGGGCATTGGTGGACTTGATCCACTCAAAGCGATCGCTTCAAACCCCAGCAACGGAACCACCAGTGTAATCAAAAACGTTAATACCCCTAACAATTTGCCTACAGCTACCGCCCAGTTTGTCACTGGTGATGTGGCTAATAATTCCAGTGTACCGCGCTTGCGTTCTTCTGCATAAAGTCCCATGGAAAGAATTGGTAGTATGAATAACATCAGCGATCCCATACTATCCAAAAAAGCCCGTATAAACTCGTAGGAAAAATCTACCGGCGGTAATGGGATTCCGTATTGTTGAGCCTCTAAATCTTTTGCTGTTGCGTAGGCTAAAATGCCTTCCGGACCAAGCAAAATCATCACCAAGAATAGACCACTTATAAACCAAAAAACCCCTGCAATCACATAAGCCAAAGGCAAGACAAAATAACTTTGTAACTCTCGGCGGTAAATGGCGATAATATTACTCAGTACAATACGCATTTATGCGGCACCTTCTTCCTTAGTTTCTGCTGTTTGTGTTTCAGTCTCCAAACTTTTTTCTTCCGTTGTCAGTTGTAAAAAGACATCTTCCAAGGTGGCGCTCACACGCCGCATCTGTTGTAAACTAAATCCTGAACGCATCAACGCTGCTGCAATCTCGCCTCCTAGTTCAGTTCCTGATTGTGATATCACCCGCAGGAAAGTACGGTTTTCCTGAAGGGAATAGTGTTCATGGGTCGTTGGTGCAGGAATTGATTCTACCAAACTCACACCTGGTAACTTGGACAACACCTGTTTAGCTAAAGCAGCATCCCCCTCAATCTCCAGTTCATAGCCCGAACCACCAGTTAACTGAGTCCTCAGATTTTCTGGCGTATTCATTGCTACCACTTTGCCGCTATTGATGATTGCAACTCGGCTACAGACCATACTCACCTCTGGCAAAATGTGCGTAGAAATAATGATTGTGTGGCTACCAGCAAGGCTTTTGATTAAGTTTCGGACCTCAATAATTTGGCGGGGATCAAGTCCCACAGTAGGTTCGTCTAGAATTATAGCTGGTGGATCGTGGACGATCGCTTGGGCAATGCCAACTCTTTGGCGGTACCCTTTAGAAAGTTTACGAATAATGACGTGATGCTTGTCTTGTAAGTTGCAACGTTCTATTGCTGCTTTGACCTTGGTTGTGCGATCGCCTGCTGATACTCCCTTGATTTGTGCCACAAAATTCAGAAATGATAATACCGTCATTTCTGGATATAAAGGCGGTGTTTCCGGCAAATAGCCAATTCTTTGCCGCACAGCCAGAGAATTTGTATGCACATCAAAGCCAGCAATCCGCGCTGTTCCACTCGTCGCCGGTAAATAACCAGCCAAAATCCTCATAGTCGTTGTTTTGCCAGCACCATTTGGTCCCAACAACCCCAGGATTTCTCCTTCTTCTACATTAAATGTAACATCAGTAATTGCTGGGGTAGAACCGTATGTTTTACTCAGATGTTCAATTTCGATCATTGTATAATTGATTATTGAAGAATTTAGGAGTCAGAATTCTGTAATGATTAGCTCAATTATATATAACTTAGAAGTCGTTGCATAATTAACGAGCCAGCCTGATTAACTCTTCAACATCGCGTCGTATAGTATTGCAGATGTCATCTAAGGGTAGGTCGCTTGCATCATGTCCGAAAGGTTCTTCGATTTCAGAGCCAATTTCTTCAATACTCAATAAGGTGAAGCTCACAAAAGCTATTATTAAACCAGTCCACCAAGTAAAATCATCAACTAGATCAAGAGGCAATATCAAGCAGTAAGTTAATATCAATTGTCTGAGTCTCATTGAGTAAATTATGGGTAATGGTGTTTTCAAAATGCGTTCACAACCACCCAAAATATTGACTAATTCATCTACTAAATTCTGTAAAGCAGTTAGCTGATAGATATTGAAGCAATTCCGGTCATGCTGTTCCTGTAAATAAGTGCCAATCCAGAAGCTAATTTGTAGTGGGGGATGATTCGTATCTTGGAGTTTTAAATACTGGTTTGATGACATCAATGCTGCTAGATCATCGTTGACAGGCTCTGCCCTTAGATGTAACTTCATTGCAACTGCAAAAGCAACTAATAGCCTTAGTGTTGCTTCTTTTTCCAGTCGATCCGATGGTGATTTTTCTTTAATTACTATCCAAATATCACGAGCCAAGTTACGGACTGTATTGACTAAAGAACCCCAAAGTTTACGTCCTTCCCAAAATCGCTCGTGAGCTGTATTTGTCCGGAAAACCAGTAACAAAGTTAAACCAATATTGAAACTTAAGACAGCATTGATAGTGGCAGTATTTTTATCGGGAAAGGCTACGGGAAATCCAAAATGATAGAGCAATGATATTAAAAAACCATAGCAACCATAAAAGATAATTGAGGGAAGAATGACTGGAAGTGCCTCTTTTTCAAATCGTAAACTGATTTGAAACCAGTTTAGCTTTTCGCCCTTGTAGAGATGATATTTTCCCGAAAAAGAATTCTTTCCCTTGCCTAGATATTTTTTCCACCGTTCCCGCTTATTATTAGGATTTGGCTGTTTCATCTGTTCAAACTCCAAATGACACAAAGCGATGCTTTATAGTACTCCTAATGTCTTACAAAAGAAGGGAGTAGTAAACACTACCTTTCGATCAACTTGTATTTCTGGAATGTTTGACCCGATTTCGGATTTTGTCTAAGCTAAAAGCACCGATGCCACAAGTCACTAGCAAAACTCCTAAAACCTGCACAGGTTCTAAGGCTTCCTGAATAATGAACCCAGCAAAAATGACAGTTAAAGCTGGGACAATTGCAGCGAAAATTGCCGCCCGATTTGCACCAACTTTGCGAATTCCAAAATTATTAAATAAATAGCCGCAGAGTGTCAGTACACCCAAAATAAAAGCACTTAAAATGAGTTCTAGTAAGTTGGTGGAATTAAGTTGAAGGCCCCATCTGTCTGGTAAAGGCAGCATCAAACTTAGTAAAGACAACAGCAGCATAGTCACGAAGTTAATTAAGGTAAATGTGATTGGATGCAGTTTGGTAGCGCACATGCGTGTAAGAACCACGTAGAAAGCAAAAGCTATTCCCGAAGCAATTGCTGTGGTGCTCCCCAAAGAGATATTACCCGTGCTGATGCTTGTAGAACCCTCCAAAACTAGCAACTCACCCAAACCAATAAAGGCGATCGCACCAGAACCAGATAAGGTAAGGCGATCCCGGAACAAAAACCACGACAATAGTCCACTCAGCATCGGATAAACAAAGAAAAGCGTGATTGCTATTCCGGTTGCGACTTGGCCAATGGCAAGGTAGATTAGCACTTGAGACAAAAACAAAAAGCACCCGCTCAAAATCGACAATACCAACACCTGCTTTGTAGCTATATTATTAGAAGTATGACGACTTCGTACTGAGTCAAGCAGGTTTTCTAGGTCTTGCCACACTCGTGGATGCAGTATAGGAGCTAAGAGTAACATCAGTGGTACAACCACCAGCATTCGTAGCATCAAAATCAATAAAGAATTACCCAAAGTCGGCGATATCAAGCGTTCCACTTCAAACACGCCGAAAATGTGGAAATTTGGGTGGAAAATCACCTTAATAGCTACGTTATAAAGAGACGACACTACCGTTGATAACACAATTAGCCATAAACCGATTGAGCCAGAGGACAGATTTCCCATTGGCATTGATGGTGGTCGTGGTACTGTCTGTTGCTCTGAAGCTGGCCTAGTAGGAGGAACAAATGTAGTATCATTTGCGGAGCGTCTTTTGGAAGTAGGAGAACTCACAGGGGTAGCTTTTTTTGGTGGACTATGACTCCCTTCCCGCTGTAAGATTACTGGTGTCAATTCTTCTCCTCTGCTTCCTAAACGGTAATCTTCGGGCGGGACAGGAGTCAGTGGCGTAGATGGTCTTGGACTACTGTCTAGTTGTACATGCGTTACAGCTTCAACGGAATGACCCTGTTGTAGTCGAGTAGGTTCAAACAGAGGAGGCTGTGCTTCTTCCATAGTAGAAGAGGGAGTTTCTGCTGTTTTTTCCAGTTCTCGATGAAGGCGATTGACTAACTCTGCCAAAATAGCTTCCCCTCGTTGCTGTTGGCTTTGCATCCGCGACAACTGTTGAGAAAAACTACTTTGATAGTTTTTTAGTTCCTGTTGCAGTGTGTTAAAGGCAATGGTGAGGGTGTCATCTAGCCCACCAAGGAGTTGTTCGGTACGCTCATTTGCTTTTGTAGAAAGGCTATGTTTAGTGTCGGTTAAGCTAGGGGCGATACTTTCTATGGAAGCACGCTGTGTTGCTTGGGTAGCTAAATTTTCTAATGAGGATTGCAGTTGCGAAGATATATGATTTGCTAAAACTTGCGCTAACTGACGCACCAATGCTTGCTGTTCACCAATATGTCGCCCTTGCAGTAAATGTTCTTTTTCCACTTGCAGTCGTTTAATATCGTCGCTTAAGCGGATTTTTTCCGTCTGTAGCCGATTGACATCTTCTTGCAACGACTTCAGCAAATTATGCTGGATAATTTGCAATTCCTCCGTTACAGATCTTAGGGCAGCTTCTGCTGCCCCATATGGATCTTGCGGGTTTTCTGGTTGTTTCTCAAATGGCCCCATTAGTCTCTAGCCTCTGCCCCTTGACGCTCAAGCAGCTTTTTGTTAGCACCTTACTTGGTGTTGATCTTCCCACTATTTCCTGTAGTGTGTCAGATAAACTAAACAATTTAAATCAACTCTTGTCAAGAGGGATTTTTCCCCTGAGGAAATGGGAGTGTGGGGGGTGTGGGGACCCCACACTCTCCCTATCTTCCCGGTATGTGACTATAAATTAGCTTGCCTTGAGTATCATAAAGCACAACATATATGCTGGAGTTTTCACTGATTGCTTCTACAGCTTGTTTTAAGGTTTGTAAGTGGTTAGTAACACTAGCTACAGTGTTTGGGTCATTATTATTCATCAAGTTACTAGAAAGTATTTGTTCATATTCAGGGGTTATCCAAACGGCGATCCCTTGGTTATCGACTGCAAAATTACAAACCCGAACTTCACCGGAACAAGTTTTATCGAGGTCAGCGCGGGTTTGTTGGAAAGAATTAGTCGCTTGTAGTTTCTCTTTTGCTTGCTTGAGGGCAGTTGAATAAGGTTGAATCAGACTCTGAGCCTGACTGTAGTACAAGGTATTATTAGAAACCTGTTGAGCGGCGTTGAGAGCAAAGCTTCTGTGTGCTACCGCTGCCTGCCATTGATTTTGTTGTTCATCACGTGTGGCAAGGTTCGCTGCGTTAATGGCTTGGTTATATATTTTGGTTGCTAATAGTTCTTGAGTTGTGCGATCGCTTGTTGCTGCTAGTAATGGTTTATATTCTGCTAAAAGCTTTTGTGCTTCTTGGTATCCTAGGCTATTCTGGGGAATTGCACTCAAAACGTTAACGGCTAATAGCCAATTAGACTCGACTTTTTGCCAGTCTTGTAAGGATTTGGCAGAGGTTTCACGTGCAAGTGCAGCTTGCGCTACAGCTTTTGCTGCTTCTAGTTTCTTCAGCCATTTTTCTTCTATAAACAACTGCTGCGTCACAATTCGCAAATTGGTGCGATATAGCCATAATTTTTGCTGCACTAGCCCATAGAGTGGACTATTAAAACTGATCGCTTCCAGTGGTGCGATCACCTGTTGCCACAGTTGTTGTCTATCTTGTAATTCCTCTAAGTTCAGTGCTGCGGTTTGGCCTTGTTGGGCTGCCAACGATCCTCGTTCAAAAGCCTTTACCACTTGGTTCATTTTTTCTGACTCTGCAAACAGACTTGCCGAAAGTTGCTCAGTTTCCTGGTAACTCAACGACCAATGAGGAATCTTTGTCAGAGATGCGCTTACAGCATTAAATTGCTGTTGCCACTTCACCAATTCTTGCTCTGATCTAGGACTATTCGTCATTTGCCCAAATGACCGCTGTAACTGCTTTGCCATTTGTATTTCCTGGCATGCCAACATGACACAAGGACGAGTCAGGAAATAACCTGCACAGCCTAACATTGTCATGAGTACTAAAGCTACACCCATTCGTAAGGGTTTGACTTGGTGGACTGGTTCTACAGAAGTCGCTGAAGTCGCTGAGGTTAACAAAAGTATTGCTCCCCCCTCTTCCCCATCTCCCCCATCTCCCCCATCTCCCCCATCTACCCCATCTCCCCTCTTTTTCAAAGTTAGGGAATACTTGGCGTAAGGAAGCTTGTGTCCACTGACTCTGAGAAAAAGTTCCACTTCCTTGTCTTGGTGGACTGGTAGCAACTGGAGTATCTCCTCAAGCACTACAAAAATTTTTTCGGCGTCAGGCTGTACACCTTTTGGGTGTTGAGTTAAAACCATTAGCCGATTATTGTTGATGGCACACTTAACCTGAAGGAATTCGCCCGATGGAACTTCTGCACGCAAATTTTCCTGTAAAATTTGCGCTAAAAACAGTAAATTTTCCGGATGGGATGAGACTTCCAGAGACCAATCCCACTGTTCTAAATTGTTTTGATTCTTTTCTAGTACGTAAGAAGAAGGACTTCTATTTGCTGAATGCGGATACACAGTTTAACCACCCACAGCCTAAAATCTGACCAACCAATTTTCTAACATAGAGTATAATTTTTCCCCAAAAGTCAAGACGGAATTTTAACAGAAATATGGAATTTCATTCAGAGGGAGCAGGGGGGACCCACGGATCAAGCCGTGGGATTGGAACTTTTCTGACGAATGTTTCACAGCATGTCGTGTCTCGCAACACATCTTTTTTTTCAAAGTGGGCGCTACTCCCACTTTGAACCTTCTGGCGCGGTTGGACTTGGGCATCAGGCTTTTGGAGATTCGGGCAATATGGCGTATGGCTACCTTCTTTAATAAACTCTCAACAGAGATATTTTAGAAGAAGTATTTAAATGAACGTCTGCTCGAATTTTTAACTTAATCTCCAGTATAAATTCTCAATAAAAAAGGAGAGTTGTGTCATTTTTGCGTAATTTTACTGATGGTAAATCTTCTGATTAATTTGCATACTAAATACTGTGCTAAAACGTCTAATTTGTCATCCATTTGGTTTGTACAAGATAAGTGACTAGGATGCTTGAAAAGACGGTCGATATTTGGGTTTATCACCATTAGACATAGTCGTGAAAATTAATTATGCGTTCGCTGAAATTCTTGGTAGGAGCGTATTGCAATACTCCCCTACATGATTCCTGGAGATGTCTATTGTATATCTATAAAATAAATGATGTTCAATCTAGGTATAATTCTTAAAAAAATAACGAATAAACCTATAGTTACAAAAATTTATTTATACAAGGTAATATCCTGATTCAGGCTGTATCAACGTTTATAGACAAAAGTACTGTTGGTTATTTTGGATGTCGCAAGATTTACTGAAGCAACTAATTACATCTTGATTTATCAGGCAAGATTGGGGTAATTTTGTAAATAATTAACCTCTTCTTTTAAAGAGGATAAAATTGATCAAAGAAAAAACGATTTTTAAAAGCTTACTAGAGCTGTACGAAGCAAGTTGCTGTAGTAGTCCTGTTCGTAGCAGCACCACAGCAACCCCTGAAATTTGACAAAAAAAGGTGTGTCTTTATGGATTTGTTGGAGTACCAAGTAAAAGAATGGTTTAGCAAGATAGGCATTCCCGTATTGCCCTCCCAAAAAATTGACCATCCTACAGATTTAAAACGTTTAAAAATAAACTATCCAATTGTATTAAAATCTCAGGTGCATGGATCTGGACGAACAAAAGCTGGTGGAGTCAAGTGTGTAGCAACAACTATTGATGCGATCGCCACTGCCCAAAATATCTTCAATTTACCAATTCTGGGCGAATTTCCAGAAGTATTACTAGCAGAAGCTAAGTATAATGCCGAGCAGGAATTTTATCTAGCGGTGGTTTTAGACACTGCCGTCTGCCGACCAGTACTTTTAGGTTGCCAAGAAGCTGACGTTGATTGGGAATCCGCCGGAGAGAAAATGCAGCATGTTGTCGTTGAACAGGAATTCTCGCCATTTTATGCGCGGCAACTCGCTTTGAAAATGGGCTTACAAGGTGTTCTCATGCAGTCAGTCAGCGCCGTTGTAGAAAAAATGTACCAGATCTTTGTGGAAAAGGACCTAGACTTGGTGGAAATCAATCCTTTGGCTGTCAATGTTTCTGGTCAAGTGATGGCTCTCAATGGTAGTGTCAGCGTTAATGAACGAGCAATCAGTCGTCATCCAGATATTACCGAAATGGCAAAAAAAATGGTCAATCGTTATACCAGTAGTGAGATCATCAGGAATGTAGGCGATGGGGACGAGATCGAATTGCACGGTAAAATCGCAATTTTGGGTAATGGTGCTGGTTCAGTGATGGCAACTTTAGATTTAGTAGTCAATGCTGGTGGTCAGCCTAGTATTTGTCTAAATCTGCGCCATGCTTCCCCCATCGAGACCTCACTGACCACCTTTAGGAGTCGCCTAGAAGAAACTTTGAAAAACCTGGGTGCTGACAAAAGCATTCAAGTCATACTCATTAACTTCCTAGGAAGTGTTGCGCTGACGAAAGAAGTCGTGGAAGTGATTGAGAATTTTATCCAGCACCACAAGAGCGAATACAAGCGACAGGTTGTACGCTCTAATGGTAGCAAAAACAGTCGAGAGAACCAATTCCCACGCTTGGTTGTTCGCCTTGTCGGTTCTGAGTTCTCTGAAGCCAGAAAATGTTTAGCAAAACTCAAAACTTACAGTGATGGGCTCATAGTGGTAGAAAATTTAGATGAGGCAGTAGCCGAAGCAGTTCGTCTCAGCAACCTGCTTACAACGGAGAGTTAGGGGTTAGGAATTAGGAGTTTTGTTTTTTTGACGAACCGCAGGGTGGGTTGCTCCTGAGAGGCATTTACACAGAACCAACCCACCAAATAGCAAGTACCTGGCAGGTATTCACTACGAAATTATACTTTTTTTCCTCAATCCGAATTGTATTATGTCCGAACTCCAACCATTATAATTCTGTCAGAGTTCATAGATAAAAAGGTGGGAAAAGGGGTATTAATTCATACTATTCATTCAATTTATAGAGAGTTTATACTTAATTACTGACCATTTTTTGAATTCGCCTGCTGGGTTCGCACTCATTACAATGCTTTTTTATGAACTTAATGCCAGATAGCAAAGTATTAATCCAAGGCTTCTTTGAATTCATCACAGCAACTCATGTGGCTCAAATGAAAGCCTATGGCACGAATTTGGTAGCTTGGGTGAATCCAGGGTGTGGAGGACAACAGATCCTGTACGATCTTCCGGTATTTGATTTGGTAGAGGAGGTCATAGGGCAATTTGGAATGATCGATACCACAATTATCTGTGTACACCCTTACGAAGTACTGGATGCGGCATTAGAAGCGATCGCATCTGGTATTCGCCAAATCATTATTATCTCTCCTGGTGTACCACCTTTAGATATGGTGCAATTAATTCGTAAAGCTGAGGTCACAGAAACTTTAGTGGTAGGACCAAATAGTCCAGGTATCATCGTACCTAATAAAATTCTCTTAGGTACTCAACCTAGTGAATTTTACACTCCTGGTTTTGTGGGAATCTTGAGTCGCAGCACCACTCTCACCTATGAAGTTGCAAGGGAACTAACTCAAGCTGGTTTGGGACAGTCAATTAGTGTCAGTATTGGCAGCGATGTAGTTGTTGGTTCATCGTTTATTCAGTGGCTGCAAATCCTTGATGAGGATGAAACGACACAGGTCATTGTTTTAGTTGGTCAACCTGGTGGTGGTCGTGAAGAAGCCGCTGCACGGTACATTGCCGAAGCGATTGATAAGCCAGTCGTTGCCTACATTGCAGGTACAAAAGCACCACCAGTACAGCATTGGCGTCAAACTGGGACTTTAGCAGCAGTTATAGGACGCGATCCTGACTTTGGTACAGCAAAGAGTAAATTGGCTGCCTTCAGTGAAGTCGGTGTTCCCGTAGCTGATCGCCCTTCTCAGATTCCAGAATTGGTGAGAAAGGTCATGAGGTAAAGAGAGTGTGGGGGGTGTGGGGAGTGTGGGGAGTGTGGGGAGTCATATTTTCCTTTTTTTTGATTTCCATAGCCAAGCTGAGAGTAAAGCTATAGTGGATTTAGCAAATCTGCTGTTGATGTGGCTAGGTTAAGTCCTACTGCAAAATTATTTTAAAGTTATAGTTTAGAAACACCCTGTAACTCGATGACGGGCAAAAACCCAAGACAGAATGCGTTTCTGCGGCTAGTGTCTGGTAATAGTGCAGCTGTTGGAACAGAATCTCGCTACTTGCTACTCAAAACTCAAGAGATCGTTATAGGACGCGATCCCAGCTGCCAAGTTCTTTTAGATGCCATAATGTGTCGGATGGTATCCCGTCGTCATGCGGTAGTTCGTTCACTCTCTTCGTCCCCTGATGGTGAAGAGGGCTGGATCATTTGTGATTTAGATAGTGCCAATGGCACTTATTTAAATCGAAAACGAGTGCAAGGTTGTCAACAACTGATTGCAGGCGATCGCATTACTCTGGGTCAAGATGGTCCGGAACTGATTTTTGAGTACGAACTTAACCATCAACCTAATGTCCTTAACCAAGAAGCAGCAGTCGTACCACTTCCGCCCCCAAACAAGTACCAAACACCGATATCTACGGCGAACTACCAATCCCCAAACAATTCTGACTATCTGAGCTTCACACAACTTTTTCCCATTATTTCCACTGGCAAAGATTTAACTCGTAAAGCTTACCTGATACCGGGAATCATCACAGTGATATTTGTGGTGTTAATGTTTGCCACCATAGAGCAACCACAAGTCAATCAAATTATAGTAGCAATTTTTATCGCATTAGCTGCCTATTACTTCTTTATCTACTTGTTATGTGGTAAACATAAGCCTTGGTGGGTACTACTAGCTTCTGCATTGACGACAATGCTGATTTTGCGTAGTCCCATATTAGATTTATTTATTTTCGTATTCCGCGATATTCTGCCTGGTAGTTTGCCAGCAAGTCAGGAATCCATCACTTTCACAGAGTTGCTCCTGCGGATGTTTTTTGGCGCTGGTTTGATGGAAGAATTACTTAAGGCGCTGCCCATACTGGGGGCTTATATCATCGCTAGGGCGTTACCATCTCCTTGGAAAGAACGCATCGGTGTGTGGGAACCCTTGGATGGAATTCTGCTGGGAACGGCTTCTGCTGTAGGCTTTACTTTGTTGGAAACTCTAGGGCAGTATGTGCCACAATTTGCTCAAACAGTCGCGCAGACAGGGATCGGGGATGGTTTATTTGCGGGGTTTCGACTGTTGATTCCGAGAATTCTCGGCTCGTTGCCCGGACATATGGCTTACAGTGGCTATTTTGGATATTTTATTGGATTAGCTGTACTTAAGCCTACTAAAAGTTGGCAAATTTTACTAGTTGGTTATTTGACTGCCGCAGGACTGCACGCTTTATGGAATGCAACGGGAGTGATCAACGGCTTTTTGCTGGTGGTTGTTGGGGTATTATCTTATGCCTTTCTCATGGCAGCAATTCTCAAAGCGCGGGCCCTGTCACCAACACGATCGCAAAACTTTGCAACTCGCTTCCTCGGACCCAAATAAAGCAGATGAATTCATCATTCATCATTCATACTTCATTAAGTTGGCTGAGGATATAGTAAGCGATCGCCAAACTTGCTTTTGCTTGTTCGATTTCCGATAAAGTTGCCCACTCGCGGTTATCTATGTTACTTAGCACAGTTTCTAAGTTTTGTGGTTCGCTACTGCGCATGGCATAGGCAAAAGGACGGGATAGCACAAGCAGGTCTTCTACTCCCCAAGTTGGCAGGACTGATTGAACACACTCAATGAGTTGCTCACTCATTGATTGCTTGGGGTTAAAAATCTCAGCAGCTTTTTGGACAATCACATTCAGCCAGCTACTGGGTATACTTGAGCTAAAGCTATTTTGTAAACTTTGTTGAAGTGTAGTTACAGCACTCTGATATGTACTACAATTGTCTTGTTTGTAATTTGACCATAGCTCGTCTAACTGGTTATAGAAAGCATGTGAGTGTGGAGTGAGTTCTTCTTCCAACACATCCTGCATCAGGAACTGCTGTTCTAGTTGGAGGAAATAAGCTTCTGATTCCTCATCTGCTGGATTCCAAGGGTAAGTCGCATCATCAGGTTCTAGTAGAGCTTCTAGGAACTCTAATTTTACCTGAGACGTCAAGGGACGAAATGTTTCTGAAGCCTTGAATTTGTTAGTCATTTGTGATCTCCCGATTCATTCATTAGCGGTGATTACAGCTACATGGGCGAGAACCTCTTTTCCGCAAAAAGATTTGATTTTGCTGAGGTCAGTTGAAAAACCAAGCTTCCAAACCTTAAATAGAAGGATCTTCGATCAAGAATTCCCATGGCAGACTTTTACTACTACCAAACCTTAACTGCATTCCCGATTCTAAGGGGACTTCCTGGCGGTGGATTTGTTGCCATCCATGGGAGTGCAAAATCCAGGTTGTGCCATAGGTAGATAAATCTTGCAGATGATATGTTCGCACTGACGTAGATCCTTTGAGAGTATTCCGACATAAGATTTCGGCATGGCGTTTTGAAACTGAAGGCTCCGGGATCACAATATCATTGTCTGTCGTGCGACCGATCCGAGTGATCCCTGGTCGCAACGGCCAAGTTTGACCTCCAAGTGAGAGACTACGCAAGCTTGCTGTTGAAGACGAACCAGTGATACCGGGAAAAGCAGTTTCTGGCAGTTCCGTAATTCCCTCATCAAAACTCTTAATCAGTTCACCATTATAGTCTGGATGCAAGTAGAGAACTGGTAATGTCCAAGCTGGTTGATTAAACCGATAAAGTGCCAAGAGTTGCTGTCTCGCTTCTGCGACAGCTTCATCAATTGGCTTGCGAGCAAGCAAAGCTTGGGTAAAAGCTTGAATAAAGCTATGACTTTCATGATCGGCAATTTCATCGCGCATTCCTAGAACTGCTGGCATACCTTGACGGATCAGCACTTCTGCCAAGCTGCTATGGGGCATAGCCTGGTGTTTTTCAGCCGCTGGTTGTGCCCCCCAACAGGCATTAAAAACTGCCAGTTTTACACCTGTACTGGTCAAAACTTGCGCCAATTCCATGCCGTTCAGAGTCATATCTGAGCGCAAATATAGCAACCCTCCGTCTGGGCCTGGTTCACCATGACCTGCGTAAAAGAAAACATTGTATGCTTTTGTATCTAGTTCCCGAATCAACTCCTGTGGAGTTGGTTGTAGAAGTGTTTTAACCAAGCAAGGGGCAGATCCAAATGGCGAACTGCTGCCTATAAGACTGCTCTTTGTCAGAGTTGCTTCTAGAAGCCCGGCTTCTTTGTCCAGTTGCAGGTTCTGATCTTCGCCTAAAACTAGCAAGATGTTTAAAGCCTGTTCCGTTCGCAAATACTGTAGGGGTTCAACTTCACTTGTAGTGCGGCTGAATAGCACATGTTGAGAGAGGGTCATGACAGATTGACCTGGTTCGCGCTGCATAATTTCCCAAGGTAGGGCGATCAGATCTGGATCGCGAATTTCCAGTCGCAGATGTAAACGTGTATGCTGACCCATTGCAATCCCAAGGCTGCGTTCAAGACTACCAAGAATTGGTCCATCGAATACCCAACGCCACAAGCTAATGCCCAAAGATTGCATCAAACGACTACTGTAACTGGATGGCTGACCAGACGGAGGGGAAACCAATTCTAATGGCTGTGGGTTTACCTGTGGAGGATTGATGTTTGAGGAAATATCTAAACGACCATGACCAGCAAACATCTGTTGCCATTCTTGCCAAACTTGAGTCAGGTGTTGCGGCCAGACGCAGTCATGTAAAACATAGCCACTGGGATAGGGTGCATTCACCACCCAAATGGCGAAGCTATCTGTGCCGGTGTTGATGAGACGGGCGATCGCCAGGTTTAGGGATGGCATGGAATAGGGAAGAGGGAGCAGGGAGCAGGGAGCAGGGAGCAGGGAATAGGGAAGAGGGAGCAGGGAGCAGGGAAGAGGGAGCAGGGAGTAGGGAGTAGGAAATAGGGAATAGGGAGTAGGGAATACGAGGAGTTTCTTTCATTCATAACGGGTGGTGCGCCGCCAGTGGGGTGCTAATAAGTAAAACAAATAATTTCAGGTAACAGTTTTATATGGCAATTTTTTTGCTTTTTGAGTTTTCTAGTCATCATTATTCCAGATTTTTTACCAGTTTATCTATTTTTGGTCTCTGCTGCTGCCTGTTTCATCTGTGTTACTTTTTGATACACTCCCACTTTTTTGCACGACGGGTTTAGGGGTGGACTGAGGCACAGGTTTCTGAGATTGACATTGACTCGCATTATCTCCACTCAACCGAGATAATTTTGATAATTGAAATTTGGATTGCAAAATTTTGACTTCATCTCCTGGATTAAGTAACGATTTATGACTTGTGGTGGGTGTCTTTCCCCCAATTGAGCAAATTCGCATATGAATCCAAGAGTCATGATTTATTGATTTAGCAATTGGTTCAGTGCTGAGAATTTGTAAAATACTACCTGGAGGGGCGATCGCTTCGTTTGGTGGCTGCGTAATTTTACTTAAACGGGTTGCGCTCTTGGTTTCAATCAACTGCCCTTGGGATACTCTAGAAGGGTTTTCAGAAGTAGCGACGGGTGGCTGTGGAGTTATTAATGGAGAATACCCAGGAAGAGAAAGTTTCAACCCAAAAAGCCGATGCAAAGAATATCCTAGTAACAGGCCTCCTAAAACCGTTACAATCAAGACTACCAACTTTAGTGGCACTGTTAAGCTTTTGGCTTGCTTGGGTGTTGAAATGACTTTTGTTGTCTGGTTGGAACTACGGTGCGTGCTTGTCGTCTTTGGTGATGAATCAGCAGAGAAAGATGCTGCTGAGTTTTCAACAAGGGCTGCTGAAAGGTTTGATTCTGGTTCAGAGGGGCTGACTTGATAATGTACTAAAGCAATGGTGACATTGTCATGTCCATTTTTGTTGTTAGCAATTTCTACTAACTTTTCTGTCACACTTTCTACATCTAACTTCTCGGTGAGAATCGGCAAAATTTCTGTGTCCCAGTACTGTTCTACGCGATCAAAGTCACTCAATCCATCGGAACACAGAAGGAAAATACAGTCTTCGTCAACGATAAAACGCTGTGCCGTAGGATGTAATGAACTACTAGAACTCATGCCTAAAGCCTGTACCAAAGAACCAGAGGCTCCCTGTTGTACGGCATCTCGATATATGGCATAGCCAAGCCGCACCTCGCGGGAGGCGACGTCATCGTCGAGGGTGACTTGATAACAACCGTGGCGTGTAATCCAGTAGGCACGACTATCACCAACGTGGGCAACATACATTTCGTGGGCTATCGGCACAGCCATCACTAGGGTTGTGCCCATACGTTGCCGCCCCTGTCGATTTTCGTTGTCGTTAATTTGGCTAATTTTGTCGTTGGCAACTGCGGCTGCTTGTTCTAAGTCGTCAAGAACAGTTACGGGATGTATGTGTTCGGAGGGAATTGTGGAGAGATGTTTTACCTGCTGCTGGATAGTTTCGATCGCCAAATTGGAGGCAACGTTACCTCCCTCGTGTCCCCCAATGCCATCGCAGACAATAGCAAGAGCTATCGACTGAGGTGGTTTGGTGATGGTACTACCACTAGGGGGATAACAGGCATCTTCATTACGTTGGCGACTTGGCCCTGTATCACTCTTAGCTGCAATTTTGATTGTAGGTGTTTGTAATCGCCCTATTTCTGCCAGTCCTTGATCTAAAATTGCGATGAGTTGTTCATCAGAGTGGATTTTTCCTTGCTCTAAAGAACTGCAAATTACCTTGACAAATTCGGCTATGCTTGGTTTTGTCGTAGGTAGTAACTGCTGCCAAAATTCGCCTAGTTGGGGCAATTCTGGTGAGTGTTTCTCATCAGTCCGCAATTCCAGCAACCGTACTAAAGACCCTTCTACCCTTAATAAATCTTTGTCAAGCAAACTAGAGACAACACCAACGGTTGCGAGAGGCTGCCATAACTGAGCTATCTGCCATAGCCAATTCAGTTGGCGCATTGATGAAGCACTACCCCAATCAGTGGTTAGCTGGCTGCACAGACGCACTTCTTGATCTTCCCCATCTGTATTCAGCGGTGGTTTTTCTAAGAGTAATACTTCTTGCCTGGAGCCGCCTTTAGTTAGTATCAGTACTCCATATACCTGAGGTATGTGTAAGCGGTGAGGAATTAGCCGTAAATAAGGTTTAATGAGATCTAAGTTTTCTAATTCTGGTCTTTGGGGTAATGAACCAGGTTTAGTATCGAAAAGAATAGATTTGCTGATGACCAAATAGCGATCGGCTAAGATTTCTCCAGTGTTGCTTGCCACAAGAGCGTCGCCCACAGCCCAGAGGTAACGTTTGGGTAGGGGCGTGCGGCATTGCTGACAAAAGTTATGTGTCAAGGGGTTGAGAGCCTGACAATTTTCATTTGGGCAGTAGAGTGTTGCCGCTTCATTTTCCATAGTCTTCCTACCGATCAGCAATTGACATTTTCTTCAACAGCACCTGTTGGCGGACCCTCTTGACCGCTCGTCTCTCTCAAGCTTTGGATCACAATCTTAGCCTGCGGATGAACTACGTGCTAACACTGCTGAACAAGCTCAAAACCAAAAACTCCCCTTTCTGAAGAAGCAAATAGCCTACAAAGAGCGCCTTTATAACTCTCTCCAGAGTGCTATTCCCATAATGAATGCAAAAATGCTGTCACCAAACCATAATGCTTTACAAAAGTATAATGTTTGCTTATTCCAAATTACTCCATCAGAAAGAGGAGATCATACTTGTCTTTCTTTAGTTTATAAGTAGGTGAGCTGCAATCAACTTAATTAGAAGCTAAAGAAAATTTAAGCTAGGCGAGAAAGTCCGTTTTTGCTAGGCTCTGCCTACTGTTGGTTATTAGCTGTCCTTAAAAATTAAGTTTATTGCCAGACTCATTGCCACACCCGTTCCTGTCAAAAGCAAATTTAACACATCCTATCAATAAGAGTGTAATGGAAGATAACAAAGCAAAAGAAATTCATCGTGCAGTCAACCCCGGTGATGTCATTTCTGAAGAACCACAAACCGTTGAAGAAAAGTCAGAACAACTTGCTGTCGATTCTCCCGACATCACAGGTGACCATATAGAAGTCCCTACCTACTTTGTTGTAGAAGAGCCCGATGGCGAAAAAAAGGCTCTACACCACGTTAAAGATGCAGAGGAGATTTCTGACGCAATTAGAAAAGCACGCGTTGACGAAGATGGCAATCGGGTTTGGTAATAGAGAGTGTTGGGAGTGTGACCAATCCAGGCTACACCCTACACCCTTTTTTTGTTAAGCGCCAACGAAGAAACCCGGTAACTTGAGGGAAACCGGGTTTATTTATCAAACAGGAGTCAGGAGTCAGGAGTCAGGAGTCAGGAGTCAGGAGTCAGGGGTCAGGAGTCAGGAGTCAGGGGTCAGGAGTCAGGAGTCAGGAGTCAGGAGTCAGGAGTCAGGAGTCAGGAGTCAGGGGTCAGGGGTCAGGGGTCAGGGGTCAGGAGTCAGGAGTCAGGAGTCAGGAGTCAGGAGTCAGGAGTCAGAATGGAATTCTGTGGGAGTGGTAAATGAATATTTAGGTTTAAGATCTCCGCTCATTGATTCTGACTCCTGACTTCTTCTGTTGGAGATCCTTAAAACTAGTCAACTGCAACTTGGGG
This sequence comes from uncultured cyanobacterium, assembly GCA_903903925.1. Classification (GTDB taxonomy): domain Bacteria; phylum Cyanobacteriota; class Cyanobacteriia; order Cyanobacteriales; family Nostocaceae; genus Stigonema. The sequence goes on from CAIVAU010000105.1 coordinate 30,530, forward strand.
AAGTCCCATACTGTAGTTTGTAACGCGTGCTGAGAGATTGTAGCTAATTTCGCCTTTTTGTAGGAGCGATCGCAGATGATGCTCCAAATCCGACCCAATGCGGCGGAGATTGTAGTCTGTTAAATCTACACCACTAGAGGCTTCTACTAGTTCATCAAACTTACGATAAATCTTTTGCAGAGCATCTTCATTCCAGTTGAATTCGTTGTCTGGGTCAATATCCAAAGTTAAGACATGATTACTGGGAACGAGTTCGCCATCCCGGTCAATCTCACCAGCAAAAATTCGGATATGCCGGGTTGTGGACTTGAGCAGCATCGGGTTGTCCATAGAGGTGTGTAGATTTTGAGGTTACGGTTGTAAGATCTGCCTAAAACTTATCAGTGGGTGAGGATAACTCTATATTAATCCCTATTCAGGGAGTGGGGAGTGGGGGAGGTAAAGAAGGTGTGGGAGGTGTGGGAGGTGTGGGAGGTGTGGGAGGTGTGGGAGGTAAAGACGGTGAGGAATGTGGGAGGTAAAGACGGTGACGAAAATATTACTCCCCACACTCCCCACACTCCCCACCCTAACGAGAGGGAATCATGCCTGTATTACGGGCGTAAGCAAAAATACCACCTGCGTCAATGACTGGTTCGACATCTCCCAAGGGTTTGAGATCAAATGTCTTGCCGAGGCTGTGGTTGATCAACTGATTGTGTTCAAAATCTATCGACACTTCTTGACCAGTTTCAAACTGGTTGCATAACCTTTCCGCTGACTCCCAAGGGTAAAGTTCTCCAGTCGCGGTACAGTTGCGGAAAAAGATGCGGGCATAGGACTGGGCTATCACCGCCTCCACGCCACAAGCGCCTAAAGCAATTGGGGCGTGTTCACGTGAGGAGCCGCAGCCAAAATTTTCTCCTGCCACAATAATTTTGTAGGCTGTTGTTGTCTGTCCGGGAACTACAAATTTGCCATAGCGGTCTGGTAATCCAGCTAGGGCATAGCTACCAAGCTTTTCGTACTCATCAGGTTTTGAAGGAACTAAAGTAAGGTACTCGGCAGGGATAATTTGATCGGTGTCTATATTGTCTTCCAAAACAAAAATGACACCTTTAATTACTTTCTTCATCTAAATTTCACCGTATTTTCTCATGAAAAAATCGTACATCTAGTAATTTTACGTAATTTTGTTACAGCAACGTCAGGCTCTCATCAGATTTTCAAATCCCCGCGTTTTTACTTACGTATAACCACCAGATGCTCAGTAAAAACTCAAACAGTTGTTGACTTCCAGATAAAGTTGATGTAAAAACCTTTAAAAAGCTCCAACAAGTTCTTACAGAAACTTTATTGTATGGAATCTTAAAAACTGAATAATAGTTATGGCTTGGTTCAACTACAGCCAAAGTAGGAACATGAAAATTTAGAAAGTTCATGTCTTGCTAAGAAAAGCAAAGGAGGGTGAAATGGAAGAAAAATTGTGCTAATGAACGAGGGCTGATAATTCAAATATTTTGGATTGCGAGAAAATATAAAGAATTTTTGCTTGAAATATAGCTCCTCACCTTGATTACTACCAACAAAAGGAATCCCAAAAGCTATGAACTCCAAAGCATTGCCACGTCAGGTAAATAATATCGAAGTAGGTGTTTATGAGTGTGAAGTCCATCTAAAATTCCGGTTGATCGAGGAAAAGAGCCTACTGGGGGATCGCGATCAACTGTTGCAGGTACTACTGGACGCTTTGACTGAAGGTTCTGACGACTTTCTGGAAACCTTGCAAACGTCTGTGAAGGCTCAGGAAGTTTCTGAGTTAAAAGCTTCACCACAAATGCGACGCCAACTGATGCGCTTACGCAATTTTACTGAGAGTGTCCAATAGTCACTTACTATTATTTGAGTAGAGGCAAATAGTCTGTGGCAAAGGGAATAGTGAATTTTTAGGTTTACCCCATTTGCTAATTTCTCTAACAATGAATTGGCTGATGTAACTTAACGATAAGGATTGTGGAAGGATTGTGGCGCTCTTGTCTTACTCTACTGAGCGGGAGACCAAAGAAAGCATCTACACTAGCCCTCATCTTTTCAACTACAAAAATAATCGGGTGCATAATCATCATACGGGTGCATACTCATCATAAATTCATGCCTTACAACTTAAGCAGGTTTACTGTTTGTGAAGTTTTCCACGCTACTGGCTCAATTCATTGCTCTTTTTGATATGAAGAGATTAGCTATTAGAACTCCCATTCAGGGAATGTGTAAATTTCACTAAGACTGCGATCAGTGTGGGAGTGTCAAAGAGCAGGTTACTGGCATAACCTGGAAATAAATAATTGCCAGGTGCATTTTACCGAGTTTTTATTCTAGACAACAGACTCGAAGCACGCTCATACTCAAGAGTCAAGGGCTCTTCTCCTCACTCTCCCCCTGAAGCCAGCAAGTTAAATATTACCAACTTATTAGACATAGTCGTGAAAATTAATTATGCGTTCGCTGAAATCCTTGGTAGGGGCGTATTGCAATACGCCCCTACATGATTCCTGGAGATGTCTATTTGGCAAGACCATGCTCTAGAGCAAAACGAACTAACTCGGTACGGCTATTAGTGCCGGTTTTGCTGAACAAACGGCTGACGTACTTTTCTACATTGCGAACGCTAGTTTCTAAGCGGCGAGCGATTTCTTTATTCATCAACCCTTCTGCGACTAAGTTTAAAACGCTTTGTTCTCTGGGGGTCAAGTCAATTGTGAAAGGCGCTGGAGATTGAGCGATCGCATTTCGTTGAGTTAACAACGCTTTAATTTGAGCAATCTGATTGGCTAGTTCAGCAATATCAGGCATTTCACCATCTTCACCAGTGGCCTGAGTTTTGCTAAGGCGGCGAGAAAGCAAGTTTTCGACAATTGCTACCAACTCATCTGGATCAAAAGGTTTGGGTAAATAAGCATCAACACCGGCTTGATAACCTTGAATGCGATCAGTTGTCATGCCTTTAGCAGTTAAAAACACCACAGGTAGTGCTTGGAAGCGGGGGTCTTGGCGTAGTTGCTTAAGGAACTGATAACCATCGACTTGGGGCATCATGATGTCGGAAATTACCAAATCAGGTGTGTTTTGCTGCATCAATTCCCAGCCCTCACGGGCGTTACTGGCAACCTGAACACTAAAACCGCTTTCTTGCAAATAGTCTTTCACTGCTTCACGCAATCCCGGTTCATCATCTACCAGTAACAGATGTGCTGACATCTAAAACTTTCCTTTGCGCTACTTTTCTCCAATTTAGCGGAGTTTAACAGAAGTGGTTACAAAAGAAGCGAGCTCTTAGCAGGGAGAATTATCAGTCTTTCAATGCCCCATGCTCATTGACTAATGACTAATCAAACCACTCAATTATCTTCGCTTTCTCTGGCAACTTAGCTTCCCGTTGTCCAGCAGAACGCGCTCTTGCTGTGAATAAACCAATGGGAGTATTGAATAAATCCACAAGATGAGCTTTACCCGATAAAAACTTGAGGCTATCCCTTGGCAGTTCCTTTAACCACCAGCGTCCCAAACGATAAAAGCATTCCTTAAGTGTGATATCCCGCATCAACTCTACACCATGCAGTTCATGTAGATAGCGATTTGATTGCCCATAGCGTCGCCATTGACTTTGGAGAGCTTTAAGTGTAGCGCGGTGACGATGCTGCACGATCGCGTCTTGAGCAAATTCTAACCGCCCCGTATTTTCCCTGAGAATCCGCCAACATATGTCAGCGTCCCCACCGGATGTCAAATATGGACGAAACAAACCCACTTTTGTCAAGGTTTGCCGTCGAATTGCCAAATTTGCCGTTTGACCGTATGGACAAAACTTATGAGCGAGGGTATGCTTTTGTGACAGCGTTTGTTGGCGTTCTGCATGTTGTTCTAGGATATTTTTTCCTGGTAGCGCTGTGATTTCACCAGCGACAACTGCAATCTCAGGGTTGACAAAAGGTGCAATTAATGATAAGAGCCACTCAGGTTGTGGACGGCAGTCAGCATCGGTGAAGGCAAGGATCTCACCAGTAGCAGCACGGATGCCTGTGTTTCGAGCAGCATAGGAACTTTGAATTTGGTTTTCGCTTAACGGGTGAATTGCGAGTGGGCAATCTTCAGCGGCTGTTTTGAGCAAAGAAGAAGTGCGATCGCTGCTATTATTGTCTACCAGCAAATACTCCACCTGCTGTTTTGGGTAAGTTTGAGCCAACAGACAACTGATTAAAGCTGGTAAATCCTCCTCACCATTGTATATAGGTACAACTACTGATACCTTTGGGAGGAAGGCATTTTGATTATTCATAATATTTATTGGTAATGGGGCAGAGAGCAGGGAGCTCTTAGCAGGGAGCAGGGGAGCAGGGGAGCAGGGGAGCAGGGGGAATTATCAGTCTTTCAATACCCAATACCCAATCCCCAATCCCCAATCCCCAATCCCCAATCCCCAATCGCTAATTCCTAGTATTCCCCATTCAAACCTAATATTTTGAATTAACGGTGCGAACGCTTACAGGTTGTTCAGAAGCTTGACGCTGGGGATGTTGTGCGAAGTGATTACTGGATAGAACTGTCAGAGCCCGCGCATATTGAGGGTCATTTTGAGTTCCCACTAAACTGGGATTAGCGGCTAGCTGACGCTGTTGAGCCTCTGTCAAATCTATTTTGACGTCAGGCGTAATCCCCTTGTGGTTAATATCTGTTCCTTTAGGGGTGTAGTAATGGGCAATAGTGATAGCCACACCAGAACCGTCCGGAAGTTCATGAACTGATTGTACTAGAGCTTTGCCAAAAGTTTGACTGCCAACGACGACTGCCCGTCGATTATCCTTTAATGCTCCTGTAAGGATCTCGCTGGCACTGGCTGAATTATTATCTACTAGAACTGCTAAAGGACGTCTTGTGATGGCAGTGTGATTAGCTTTGGTTTCTTCACTTCCCCCCACACGGTCTACTGTGCGGACTATCGAACCATTATCCAGCCACATCCGGGCAATTTCAATGCTTGACTGCAGCAAACCACCAGGATTACCACGCATATCTAACACAAAGCCATCAACTTGTTTACTGTTCAAATCTCGCATAGCTCGTCGCATTTGATCTGCAGCATGAGCGCTAAATTCTTGCAAGCGGATGTAGCCAATGTGGCGATTGCCTTCTTGCTTTAATGTGTAGCGTACTGTTGGGATTTCCACATTAGCCCTTGTTAGCTTCAGGTCAAAAATATTTCCCCTGTTTCGTGCTAGCCGCAACGTCACCATCGTGCCCGCTTTACCACGAATCAGCTTGGAAGCATCTTCCACTTTCATCTGTTGAGTGGGTTTGCCATCAATTGCTATAATCTGGTCCCCCGACTTGATACCTGCTTTAATTGCTGGGGAGTTTTCTATGGCTTCCACGACAGTCAGTCGCTTAGTTTTTTCATTCAGTTCCATCCGAATGCCAATTGCTCCTGAGACTTCTCCAGATGTTTGGTTCGTCAGGGCTTCATACTGTTTGGGGTCCATAAACCGAGTGTAGGGGTCCCCCAACTTTTTTAGGGCTTCGCGGATAGCAGTGTAAGCTTCTTCACGGTTCGTATAATCTTTGCTCAACAGGCTCTGCCTAGTTGTTTGCCAATCTTGTTGATTGAATGTGGTGTCTACATATTCTCGATTCACTAGTTGCCAGACTTGGTCAACGATCGCCTTTGGGCTATCTTGTAGCGCGGCATGCACAGAGCGACACCAAGTTGGACCAAAAACAGAGAATGTAGCAGTGGTGGCGATCGCTCCGCCAATCAAGGCTACTTGCAATGGCGAGTAACTTTTCGCTGATTGATTCATGTATCTCTAGCTGGAATAATTGTGTTTTTGACCGTTGAGCTATCAGGCTTTCCAGAAATTTATCAGTTTTTCTACGTACCTAGACTTTCTTCATTCATACTTTCCACCAAAGAATTGCAATGATTTCCACCTGTTTTCTTCACATTAGCCAACTTATTCCGTCAGCTTACTGCGAATATGTGACACTTTCCTTAGTGCCAGCTTAGCAATTCAGATTACTTTTCCTAAAGATAGCACTTGGCTAAACTAATAAGAGTTGCTGGGTTTACCAAAGAAAGCTCCTATCAGGTATGCCATGAGACATAAATTTACAAACAGTAGATACCGCCAAAATTTGGGGCAATTGCGAAGAAAGTTGCAATTTTTACCAACACTAGCTTTTGGGCTGTGTCTTGTGCTTGGTATTTGGCTGGTTATCAACACTATAACCTTAGTTTCTGCATCTTCCAAGCCAGCAGATGCCTTTTTTGTACTTGGCGGCAGTATTGAGCGAGAAATTTACGTCTCTAAATTGGCACAGCGATACCCACACACCCCAATTTTAATTTCCCGTGGTTCTCCAGACCCCTGTATTTTGAAGATTTTTCAGCAACAAGCAGCAGCTTCTTTGCAAAACGTTTGGTTAGAAAAGTGCGCCTATTCCACATTCGGTAACTTTTACTACAGTATTCCGATCCTCCGTCATTGGGGAATACATAAAGTGAAGCTGATTACCTCCCAATCACACTTACCACGAGCCAAATGGATGGCCCAGATTCTCTTAGGATCTCATGGCATTTGGGTAGACCTATCAATTGTTCACGAGGAAGGCGTTCCTGGTAACCATGAGTCTAGGCTAAAAACTGGACTAGATGTGACACGCAGCTTGTTGTGGGCAGCTGTAAGTCAGATTATCCAGCCCCAATGTCCAGCTGTTTACAAACTTGCAGACGTGAATACACAAGTTTGGCAGCTTCAGGGTTTTAGATGTGAACACCAGTCAGGAGTCAGGAGTCAGGAGTCAGGAGTCAGGAGTCAGGAGTCAGGAGGCAGGAGTCAGGAGTCAGGAGTCAGGAGGCAGGAGTCAGGAGGCAGGAGTCAGGAGTTAGGTAAGATTCCCCACACTCCCCACTCCCCACTCCCCACACTCCCCAGACTCCCCACACTCCCCAGACTCCCCACACTCCCCAGACTCCCCACACTCCCCACAC
>CAIVAU010000106.1 GCA_903903925.1 uncultured cyanobacterium
ACTGGTGGCACCAATCAGCACGCCGCTGGGGTCGGTCAGCATGGCACCGCAGTTCGTGGCACCCAACACCGCGTCGAGCTCGCCGGCGTCTGCCAGCCAGGCATCACGCAGCAAACGGTTCTTTTGCAATGCCAGTTGCGCCCGGCTAGTGGTCACTGGTTGAAACTCGAGCGGCGCCCGCGGGTCCTGCTTCAGCCGTAGGCAGCGGGCCCAGGACTGGAACACGGCCTCGCTGACGACACCCGAGGGCAGCTCACCTTCTTCAAAATAGCGCTGACGCGCCAATGCAATCCGGTCCGCCTGGCTAGAAAAGAAAAGGGATTGCATGGCCGTTCCTTCAAGAAGAGGCTGATGCTACTGCAGTCAGGACGCGTCGGGTTGCGCCATCGGTGCTGCCTTTTGAAAGGCGTCCAGCGCATTGCAGTTTGCCTCCACTGCCATGATCAATGGCCAACGGTTCAAGTCCACCTTGAAGCGGCGTGCGCTCTCAATTTGCGGAATCAGGTAGGCGTCGGCCAGGGTCGGTGCGCTGCCAAAGCTGAAGCCGGCGCGCCGGGTGTCGGCCGCCAGCAGGGCTTCATAGGCATCGAAGCCATCGCCAATCCATCGACCGCACCACGCGTTGATGGCTGCCTCATCCGCCCCGAAGCTGGCACGCAAGGTGTCCAGAATGCGCTTGTTGTTGACCGGATGAATGTCGCAACCGACGATGGCTGCCATGGCCCGAACCTGCGCACGGTCGTTGGTATCCTTGGGCAACAGGGGGGGTGATGGGTAGCGCTCTTCGAGCCATTCAATGATCGCTACGGATTGCGTCAGCACGTGATTGGCATCGACGAGTGCGGGCACCAGCCCCTGCGGATTGAGTGCTTTAAAGGCATCGCTCTGGTGCTCATTCTTGCGCAGGTCGATCGCCACGTACTCATAGCGCAGGCCCTTGAGATTGAGCGCAACAGCTTATTAACTCCCCGTTATGCTGCTAACTATACATTGCGTGTTAATAGCAAAATGTTTTTCTATAAGTGCAGGGACTTGTTTAACGCCAAGACGGCTATAGCGGGTTTTGTCTGGCATTACCAAGTTTGGGCCTGCTTTACAATTTTTCATGCAGCCAGTGCCTTTGATCGTAAAGTGTGAGTCCAAATGGCGATCGCTCAACGCTGCTTGTAATGCCTGACAAACCTCTTTACCACCCCGTTTCATGCAATCAGATTTTTGACACACCAAAATGGTGGCTTTTGCTGGTTTTGTTTGAGCGTTACTAGCTGATGGAGAAACTTGGGAAGGGGAACACAAGGGGAATTCTCCTTGTGTCCCCTGATCCCATTCTTGCCGAGTCGCCATCACTCGTTCAGCTTTCAGTTCAACCTCGCCCGTTTTTAAGTCGTGCTTTTTTTTACCCACTACTTGCAACCAAGTACCTAGTGATAACCGCAAGTCAAAAGTAGCCCGTAAATCTTTAGCTAGTTTGACGTAGCATTCACCTTCACTAGTAGCCAATAGCAAGCCTTTAAGCTTATAACCATCTTTGATCACAAAATCGAGAAACCGTCCCTCAAGACGAAACTCTGATACTTCGCTCATGTAGAATTTACGCATTTTTTATTCTGTTTATAACTAGAGACAAGCAATTAACCAAGGCAGTTTGAGTATCTGATTGCTTACAGACTCTTATATTCTGAAATTGATGGTTTCAAGACAATCCCCCTTTAGATGCAATTTAATTGCAATAATTACTGGGATTTTACTCCCTGCGTTTTTGGCTTATGGGAGTTAGCCTCTTTTCTTAAGAATAACTTAAATGCAAGTATTTATCAATAATTTTGAAAAAATCAACTATTCACACAAGGTTTGTGCTTAAGCAGGTGGGCGGGAATAAATCACTCTTTGTTTTTTGCTCCAAAGAGGGCTAAAGCGCAACTACGAAGAAATTTCAGAGGTTTTACATTTCGTAACATACTTGTGAATTTTTCTGCCCACCTACTTGGGCAAGGATTTTCTTCCTCTGAAGATAGCAGCATAGCTACGTTTTTTGTGAGTAAATGATCAAAATTTATTTTTTCTTAAGTAAATAGATAGAAATTCGGTGATGTTGATCGAGATTGCTTTCTGTTTTTAACTGTTAAGATGTAGAGACTAAGCCGTTAGTAAATATAACTGCTAAAAAGCGAGAGAAATAATGTCTGAAACGCAAACTTTGTTACGCAACTTTGGTCATGTTTACGACAATCCCGTATTATTGGATAACAGTGTAACTGCGCCAGTATGTGAAGGACTAAATGTCATTTTAGCTAGTTTTCAAGCACTCTACCTACAGTATCAAAAACATCATTTTGTTGTTGAAGGTGCAGAATTTTACTCACTGCATGAGTTCTTTAACGAAAGCTACACACAAGTGCAAGACCATGTTCATGAAATAGGAGAACGCTTGGATGGACTGGGTGGTGTGCCAGTTGCTACCTTTGGCAAATTAGCAGAATTATGCTGCTTTGAAGAAGAAGCAGATGGTATCTATTCTTGTCGTCAGATGGTGGAAAATGATCTGAAAGCAGAGCAAGCAGTTATTAGCCTCATTCGCCGCCAAGCCGCTCAGGCAGAAAGTTTAGGTGACCGTGGTACACGGTACATGTACGAAAAAATTCTGTTGAAAACTGAGGAAAGAGCTTATCATTTGGGTCACTTCCTCGCCAAAGATAGCTTAACAATTGGGTTTGTTTAAACTGGTTACCAAAAATCGCTCATCATTAACCCAGATTGAAAAAATCTGGGATGACTAGGTCTTAAAAAATTATAAAAAAAGGCAGAAAGAAGCATCGATCATCTTTCTGCCTTTTTTTATATAATTAGTATAGAAAACATCATATCATCGAAAATCTTATTAAGACTATAAACTAGGATATTTCAGCTAAGCAAAAATTCACCAACACCGATTTGCCTAATCTACCATTGGGTGAACTATTAGGAACGTCGCGATCGCAAGGCGGATCGCTTTGACACTTAGAAAATAAACGATAAATTCTAATTTTTTTCGTCGCTCCATTAACCAGTATTTTTGTCAAGATTCATTTAAAGAAAAATGCATTCGTCAGAAATTAGGAGTCAAAAACACTTTCATTGGGGATTTAAACCCCTTTACTCATCTACCTGTCACACAGAATTCAGCTTGGACATCCTGACTCCTGACTCCTGACTCCTGACTCCTGACTCCTGACTCCTGACTCCTAACTCCTATTAAAAGCTCTCATTGCCAAATCTTGTGCTTGTGTCAATGCATTTTGTAATTGAGCAGAAATACCTTCTATTTGCTCTGTTCGTTTGTTAATTGTTTCTTCTAAAGATTGGATTTTAAATTCATAGCTTTGTTTTGAGGCTTCCCACTCTTTTGCAAATAAATCTGCCTCTATTTTTGTCTTTTGGTTAGTCTCTTTAATGGCTTCTTCTCTGGCTTTATTGACAGCCTCTTCAATTTCTTTAGGAAATGTCGTTACTTTTTGTTGATATTCTAAAAATAAGGTTTGGCGTCCAGCAAGAATTTTTTCCCTTTCTACCCAGGCTTTTTGTTCTTCTTGAGTGATTTGCTGTAGTTCTCTTTCTTGTTTACGATTTTTATCTTCGTAAGTGTTTAGATCCAGTTTTCGAGAAGTTTGTAATTTATAGTGGTAGTCTTCTTCTTCTGAGGCGCGTTCTTTAACTAATAACTCGTTGTATACTTGTACTGCTTCTTCATACTCTGCTTGCTCTTTTTGCCACTCTTTTCGCTTAATGGCAATTTCCTTCTCTAGTACTTCTCGTTTATTTAATGTATCTTGTTCTAAAATTTTTATCTTTTCTTGATGTTCTTGCTTTAAAACATCTAAAGTATCTACAACAATTCTGAGCTTTTGGAGTTCTTGTAAATGCTCAGTTTCAAATTTTATCGCCTGATTCAATTCATCTAACTTGGAGTTCTCTTTGGCTAGCTTATCAGATAGTGTGTTGATAATACTGCCAAATTCTAATTGCAAATCAGCTAACCCTTTGATAATACTATCAACGGTGTATAAAGAAGCAGCTTCTAGAATTTGTTTGTTTTTTACTTTTTCTGCTTCTTCTTGTTTGGTTGCTATTTTTGATGCCAGCTTTTTCCTGTCTGTAATAATTTGTTGAAATGCTTGCATCAGTTGTTGTTTGCTGTCATTTTCTGCAACTATTGTCATACTCAAACTCCAGTATACAATGATTTTCAGTAATCAAAATTGGTGAGAGGCTACTAAATTTTATTTATGGAGATTCTTTTTTTACTTTTTAACCTGTATTGTATTTAGAGTAGCCTCGCAATCAGCTTTTTCAGTGCAGTGAGAATACTGAAAAGTAAAGTGGTTATGGGGGATTGTCCTTTAGTAGTACATATGTACTGCACTAAGTATAGTCATACCAATTTGCTGTTGTCAAGACCTTCTCCAGTCAAATTTGGAACAACTTACATAGTGCGGAAATCTAATTACTATCAAGTTAGTTGCAGTCTATTTCAGAACGGATCTGCATTTTGCTTTGATAATTTTTTCTATATTTCATGGAAAAAAAACAAAGCTGCTAGAGAGAATTGGGAGTGTGGTGTTTAATCAGTTTATAATTAGAAATTAGGCTGTCACATATATTACAATTTGATAAAGTCGTTAACAGCAGTAGAGTTTAGATGCACTGAAGATAGATAATTAAATTGATACGAATATGGGCAAATAGTATTGTGATATCAATGTATACCAGTGAATCGACCAAATATCCTTCCTCGGCGGAGATCGGACAAAGAAGCCGCATTCTAGTAGTAGAAGACGAGGAACTCATTCGAGAAATGCTTGTTTTAGCTTTAGAGGAGGAAGGTTATGGGGTGGTAACAGCATCTGATGGGCGCTCGGCTGTCGAGTATCTCAAAAGTTTTGAACCAACATCAGGAGAACTTTCCTTTGATTTAGTTGTTCTTGATTTGATGCTACCTCAGATTAACGGACTGGATATTTGCCGATTGCTACGTTATCAGGGAAATCCAGTGCCTATTTTGATGCTGAGTGCTAAAGGGAGTGAAACTGACCGAGTGTTGGGGTTGGAAGTGGGAGCAGATGACTACCTAACGAAACCTTTTAGTATGCGGGAACTCGTGGCTCGGTGTCGTGCTTTACTTCGCCGTCAACGCTTAAGCAGTTTGCCCCAACTGCCAATGTTACAATACAAAAACGTCACCTTATATCCTCAAGAGTGCCGCGTCCTAGTTCGAGGTCAAGAGGTGAATCTATCGCCTAAAGAGTTCCGCCTGCTGGAACTGTTTATGAGTTATGCTCGAAGAGTGTGGTCGCGGGAGCAGTTGCTGGATCAAGTTTGGGGACCCGATTTTGTAGGAGATAGTAAAACTGTAGACGTTCACATCCGCTGGTTACGCGAAAAATTAGAGCAAGACCCTAGTCGTCCTGAATACATTGTTACTGTACGTGGTTTTGGCTATCGGTTTGGATAGTTGTTAGTTTTTAGTTGAGAACACCCAACTGAAAACCTGATAATGCTAATATTCGGATTTTTTCTCGGTTTAGCCATCGGCATTGGATTGTTGCTATGGCAACAGGTTCAACTGAACCGCTATCTAGGGCAAGTGTTACGACCCTTAACCTCGCACTCTGCCGAGGTTTTTCTGTTGCTTCCTCGCCTGCGTCACGATATTGCATTAATTAAGCAGCAACGCCAAAATCTACAGTTGCAGTTGCAAACTTACGAAGAACTGTTGGATTTTGCACCAATTGGGTATTTGCAGGTGGATGAAGAGAATCAACTGCTCTGGTGCAATGAGCAAGCGCGTGAAATGTTATATCTACAAAGGTGGCAACCAGGACAGGTGCGCTTATTGTTGGAGTTAGTGCGCTCCTATGAACTTGACCAGATCCTGGAGCAAACTCGTGATTTGCAGCAACTCCAGGTGCGAGAATGGGTGTTCCACCCCTCTTTTGAAGATGCAGCCGCAGTGATAGAGTCGCGGTCTTTGGTATTGCGGGCAACTAGCTTGCCTTTAACTAAAGGACAAGTAGGAGTGTTTCTAGAAAATCTCCAACCTTTATTGGATATGAATCAATTACGCGATCGCGCTCTCAGTGATCTTGCCCATGAACTGAGAACGCCACTGACTTCGATTCGTCTGGTGGTCGAAACGTTACAAGATCGGATCAAACCACCTTTAGATCGGTGGGTTAATCGCCTTTTACAAGAAGTTGACAGACTCATTCAGTTGGTTCAATGCTGGCTAGAACTTACCCAACTGGAAGCCAACCCAACCATTCAACTCAATCGCCAACCTTTGGAGGTGCGATCGCTCATTGCATCGGTATGGGAAACTCTAGAACCTTTGGCACAGCGTCAACAGTTGCAGTTTTGCTATTCCGGTCCCGATGATCTGTGGATTAATGCTGATGAGTCCCGGATTCATCAAGTTTTTCTAAACTTGCTGGACAACAGTATCAAATTTAGTCCTCCTTGTACAACCATTCTCGTTGAAACAAAAATTATTCTTAAAACAAATAATCGCAAGGCAGCATTAGAAATTAATATCATAGATTCAGGATCTGGTTTTTCAGAGGCGGATTTGCCTTATGTATTTGAGCGATTTTATCGGGGCGACAAAGCACGCGCCCGTTCCTCAGTATTAGAAGGTGACTCAGCAACAACCACTGTTGGTAGCGGTTTGGGTTTGGCGATCGTTCGGCAAATTGTTCTTGCTCACGGTGGTGCGATTAAAGCTATGAACCATCCCAAAACAGGTGGGGCATGGCTGAAAGTTGAATTTCCGGAAGTCGTGGCAAATTCTTGAAGCCAGGACTATAGTTAATAAAATATCTTCATGTTTGAGATGACAAGCGTGAAAGCCCTTATTTATAGTCCCGATCCAGATAGACCCGAATTGGCACGTGAGATTAGACGACTAGAACGTGATGTGTTGCGCATGGGAGCTTTGGTGGAAAAATCATTTCGCCTGAGTCACCAAGCCTTATTCATCCGCAACTTAACAGCAGCCGAGGAATTGCCTCTATTAGATAAACATATTGATCGCTTTTATAAACAAATAGAATCAGACTGCACAATCATCATGACGCTGCAACCAATTACTGCCCAGGACTTGCGTTGTTTAAGCGCTTTTATGCAGCTAGTGCGTGACCTAGAACGCATTGGTGATTATGCTAAGGATATAGCTGAAATTGCGATTAAACTCTTTCCTTACCCCGTTCATCCCTCCTTACCGGAAATTGCGCTTATGTCCCATCATGCTCAGGCAATGTTAGCAACTAGCTTGGTGGCTTTGGCAGATTTAGATGAAATTGGAGGTCGAAGTATAAAGAGACTCGATGATACTGTAGATAATGCCTATGAGCGGCTTTATCAAACTTTAGCTCATCAACGCGACGTTCCAGGTGTGGTCGAGCCAATCCTGCTGCTCGTATTAGCGATTCGTTGTTTAGAACGTATGGCAGATCATGCAACTAACATTGGTCAACGAGTGGCATATATTGTGACTGGTCATCGTTAAATCTAGAATCAAACCGGAGACCTCAAAGCTCCGGCTTCAGATAAAATGATCAACAATTCTGGTCAGGAATAAAAACATTAAATATTAGTTAAATAAATATAGATTTTACGAAAAGCTTACCTCTCCTTAAACTTGTAAGATTAAATTAACCGAAGACAGTGTAAAAATCGTTAGTTATTTACACCAATTTTCAGGTAATTAGACCACATTCGTAGGGGCGCAAGACCGCCGCGCCCCTACAAACGGTGCGGTTCATTTAGGTGAAAATCACTCTAACAAACAACTCTGGTGTATGCTGCAAATTTGCTCCATAGCACATATAAGAATGTTTCGTTTTATTAATCTTGTGGAAGCCCATCTTCAATAAATCTTTAAAAATCAACACACTACATGGCATCAGGTTTACCTGACAACACATTTTAATTGCCTATGCTCTAAAGATTACTAGGGATTTATGTATGTAGTCTTATTCGTGTTACTGGATAACAAGGCTGACTCAAAAGAGTTTGATTTTTATTGGTTAATAACAACATAACTATACAGGAGTCAGGAGTCACGTAAATTCTTACATCAGTAACGTTGAAATCAATTAAACACTTACACTCTTGAAATCCCCATGATGCACTCTATCACTTGTACAGAGAACTCTGCCTTAAGTGGACAGATCCCGCAACGCCTATTCGCCCGTCGCGAAGTCATTCCACAACGCAACGACGTACTGTGGAGAATTGAACGGGGAGCAGTTCGTGCTTTAACTTGGAGTGAAGATGGAACCTACATTACTTTGGGTTATTGGGGATCTGGAGATCTGATTGGTTATCCTCTTTCCAAAGTTAAACCATACCAGATTGAATGTCTGACAAGCGTAGAAGCAAGCTTAGTGCCACCTCACCTTTGGCATCAGGATCTTAACGCCCTAATGTCCCATATTCAACAGGCAGAGGAACTCCTGAGCATAATACATCGTAAACCAATTTCCCTGCGGTTGTGGCAATTCTTGGTATGGTTAAGTGAAAAATTTGGCCGCAATATGGAACAGGGTAAGCTCATTGATCTGAATGTGACTCATCAGGAAATCGCGGAAGTTCTGAATACCACAAGAGTCACTGTCACAAGGATTTTACAACAGTTTGAAGATGAGGGAACAATGACACGGTACAAACGTCGTATCATTTTGAGTCTACCGGATAGCAAAGAATCGTAAAAAAGTATAGTGACTAAGTTGTGTTAAAGACCATTAAGTTTGGTACAATCTCTACTAAGGATCATGAGTAAATTCCCTGGTAGTTAAAGTACGTCAGGCAATGATACCACGATATAGAGCAGTAGGTGTGAGTGAGAAAAAACTTATGACAAAACAATTCTGGAATGTTCTGAAGCTGAGTCCTATTGTTTTGGCTGCCATGTTCTGTGCTGCTAAGAGCACTTTGGCGGCTGAAGTCAATAAAACTGACGCGACTCAAGAGAATCTCGGTCAAGTGACATCTGTTTCTCGTGTTGCCCAGTCCTCTAAAGAGAACCTCGGTCAAGTCACATCCGTTTCTCAATTTTCCGACGTGCAGCCCACAGACTGGGCATTCCAAGCATTACAATCCCTAGTTGAACGTTACGGCTGTATTGCTGGTTATCCTAACGGTACTTATCGTGGTAACCGGGCAATGACCCGTTATGAATTTGCGGCAGGTTTGAATGCCTGTTTAGACCGAGTTAACGAACTCATTGCCACAGCAACAGCTGATGTTGTCAAGAAAGAAGACTTGGCTACGTTGCAACGCCTGCAAGAAGAATTTGCAGCTGAACTGGCAACCCTGCGCGGTCGTGTAGATGCCTTAGAAGCCCGCACTGCTGAATTAGAGGCAAATCAGTTTTCTACCACTACCAAATTGGTTGGAGAAGCCATCTTCAGTGTTAGCGATGCTTTCGGCAGTGGTAACCAAGCAGTTTCCGCAAGAACGCTCAGAAACAATCCAAATTTCCAAGCAGGTCCTCTAAACAGCAATGTTGTTTTCTCTGACCGGGTTCGTCTTTCTTTGAACTCTAGCTTTACAGGGAAAGACAACTTGCAAATCCGTTTGCAAGCAGGGAACACTGTCAATAACAGCAACTCCATCTACGGTACTGGTGCAACTGGTACTCAACAGACTCGCTTGGCCTATGACGGGTTTGATACCAACGGCGCCAGTGCCAACAACAGCGTTTTCATAGATAAAATTAACTACGCTTTTAACCTCAAGGACTCCATCCGCGTCAAGATTGATGCCAACACTGGAGAATTTTACGAAAACGTAGACACCCACAACCCAGACTTCAAAAGCAGCGGTACTGGTGCTCTATCCCGCTATGGTCGTTTCAGCCCAATTTACCGCCAAGGTCAGGGTGGTGCAGGTGCGACTATCACCTTCGCTCCAAAAGGACCGTTGGGTGCGTCTATTGGTTATCTAGGTGGTGGGCGTTATAACGATGCTAACAGCCCTATCGGCGGACAAGGTCTGTTTAATGGTAACTATGCAGCTCTGGGTCAGATAGATATCAAGCCTGCAAAAGCCTTCAATATTGGTCTGACCTACGTACACTCCTATCAAACTCCTGTCGATGGCAACAACAGCAGCACCGCCCTCGCGACTAATTTGAGCGAATTTGAAGGTACAGGTAGTACCTTTGCAAGCAATCCTTTTGGCTCTTTTACTAACGCTAATAACGTTTCTATTGCTGCTAACCACTACGGTATAGAATTTACCTTCGCTGCCAATTCCAAATTTACGCTTGCTGGTTGGGGCGGTTATAGCACCCTTGAAGCAAAGAGTGGTGGTATCAGTGGTGCGCAAGCACAAGCCTACTACTGGGGTACTACTCTGGCTGTGAAAGACTTTGGTCGGCCAGGCAATGTGCTTGGTTTGATATTTGGAACTCCGCCTAAAGTGACATACAACGACCTCACGATTAATGGTATAAGACAGAATGATAAGAACACGACTTATCAATTAGAGGGTCTCTATAAATTCCAGGTGAGTGATCATATTTCTGTCACCCCAGGTATCATCGTCCTCTTTAACCCAGAAGACAACACGAAAAATGATACTGAATACGTGGGTACACTGCGTACCACTTTCACGTTCTAGGATTGAAAATGGGATAGGAGTAAGCGCTTAAGCGCTTACTCCGAACATTAATAAAAGCCCACCTGTTGAGGTGGGCTTTTGCTGGGAAAAAAAGTTTTCTATCAGGCGAGATCCCCTTGCTCATCTTCTTGCTGATTAGACAAATCTGTTTGTGGCCGATCGCTACTCCAAGCCCACCACGCACAGCCACAATGGCACTGGTAGAACTCTTGCCATTTTCTGCTATAGTTTTCTGTAATTACAGGCGATCGCCGATTGAGCCAAGCTTGAACAGCTTCCAAGCTGCTAGAGTGACAACTAGGACAGCAAAATTCATAGGCGTGAATTGCCTTATTTGTCCATTCAGGCTGTATGGGAGCAAAAGCATCCATTGTTAGGAGTTAGGAGTTAGGAGTTAGGAGTTAGGAGTTAGGAGTTAGGAGTTAGGAGTTAGAATTAACTAATGGGGAATTTAAACCCGCCAATATATTGTAGACCGCTAAATCGAAGATGTAGCGGGATTCTTAAACCAAATCATTCATTCGCCACTCGCACAGCATTCAATTCTGACTCCTGACTCCTGACTTCTGTTAGATTAATATGGATCCAAACGTTGAAATTCGCCGTTTGTTAGATATTATGCCTGCTTCTGGTAGAATGTTGACCAAAATCCTCCTCAAGCCTGAGCAGGCGAAGGTCATTGACGCTACCTTTCCACTCCCTTGGAATTCAGAACGACCAATATATATCAATTTTGATTTGTGGCGTCGTTTGAAGACCCCACAACGCGACTTACTGCTGTTACAAAAAGTGAGCTGGTTGACGGGAGTGAAGTGGTTCAAACCAGATATATATCAAGGTACTGTAGTCGCAGGACTGTTAGGTGGATTCGTAGAATCAGCCCAAGCAGATGCTGTAGGTATGCTTATAGCTGGGGGATTGACGACAATGGCTTTACTGCGGATCTGGCGCAATAACAACTCTCAAGAGTCAGAGTTAAATGCCGATGAATCCGCCATTCGTGTAGCGCAGCGGCGAGGTTATTCCGAAGCTGAAGCAGCACAACATCTATTATCTGCTATTGAGGCAGTAGGAAAAATTGAAGGGCGTCCAGCATTAAATTTTGCAGAATTGCTTCGCAGCCAACGCTTACGAGCGATCGCTGGTTCGTCACCACTAACAACTAACAACTATCTATAATATAATGTCGTTTGCTCTTAAGAATCTGTGGCTACTGTAACTGTTGATGCTATTCTTGACCATGCCCAAATGGGGTATGATTTGTCTCCCCAAGAGGGATGTTTATTGTTAAAAGAAACCGACAAGAGTGCAATTGCTCTCATCCGTGACACGGCTGACAGATTGAGACAACGGCAAGCGGGCGATAGTGTGACCTACGTAATTAACCGTAATATTAATTTTACCAATATTTGCGAGCAACACTGTAGTTTTTGTGCTTTTCGGCGAGATGAAGACCAGCAGGGTGCTTACTGGCTAGATTGGGCGCAAATTTTGGCAAAGGTAAAAGATGCTGTGGGGCGGGGTGCGACAGAAATCTGTATGCAAGGAGGATTGAACCTCCAAGCAAAGATCAATGGTAAATCTTTGTCTTATTACCTCAAGTTGGTGGAAACCATCAAGCAGGAATTTCCCCAACTGCATCTACATGCTTTTTCTCCCCAAGAAGTGCAATTTATCGCCAGAGAAGACGGACTTGAGTTGAGTTATGTGATTGCTGCTTTCCGTGATGCTGGGGTTGACTCAATGCCAGGAACAGCAGCTGAAGTGTTAGATGATGAGGTGCGACGTATCCTGTGTCCAGAAAAAATTGACACGGCGACTTGGTTGGAAATTGTTGGTACAGCGCATAAATTGGGTTTACACACAACTAGCACAATGCTGTCAGGGCATATTGAAACACCAGAACAACAGATTCAGCATTTGGAAAAATTGCGATCGCTTCAACAAACTGCCATCTATAGGGAATATCCAGCTCGCATAACTGAGTTTATTTTATTACCCTTCGTTGGCAAAGAAGCACCCAAATCCTTAAGCCGCCGTGTGGGAAGAGATCAGCCTGTGCTAGAAGATGCACTGCTACTGACTGCTGTAGCGCGAATTTTCTTAGGAAATTGGATTCCTAACCATCAGCCGAGTTGGGTAAAACTAGGACTAGAAGGTGCAAAAGAAGCTTTAGTCTGGGGTTGCAATGATATCGGTGGCACATTGATGGAAGAACATATTACCACAATGGCAGGTGCGATCGGTGGTACATGTATGGAAGTCGAAACCTTACAAGCTGCCATTACCGACCTAGGACGACCCTACCAACAACGAGATACTCTTTACAAAGGAGTCAGGAGTCAGGAGTCAGGAGTCAGGAGTCAGGAGTCAGGAGTCAGGAGTCAGGAGTCAGGAGTCAGGAGTTAAAAAATTCCTAATTCCTAACTCCTAACTCCCAATGATCCCTGTGATACCAATCCAGGATAGGATAGACGTTGATTTACTATGTGTTTTCTCCGTGGGCTAAAGCCACACAATTTCCACATTTACCGAGATTTTTCTGATGAAGCGTTATTGGTCACGTCTACTTCCTCTGGTTTTGGTGTTAGTCATCAGCTTAATAGGGTGTTCCAGTCCTGATAGTTTAACAGGTGATTATCGCCAAGATACCTTGAATGTAGTCAGTATTTTAAGGAATGCTATTGAGCTACCACAAGATTCACCAAACAAAGCCACCGTTCAAGCAGAAGCACGTCAAAAAATTAATGACTTTTCATCTCGCTACCAGCGCAATAACTCCGTTTCTGGGCTAAATTCCTTCACGACTATGCGAACAGCCCTCAATTCCCTAGCCGGACACTACAGTTCTTACCCAAATCGTCCTTTACCACAAAAGCTCAAGGATCGTCTACAGCAAGAGTTTCAGCGGGTAGAGGCAGCGCTGAAGCGTGGCAATTAACGATTTAATCGAGTCAATAGCCATGGACTATTGACTCTTGACTTTCGACTAATATGCAAAACCAATGATCTTTTGGCGACGCTTTTTCACTATCGTTTTCAGTACGAGTCTGCTTCTTCCCTATATTAGGAGTCAACCAGCACAAGCGCAAGTCACCCAGTATTGCCAGTCATCACCAGCAGCGGCGCAAGAAAAGGAAAACTTACGTTTGTCAGTAGTCAGAGGCAATCAAGATGCTCTTTTAGGCTATCAGCAATTGCTGCAACAACACGCACAGGCTTTGCATGATTGCCGCAGTCGTACGTGGCCACAAGAACAAGCAATTTGGTTACGCTTGTATCCCTGTGATGCACGACCAGGGGGAGTTGACCAAATTATGGATCAGATTGTCAACAAAGGCTACAACCAAGTTTATTTGGAGACATTCTACGATGGACAGGTGCTATTGCCTTCCTCTGCTAACCCTACAGTTTGGCCTTCTGTCGTTCGCACACCAGGGACAGAAAATCTTGATCTGCTTTCCTTAGCAATTCAAAAAGGGCGAGAACGAGGTCTTAAAGTCTACGCCTGGATGTTTACCACAAATTTTGGGTATACCTATGCCCTGCGTCCAGATAGGGAAGCGGCGATCGCCCGCAATGGCAAGGGTCAGACAAGCTTATATGTCGTAGATAACGGTAGTCAAGTCTTTATTGACCCTTATAATTTACAAGCAAAACGCGACTACTACCAAATGTTACAGGAGGTATTACGTCGTCGTCCAGATGGACTCTTATTTGACTATATACGCTATCCGCGACAGGCTGGCAGTGATTCTATCGCCACAAAAGTCACAGATTTATGGCTGTATAGTCCAGCCACCCAACAAGCTTTACTTCAACGGGCAGAAAATCACAAAGGAATGGAATTGATTCGGCGCTTTTTAAGTAAGGGATACGTCACAGCAGGAGATATTGCCGAAGTCGATAGACTATATCCTCAAGAAGGAGAACCACTGTGGCAAGGTCGTATTCCACGTGCACAACAAAAGTCAATACTTCCCCCGACTGAAAGACAACCGCAACTACAACTTGAGTTATGGCAGCTTGCAGTCGCCCACGCCATGCAAGGTATCTTGGATTTTATCAATCTAGCTGCTTATCCCGCACAGCAACTGGGAATTCCCGCTGGGGTTGTGTTTTTCCCTGAGGGTAACCAAACGCTGAGACAAGGGTACGATTCCCGCTTACAACCTTGGGATAGGTTCCCAAGTTCATTAGAGTGGCATCCAATGGCTTATGGAAACTGCGGTAGCGGTAATGCTAATTGTATTGCGGCACAAGTGCAGCAGGTGTTACGCACAGCAAAACCTGATACTCAGGTCATTCCAGCCCTAGCTGGTTTGTGGGGACAGTCGATGAATGATCGGCCATCTCTAGAAGTGCAAATGCAAGCACTACATCAATTTGCACCGCAACTGCGGGGAGTTAGTCATTTTGCCTATTCTTGGCAAGACCCCCATGATAACGATCGCAAGTTCTGCCGCATTCACTAATTTTTGAAAGAGGGAGCTCTTAGCAGGGAGCAGGGGGAGAAAAATATTTTCATGCTTGGCGGTTTCATTGGGACTGCCTGGAAGAGGTTTAGTCAACCGAGGAATTAGATATTTGTTCCCATTGGCTTGGAATCAAAATCAGCGAGAAATATGGTACTGTATCTGACTCTATCTCCTTTAGGGGTACAATTCGCTGATTTTGCATTGTTGCCCGTTCAATATAAAGTGCCCGTGCTGCTAACCCTAACTGGTTCAAAACTTCTTGAACCTTAGAAAAGTGCCTGCCGATTTTGATGATCACAGCAGCATCGGCAACTTTTAATCTCTCTGCCAGAACTTCAGCAGGTAGTATTCCAGGTAACACCATAAAGGCATCATTACGATATGTCAGTGGCGCACCCATAACCGATGCACTTGCCATGATTGAGGAAACACCTGGAACAACCTCTGTCGTAAACCGCTCAGATAAACGAGTAAAAAGATACATAAAAGTTCCGTAAAAAAACGGATCCCCCTCACAGAGAACAGCCACATCCTGTGCTGCACTCAGATGTTCAGCCAGTGTCTCGGCAGCTTTGTCATAAAAAGGTTGAGCAGATTGATCGGGTTTAAAGGGGAAATACATCGGAATCTCGATCTGATCTGCACTCAGATATTCAGCAACGATAGACCGGGCGAGGCTTTTGCCATTATCTAACACTGGATAAGCAACTATTGGAGCTGCCTGTAAGATCCGGAGTGCCTTGAGAGTCAGCAGTTCTGGATCGCCTGGGCCAACCCCTAGACCGTAGAGACGACCAGAAAGTTGAAGAGAGGAAGCTGGTTGAACGATAGGTTGAAGCACAAATATGATAACTCCCTCCCTGTGCGACGCAGGGAATAGATGATTAAGGCGTATGCGACACCGCTTAAGTCGGCGTTCTGACTTAGGTAAGCCCATTACAGCTGCGGCACAGTCCCGGAATTGCACCAGCGTTTCCCAAGCTTAAGCTTATCTACAATATCACAACCTCAATCACCGAATCACAGAATCCCTCATCTTTCTTAAGATAAGAGACATTTTCCGTCAATGCGTAAGTCCTACTCCCGAACCGCCCTTTAGATTACCTATCTCATTAACCGCAGAGGCGCAGAGGAAACAGAAAGTCGCCGTCTCACGAGGGCGATCGCGTTGTGACGACATTCGCTATAATAGCCTGATGAATCCAGTGAATCATGCACGTTATTTCTCGCAAAGCATTGCGTCAATTTTGGGAAATGTATCCTGATAGTGAAACTGCGCTGATTCGTTGGTTTAAACTCATGAACTCGGCGAACTTTCAGACTTTTGACGAATTACGCTCAGTTTTTCCTAGTGCAGATCTTGTAGGCGATCTAATCGTGTTTAATATTGGTGGTAATAAATACCGATTAATGACTTCAATTCACTTTAATCGTCAAAAAGTTTATATCCGTAATATCTTGACCCATTCAGAATACGACAAAGACCAATGGAAAACTTAACTACATTTCCCCCAGATATTAATACCCATTGGAGGGCGATCGCACCCCTGCTTACAATTCGCAATGATGAAGAGTATGAGCAAGCAACCGAGCGATTAAATGATTTAATTGATGAAATTGGCACAAATGAACAGCATCCTCTTTATAATTTGCTTGATACGTTAGGGACGCTAATTGAGGCTTATGAGGCAGAGCATTATTCTATTCCTAATTGTAGCGGGAGTGATGTATTGGCCTATTTAATGGAGGAGCATGGACTAGGTTTCTCAGATTTGCCTGAAATTGGTACATCGGAAACAATAGAATCTATTTTAAACAAAGATCAAGCCTTAACCCTGAGTCAAATTCAACATTTAGCGCAACGTTTTAAGGTTCAAGCTCAAGTATTTCTGGATTAGAAGCATTTTTTTTCTGGTTAAAAATGTATATTCGTAACTAAGTAGATGGAATGTCTAAAGACAGCAGCAGATTTCTTTTCATTCTAAGATTACAACCGACTCGCCGTGCGTAATAAGGTGATTTCCGAGAACTAAATTACCAGGTTAGCTCTCAAGAAACAAGAGGGAGCAGGGAGCAGGGAGCAGGGAGCAGGGAATAGGGAGCAGGGAATAGGGAATAGGGAATAGGGAATAGGGAATAGGGAATAGGAGATGTTTCTGTAATGAGTAACGGGTGGTGCGCCACCAGTGGGGCGCTCTCACGGAACTTCTCACTCTTAAAATAATTCAGAATGATTAACATAATACCCACTGTTGTTATTTCTCAGATATAAAATGAAGAGATTTGGCCCTTGCTTTTGCCGACATAGCTTAACTTGGAAGCTTTCCCCATCTTCGTTGCTGGGAGCTTTTGCTATTGTAGGTTTGGTTTCCAGCACCTTTATCTTTAATTTACAAATTGGCGCTCAAACTCCAACACCAGTTGAGAATACTGAACTTCTAAGTTATTCCAGAGTCTTAT
This sequence comes from uncultured cyanobacterium, assembly GCA_903903925.1. Taxonomy (GTDB): domain Bacteria; phylum Cyanobacteriota; class Cyanobacteriia; order Cyanobacteriales; family Nostocaceae; genus Stigonema. The sequence goes on from CAIVAU010000106.1 coordinate 17,598, forward strand.
TAAAAATGGAGCCCGCACGCCAACAAGCCTTTCAAGACATTAAGAAAATTATCGGTAGCGGAGAAGTTCCCAAAATTGTTTGTAATGATCCCAATAGCATGAATGGACTCCCTAGTCAAGCTAAAGATATTGCAGTTAACTACTGCAAAAACTCCCAAAAAATAGTTGAAGATAATGGTTTTACTATTGATCGCTTCAATCAGCTTACTGTAGAAATTCAAAATAATAGTACCTTGAAACGGCAGATTTACAATAATTTACTCCGACTACAAAAAAACTCTAATTCTCAGTGAAATCAGGAGTCAGGAGTCAGAACTAAATGTAAAATCCCACCGTACTATTAAACTTATTGACAGAAAAAATAATTGTGTACTATCCCTCGGTACAAAGATATGTCTCCCGTCATCACAGTAGACAAAGCCACTTTTACTCCTAACTCCTAATTCCTGTATTCTATTCTTGAGTATCAAAAAAAGCTTGTTGTTTGAGATGAATATTTTTTATGTGCTTCTTCACAGTGTTTATAGAGATGAATAGATGAGAAGCAATCTCTTTATAAGTATATTTAGCTCGATACAGACACCAAACTTCTACTTCTCTGTGAGTCAGTCTATATTTTGTGGCCTCAGCAAGTACAACGCCCTTTAGAGACTCATATCGGTTTTCTATCGTCATTAACACATAAGGACGGTCAAATTGGTTTAGATTTAGCCATCTCACCCGAATCCAAAAAATATTTAACTTATCAATCACAATCTCATCAGACAGAATGATACTTCCTTCCCGCTGTAAGATTGCCGAAGCATTTTCTTCCCCTCTGCCCAAGACCTCTGCCTCCCTGTTACCCTTGCAGTAATCTTCGGGCGAGAAAGGAGTCATTGTGTCTCTGGGTAAACTCCGAGCTAATAATGATTCACAAAGCTTCCAAATAGGAGTTGGTAAGACATTTAGATTGGAAGTGCCTTGATTGATCTGACGAAAAACCTGATAAGCATATGCATTGGCATATACCAGTTCACCCGTCTCACTCAAAATTAAGATACCGTCTTGGAAGCTTTCAAGTACTTCTTGAAACCAAGAAACATCTTGATAAGCTGTTGAATGATGGATACTTGGCTGTTGACATTCATCTATTATTTTTACTAACGTATTTCTTAGGGTGATCATATGAGATGAGGCAACTTTGAATAAATACTATTTATTTATTAGTTGCATCTAAAATTGACATATGCACCGTAAGGGCGGGGAGAAGCCCCTACAAATTTCCATTGCCCATTCCCCTGCTCCCCTATCCCCTGTTCAGGTGCGTCCAACTAAGCTAGCAACTACTGTAGCTAATTCAGCTGGCTCAACAGGTTTAGGTAAATGGATCTGAAAACCTTCCTTGATAGCTCGCATCCGATCCTCTGCTCTAGCATAGGCTGTCAAAGCTGCCGCAGGAAGCTTTTGCCTTTGTGCTGGGAAATGTTCTAGTAATGTCTCTTGACTTGTAGCTTCGCGTCTACGGACTTCGCGAATCAAAGAGTAACCATCCTCGTCTGGCATTCCAATATCGCTTACCAAAACATCAGGTTTCCACTCTTGGATTGCAGAGAGTGCTTCCTGCGCTGATGCTACCGCCATCACGTCGGCTTGGCACTGTTTAAGTGTTGTCGTCAGATAGTCACGAGTATCAGCTTCGTCGTCTACAAGTAGCACCTTCACACCTTCAAGCGAGGGGGCTAGGAGAGGAAACTTCGGTGGGGAGGTTTCCTGCGTTGAGGGATGTATCCATTGTTCTCTCTGGGGTTGGGGTCTGAGGGGGAGAGGTTCTGAAGTGACTCCCCTTATTTCCTTTTCCCCTTGTCCCTCTGTCATCTTTAAGAGTGACAATATAACTGTAAAAGTTGTCCCGTTCCCTTCACCTGGGCTATCAACGTAGACATTACCGCCATGGAGTTCTACTAAATGACGCACGATCGCAAGTCCTAGTCCCAGTCCACCATGTGACCTTGTACTGGAACTATCGGCTTGACGAAAGCGATCAAAGACGTAGGGGAGAAACTCAGAATTAATTCCAATGCCTGTATCACTGACTGTGATTTGGGCAAAGCTTGGGGAGTAGAGGGTGGGGGGAGCATTTCCTTGTCCCTTTTGTTCATCTACCCGTGCTAGCTTGATTTCTATTCGACCACCAGAAGGAGTAAACTTAATGGCATTGGATAGTAAATTCCAGATCACCTGCTGCAAACGCTCTGCGTCTCCAGAAATCAGGAATTTAGGGTATGGTTGAGGATCTACAGGATCTCCCTTTGGTTGCCTATGAGGAACAGGCGAAAATTGAACATCGATTTTCTTTGCCTCTGCGGCTAAGCGTACAGTCTCAATTGCTGCTTCTACAATCGGAACTAGATCGCAAGTACGGATGATTAGACGCAACTTGCCTCTAATCATCCGCGAGATATCCAGCAAATCTTCAATTAACTGCTTTTGCACCTTAGCATTACGCTCTATAGTTTCTATTGCTTGAGCCATTTTCTTTTCATCTAGCTTCCGAGAACGCAAAAGCTGTGCCCAACCAAGGATGGCGTTAAGAGGCGATCGCAACTCGTGGGATAATATTGCCAGAAACTCATCTTTCATGCGATTGGCTTCTCTTAACTGCTCCGTTTGCTGCTGCAAAGAAGCAATCAAGCTAGCTCGTTCCATGGCGATCGCAATCTGGTCACAAACTGCTTGCATCATCCCCACTTCATTGGCGGTAAACTTCAACCGACTGCGGCTACCAAAAGAAAGAGTGCCTAAAAGCCGCCCCTGTGCTATCAACGGGTAACAATAATAAGCCGTAATGCCCACAGAGCGAATGATCTCTGTTTTCTGGTCAGTTGATTGCTGCACATTTTCTATAGCGACTGGGCGACGCGCTACAGCAACACTACCACAAACTTGTTTTCCAAACTCCAACCATTCCATCTTGATGGCAAATTCCTCGGTAATACCGCTATAAGAAGCTAGCTGCATTATTTGGGAGTTTTCCTTAACCAAGTAGTTGAAGTAAACGTCTAAACCAATCTGCTCTCTGAGCTTTTTAAACACACTGTCTACTAGTGCTACTGGATTCTGACTCGATAGCAGATCGTTGGCTGTGTTAAATAGTAGCTGAAGCCTTGTGTAACCCAATGACAGCGCTTTTTCCACCCGCTTGAGATTAGTGATGTCTTGGAATGTTAATACGCATGTAGCTGGATGACCGTGCATTGCAGGTAGGGTATCAGCAAATACTAGTAAGGATCGTGTATCATTTTGTATATGCCAATCAAGTTCAAACCCCTCAATGCGTTCGCCATGAGCTACCCGTATACCGGGAGCTTGTTCGTCTGGAATGGGATTTCCTGCCGCATCAGTAGAGTAGTAGATACGATGATAATCTTCGACCGATTGAGCCTTGGGAAATTTGCCTCCAGCCACTTCATCAGCAGCTTTGTTGGCGAAAGTTACCCTTGCTGTTCCTGGTTCGATAAACAGCAGTGATGTTGGCATGAGGTTCAGCACTTCTTCTAGCCATTTTTGTTGATGCAGGAGTGTTTCCTCTGCTTGCTTGCGTACTTCTAGAGCCTGCTTGCGATCGCTCAAGTCCAAAATAAATGCTGCCAACTCTTCTCTTTTTTCTCCTAACAGCGTGTAACCAATTAAAACTGGGACGCGGCTACCATCCTTGCGAACGTATTCTTTCTCATAAGGCGTGCAAGCACCGTTCGCTTTTGCTTCGGCAATGCCTTGTTCATCTAGAACTAGATACTCTGGCGGCGTGAGATCAATCCAGCTAATACCGACTGCTATATCCTCTGACGTATAGCCAATTATCCGCAGAAATTCGTCGTTTGCCTGCTTGATATTGCCTTGAATATTGGCGAAGATAATGCCAATGACATTAGCATCTACGAAACTATTCAGCTTTTCTTGCTTGATCCTCAGTGCCAGTTTTGCGTCATCACGTTCATTGCTTAGACCTTCAACTAATGCTGCATTGTGCCAAATTAAAACGCAGAAACTTACAATCAGCACGACTACAAGCAGTAATATTGCCAGCGACGACTCGTATAATCCGAGCCGTTGCCCTTGCAGAATTAACCACCCCAACATCATCGGCACTATAATCGCAGCAACTAACAAGCGACGTGCCAACAACCCTCCGTGGGTATTGCTAGTGACTACCCGCATCAACCCCTGATTTGTCCGTGTTCCTAGAATACCCACACACAGTACTGAGAAAGTTGCTGCTGTATGTAATGCCATTGCTTTTGCGTGGGGAAGCATCTGGTAGAAACTTTCCACTTTATAGGCATAGCTCATCAAGGCAATTCCAGCAATCACAGCAGCTAAGAGAGCGAGAGCCTGAGCATACCAATAGCTGCGGTAAGTTTTTGGGTGACCGAGAAGCTCTATGGCTCTGCCTACAAGCATGAAGTTTAGTGCTGTGTTTAATCCCATTCGCCCTGGATAATATGTCGTTGCTGTGATTGGCAAATCACGGAATACCAGCTCGTCAACGCCAAAATTCCAACTCAACAAATATTGACTAAGTGTGATCCCACCAATGATCTGAACTGTTAATGCACACACTCTGGCAACAACTAGAGAAGCGGTGGACTTTTTCTCTCCCTCGTCCCCTCCCACTTCTCTTGAAGACAGCCATAGCGACACACCAGACAGAATGAAGCATAGAGCCGCATTTGCCTTCATGCTGATCGCGCTCAAAGAGAAAAAACTTTTTAAAAATTCGAGGTGAAGCCCCCAACCAAGTAGTACCAAGCAGCCTACTATGATGGCGCTCACGCTCGCTACTTGTGCAACCAGTGAATGTGAAGAGATTCTATTTAAGTTTTGTTGGCGTGAGCGGTTGACGTTTAACATTGTTGGATATCTTGTAACCGCATCTGTCTAGCGTTGGTAAATTTTAATACTTCAGTTGGTTTTTATTCTTCAGTGTCTGTGTCCTTCATTTTGACTTTTTCAGCCTAATTTTAAATCTACCTTTATACATATTTTATCGTTTTAACCTAGAGTTTAGGACATAGGGATGAAGTGGGTGGGCAGAAGAAAACCTAACTATGTAACAGTTTGTGAAGTAGATTTACTACAATTAAATTTAATTTAATAAAATAATTTAAACCGCACAAGCTGAGTTTCAATAACTTGAGGCAAGATTTGATTCAGTTCTGTAGGCTCTTGAAACTGGAGAATTTGCTTTGGTGGTAAGTCAAAGGGAATTTGCCCTGGTAAATCGAGACGCTGCATTTGTGCAAGTAAAATTTGCTCAGATCGCTTACTTTGAATAGCATAGCCAATTTCAATACAGACATTTGGACTAGGAATCAATTTAGCAGTTTCTTTGCTGTCGATTTTAGCAATGGGTGTAGCATCAGCAATAAACAGTAAACTCTTGCGGATTTTTCGTGTAATGGCACTTCCTAGTCGCAGAGGACCATCTTGAGGACGTTGTGATTCTACTATTTTTAGAGGCAGACGCGATCGCAAGTTCAGCATTTCCACACTATGCAGCAATCCCTCCCGAAGAGCATCACTTGCTGCTGCATACTCGGTTTGATAGCACAAAAAAATTGTTGGGTCTAACTGCGCTAATAATGATTGCTTGGTAAAATAAATTTCATGACTTATCAAGTCAATGTTAGCGACAAAATAGCCTCCACTACCTTCAATATAGAATTCAACATTGTCTCCTTCTAGATAGCGTCCAAACCAAGTTGACTGCTTAACTTCCTCAGTGTCTTCCAAGAAGTCTGCTCTTAAGCCTGATTTCAATAAGCTTTTTTTACTAAGGCGAATGTCTGGCGGACGTTTTTCCACTTCTGGAATTGGCTCGTAATTTTCGATATACCATGCTCTTAGAGCAATAATGGACATAAGATCACTTCTCTGACTTGAAAGAGGGAGCAGGGAGCAGGGAGCAGGGAGCAGGGGAAGAAAAACATTTTCAGGCTTGGCGGTGAAACTTGTTTGATTGGGACTGCCTGCAGACTATGCTGATAAGAAATATGCTGAAAACCCTTGAAGATGCAGCACTTACAGCAATTTAACCTAAATGAACCACACCCTTCATAAGGGCGTTAAGGTCGGAGTTCCCCTACGACTGTGGTCTGATTACCTGAAAATTACTGTAAGAGGGATCTTAACTCTTAACGGGCAATCGGGAATCCCAATACTTAAAAGTACCTTGATTTGAAGCCGATACATTTGTTTTATTAATTTAATTCAACAAAGCTATAGTTTTTTGTTATGTAAACGAATCTACTGTTTCTACCGCCCTTTTGATCTACGTCAAAGTCTTGAAGAAGACCCAACAAGGGAAAAAGCGTAAAATAATAACTTTGCTCTCTAAGTAATTATTTCTCAGGTCAAGACTACATAACTAGTGTATGCTTCTGTTTAAGTAAAGCAATAGGGAAAACCTGCTCGTGGATGAAAGTATCATTAGAATCTTAAAACCAATTCCAAAAGTTCAAACACAGCCAGATGAATCTGAACTTCAACCGGGTTCGGCTCAGACTCAAGAAATTAGCAGCTTTAGGGAAGAATTACCATCTCCAGACCTAGAACCATTAAGTACCGCCGAACCAACGTTGATGAGGTTTGTTAGCACGGATTCCAGCGGTTGGAGAGTATCAGATATTTTGCGAGAAATTAGACTCGATAATTTTGAGACGGGTGATCTAGATTCAGTAGAGTAGGTATTGTCAGTACTTAAAGGAAATTATCGATGAAGCGGCGCATGGCGATCGCTCTGAAGTTGCGGTTCCACATGCACCAACCGCAACTTCAATTCTGTCGTAAGTAAAAATACTGTTTTTACCACATTAAATCATTATGTTTAGAGAAGAGGCTAGGTGGTTGGCAGATATGATTTATTCTCTCCAGCCAAACAGTGTATTCCCTATGCTTAATATTGGTAGTTCCAACCAGAAGTTTAGAGAATCAGAACAACCCTGGATCGATGAGCTATTATTCAAGCCAGCTAGACAAAAGGGGTACTCGGTAATTCATACTGATATGAAATATGATCTAGGCGTTGATTTAGTAGGGGATTTATGTGATCCAGTTTTTTTACAGAAACTTTCAGAAATTAAGATTAAATCTGTGTTGTGTTCTAACCTATTGGAACACGTAACAAATCGAGAAGAAATCTGTCAAATAATTAGCTCCATTATCCCTAACAGTGGCTATGTCTTCGTTACAGTGCCTTATCAATATCCCTATCACCGCGATCCTATAGATACAATGTTCCGACCAAATATTGAGGAACTAAGCAACCTTTTTCCCGATTTTAAAGTCGTAAATGGAGAAATTGTCGCAGGAGGTTATTTGGTTCAGTCAACTACGACTGCACCTGTAATATATCTACTTGCAATGTTCATTAGACTTATCTTACCCGTTTACCAACCCTTGCAGTGGTTCGATTCTCTTCGATATGCTCTATGGCTTTTTAGAAATATCTTTGTTAGCTGTGTTTTGTTAGAAAAAGTTGAAAAATAATTCAGGAGTCAGGTCTCGTAGAGAAGCAGATCGCTCTTCGGGAATCATGAGGAGCGTAGGCTTTGCCCGCAGCAGGCATCGCTTTATGATAGAATATGGAAAATAAATTTCCATTATGTCAAAAATATGACACACTCTTCACCAGAAAGAATTGTCAGACGTGGACGAGTATTCCCGGAAATTCAGTGGACAGAAGCACAAAAAGCTCAAGATAAAGCCAGAAGACAGGCATTTTATGAGCGTTGTTGGGCGATTTTTGAGCGTTTAAAACCAGAAATCCTAGATAAATATTATGGCTGGTATATTGCCATTGAACCAGATAGTGGCGATTATTTTATTGACCAGGATCAAGAAGTAGCTAGTAAAATGGCTAGAGAAAAACACCCTCATATGATTCATTATATTTTTGGCATTAACGAAACAGGAGTTAGTGGCAGAATATGATTGAGGGTAGGTTTGGAGATAAAGGCCAAGTTTACTTTGAAATAGATTTGATTGGCGGGGATGGTTTTGGTTTTCCTGTAGAAACAATGTTAGATACAGGATTTACTGAGTTTTTAGCCATGAACAAGCAAGATATACAAAGTCTTGATTGGTCTTTTTTGCGTCAGAATAAATTGAGAACTGCTCAAGGAGAAACTGAATTTGATGTTTATAATGGTAGGGTGATAATAGATAGTCAGGAATGGGAAATTCCTGTATTTGCTGGAGATGAAATACAGGAAATTTTACTAGGTTCTCGATGGTTAAAATTATTTATCTTAGTCGCTAATTATAGTCAAAATAAAGTAACTTTAGAGTATATATAAGAGGGTGTTTGAAAAGTTTTGCGGGGTCAAATTTTATGCCAGTCGCCTCACCATAATCCGGATCATGGCAAGGTAAACAAACGTCTCCGATGTTTCCGGTAGAAGTTCAACGTCTGTTGACCAATCGACGACACCCCATGACCGAACCGAAAGTGCGCTCCACTACGCAACGTTTTTTCAGCAAGACGAAGCCCTTGATTTGTTCTGCTTGCAGCACCACCAGCACAATCCAACGACAAACATCCATGACCCACAGATCGATGCTCACTAGTGCTCGCTTTTTTGCGATAATGTACTAAACCGCTTAATTGTACAAATCATGAAAATCTTATGATTATCATTTCATCGAGCGAAACACGAGAAAATTGGGGAGAGATACGCCGTAAGGCTCAGAGAGATGTTATTGAGGTGCAATCACATGGCAAGCCTGATGTGTACATTCTAAGTCCTGAAATATTTGAGGAATATCAGAGGCTTAAATATGAATCTCTCAAAAATAAGCTTGAAAAGGGTAGGTCGGAGGCTGAACAGGGTCATTTTTCCGATGCGACTGTGGATGACATCGTGAGAAAGGGTGACGCGCTTTATGAGCAAAGAAAATCGAATTGTTAAGCTTACCCTACAAGCCGAAGAGGATCTTCAAGAAATATACGTGTATGGCAGAGAAACTTGGGGGAAGGAGAGAGTAGAACTATTCATTACTGTCTTGTATGATCGCTTCCAATTCCTTTGTGATAATCCTGAAATAGGGCGAAAGCGGGAAGAATTTTATTCAGGGTGTCGTAGTTGGGTATTCGAGGGCTATGTCATTTTCTATCAACTGAAAGACGCATACATTGAAGTCATAGGTGTTGTTCACGGGAGTAAGGATATCAACCGTTACTTTAAAGGTGAAGGGGAGTGTGGGAGTTAAAGAAGACATTTCTCCCCGTTCTCCCCACACTCCCCCCTCTTCCCATTCGGGGGTTACTTGGTTGAAAATAGGTTGGATGTGTTTTAAATAATTCAACTTTATGTCTAGAACTCCCAATGAATACGCAGTATATCTACTTATGGAAAGTGGTCACCGGGAAGAAGTGCGTTTTCCGACAATTCAAGATTTTCAGAAGTGGTATAGCGGTGAACTAACCCCAAAGTCGGCTTCTAATGACTTTATCAACGTCCCTCTCAAGAATATTCAAGGTGAGTATATGGTGGTTCGTCCTTCTCGAATCGTGGCAATTCGGGTAGAACCAATTTTTAGTTCTAGTGTAGAAAGATTTACATAGCTTTACATAATTTATGAGAAAAACGCTTGCGTTGGTTTCATTGAGTCTAGGAATTGCCTTTGTCAACCCAGTCTGGTCAGTTTTTGCTCAGGTTCCTGGCTTACCGCCCCTCCCGATACCGGGTGCACCTGAAGTCGTACCACAGCCACAGAAAATACCAATCCAACCTCACGGACTGCGACCACTCACACTAGTCAATGTGGGAACAAACTGTATTTCTGGATATCATTGCTTAGGTTGGGATGAGCAAATTTGGGGTGAAAAAGGTAACCCAGGCGATCGCGAGGCACTGCTAGCGTCGATAGACAACAGTCTACGTTATTTAACCACTGATAAGGCTATAGCAGCGTATCAGAATTATCCCGTCAGGGAGATTACCCTTGACCGAGTCCGAAGTAGTTTGCTATATTTTCGCCAACTGGTGATTGACTCCACCTCACCAGCACAACTACAAGCTGCTGTGAGTCGCGAGTTTGTCTTTTACAAGTCAGTTGGTAACGACGGCAGAGGTACAGTTAAGTTTACTGCCTACTATGAGCCAGTCTATACTGCTAGTCGTGTTCGCACATCAGAATACAAATACCCCATTTACCGGATACCGCCAGACTTTAACCGATGGGCTAAACCACACCCGAAACGCATAGAGTTAGAGGGGAGAGATGGTTTACTAGGTAATAGAAGTCGGTTGCATGGTTTGGAACTCTTTTGGTTCCGCGATCGCCTAGATCCGTACTTGATCCAAATCCAAGGTTCTGCCCAACTCAATCTAACTGATGGGACTACGACGTCTATTGGCTTTGCAGGTGGAACAGATTACCCTTGGACTAGTATAGGGCGGGAACTTCTCAAAGATGGCAAAGTCTCCCCAAAGGGTTTAACCTTACCAGCTGTGGTTCGCTATTTCCAGCAACATCCGTATGAGATGAACAATTATTTGCCACGCTGGAAACGGTTTATCTTTTTCGGCGAAACTAGAGGCGGAGCAGCTATGGGGAGCATTCGTGTCCCAGTAACACCAGAGCGTTCGATAGCTACAGATAAGTCTCTCATGCCTCCAGGCGCACTAGCGATAGTCAATACCAGTTTGCCCTATCTTACAGGCAGCGGAAACCTAGAGTATCGTACTGTCAACCGCTTTGTGCTTGACCAGGATACAGGAAGTGCGATCAAAGGACCAGGTAGGGTGGACTATTATATGGGATCTGGCAAATTAGCAGGCGATCGGGCTGGTGTCACCGGTGGCGATGGCGAATTATATTATTTATTGCTGAAGTAAGATCGGGGAGATCCCGCCTTGCGGGAAGTCAAAAGTCAAAAGTCAAAAGTCAAAAAAACAAAACTCCCCACTGGCGGCGCACCACCCGTTATGAATGAAATAAACTCCTCCTATTCCCTATTCCCTGCTCCCTGCTCCCTGCTAAGAGCTCCCTGCCCCCCTGCTCCCTGCTCCCTGCTCCCTGCTCCCTGCTCCCTGCTCCCTCTTGTTTCTTAAAAGATGACCATGAAATTTAGCGAAATTTTACAAAAACTTGGTGACAGCGCTGCGTTCAATAGTCTTATTTCTAACAAGGATTATGACCCGGAAATTACAGGGGTAGCAGCGATTGATGACGCGAAAATTGGTACTCTTAGCTACATAGAAGGAGCAAAGTTTGCCTCTTTTATTGGTAAGACCGACGCTAGTGCTTTAATTTTGCCTAAAAACGAAGCTTTACAGGCGCAAGTACAAGAGCGTGGTATTGCTTGGATAGCAACACCAGAACCACGACTTTTGTTTGCCAGAACGATCGCACTATTTTACCAACCGTGGCGTCCACTCAGCGAAATTCATCCTAGTGCCGTTATTCACCCCAGCGCTAAAATTGGCAATGAAGTTTACATTGGACCACATGTTGTCCTTCAGCAAGGAGTAGAAATTGGCAATGGAGTTTGCATTCATCCCAATGTGGTGATTTATCCAGATGCCAAGATAGGCGATCGCAGCATCTTGCACGCTAACTGTACAATTCACGAACGCACCCGTATTGGTGCCGATTGTGTCATCCACAGTGGTGCTGTCATCGGTGCTGAAGGCTTTGGCTTTGTTCCTACTTCTGGAGGTTGGGTGAAGATGGAACAATCCGGTTATACCGTTTTAGAGGATGGCGTAGAAGTTGGCTGTAACAGCGCCATTGACCGCCCAGCCCTAGGAGAAACACGGGTAGGTCGCAACACTAAAATTGACAATTTAGTCCAAATAGCACACGGTTGCCAAATAGGTGCTGGTTGTGCATTGGCTGGTCAATCTGGTATGGCAGGAGGCGTGAAACTTGGGAATGGCGTGATCTTAGCTGGACAAGCCGGAATTTCTAATCAGGCGAAGCTTGGCGATCGGGTGATCGTCTCTGCTCAATCTGGAATTCACAGTAATGTTCCACCAGGAGAAATTGTCTCCGGCTCTCCAGCCATACCTAATAAAAAGTACTTGAAGGTATCGGCTGTGACCAACCGCCTACCTGAAATCTATCAAGCTCTTAAACAGTTGCAACGTAAACTAGGTTAATTCCACTGACCCCATGATTGCCCTATCTGATTCCATTTTTCTCACTCCCGAAGCATATCTCCAACGAGAAGAAAAAAGCAACATCAAACAGGAATATATTGATGGTCAAGTTTACGCAATGGCGGGAACAACTGACACCCATCACACCATTGCCCTAAATCTCGCTTTATTGGTCCGTAATCACTTGCGAGGGTCAGACTGTCGAGTTTACTTTGCTGATGTTAAAGCCTGTATTGAAAAACGTAACTGCTTTTATTACCCTGATATCATGGTAACCTGTGACCCTAAAGACCGAGAGACCTCGACCTATAAGCGCTTTCCTAAACTTATGATCGAAGTCCTATCCGAGTCCACCGAAGCCTTCGACCGAGGTGACAAATTCAACGACTATCAAACCCTTGATAGCTTAGAGGAATACGTTTTAGTGAACAGCAAACACCAAAGATTGGAAACCTTCCGCCGCAATACTGCTCGGTTAAAGAAATTGGAATGGCTGAAACCCTCGAAATAAAGATTAGAAGCTGTATCCAACTCCTGCTTGCAGGCTAAGAGCATCAGAATCACTGCCCTTGTAAGCGTCAATACCGAACTTAGCATCGCTATAAATGACAGTGTTTTTAGCAATTTGTGATTCAGCACCGAGGGTTACTACAGGCGCATTCTTGTTTCCTAACTGGCTTGCTTGACCTTCATCAGTTAGAAAGGAGTAACCACCGCCGAAGTAAAGGTTAGTATTTTTAGCGATGGGGGCATCGTAAGTTAGTGTTGGCACAATTGCCACTGAATCACCACCGAACAAAGCTGCACCGCGAAGTGAAACAGGTGCATTCTTGATAGCATATCTTCCTTGAACGTTGCCACCAAATAGCGCTGCATCATTTTGTCTACCGCCATTGGTGACACCAGCGGAAATACCAGCACCGATGTAGTTCCTGTTCATGCCACTTGTTGTGCTGGTTGCGGTCGATGTTGTAGTTGTTTGAGTACTATAGTTACCATTGTTATCATCTTTTGTGCTTGTTGTGGTTAATGTTGTGGCTGTTTGAGCGCTAGCAATTCCAGCAGAAAGGACAATAGAAGCAACGGCGATCGCAGAGGCTGCCAATTTTGTAAGTTTCATCAGGTTTCTCCTTACCAGAGTTAAGTTCAATTAATGTTCTCTAGTACTAGAGTCGCCTTTTTCATCAAATTCAACCTCACACACGTGGATCACCTGAGTGGGTGAAACTGTTTTACCTACTAGGTGAGCCGACGATGAAGATAGTAATCATATTTACTGGTTATCTGATAACTGCCCCTAGACCGATAGCTAGATGTTTTAGGCTTTATACCAATCCCATAGCGATTATTTTATAACCTGTGATAAGCTTTCCTCATCTGAATAGCTTCTTACTTAGTAACAGCATCCAGTTTTTTGTTTGAATCTTCTAATCTGTACCAACCAATTCAGGTTTGACGATACACTGTAAGTAGACAGTCAAAGGTGGTCATAATGAAGCATTTTGATATCCAGCTAGATGAAGAATACGCTGAAAAACTTGCCGATATCCAGCAGCAAACTAATCAGGATGTGCGTCAAGTCGTTCAACGTGCGATTGACCTTTACCACGAACAAATTCGACCAATCCGTAAAACGCCCCTAGAGATTATGAAGCAGAATGGTTTTGTTGGTTGTATTCAAGCAGAGCCTGATCTATCCGCAAACTATAAATCTATGTTGCGCTCGATGATTCAGGAAAAAAATGCTCATCACTGATACGGGCTTTTTCTATGCCATTGCTAACAAAAATGACCCTTACCATACTAGGGCGCAACATGTTCTAGAAGCTATTAACGAGACACTAATTACCACCTATCCAGTTGTCACAGAAACTTGCTACCTCCTTCTCACCACAGGGGGGAATGCAGATCAATGTTCTTTTCTAAGAAGTTTGTCGGAAGGTGCTTTTGAAATATTCCACCTAGAACGCCCTCACGTTGACCGCATGGTTATACTGATGGAAAAATATGCAGATTTGCCAATGGATATGGCAGATGCCTCTCTAGTGGTTCTAGCAGAACACCTCGGACATGGAAGGATTCTAACGGTTGATCGACGAGACTTCAACACCTACCGTTGGAATAACAGTAATCCTTTCGAGAACTTGCTGCTGAATTTTAAATGATTTCTCGGTTGACAGAGCACTAGCTATCTCCTCACAAAGCTCTGGCGCAGATGAGAGACAAAAACATTCACGTCTAGTAGTTTTGTGCTTCTAGTAATTACTCTCCACCTAAGATTGATCACTTGTATTTCTCCCACCTCTCCCCCCTCTTCCTCATCTCTTGTGAGAAATTCGGGTAGCTATCTGCTCAAAAAGCGCTGACGTAGATGAGAGATAAAAACATTCACATCTGGTAAATTCATCCAGAAGGCGATCGCACCAAAAAGACACAAGCCAACGAAACCAGCCATACACAATTGCAACAACTGAATCAGCAAACCATTGTTACCTAAAAAGTGTTGAGAAACCTCAAGAATTCCAAAGCTTGCTACACCACCCACCATACTAGCAGCAGTTAAACCCAGAATTGGCAAACTCCACTCTTGCCAAGGCAATCCATTTAGTCGGCGATTGAGCAAAAATAACAGCATCAGTACGGAACCGCAATTCACTCCCACAGTTGCCAAAACTAAACCAGGAGCACCAAAAGGTTTAATTAAAAAGTAATCTAATAAGGCATTGAGAAAAATATTGATCATGCTAATGCGAAAAGGTGTCTGACCATCACCCAAGGCATAAAACACCCGCACTAGGACATCACGCCCTAAATAGGCAAACATCCCAATACCGTTAGCAACTAACAGAGAAGCAACCAGCCCAGAGTCTGATCGACTGAAAGCACCACGTTCATACACAACTCTGACAATTGGGACAGACAGCGCTATCATCAAAGCACCAAGTGGCAGCATAGTAAATGCCGAAAGCAAAAGACCTTGGCGAATACGTAACTTTAAATCAGGCCAATTTTCTGGGGCAGCAAGTCGGGAAAATATTGGTAGTAGAGGAATTAAAATCACGCTGGAAATAATTCCCAAGGGAGTTTGCACCAGTAACGATGCATTCGCTAAAGCAGCAGCAACTCCTGTAGTCGGAAGCAAGGAAGCAAAGAACAAATCGGTGTAGAGGTTGATTTGTAGCATTCCCGAAGAAAAGGTGGCTGGCAGCATGATTTTAATCACATCGCTCACCCCTGGTTGATTAAAATTGAATCGTAGCCGGAATGTACCCAAACCAGCCTTTGTTTGTGCAACAATCTGCACCCACCATTGTAAAACTGCCCCAGCTAGGTAGCCTCCAGCTAAAACCATGCCGCCTAAAGTAGCATAATGTTCGTCAGGAACACCAATCTTGTTACCTACTTGCAGATAGAGAATTCCCACACCAACAATCACCGCAACATTGGAAAACAAAGGACTGACAGCGGGTAGCCAGTATTGATTAGCCGCATTGAGAACCCCAAAGCCAATACCAATAAGTCCTGCTAAGACTGCCATTGGTGCCATAATCTGGAGTTGTCGGATAGCAATGCCCCTCACTAAGTCTTTGTGACTAAGTTGTAAACCAGGCGCAAACACGTCAATGAAAGTAGGGGCGAAAATGGCCAAAAAGATGGCAACGATGAGCAGTATTCCACCTATAAGCGTCGTAATTGTTTCCACCAAAGGCGCGGCTTCTTCTTGTTTCCGCTTGGCTAAGACGCTCACGACCGCACTATAAAATGGTCCATTAATGCCGCCTAGCAATATCAACAGAAAACCAGGGATTGTGTAGGCATAGTTAAAGGCATCCGCAGCAGGGCCCAAACCAAAAGCAGCAGCTTGAACCTCCTGCCGCACCAATCCAAAGACTTTACTAATTAAAGTTGCAACGGCAACAATTCCTGCAATTCCTGCAATAGAACGAGATGGTGTTTCTTTGGTCACGAATAATACCCGACAACTTTCGCAAAGTGCTTCTCCTTTGAACATTTAACCGGAAATCTGGGACTTTGTCAGGCAAATTTTGGAAAAATAGGGCATTGGGCAATGAAAGACTGATAATTCCCCCTGCCCCCTTTCTCCTGCCCATTGACTAACGACACCCTAAACTCTCTCTTGTAGAAGCACCTGTCACTGGATTAATCCCATCAGCTTTCTTGCACATGAGTGATATTTGATAGCGGTCAATCAAAGCATCGGTAAAATCAGCACCAGTAATTATGGCATCATAGAAGCGGCTACGTGTCATAAGTGCGTCTTTGAAAATTGCATTTTTCAGGTTTGCACCATCAAAAGTGACTTGATCTATCAAAGCACCTGTCAGATTTGCTCCTTCCAAATTAGCTTTCAGTAAAACTCCCTGAGAAAGGATTGCATTAGTTAAATTAGCACCTTGAAAATTTGCCATCCGCATTTCAGCAGCAGCAAAAGTTGCACCCTCTAAATCAGCGTTAGAAAAATCGCGATTCTCTAGATTGGTATTGCTGTAATTGATTGTTTTTGCTTGTGCAAAAGCTGGCCTAGGATTGAGCATGATCCATAAAAAAGCAAGGCACAAAATTAAAACCAAACTCAAAAATCGAAGCCAAATTTTTTTCATAAACTTTTCCTTTGTTATATTACTTGTAAATAAAAAAAAGGTTCGTAGTTGCGCTTTCTTCGCTCTATTGCTCTTCCAAGTTTTCGTCATTTCAGCCAACGGAAAATTAGGGTTTCACCCCAGACTGATGGAAGACCGCTATGACTATTCTGAGCAAAGACAGCGCAACTACGAACCTATTGTAAGTGTTAAACCGGACATGATATTAGTAAGTAGTTTTTGATTATTCTTGTAACAAATAACTACTTCCAATCTTTACCGATTCTGATTGTGATGTCAGATTCTAGATCACCGATCGCCAACACTTGGACTTGACCTACGCCTAAAAGTTTTTGCAGTTCTTGTCCTGCTTGGCGATCGCCCTTCTGCGCTATAATTCTAGTCTGACCTTGGGGATCGGGCGAATTCGACATTACGTAAACCTTGGTAAAGCCTTTTTGTTTGAGATATTTGATAACTTTTTGAGTGTTCTGTGGTTGCCCAGAAGCATTTTGAATAGCAATTTTGAGGCTAGGGAGTGGTCGGTTATCTGGCTTCATCCCAGCGACATTCACCCCAGCATAATCATTCAATAAACTGGGTTGCCCAGTTAAATTCAACCAATAGCTGTTTGGATCTTTACTGAAACGGCTAAAAGCACCAGGCAAAATGGTCATTTGGAGATTATCTTGCTCTAGGTCAACGGAAAAGTTGACCAATGCCATTGCTTCTTCCACCTTGATGTTGGTATCGAAGTACTTGCGCATAAAGCGGGTCAATAGAGGCAATTTGGGTACGACAGTGGGACTGGTGAGGCGATTACGTAACGCCAGCAAGAGTGCTTCCTGTCGCTGCACTCTTCGTAGGTCTCCCAACCCCGGTTCGCGGAACCGGGCAAAAATCTCTGCTTGATCGCCGTTGAGGGTTTGCCACCCTTTGACTAAATTCACCTGCCGTCCGGAGTTGTCTTTATATACTATTGGCTTAGCAACATAAATTTCTACTCCGCCCAACTCGTCTACTAATTGACGCAAGCCACTAGTAGAAATACGGATATAGCGGTCGATTGGTGCATTATTTAAAGTACGACTGACCACACGTGCCGCCAACACTGGCCCACCTTGATGATTAGCATCAGATACCTTATTTAATCCTTTTTCAGGAATCGCTGTCATGGTATCCTTAGGGATGGAAAGCACCCGAAGGGATTTTTCGCTTGGGTTGAGCCTTACCAGAAACATGGTGTCGCTTTTACCAGAAAAACTTTCTGGTGAGCCATCAACACTACCGGAGACTGGTTGAATCCCCAGAATTAAAATATTTATCGGTCGCGTTAGCCGATACTGAGATATGCTACTCCATAAATCTCCTGGCATTGGGGTTCTTTGCAAATCTTTACCACTAATGCCTAAATCTTCCTCGCTTCGATCTATATTACTCCAGAGCGGAGTCCAAAGCGCTAAAGACGAGATGAATAATCCCGATAAAGTGGTTCCTACGAAAATTGTCAGTATCCAAAATAACCACCGAGGCATTGTCAATCCCAGGCGATCGTAAAGCTGGCTGGGAATAGAACTCACAGATTCTATGAAGTTACGCTCTTCATTTACTTGATTTGGTGTTGTCACTCCTACTTGCAACCGTTGTATTTTTTGAGATATTTCCTGATTTTCCTGACGTTCTACTTGTTTAACCACAACTCTCTCCCCACTTAACCACTCCCTAAACGTATGTTAAACCAAGCTACAAATCTTGCTAGTCAGAACTCAGAAGTCAGGAGTCAGAATTTATCTTTCTTTTAGTATCTGTCTTGGTGACCTTGACAACATCCTGTTATCTCCGGATTGTTTAACAATTCTGACTCCTGAATTCTGACTCCTGAATACTAACTCCTGAATTCTGACTCCTGAATCAGTACACTTGTAGTGTTCTTCAGTAAGTCTTTGTGATATAATGACTAAGTCTTTGTTCTCTGTTATCCTTGCTGGTGGTAAAGGTGAACGTTTTTGGCCCTTAAGCCGCCAAAACCGACCGAAGCAATTTTTAACTCTTGACGGCGGTTCTAGAAGTCTCCTACAAGCAACTGCTGATCGGCTGCTTCCTCTAACAGACGGTTGGGACAATCTGTGGGTAATAACTTCTAGTCAGATAGCACAAGGTGTTCGAGAACAACTGCCTGAACTACCATCTCCCAACTTACTGATTGAGTCCCAGGGAAGGGACACTGCTGCTGCAGTTGCTTGGGCAAGTTTGGAAATGAAAAAGCGTTATGGCGAAGACGCTTTGATCGGCTTTTTCCCTGCTGATCACTGGATCGCCGATGAAGAAACATTTGCACACACATTAAGTGCAGCTTCGCAACTTGCAGCAAACACAGCAGCAATTGTCACTCTGGGGATAAAGCCAACCTTTCCATCAACTGGTTATGGCTACATTGAACAGGGTGAAAAAATTGGTAGCTTTAATGAGATGCCAGCTTACCACGTCAGCAGATTTACAGAAAAGCCAGACCGTCAAACGGCAGAAAACTTTCTATCTACAGGACGCTTTAGCTGGAATAGCGGTATGTTTATTTTTCGGGCAGGTGTTGTACTACAAGAACTACACATCCATGCTCCTGAGATCATTGAACCTATAGAAAAACACGGTCCTGACATTTACCCTCAACTACCTAAAAAGAGTATAGACTTTGCCTTAATGGAAAAAACGAGTCTAGCATATGTCTTACCAGTAGAATTTGGTTGGGATGATTTGGGAGACTGGAATGCGATAGAGCGTTTACTGAAAAAAGAGGACACTGCCAATGTTGAAATGGCTAATCATGTGGGGCTAGACACCCTGGGGTCGATAGTTTACGCTACTAATTCAGAAGATGTTGTTGTTACTATTGGGTTAGAGGATGTGGTGATAGTGCGCGATCGCAATGTCACCCTCATCGCTAAAAAAGACCGTACCCAGGAAATTAAGCAGATCCTCAAAACCCTACAAAGCGATCCCAGATTCACTCACCTGCTATAAAACCTCAACCTTAGGCAGAAGCAAAAATCGTCTTTCTCCCAGTATAACCTGGGTGTCCAAGGGATTGGTTAGTTGTTAGTTGTTAATAGTTAATAATTTTTTGTAACAACTAGCAACTAACAACTCTTCGAGTGACGCTTGCGGACTCGCTAACGCAGTCGCCTAAGGAGGGTTTCCCTCCTGCAGCGCTGACTCACCAACAACCAACAACCAAAAATGTTCCTTACCCAAACAGTTCCTCGGCAAAGAGAAATTATTGAAGTCTTGCTCCGCAATGGCTGGGACTACATGAGGCGGTTACTGACTGGTGGGAAAGCCGATGAACCCCAGCTCCCTCCACCCGCAGTTTTGAAAAACATCTTAGTCGCTTTAGGGCCAGTTTATGTCAAACTTGGTCAGCTACTCTCTACCCGTCCAGATCTGCTAAGCGCCGCCTATATTGAGGAACTATCAACCCTGCAAGACGAAGTCCCACCAGTTCCCTGGTCAGAGATAGAAATACTTATTCGTCAACAACTCAAACGTCCTCTAGAAGAAACCTTCATCACACTTAATCCGATCCCAGTCGCAGCTGGTTCCATAGCACAGACACATCGGGCGACACTTGCAGATGGTAGGGAAGCTGCTCTTAAAGTACAACGTCCAGGAATTGATCTTACTGTTGCCCAAGATATTGCCTTAATTCAAGGTATTGCTGATTTAGTCGCTCGTACTGAATTTGGGCAAACTTACGAAATCAAATCTACGGCGGAAGAGTTTACCAAGGCGCTAGAGGCTGAGTTAGATTTTACACTGGAAGCCGGTTTCACTGACCAGTTACGACATAATTTATCTCAAAGTCGCTGGTATGACACCACAAAAATAGTCGTTGCCGAAATTTACTGGGATTTAACCACACCGAAATTACTCGTGATGGAGTGGCTGGATGGAGTCCCTATACTTTCGGCGAAGTTTGACGGTGACAACGTAGAGCGCCGAGAGATTACCACGCTGCTGTTTCGCGTTTTCTTTCAACAACTATATATAGACGGCTTCTTTCATGCCGATCCCCATCCTGGGAACTTATTTTATCTCAAAGAGGGTCGCATTGCTCTTTTAGACTGCGGCATGGTGGGACGACTTGATCCTCGCACCCAGCAGATCTTAACGCAAATGTTGTTAGCAATTGTTGATCTAGATGGGAGGCGTTGTGCTCAGTTAACTTTGGAACTCTCAGATTCTACTCAACCGGTGATTTTGTCTCGCCTGGAAAACGATTATGACCGGATGCTGCGAAAATATGTCAACGCGAATTTGGCGGAAATTAATTTTAGTCAAGTCATTTATGAAATTTTGCAAATTGCCCGCAATAATAAAATTCGCTTGCCTAGCAACATGGGTTTGTATGCTAAAACCCTAGCTAATCTGGAAGGGCTGGCCCGTGGATTCAACCCAGAACTGAATTTTATTGATGAAATTCAGCCGTTACTGACAGACTTGTTTCGCCGACAATTGATTGGGGATAATCCGTTGCGATCGCTCCTGAGAACAGGGCTAGATCTTAAAAGCCTCAGTTTACAATCTCCCCGATACATCGAGCTGTTATTAGACCGAGTTACCTCAGAAACTTTACAGTGGAATTTATCGCTGCAAGGTCTCGATGGCTTACGCCGTACCACAGATGATGCTGCCAATCGACTGTCTTTTAGTATCTTGGTAGGTTCACTGATTATGGGTGCAGCAATTATATCTAGCAACGCGCAGACATCTCAATTGTCTTTTTTAAGTAATGTGTTATTTGCCACTGCCAGTCTGTTAGGGCTGTGGTTAATTATTAGTATTTTACGCTCTGGTCGGTTACGTTGAATTGGGGACTGGGGATTTTCAGTGCTTATACAAAAACAGTTTTATACCAACTGCTCGACTCACCATCGCTGCACTTTTAACACTTTGGCTGTCAGATTTTATTGCACAGTCATGGGAAAGAGGTGCACGTGCTGAACAGTGTTCTTGAAGAGAAGTTTAGCATAGAGATCGTCAAGTTTCTATGAGCCCATTTTAGGTAAAATATCAGGGTCAGATTTTTAGCGATGTCTACGACAGGCTACGCCTACCCATAAAAACCAAACACTCAAATCCCTGATTGTAACAACACCCATATCTTGCATTTTAGGTCAAGTACTTCTACTGAACCAGCGATCTAGGTGTGTATCACCAACAATAAAATCTATGCCGATCATTGAGGCTCAAAACCTGAGCAAAATTTATTCAGTGGCTGTCAAAGAACCGGGCATAAAAGGTACTATCACCCACTTTTTCCGCCGTACCTACCGGGAAATCAAAGCAGTTCAGGATGTTTCTTTTGAAATCGCACCTGGTGAAGTGGTAGGGTTTTTGGGACCAAACGGTGCAGGCAAAACGACAACACTGAAAATGCTCACAGGACTGATTCATCCTTCTAGCGGTCAAGTCAGAGTTGCTGGAAATGTTCCGTTTCGTCGTCAAGAGCCGTTTTTGCACAAGATCACCCTCGTGATGGGGCAAAAGCAACAATTGCTTTGGGATTTGCCAGCCTTAGATTCGTTGAAGATCAACGCTGCTGTTTACAACATCTCCGACAAAGAATTCCGTCAGCGTGTGGGAGAATTAACTGAAATGCTCTCACTCGAAGGTAAGCTTACCCAACCAATGCGCAAGCTGTCTTTGGGTGAGCGAATGAAGGCAGAATTGTTAGCATCACTTTTGCACCGTCCTCAAGTACTGTTTCTAGATGAACCAACCTTGGGACTGGATGTTAATGCTCAGGTAGCAGTGCGCGATTTTTTGCGCGATTACAACCAACGATATCAGGCAACGGTGCTATTGACTAGCCATTACATGGCTGATATCACGGCTTTGTGTGAACGAGTACTACTCATTCACCAAGGAAAATTGATGTACGACGGTAGCTTAAATGGTTTGCTGGAAGAATTTGCACCTTACCGAGAAATTTATTTGGAATTAGCCAAACCTCTATCAAAAGATCAACTTATGTCTTACGGTGATGTGAAAGGAGTAGATGGGCGAGCAGTACACTTTTTAGTACAGCGAGAGCATCTCACCAGAACAGTATCCCGGATTTTAGCAGATTTGGAGGTAATCGATTTAACAGTGACTGAACCGCCTGTAGAAGAAGTGATTAGGCAGGTTTTTAGTCAGGAGTCAGGAGTCAGGAGTCAGGAGTCAGGAGTCAGGAGTCAGGAGTCAGGAGTCAGGAGTCAGGAGAATAACCAAGCAACTAATGACTAATGACCAATGACTAATGACTAATGACTAATGACTAATGACTAATGACCAATGACCAATGACCAATGACCAATGACCAATGACTAATGACTAATGACTAAAATATGAACCGCACCTTCCGAAAAGCTCTGACATTGCTTTCTGTCTACTACGCCTATATGGTGGAGTATCGATCTGAGTTAATTTTATGGGTTTTGTCTGGGTCTTTACCGATTATTTTGATGGGAGTATGGATACAGGCGGCTCAAGGTGGACGATTCGGTTTGACTCCTGTGGGTTTTGCCCGTTACTTTCTCGCGGTTTTTATCGTCAGGCAAATCACAACTGTTTGGGTAATTTATGAATTTGAGAAAGAGATCGTAGAAGGGAAACTCTCATCCCGGTTGTTACAGCCTCTCGATCCGGTCTGGCATCACGTTGCGTCTCATGTTGCTGAAAGAGGTTCGCGGATGCCGTTCGTGCTGCTGTTAATAGTATTGTTTTTTGTCCTTTATCCCCAAGCTTTTTGGGTACCAAGTTTGGGAAGATTGTTGCTGTCGGCGTTGGCGGTTGTGCTAGCTTTTGCTCTGCGTTTTGCGATTCAGTATACCCTTGCTATGTTCGCTTTTTGGACAGAACGAGCGATCGCCTTAGAAGATCTCTGGTTTGTGTTCTACTTATTTTTGTCTGGGTTTATTGCGCCTTTGGAGGTTTTTCCAGAATCTGTGCGGGCGGTAGTACTTTGGACACCTTTTCCCTATTTAATTAATTTCCCTGCAAATTTACTCGTCGGGCTACCTGTGGATGTGTCGCGGGGATTTTTATCACTTATTGGTTGGATGTTGGTGTTTTTAGTTGTCAATCGCTGGCTGTGGCGACAGGGCTTGAAACGGTATTCAGGGATGGGAGCATAAGCAATAATACTTTCTTGTTCATAAGAGACTCTTATCGGGTGATACATAATCTCGAACTTCTTTGAAGTAAACGAACATTTTTAGGATTGAACTGTCCAACTCTTGACCAATTGTGATCGTAAATGGAAACGTTTTTTGTCTTACCAGTATTTGTAAAGCCTCCAATCCAGCCTCGCACTTTATCACCCTTAAAAGTGGCTTCTACATAATCACCAGACCGGAAACCAAAGGGTGTGGTTGTTCCACCCTGACGCTTGAGAACTCCACCCTTGGAATAATTTTCTTGGTAGATTTTACGACGAAACAATTTAGGACGAGTTAACACAATAAATGGTGCTGATGTAACGATACAATTGCCTACCCATTCATGTCCGTGGGTGTTGGCTGTATGGAATGGTTTGTACTGGATGAAATAGGATGCAGCAAGAGCAATCGCATCATTAGCGTGAGTTTCAGGAGTCTGTCTAGATTTATTGTTTCTGTCCTTAATAAGTCCCAAGCGATCACGATATTTGCCAGTATCCCAAGAATCCATTTCTACAACTGGGGCAATCTTGGACACTTCGGCTCTAAACCATTCTTGACCAACAGTTACAGGTGAAATCCCTTTACCATTCTTCTTGGTATCACCACCGCAAGCCTCGTCTCTAATTTCAGAGATTGGCAAAATTAACGCCATCTCGTTTAAGATTCTTAGCTCCATCTGTCTATTTGACAAAACACTTGGTGGAAGTTTCTTGCGTCGTCTATTGCTAAATCGTTTCTCCCTGTGATTGCGGAGTTTAAATGGTTTTTTACACACAATCCTTTGACCCCTACGAGTCCTTCTAAGTTCAGATCGTTTCGCCATCTTTCCAGTCACGGATTGACGGTCTAAGGTTTCATTTTTCTTGCCAAGATTTTTTGATTTATAGAACCCAGGCAAGCAGGCATGAAATAAGGCAATTGTTACGAGCTTGGTTTGAAACGCAATCCCAGTAAAACATTTTCCTCTATCTACTCCAGCAACAATTGGTTGAGTGTTGTAACCTGATGGTTTTACTGTTAACTGAACATAGAAAACGCCTAACTTATTTCTTTTTGGTACCGCCCTTCCTTTTAGTATCCACTTCCTAGCTCTCGCTGGGGTGGTGGGCATTAATGGTTTACCTTCGGGATCTACCACTGGTACTCGTGTCGATTGATCAGTCTTGGTATTCATTGAGAGATAATCCAATAAATGTTTTTAGACTCATCATCAGTCCCTTAGCACAATGCTGTGAGCGTATCTCCCATTTACGACTGAGCCAGACAGAGGTACAAACTAGGGAAATATTTGTACGTGTCGCCTCACAGCATCTCAAGGAGTGCTAACCAACTTTTGCTCTGCGTACCGTAAGCCTAGCCTAGACTAGGTTTTCCGCAAGCCCCGACCTATGGAGGTCGGGGTAGTTGACTTTCTACACTCAATAGTCAAGGGAGTTTCCTATCTCTTGAAGTTTCTTAACTACTTTATTTTTTGTTTAATAAAGGTTACAACTTGAGTTAGTTGTTTCTTCAAGCTATCAATTTCTGCTTGCATCTTGACCATCTTTTCAGTCAATCCTTGAATTTCAGTCGATGAACCTTCTCCAGTAACAGCCCCTGTTGCTGGTTGATTTTGAGTAGCAAAGTTTGCTACTTGAGATTCTTCTTGACGCGGCTGTTTAGCCTTTGCCATTGCTAGCTTAATCGCGCCAATGAGTTGCTTTTGGTCGAAAGGCTTACCCAGAAATTCAAAATGTTCAAAAGGTTCTGAAATTTTTTCCGTCACCTCCTCTTTCCGACCAGACATGATGACTAAAGGAATCTTCCTGAGATCAGATTGAGATTGAATTTGTTGGAAAACTTCCCACCCACTCATTTTAGGTAACAGAAAATCCAACATAATTAGACTGAGTTTTTCTTGACGTATTAAATTTAGTCCCTCTACACCGTCTTTTGCTTCCAATACCAGAAAATTGCCCGGAGGCAACATTTCCCGTACTTTTACTCTAACAACGGTAGTGTCATCAATAACTAGAATTTTGTTACTTGCCACGACTAATTGCTCTAACAGAAACTTGAGGTTTAAATGGCGGGTTCGCCGTTTAAGGTTTTTAAGTTATCCCACTATATCCAAAATTTATCTTGATTGGGGAAGAGTAATTTCCGGTAGAAGTGACTATATTTGATGTAGTTTAAAGAACTGCGCGTTTCATTCCTTCAACCTTAGCTCACAGTGCTATTTAAGGCAAGGCGCGTTAGCATAACCAATTGATGAAAATGAAAAAGTCGTCACTACACAGGCGATTCGTCGTCTCTGTACAAGACTGACTCCTTTAATCCTAATTTGAATTACCTATGAACTCTTCACAAAAAGCCCAACTTAATTCGGAAATTACGGCAATGCCAACTTGGTTGCGTCGCTCTATTGGCAAAGCTAGCGAGATCTCAACTGTACAACGCATCATTAAGCAACGCCAAATACATACGATCTGTGAAGAAGGACGTTGTCCCAATCGAGGAGAATGCTACGCCCAAAAAACTGCGACTTTCTTACTTATGGGACCAACCTGTACTCGGTCTTGCGCCTTTTGTCAAGTAGATAAAGGTCATGCACCTATGTCTCTTGACCCAGAGGAACCCCAAAAGGTAGCAGAAGCAGTACAGCTTTTGGAATTACGTTATGTGGTACTGACTTCTGTAGCTCGTGATGACTTACCAGACCAGGGAGCAAGTCAATTTGTCAAGACCATGGAGGCTATTCGCCAGTTGAACCGAGAAACTCAAATTGAGGTACTGACACCAGACTTTTGGGGTGGTGCTGGTGCAGTTGAGCAAGGACAACGCCAGCGTATACATCTGATTGTGAACGCTGAGCCTGCTTGTTATAACCACAATATTGAGACAGTACGACGGTTGCAAGGTCCAGTACGCCGAGGAGCAAAGTACGATCGCTCGCTCTTCGTACTGCAAGTGGTGAAAGACATTGATCCTACTATTCCCACTAAGTCGGGTTTGATGCTGGGACATGGAGAAACAGTCGAGGAAGTCATCGAAACAATGGCAGATCTACGCCAAGTGGGGTGCGATCGCCTCACTATCGGTCAGTATATGCGTCCTTCCTTAGAACATTTACCGGTGCAAAAATATTGGACACCAGAAGAGTTTGATGAGCTGAGCACCATAGCACAGGAAATGGGATTCAGCCATGTCCGTTCTGGTCCTTTAGTTCGCAGTTCATACCACGCTGGTACTAATTAGTCAACAGTAAAGACGCGATGAATGGCGTCTCTACTGTTAAGAGTATGACTGATCGATTTTTGCTGCGTTGGGTGGCAAAATCTACAAAAATATTTTTAACAAATTTCACTCAATCAGACGGCTCTTTGGTATGTGTTAATAAGTCTTTAAATTAGGAGAGAACACTATGACTGCTCAAACCAAGACAGCCCCCAGTAAGAAAGTTGGTATAGACGTTGCTAAATCGGGCGGTAAACCGCCTTACGCCTTTCGGACAGGTTGGGCACTGCTCCTCTTAGCTATCAACTTCCTGGTAGCTGCCTATTATTTCCATATCATTGAATAAGAGGGAGTAGGGAGTAGGGAGTAGGGAGCAGGGAGTAGGGAGTAGGGAGTAGGGAGTAGGGAGCAGGGGGAATTATCAGTCTCTCATTGCCCAATCCCCAATCCCCAATCCCCTCAAATCGTACCTTTGAACAAACCTTTGGGACGAATGAGCAGCACTAAAATCATGAATAAAAGTGCTACACCTTGTTTATATTGAGAACCTAACCAGGGTGTGCTAACTTCTTGGGCAATGCTAATAATAAAAGCAGCGGCGATCGCCCCATAAGGGTTGCCGATTCCTCCTAAAATTACTGATGCGAATAGGGGTAAAATTAAGAACCAGCCCATATTTGGGCGCACAGCCGTAATTAAGCCGTACATACTCCCTCCTAAGGAAGTAAGACTGCCAGTAATCACCCAAGTCCAGAAAATAACATTATCAACATTAATACCAGAGACTCTAGCTAATTCCTGATCGTCAGCAACTGCTCGCATAGCCTTACCAATTTTGGTATTTTGTAGAAGGTAGTGTAAAGCCAAAATTGCAACCACTGCCAAGAAGAGAACTAACAGTTGATTTTGAGGCAGCTTTATACCCCAGACATCTAATGCAGGAGTCACAGATACATTGTAATTTTTGTTGCTACCGCCCCAAATGAAGATAATGCCATTACGAATGAACAAGGCAAGCCCGATGGAAATAATCATCACGGTAGTTGAAGTAGCACGGATAGAGCGCATCCTTGACCACAGCAACTTTTCCGATAACAGCATCGCTGCGATTGTCCCCACTGCTGCAAGTACCATCGACAGCCAAATATTGATCCCAAAGGAATTGATCAGCAGTGTCAGATAGGCTCCTAAAGTCAGAAAGTCACCGTGGGCAAAGTTAGACAGCCGTAAAATTCCATAAGTGAGGGTGAGTCCGACCGCAGCTAGAGCAATAATACTTCCCACCGCAATACCATTGACGATTAATTGAGCAAAATGCGCATCCATAATTTTAATCTTGTTTTAAACAACGTTAAAATAGGGAATTTATAAAATAACGTACAGTTCTATTTCACACTATTAGTTTTTTATAAATTTAGTTTATAAGTGTATATAGAATAGTGCGCTAATATACATGGAATCTTGTTAGAACTTTTGTGTAAAGCAAAACTTGTTAGGCGGTCTAGTTGACCATGCAGCAGTATTCAAGCTTACCAGAACAGAACTCACAGATTGATGCAACGCCAACACTGTTGACAACAATACAACAACTTAGTGCTGAGTTGTGGCTGGAACGTAGCTTGAACCAGTTACAAAATCGCCTAAATGATTGCCTTGGTTCCATTGTGACTACTAACAACCATGCAGGAGTTTCAGAAGCAGAAATATTCCAAACTGTGGTAGACGAGCTTCATCGCGCTTTGAGTCCCATTAAGGTGGCGATAGCGATCGTTCAGCCACAACAAAAAGTTTGTAAAGTTTGCTATCTTTCTGGTTCCCCATCCCAACCTTCACAAACTCCATCACCAGAAGTTATGGGGAACAAAGAAAAAAAACCACAGATGAGACTCGAAGAACTGATAAACATTGAAGATTTGCAGTCCCAAGAGAATCAACAACCGCCAATCGCTTGGCATTTATCGGACAATACAGGCATAGTTATCGGCTGGCTGATGCTTACCACAGCGCCTATTGTCTCTGACAGTGAGTCACTAGAAGGCAAATGCGCCGCACTGACCTCACAATTGATGGTACGCGCCGCCCAGCAGTGTTCTACAGCCATAGCACAACTGAAACACAGAGAATCTCTTCAACAGCGGTGTCAACAATTAGAAAGTATTAATCAGAACTTAGAACGCACTAATCAACTCAAAAATCAGTTTCTGGCAAACACGAGTCACGAAATTCGCACACCTCTTAGTTCTATTATCGGTTTTACCTACTTGCTGTTAGCGAAGGGCTATGACCCATCACAAGAGCGCCACCAAGAGTATTTAAATATTATTCAGTCCAGTGGAAAGCATCTTTTAGCTTTAATTAACGACATTTTAGATCTCTCTAAAATTGAAGCTAACCAGTTGGAAGTACAGTTTGAACTCGTAGATATCTCCACACTTTGTCTCAACGTTATGGCACTTGTTAAAGAGAAAGCCGCTGACAAGGGTTTGAAATTAAGCATCGACCTAAACCCATCTGCTACCAGCCTAGTAGCCGATCCTTTGCGACTTAAGCAAATGCTATTGAATCTGCTTTTCAACGCCTTAAAGTTTACAAGTACAGGAACAGTTGGCTTACAGGTCAAGCCTAACGGTTCATTTATGCATTTTACCGTTTGGGACACTGGCACTGGTATATCTAGAGAAAAACAAACTGATCTCTTTCAACCCTATTTCCAAATCGCCAATTCTACCGCAGGTTCTGATGAAGGTACTGGTTTAGGGTTAGCAGTGACTCGGAAACTAGCTGAACTTCATGGTGGTTGGGTGGAAGTAGAATCGGAAGTTGAGCATGGGTCACGTTTTACTATCGTACTTCCCCTGAGACAAGGAGAGGGTGAGGGGGACTCGGAGTCCTCAATCCATGGGTATACGGGGGAGAGGAATGCTTCCTCTGACCATAATTCCGTCATCCTCTCGTCTTCTGTGACGGAGAACTCCTCTCCAAATATTTTGCTGGTGGAAGATGACTTACCCAATGCCCAGATGATGGAAACTTATCTTCGTAAGTTAGGATATCAGGTAACTTGGGTAAAAAATGCTGCCGAAATGTGGGAAGCGTTAAAACATCTGCACCCAGCAGTCATTTTAATGGATATTCGACTACCAGATAGCAACGGTTTTAACTTGGTAAAGCAATTGCGAGAACACCAGCAGTACCAAATGATTCCAATAATTGCTCAAACAGCTATGGCAATGAAAGGGGATCGTGAAACTTGTCTCGCTGCTGGAATAAATGACTACATCTCTAAACCAATTGATTTGCCACGTTTAGCAACTCTAGTATCAAAGTATAGCAAACCACGAGGGGAGTAGGGAGCTAATACTTCCGCTCTTGTGGTTCAAACATGGTCATTGTTACTCTCGCGTACTGGATATCAATTCCGGCTGGTGAGTAATAAGCCATTGTGTGTTTGAGGAAGTTAGCATCGTCTCGCTGCGGATAATCTTCACGGAAGTGAGCGCCACGACTTTCTTGGCGATTCATGGCTGATGCTAGAATCAGACGCCCTACCACGATTAAACTTTGCAGCTCCAAAGCTTCTACGATTTCTGTATTCCAACAATTGCCCTTGTCATCTAAATACACCTGTGAATATTGTTTTTGTAATTCTTCCAATTTTTGCCAACCTTCTTGCATTAATTCCTCAGTGCGGAAAACGCCGCAATACTCGGTCATACAATCCTGGAAGGCTTGACGAACTTGGTTAACACGGTACTGCCCATTCTGTTCTAACAACCCTTGAATTTGTTGCTGAGCAACCCTAATGTAGTGTTGCTCGTCCACTATCGGTAACTTGCGGTTTTGGACAAATTGTGCTATTGCAGCACCAGTCCTACGTCCATAAACCACACATTCCAATAAGGAATTACTGCCAAGGCGATTTGCGCCATGTACAGAAACACAAGCAGTTTCGCCAGCAGCAAAGAAGCCATCAATTAGAGTATCACCACTACTACGGACTTGACCATTGGTATTAACTGGAATACCGCCCATACAATAGTGAATTGTAGGGCGTACTGGTATAGGCTCAGTTACAGCGTCAATACTGACTAAGCGATGGGCTTCCTCCCAGCAGAAGGGAACGCGACTCATAATTTTTTCTTTACCCATGTGCCTAAGGTCGAGAAAGACGACTAGACCACCAGCACTACCATCGGGATGAATACCACGACCAGCGCGAATTTCGTAGGCGATCGCCCGTGAGGTGATATCACGCGGAGCAAGTTCCATCCGACTCGGAGCGTATCTTGCCATGAAACGCTCACCTTCAGAGTTGATCAAATACGCTCCTTCTCCACGCACCGCTTCCGAAATCAGGACTCCTGCCGGATAGAGTCCAGTTGGATGAAATTGAACAAATTCCATATCTTCTAAGGGTAAGCCGGCGAGAGCAGTCATAGCCAGACCATCACCTGTAGAAGCATAGTCATTAGATGTAGTATTATATACTCTACCATAACCACCAGTGGCGAACATCACGGCTTTAGCTCGCACTACCTCTATTTGCCCATCTAAAATGTTGTACATGACGACACCTTTTGCCTGACCTTCTTCCAAAATCAAGCGCATCACGTACCATTCTTGATAAAGATCCACACCGTATCGTCTGAGGTTATTCACCAATTCGTGCAAAATTGCATGACCAGTTTTATCAGCAGCGTAGCAAGTGCGATGATGGGAATGTCCACCAAAAGCACGTTGAGCAATGCGACCATCGGTTAACCGTGAGAACAAAACACCCATATGTTCTAAATCAATGACCACATCTGGGGCTTCACGGGTGAGAATCTCCACTGCATCTTGGTCTGCTAAGTAGTCGGAACCCTTCACTGTATCAAAGGCGTGTGCTTCCCAACTGTCAGTGGAATCAACATTTTTCAGGCTTGCTGCCATACCACCTTGAGCGGCGACTGAGTGAGAACGAATTGGATGTGTCTTGGCAACCACAGCCACGTCTAAGCGAGCATCAGTCCTGACAATTTCTAATGCGGCGCGGCATCCCGCCAATCCACCCCCAATAATCAGTACATCATGTTCAAGCATAATTAACCCCCAACTCCAAAAAAGCACGTCACTCGCTTCGCTCCAATTCAAAATTATAAATTCAAAATTCAAAATTAACACCCACGACTTCAGTCTTAGGCTTGAAACAAGGACGTAGCGCCTGTTTTTTTAAATAAAAAAATCCCTGTCTGTTGGCAGGGATTTGGGTTGTTAGCTATTGGTTGTTAGTTACATTTTATACTAACCACTAACCACTAACTATTCAACTACTTGCTTCTACTGGTTGTTGTTGGGAAACATTACCGGGTATTGGTTCCATCTTTGTTCCTGGTTGTACAGGAGACAATTCAATGTGATTTAATAAGGTGGTTACGAAGGCAAAAAGCAAGAAAGGTAGTGATAGCAAGACGACGAGTGCGACTGCGGCTAAAGCATAAATTGGTCGTTTAGCACCCATCAGTGCCAAAGCTGACGCTAAACTTATCGTGATGGTAATCAACCAAATGATTATTTGACCGTATATATCGCCAAAAGTAAGGGTACAGACGAACCGATACTTTTGTTGAATGTTATTGATCATAAATTTGCCTCTAGCATCTCCTTAGGTTCTACATTAAAGCCATGTTTTGGTTTTAGATAACTTCTAAATCTTTTTGAAATAATTGTAATATCACTTCACAATCTAGATCTTTCTTTTGATAGAAGTATACTACTAAATCGCTCATGAGATATATTTCTTATTATTTCATAGAAAGGCTCACTCGACTTAATATTTACCGAATAAGTGAGTCTGCTGCTGCTTTGCGTCTACCTTTAGTTGCAACGGCAAGTAATCCAAAAAATAACACTAAAGCTAGATTCATCGAAGGTTCTGGTGCTACAACTCTAGTTTGAGTGCTTCTTATCGCGACTAAAGTTAAGTTGGTTTTGCGATCAAAAGAGCGTTGTAGAGAACCCTCAACAAAATCTGTAGCAAATTCTTGCGTTCCGTCAAAACTAAATTGTTTGTCTTCGGTTAAGGTAACATTTTGGCTTTCTTGACTTGTAATAAAATTGTCGTTACCTAGAGTATTTAAATTTCCAGTGAGGGAAAAGAAGTCTAAAGGATTTTTTAGAATGCTGTTAGTTGTGTCGGATAACAATCCAGAGAGGAAGTCTGGCAGATTTTTTTCAGGTATGCCGGTTGTGTCCAATAAGAAGAAGGAAAGTTTCCCAGATGCGTTGGCATTCTCACTGGGTGGATTATCTATTGCCGTTTCCAAGTCTAAAGCAGATGTAAAATTGAAAGAAAAGAGTTGACCAGGAGCTACATCGAAGTTACCGATAATTTTAGCTGCTGCTTGTGCAGTTCCAACATAATCTTTGCTTTCACCAGAAGCCAAACTTGTCGCAGAAGTATAAACTTCTAATGGATCTGGTATGACATTTGCAACGGCGTGACTGTTTTGAGCATTCACAATTCCACCGTTAGCAATAGCAGAGACATTACCAAGATTTTGACTTTCGGTTGTCGAAAAGCTTTCACTGAAGTTGGTAAGATCCAATATTCCTTGAGAGGAAGAAAAGGTTGCAGCCTGACTTGGTGAGGTTAAAAGTGCAGAAGTCGCTACTAATGGAGTCGCTAATAGCAGAAGCCGCTTAGCAAATACTAGATATTGCTTCATAATGATCCTTCTTTATATGTGTTGAGTTTCTATAACCGATTTCCTTTGGGTGCTCTGTTCCGCCCGAAAATTCCTGTTTAGGAAGCAAAGGCGTAGGGGAGCCTGATTGAGCCTAAATAGTTATCCAACGGCTTTTGCGGTTTTTACGGAAAACTATGTAAGGATGTCATCAATAATTCTCTTCAAAGTTTCTGCACCTTAAAGTCAGCATCGAGATAATATCACTATGCTTAGGGAAAAGCCATAATATTGTGTAAGTTTTACGTAAAATTATGACGATAATATTGTTAAATTACTTTACATTAAGTAGATGGGCAGAAAAATTTACAACTATGTAACGAAATGTAAAACCTCTGGAATTGGCTCGTAAGCTGTTGCGCACTTTATATATGGGACGCGGGCAAGATGCCCGCACTACAAGAATTTTACGTTTTCATCTTATACAATCTAGCTGCACATCAGCTTAGTTGCGCTGTCTTCGCTCTTCACAGCAACAAACCATTTTGGGTTTATTTCCACCCACCAACCATAATAATTTATTTCTTAGAGTTCCCTAACTCCTAACTCCTAACCTCTAGGTATTTGGATGTTCAGACGATGTAACTATAGCTTGACTCCTTCTCAATGCTATTAATGTTAAATTTGTTTTTTTAACAAAGGAGCGTTTCAAGGAACCCTTGACAGAAGATTTAGCCAATTCTTGCGTTCCTCCTACAGTAAATTGTTTGTCTTCATTGATGATGGTAACATTGTGGCTTTTTTCTTTTGTAATAGAATCGTTGTTACCTGGAGTATTTAAGTTTCCAGTCATAGAAAAGAAGTCTAAGGAGCTTTTTTGAATTTTGTTATTTGTGTCATCGGATAACAAGGAGACAAGGAAGTCAGGAAGATTCTGTTGTGGTATGTCAGTGGTGTCAAATAGCTTAAAGGAAATATCTCCTGAAGCCTTGGCTTTCTCCACTTTTGGCGCAGCTATTCTTGTCTGTAGGTCTAGAGTTGCTGAGAATTCAAAAGAAAAAACTTTTCCAGCATCTACATCAAAGTTGCCGATGATTTTAGCTTGGGTTTTTGCTGTCCCTGAGTAACCCTTAGTGTTACCAAATGCTTGACTCAAAGCAGAAGTGGATGCTGAGAGTGGCTGATCTGTAATATGTATAGATGCATGAATGTTTTGAGCTTCCACAATACCACCTTTGGCAACAGGGGAGGTATCACCGTGATTTTGTTGTTCGATTATTGAAAAGGGTTCACTGAAGGTTGTCAAGTTTAATTCTCCTTGAGAAGAAGCAAATGTAGCAGATTGGCTGGGTGTGAGGGTAGAAGTCGTCATTAGCAAAAAAATCCTTTTTTCTGTGGTGTGTTTGAATCTTAGTACAGGATTGTACAAGTTCGTGACGAGACGTTACCAGAAAATTGCTATTATTTAGCAATTACAGCAATTTTCTAGTAATTAGACCACATTTGTAGGGGCGCAATACTTTGCGCCCTTACAAACGGTGTGGTTCATTGAGGTGAAAATTGCTGTAATACAAAAATTGTTGAGTTATGAGCGAAGTTAAAGTGATTTGCCAATTGAAAGCACTATGGATGAAAAAGGTATTAACCAGCTTGAGTTAAGCGAAAAAACAGGGTTAACACCTATGACTATTGGTAGATTATACTTGGTAGGTGACCTGACAGTTTATTTCGTCAAATCTCTCTGTACAAAAAATTTTGATAAATTCCAACTAAAATGAGATTTAGAGTAAGGACAAGCAGAAGGGTACTAATGTTTCTACCGTTTCTCTGTCTTATTGTTGGTCTAATGCTTGCCGGGAGCGCGACGCTACAACAAAAGAAGACAGTAACATCCAAATCGGTAGCTGCTATCTGGAGTCAATATCCCTATCCTCAAGTTGAATTGACGAGAAACAAAGGAAGTGAGTTTCGCTCTCCTGTTGGTTCTGATGTTGATACCTTGATGAGTAAATCGCCAGATGTGACCAGTTCTCAGGTCAATGGCATTGCGACTATAGGACAATACCGACCCCAGTACAAGATTGCTTGGGCACATCCAACAAACTATGGCGAGAGGTTTACCAAAGATCTCAACGGTATACCTGTTAATAATAAACCGATTATCGTGCTTCATGAAACTGATGCTTCTGCCTCTAGCGTCATCAATTTCTTTCAAGAGCCGCACTTTGATGAAAATGTGCAAGCGAGTTACCATACGATGATTCAGTTAGACGGAACGGTTGTTTATCTCGTCCCACCAGAAAAGCGAGCCTTTGGTGCAGCAAACTCAGAGTTTGATAGCTCCGATGGTTCAGAGACAGTGAAGACTAATCCCCAGATTGCTTCGTCTGTGAATAACTTTGCTTATCACGTCTCGTTGGAAACGCCGCCTGATGGTCATATGAATACGCAACCAACCCATAGCAGCTACACTGAGGCTCAATACCATTCTCTTGCTTGGTTAATCGCTCAAAGTAATGTTCCAGAGGAGCGGATTACTACCCACAAGGCTGTAGATCGCTCAGGTCAAAAAATTGACCCTAGAAGTTTTGATTTCTATAAGTTTCTGAATTTACTTCATTACTATCGTAGATTTTAATCTAAAATTGGTTCAGTCTGTTACTCGCAAAGGATATACCGCACATTGCAAGTAAGTGAAGTAAAATCCTTTTATCTAAACCCTCCTAACTCCTAACTATTTAAACACGTAATTCCTCGTCCTACTAAACACACCAGCAGTTGTTGGGCTACTCTTTGTCAAAGACTTTAATAGAGCTTGCGCTACTTGGTTTGGGAAAGCTGGAGGCTGCACTGCTAGGTTTTGATTCCTACAAATCGCATCAGCTAAAAGCTTTTCAGGCTTTATTGATTCATTGACTTTATTATTCGCTAAAATCTTTCCCTGTCTGTCAGCTTGTGCTACCCACAAAGCCTGAAATGCACCGCTAGAACAATCAGCCACGGCATATACACGGGAGATAGCAACAGTGCTAGTGGGGGAGATCGTTTGGGTCCAAAAGCCAGCAAAATTCCCCTGCCTTGTTATAGTGCCTTGATCAATTGAGAGGATATTATTGTCGGAGTCATGGACGATTATTTGCCATTGTTCACTAGGCATAGGGATTTGATCGGCGGATGCTGGTTTACAATATGCGATCGCCAATACAAACAAGCAACTGGTAGCAACAAGCTCAATTAGTTTTTTCATCTTTAACGTTGTCACTCGTTCCCTCTAGCTTCGCTGGATGAAATTGCAAGTCGCATCAGCAAGGATGACGAATTTTTCAGCGCATCTTATCAAGAGATGGCGATCGCTTTCAGTAGTCTCAGTATCTAAGTGTAAAAAAGATAATAGATCAGAATTCAGGATTCAGGATTCAGGAGTCAGAAAGGTTTTCGGCATTGTTTCTAATAAACATTAAAAGATGTCAATCAAATTCGCCTTAGCTCAATATCGACTGTCAAGATTGAGTTAGTGGTTAGTAGTAGGTAGTGGGAGTAAATAGAAAAACTAACAATCCTAATAATAGGAGGTTGACTCTTGGCAAAGCTGAAAATTGGTATCAATGGATTTGGTCGAATCGGGCGACTAGCATTCCGCGCTGGGATCAACAACCCAAAAATCGAGTTTGTGGGTATTAATGATCTTGTCCCACCTGATAACCTTGCTTATTTATTGAAATACGACTCAACCCACGGAACATTCAAGGGCAAAGTTGAGGCAAAGGATGATGGTATTTTGATAGATGGACACTTTATTCCTTGTGTGTCAATCAAGAATCCAGCAGAACTACCTTGGGGTAAATTGGGTGCAGATTATGTAGTTGAATCTACAGGGCTTTTTACTAATTATGAAGGAGCAGCAAATCACCTTAAAGCAGGAGCAAAGCGAGTCGTTATTTCCGCACCATCCAAAGATCCAGATCAAATTCCTACTCTGCTCGTGGGTGTCAACCATCATCTGTTTGACCCAGTAAAAGACACCATTGTCTCCAATGCGAGTTGTACTACCAACTGTCTGGCTCCTATAGCCAAAGTCATCAATGATAACTTTGGGTTAACTGAAGGATTAATGACCACAGTTCATGCTATGACAGCGACTCAGCCAACGGTAGACGGACCAAGCAAGAAAGACTGGCGGGGTGGTCGGAGTGCTGCTCAGAATATTATTCCCTCCTCCACTGGGGCGGCAAAAGCTGTAGCACTCGTGTTACCAGAGTTGAAAGGCAAACTGACTGGCATGGCATTTCGGGTTCCTACCCCTGATGTTTCAGTGGTTGACTTAACCTTTAAAACTGCCAAAGCCACTAGTTACAAAGAAATCTGCGCTGCTATGAAGGAAGCATCTGTTGGGTCACTATCAGGCATTTTAGGCTACACCGAAGATGAAGTCGTTTCCACCGATTTTCTGGGGGATTCCCATTCGAGTATCTTTGACGCTGGTGCTGGCATTGAGCTAAACTCAAACTTTTTCAAAGTGGTGGCATGGTACGACAATGAGTGGGGCTACTCGCATCGCGTAGTTGACCTGATGTTGTCGATGGCACAAAAGGAAGGGTTGTTATTAGTTGGTAGTTATTAGTTATTAGTTATTAGTTGTTAACAAAACACCCAATACCCAACAACCAACAACTAACTATATAATGACTATTGACTATTGACTACTTCTATAGCTTTGATTGCCAGAGATTTGACGTCGCTATCCTGGTTATTGAGTAGCACAGCAATAGTAGTATCTTTACTTGGTAGATATGCCATTAAAGTTACGAACCCATAGGCAGTGCCAGTATGTCCAAAGGAATTGCCGTAAGGGGTCGGTAAACGTTCGACACCTAACCCATAGCCATAGCTAACACTATTTCTCTTAAAGGTTAACATTTGCTTCATCATCTTTGGAGATAGTAAGGTTTTTTTGACAAACAAAGCCTTGACAAACTTGGCTAAATCGTCTGCGTTAGAAACCAATGCCCCATCGCCTAAACCATTGCCATCATTC
Organism: uncultured cyanobacterium; assembly: GCA_903903925.1. Classification (GTDB taxonomy): domain Bacteria; phylum Cyanobacteriota; class Cyanobacteriia; order Cyanobacteriales; family Nostocaceae; genus Stigonema. Next base: position 56,466 of record CAIVAU010000106.1, read on the forward strand.
ACTTCGGCAAAACTGACAAGCTTGCCATCCTTATTGCGATCGCCGTACCCTGTAGCTACGTATCCTTTGGTGGGTTCGTGCAGTTCGGTAAAGGTAGATTTCAACCCTAACGGTTTCAATATGCGACTGCGAATCTCTTTTGCAAGAGTCTCCCCGGTTGTCTTCTCGACAATCAGTTGTAAGAGGATGTAGTTAGTATCGGTATAGAGGAATTTCTCTCCTGGCGATGCTTGGGGTTCGGCGTCGTAGATGTACTTAATTGCCTCATTAGCTGTCCAGGGTTGTAGACGGCTTCTATGTGCTGTCGCCTGTTTGAATTCATTAGTTTCGTCGTATTCGGCAACACCACTAGTATGATTGAGGAGTTGGCGAACTGTAATTTTGTTGCTGTTGACAATATGAGGACTGATCTCTGTTGGCAGGTAAGTGGCGATCGCCCGATCCAAGTCTAGTTTTCCCTCTTCTACTAATTTCAGCACAACCACCGACACAAAAGTCTTGCTCATGCTGGCAATAGAAAAGCCATCGGTAGGTTTCATTGGTGTTTTTGTTTCCAAGTCACTGATACCAGATGCTTTCAGCCACTTACCTTTAGGAGTAGAAATAAATATGACTGCTCCGGGTATTTTCTTTTCTGCAACAGCCTCATCTAACAGCGTCTGTAATTTAGAACTAGTATCTTTTGTAGAGTCTGACTGTTCAACGCTGGTAACAGATTTACCAATTGCTTTCTGACTCAGATTATTACCTACCAGATATCCTGCGTAACCTAAGGATATGACATAGGTGATGGCAACTAGAATTTTGACTGTGAGCAAAATTTTCTGGTTCATCTTACCTTCCTACGGAAAACCGTTCATTAAAAGCAACCCACCACCCGCTTTGCGGGAAGTCAAAAGTCAAAAGTCAAAAGTCAAAAAAACAAAACCGAGAAAATTCTGATCAATTAATATTAACATTCGGGGTTTTCTTCTGTTTCAAGCAATTTAACAATGGCTGGAACTAATTCTTCTGAGTTAATCGGTTTAGGTAAATGCATCTGAAACCCTGATTCAAGTGCTTGTTGCTGGTCATACTTTTTAGCAAAGGCAGTCAAGGCGATCGCTGGAATTTGTCCACCTTCTTCTGGTGTATAAGCTCTCACTTGACGCATTAACATATAGCCATCGATATCGGGCATACTAATATCGCTGACTAACACATCTGGCTTTGCCTGTACTAGAGCTTGTAATGCTTCACCAGCCGAAGATACTGCGATGACCTTAGCTCCATCTTGCTGTAATATGAAAGTCACAAAATCTCGCGAATCAGCGTCATCATCAACAACTAAAACTTGTAAGCCAGCAAGGGGTAAAGAATTAGGAGCTAAGAATGACGGGTGATTTTGTTGATGCATTATACTTGGGGTTTCATCTTGGAGAAACGGTAAATTAACAGTAAATGTTGCCCCCTGATCTTCACCAGGGCTTTCTGCTTTGACTGTGCCGCCATGCATTTCGACTATATTACGGACAATTGCCAGTCCCAGTCCTAATCCACCAAATTGCCTGGTAGTACCGCTATCTGCCTGCCGAAAGTAATCAAACGCGTAGGGTAAAAACTCAGAACTAATCCCCTTACCTGTATCGCTCACTAAAATTTGGGCATAGCCGTCAGTCTGCCGCAGTCGTACTTCTATCTTTCCTCCATGGGATGTAAATTTGACAGCGTTGGAAAGGAGATTCCATACAACTTGCTGCAACCGAGTAGAATCTCCCACTATTTGCCCCACATTCCGGTTAAATACTGTATTCACTTGAATCGATTTAGTTTCGATCGCAAAACGTAGTGTCTCTATTGCGGACAAGACTATAGATTCTAAGTTGACATTTGTAATATTCAGCGTCAATTTGCCCTGTAAAATTTTGGATATATCCAGCAAGTCCTCAATGAGTTGAACCTGTAACTTGGCATTGCGCTCAATAGTGAGGAGTGCTTGAGATGTCTTTGTTCGGTCAAACTTAGGGCTTTGCAATAACTTAGACCAACCAAGAATGGCGTTAAGTGGGGTGCGTAGTTCATGGGAGAGCACAGCCAGAAATTCATCTTTAATTCGATTGGCTGTTTCTGCTTTAGCTCGTGCTGCTTGTTCTAATGTCAGGAGGTGGGCGCGTTCTTGTTGTATTTCTTTTTGTTCATGGATATCTGTACAAGTCCCAAACCACTTCACTACATGACCTTGCTCATCTTTGAGTGGCAAGCCTCGCGCTAGCTGCCAGCGATAGGAACCATCAGAAGCCCGTTTGAATCGGTATTCATTGTTGTATAATGTGCCATTTTTGACCGCATTTAACCAGACATCAGAAGCCTGCTGTAAATCATCTGGATGCAATGCTGAGAGCCAGCCATAACCCAAGGACTGCTCCAATGTTAGCCCTGTATATTCACACCAGTTTTTGTTAAAATAATCGGACTGACCGTTACTATCGGTTGTCCATATAAGTTGGGGAATTGCCTCAGCTAAATAACGATAACGCTCTTCACTTTGTCGTAGCACTTCTAGAATGCGTTGGCGCTCAGCAATTTCCTGTTGTAATTGTTCATTGGTCTTGGTAATCTCATTAGTGCGGAGAGTCACCAAATCCTCCAGATGATTCTGGTACTTTCTCAGTTCCTTCTCCACTTGCTGCCGCTGCTCTATTTGTGTTTGAAGTTGCGCAGGGCTTGGAAGTGCTAGTGCTTGTGGGACTGAGAACACAAGCTCTACTGCTGTAAATAAAGAGATGCATGCCGTTACCACTTTGATGAACCCAGACACCCAATAGGTTGGATACCAAAGCGTCCAAATATCCATGACATGTGTCGTACCACAAGCTACAATAAATCCACTAAACAGGAGAAAAATCCCAGAAAATGGCAGATCATGGCGCTTGCGCACAAAGTAGAACAGTGTGATTGGGATGGAGTAATAAGCTAGTGCAATGAGCGCGTCAGATACTATGTGTAGCCAAACTAAATCCGGTTTCCACAAGTAGCAGTGTCCATGAGGGATAAAAGATCCAGACCTAAAAAAATTAGTCCACATTTCTAACATATGCTCTGACATAGACACTCTAGGTTCTTAACCGCACCAGCCATTCTGATCTTAGAATATGTGTAGTATCTTCAAGAAACACGGGCAGTGGGGAATCCGTGGGGGCGGGGTCTCCCCGCCCTTACCCAAGGGACGCAGTGCAGCCGGAACATAAGTACTACTCATGTTGTAGGGTTTACATGAGGTAGACTACCTGCTTTGAGTATCACGATCAGATGTTCGATGCGCTCATATTCATCAAGTTCTTGTTGTTCACAGGGAGTAAGTTCTCCAGCCTTACTGCGTACCAATAGGGTTTGTAATCTTGTCTGCATTTCCGTTGTAGGACGGAAGGCAAGAATTTCTTCTGGAGTGGGTTGGCTTGCAACAAAAGCGAGAATATATTGATATATCCGAGCAGGAAGTGGCGGTTGCTGAAGACTCAGTGCAAGGAGTTCTGGTAGGCGATCGCCTATCTGTGCTAATTGGTCTCTCAGTTCATCTGAGACTTCAAGGGTAATTTTTGCCACGGGGCGAGTCTTGATAAAAAATACTTTCCTCTAATGTACCGTTTTGATCATCATTGCTCAACATAATCTACTAGAAACATACTGATCAGGGCAAATACGAACCAATCTTTACAATCCATTGCCAATCAAAATAAACGGTGCCCAATAGTAAGGATGAGAGAAGTTAGCCCGAGTCGAGGTTTGTTTACTTGGTTTACCTGGTACTGGTTCTACATCAATAGCCCCTCGCTTAATATCATCTAAAGTGACCTGTTTGCCACAAAGTAAAGATAGTTGAGCTAAACGTAGAGCCTCTGCTTTCGTGATTTGGGGATTTTGAGCCAGATTTTGATAGAAATGTTCCATCAAGTCTTTAGTACTTGGATCATTGACTTGCCAAAGGGAAGCCAATACCGCTTTCGCTCCACCGTTGAGAAAATAATAAGCTAAACTAGCGATTTCTATCCCGTCTTGTTGACGATTAGCAAGCGCAGTTTGACAAGCAGATAGTGTAGAGTTTTTGGCTAGTTGATAAGCAACCATTGCTTGTTCTTTGCATCCAAATTTTTTGTGCAAATCTCCCAGCAGATTCAGTGCGCTTTTTTCCCAAAGTAAATTTTGATTTTTCTGGGCAAATGTGAGAAAGGTTTGAGCTTCTGCTATTGCTTGAGCATCATTACCCAATTCACCATAACCAACACTCAGCATTCTATGTGCAAAAGCTTGCAGACGCGGTTTCAATAAAGAAGTGGGTATAAATGGGTCAATTGGTGAAATTGATGTAGAAACAGCTAACGTTATCATCGAAGTAACAACCCAGACCTCCCGCAAGTTAAAGCAAATTAAAAAACTAAGATCAAATCTTGATTTAAATCCATTAAGTAAAGCAGTGATTCTCTATGCACCTAATTACAAATTAACTGCGGCTCAAGACATCATCAATGTCGGGGCTTATGTAGTTCGCACTCTAGACGAATTATTAGAATTCATGTCGATAGTAGGAGAATAATCAATGCCAGAACCTATTTCTCTAATTTCCAGTGCTGATATTAAGCCTGAAGAATTTACAAATTTTTTACGGCAAGTAGGAGCAGTGTTGCATCCTGATAATTTGTATGATGGATGTTTGTCTAAGGGTAACCTCCATGTTTGGATTGCTTTAGATAATAGTGAGCTAAAAAACTTTGATGCTGATGAAATTGAGTTAATTACGCAGCAGCTTGGTGGTTGTCCACAAACTCATATACTGCTTGATATTAGTAAAAAACTAGGCAGTGAACAAATCGCACTTGAGTTTGCCTGTAAGTTGGCTACCCGATGGAATTGCGTTATCTACGACTATGAACAAAAAATTCATTCAAGACAGGAATTATTAGATTTGTGCCCAATAGCTTAACATTAAATTTTTGCACTTTTAATGAAAATGATGAAGTTTTGGTTTCCCTTGACTCTTTGGAGGATGCTATCCCATACTATAGAGATATCATTAAAATGGAGCCTCAAGGCTGGGTTACAATTGCCCCAGGAGAAGATGGTTATGCCTTTCAATTCACTGTAATAGGAGCAAAAAACTTCTGTGAAAGACAAACAAACACATACGGATACGCACAAAGACTTAACTCCTAATCAGGTCAGAGTTGGCTATAAAACTGAAATGAGTCATAAAGAGCGGCAACAGTGGCTGAAAACAAGGACTTATTCTCAAACCAAGCCTCTTCATATTCCTGCTTAAGGAGTACTTTCGTGCTGCACAACGCAAGCTAAATCCAGTGCAAAAATCAGAGCTTGCTTGATTTCAAGCATCATTTCATCTGACAACTCTCCCAATTTGCGCTCTAGTCTTGCAGCAGGAATTGAGCCTAAACCCTGGCACATTGGCAATAGAACCCTGTCGCAGAAAAGATACAGGCAGTTCAACCTCGTAAGTACTCCCCCGATTTTGCGTCGTCACAGGAATGTAGAGAATTAAAGCGCGAGGTGGAGTTGGGTCATAACGAGACACAATGATAATCGGGCGCGTCTTAGCTGCAAGTCCTAAATCAACCAGCCATACTTCACCAGGTTTCGGGTTCATCAATCAGATCCAATACTTCCTGTTCAACTACTCTAGAGCGAAGAATATCTAAAGCATCTTGGTCTGCCAATTCAATGATTTCCACAAGGCACTTGCGTACCTGTTCAACGATATCAGGTTGCCATTGGCGCAGTTTGATGTCAAGTTCTTGAATTAAGGCATCCATATCAAATTTTTACAATGAATATTACTTCTCTTCTATGGTATAGGTATAAGTCAATATTTTTGCCAACTGTTGCTTTATGGATTACCATGACATTATTACAATTGAGCCGGGAAAACGTAGCGGAAAGCCGTGTATTCGGGGAATGCGAATCACTGTATATGACATCTTAGAGTATTTAGCAGGTGGTATGACAGAAGCCGAAATTTTGTCAGATTTTTCGGAACTCACCTCGGAAGACATTAAAGCCTGTCTTGCTTTCGCGGCTGATCGTGAGAAAAAGTTATTTGTTGCATCGCTGTGAAACTGCTATTGGATGAAAACCTGTCAGACCAAATTATTTACAGGATTGTCGATTTGTATCCCGATTCTAAGCATGTCAAAACTGTAGCACTGACAAATACTGACGATGCACTGATCTGGGAATATGCCAAGGTAAATGACTTTGTGATTGTTTCCAAGGACTCTGATTTTCACCAGCGCAGTTTGCTTTATGGTCATCCACCCAAATTTATTTATCTTCGTATTGGCAACAGTCCAACATCAAAGATTGTTCAGATTTTGAGAGATAATTTTGACACGCTCATTCTATTTGAAGGTAGTGAAACGGAAAGTATTTTAGTGTTGGCTTAGTGTGGAGGAGTCGCATAACAACGCCACATCATATCGGCGAAGTTGAGTCAGCATTTGAATAAAGGAGATATGATGACAACTTGTTCCAGTCATCAAGGGGACGGGAATTAGGGTGCAGACTGTGGCGATCACGAATGTAAAGCTTTTAGTTGCGCTTTAGTGCGAAGACAGCGCAACTACAAACCAAAGCACTGCTTGTTTGTTTACCTCACAAACTGAGGCATAATTTCAGCAGCGGTGTATATTCCATACATGCCGCGTTGGTGTAATTGTATCCCAGCTTTGAGATAACCAAAGGCTGGGCCACAGACGTTGGCTGCCATGCTGGTTTCATCTCCTAAAGTAAAGGTATGGGTGGAAATTTTCCCTTCAAAGGTGCGACCGGTTACCTTAACATTAGTACTGAGGGGCTTTTTGGGATTGCGGGTATCGACTACGCCACCAACGATTACGCGATCGCGCTCAACAATTCCTGCTAACTCCAGCATGACATCATCAGCGTGTTCCATATTTTCTAGTGTCAGCACACCATGAGTTTGATCTAGTAGTGCTTCGACTTCCTCATCAGTCATTGCCCTAGCAGTTTCTACACTGTAACCAGGCATGTGGGCAATATCCTCCCTGATGGTAGCTCGATAAGCTTCCCAATTCGCAATTCCTACTCCAAAGGTAATCTCAACCCGATGAATTTCGGTGTAGCTTTGCGCCGCCAAAGCCGCTGCTGCTGTTAACAGTCCTGGTGTTGCCCCACATCCTGTCATGTAGGTAATTCCTGCTGCTTGCAATTGGGCTTTCATCTCGAGTAACTGTTCTACAGCACTAGTCCGTTTAATGGCATCTACCAGTACCCCACGCCAACCAGATTTGATCAACTCCTGAGTTACAGAGGCAATAAAGTTATTCGGTAGGTTCGGTAAAGCCAGAAAATACCCATCTACATGATGAACGCTTTCGGTTAAATCCTGAATACTACGGTTTGATATGGTTCCAACTGGTTCTAAATAGCCGACCGAACCTCGCGACTGATAAGTAGCAATGCACTCCCCGGCATTTAAACCCTCTGCAGCGTAGGCGTAGCCTTGTTTGTCTGCCGCTGCCACTAAAATCATTTCCTTTTTAAGAGCTAGAACTCTGGCGGCAGCTTGCCCCAATCCGCCAAAGCCTAGTACTCCCACATGTATCGCTGGTTGGAACTTGCTAGAACCTATCACTTGCTTTGCATTCATGGTTAATTGGTTGAGTTGAAAAAATTCTGTAGATTGAGCTTTTAGCTAGTGTAATACGTTAGAACTTGATAGTAATGATAAATTTTTTCAATAATTACAGTCAATTTTCATTTTTATTTGCGCCTTTTTCGACTGTTATTGCTTTTTTTCTGCCGTTTTCTCCTTTTGTTACCATATCTCTATAAAACTTGACTAATTTATATAGTTAAGGGAAACTAACAAAAGGTAAGAGTAAACACTCATAAAATGAATAATTTTTGTAAAGTTTATGAGATATTTCTTTTGAAAGATGCAACATTAGTTAACAAATGACAAATTTGTAGCTCAGGAATAACAATTCTGACAGCTCAATTTACACCTTGCTGCTTGAGCAGTACAGTCCAAGCTTACTTATTGTGGTTGGCCAAGAGCATGGAGACATTAGAATTCATAATTTATCCAGATGGTCGGGTACAAGAGAAAGTCACTGGCATCGTAGGTGCTTCATGCGCTGAAGTGACAGAGGCTATAGAGGCACAGCTAGGACAAGTACTTAGTCACGAGCCAACCTCAGAATACTTTGCCAATAGAGTGCAGCAATCTGATGTGGCGAATACACAAACCACGTTCAGCGATTGGTAAGTTTTCACGCACATTCATCTTAGTTTCATTGAATCACAACTACCATGTCACACTTTAGCCAAATTAAGACCCAAATCCGTAACATTGACTCTCTCAAAGATGCTCTCACTGACCTGGGCGTAGACTGGAAACAGGGTCCACGTGAGGTACGTGGCTATCGCGGTCAAACTCATGCTGCGGAAATTACCGTTGAGCAGAATAATGGCTACGATATCGGCTTTAGATGGAATGGAAAAGAATATGAACTTGTTGCTGACTTGCAATATTGGCAGCAGGATCTGTCTGTTGAAGGATTTTTACGTCAGGTAACTCAGCGTTACGCTTACCAGACAGTCTTAAAAGAGACGACTCGTGTAGGTTTTCAAGTTGCTGAACAAAAACAAAATCAAGATGGTTCTATTAGTCTAGTCGTACAACGCTGGAGTGCGTAATGTCTGAGTTTGTGCCGTCGCCGGAAGATGAAGAATCAGATCGTTCCGGGTTAGAACCAGAATTGGGCGGCTTTTTGAGAGACGCCCCAGAACGTTCTGGTTTAGAGCCGGAATTGGGCGGTGTGATGCGGCAAAAGGGTGTTTATGTTGATGAAATTACCTGTATTGGCTGCAAGCACTGCGCTCATGTTGCCCGTAATACATTTTATATAGAACCAGATTACGGGCGATCGCGTGTCATTTCCCAGGATATTGATCCACAAGACTTGATTCAAGAAGCCATTGACACTTGTCCAGTTGATTGCATCCACTGGGTAGATTACACCGAACTAAGAAACTTAGAAGAAGAGCGGAAATATCAGGTAATTCCTGTTATTGGTTATCCAGCGGAACAAGCAGCCACTAGCGCCGAACGGCGACGCAGAAAGGGAAAATCAAATCACAAAACATCCCGTTATTAAAAATCAGGAGTCAGGAGTCAGGAGTCAGGAGTCAGGAGTCAGGAGTTAGGAGTTAGGAGTTAGGAGTCAGGAGTCAGGAGTCAGGAGTCAGGAGTCAGGAGTCAGGAGTCAGGAGTTAGGAGTTAGGAGCAATTGGATCGGGATTTAGACCCATTTCCTCAGACGCTCGCGGACTCGCGCTTCGCTGCTCTATCCGCCAGTCGCACAGGATTCCTAGGCTGACTCCTGACTCCTGAC
>CAIVAU010000107.1 GCA_903903925.1 uncultured cyanobacterium
GTATTGGCGGGAGAAAGAGGTAGTTGTACCTACAATTAGCGATACGGGGACGGGACGTAGTGTTTATTACTCTCGTTCCGAGGTGATGGAATTGGCGATCATGGAATATTGTCTGGGGGTGGGTTTAAATTTTGAGGTGGCTGCTGCAAGTGTTAAACGACTGAAAGATGAGGGGTTGTTTAAGAGTACCGATGAGAAAGCACAAGAGCGTTTTATGTTGTGGTGGGATAGTAAGAAGAGGAAATTGGAGCTTGTGGAGTTTGATTTGTCCAAGGCTCACGCATCTCTAGATGAGGGTAAGCCTGTGATTCCGATGTGGTTAGATGTGATCTATGAGCAATTAATCAATAAAATGCAAAAGTAAATTTCTGGTATAAGATATATCCTCAGTCACTACATGAGCGAAATTTTGACTACAAGAGTGATTATTTTTCGCCAGATCTGCTTCAAGGCAAAATGTCCGATGGACTGGAGAATTGGTTAACCCTGATGGCGTTAAAGGTGCGATAGGCTTTGCGTCAAGCCTCCGGCTTATCGCTGAGGAGCAAGCGCGTGTAACCTGTTTGGAAGAATCATATTGACTGCTAGATGTTCTCGCACTATTGGGATAGTGCGATCGCTGTCCTGACTATCACTTATTTTTATGTTGTAATTAGCACAGAAAACCCCCTAGCCAGTGGTCAGGGGGTGTTGCTGCAAATGTTTTTGATTATTTGGGGAATGGGAAGTGAGGGGATGACCCTTCTGATCGCGAAAAGAGCGATCGCTTAAGCCTTAAAAGCTATCTTTTCTGCTACGATTAAATCCTCTTCGGAACAGGCACAAATAGCATGATCAACTGCGCAATACAAATTAAGTATTTGTATTATTTTACTTTGGTCAATAAACTCCTTATGCTTGTTTATGGTTTCAGCAAAATATTGTTCTGTAAGGCTTTCAAGCTTAACCAGTTCTACCTCTTGTATTAATTGAGGAGTTTTAAAGTATCGGACGGTCGCTTCTTTGGAGGTTTCACCAACAATAGTAGAGTCCATACAATGTGTTCCTACTAATTCTTGTGGATCTTTGAATTCTATCGGACTCAAAAAATGGTCAACTTCTGTTTTCTGATTATTGGGATAAATCAGAATTAACATGCTTTCATTCTTTTTAAGATACAGTAGCATCGATTTTCTCCTTAGTTCTCGGGTTCGGTCGTGATTGTGCATTCCCATTGGAGTAGATATCCTGGTCTAGCTACACCTCCAGTACCTCTCATCAGTTTGTTTTTCTTGACTCTCCACTGTTTACCTGTTTCCCGGCTTTTTCTTTCAGCTAAGTCATAACAACCTGTCGAACTACTGGAAATATGAAACTCTTCCTCGTACTGTTCATTAGTCCTATGTGCTGGTGGATGCTGTTGTCTAGATCGTACCTTGTGTACCTTTCCCGCTGCATTTTGAACTACATAATACAAGATGCCGCCAATAACTTCAGTGCCGATTATTATGCCAGCCACGCCACATGAAGGAATGTCCTTACAGACAGGTGGGGCTATAGGATTGGCTTGGGCTGACTTCAAAAAACTGGGACAAAACAAGAGCGCCAGGACGCTTGCAACAACAATTTGTTTTTTCACTTGCTATGTTTGTAAACGTCATAAACAATAGATGCGGCTTCAACAAGAGTGCTTTACCGCTTCCTGAAACCCTAGTTGCTGATCCGCCCAGCCCAAAAATCTTGGTTTGAAGATGACCCTAAATATTGTTTAGGGTCAAGAAGTTTTTCCTCGTTGTTATGTGTATCAACTACCAGCAAGCCACTAAGAGCCACGATTAACAGTTGTGCTGACGCTGCCGTGTTGCACCGGGGGCGATCATTGCTGTTACATGGCTGTACCACCCATTTGTCGTCATCGATAGCGCGGTAAAAAGTGCCAATTAAATCAATTCCACACCATACGCGGTAGAGTACACCGAAGTCGGCGTCAATGTCGGAATCTATCTCGATTTCAGGCGATGCTGTACGAGTTGTGGAATTTGTAGGCTTTACAAAAGCCACCGCCGCTTCGTAAGGTGTGGCATAGTGAAGGGTCCCGTCGCTGTCGCAACTGTTAGACCAAAGCCCTTCTGTGTCTCTGACTATGATGCCGAGGCTGTCCACCCCACGAAAAACCTCGTACACCGTTTTTGCTCTTTTGGGCGAAGGTGCTTTCTTAAAAGTCAGGGAACCGGATTGAACGACTGGGATCTGCTCGTCAATCAGGTTATGTTCGTCTTGGGTTTGAGATATCTCTTGATTATCAAGCGTTAACTGGGACATAATTTAAATACACCTGGACTAACGGGTTGGCACAATAGCGGTCGTTCTCTGATTGGCGTTAGGGGCGATCGCTTTTGTTTTGCTATTCCATACTACTAACCCGTTAGACCACTTGTCAACCAGATAGTCTAACGTGTTAGTATATTGGAGTCATTAAAAATAATGGATATGAAACAGTTGCGTCAAAAAGCAGGATTAAGGGCTGAGGAAGTCGCTGCTCAAATTGGCGTCGCCCATTCAAGCGTTCGGAACTGGGAACAAGGCAGAACTATTCCGAAACTAAGAGTTGATCAAGTAGCTCTTTTATGCCGAATCTATAAATGTTCCATCGACGATCTGGAACAATCTGTTAAAACGTCTATGGAGAATTACGAAAACTCAGAGAAAAAAGCAGTGTGAAAAATCAAATCAAACCCATGCGGGTTAGGGGTGTGAAACCTCAGGTAAAAATGAACGCTGCACAGCGAACCAAAGTAGAAAGCTTCGTTTATGAGATGGTCAATCTCACGCCTTTTTGTCAGATGCTTAGTTACTGGAGTTTAGACTAAATTAGAGTTTGACCCTTTCCTAACTTTTTACCCAATAAAGTAAGACCTTTGCCTGTAAAACTTTGTAGACCTTGTAAACGACATAACAGTTTATGGTTGTTGTTCCACAAATCCCCTACAGTCCATCACCAATCAATATAAAAGGTGACCAAAAGAAAGGATGACTATCAATTTGGCTCAGCTTTGCCTGACGCAATGCTTCATCCTTGCGCATCCCTTTCTTCAAATTCTGGTAAAACTGCACCATGATTGTCTTAGTTGTGTCATCTTCTGCACTCCAAAGACTAGCTATCACGGTTTTGCTTCCAGCGCGTTCAAATAGGTAAGCTAGTCCGGCAACTTCTTCCCCATTAGAGTTTGTTTCTAAAGCTGTTTGACAACCACTTAAAACAGTTAAATCTACATTTTGTAGTCCCAACAACGCAGCATCTCTAATGTTTAAACTTTGGTCAGCAAATAATAAAGTATTCTCTTTTAATCCCAATTTAGGACAACCGCCTTTTTGAAAACAACCATGCGTTGCTAAGTGTAATATAGAAAAGTGTGGCAATTCAGTTTTAAAAGCATTGAGCGTCGCTTGACTGTTAATGAATGCTTTACTACCAGGGAAAATTTGAGTAATACTTTTGACTTCTTCTTCCGCTCCTGGTAATGCTAGAGGTAGTTTTGTTACAGGGTTGCCAAACGCTGCTAGTACTAGCACTTTTTTTCTAAATGTGGGGCTTTCTGTTCCTTGAGCTTGAAAGGAGCGCACAGAAAGGCGAGTTAAGTAGCTAATAGGATACTTTTGAATCAGGTATTTGTCAGTTTTACCGTCATAGAGTGCTTCAAAGGGAATGTAGCGGAGTTTACCAGTTGCGATGAAACTAAGTTGCTTAGGTTTAGTGGCTTCAATTTCGGCTTCGATCGGTCGAATTATCAATTCATAAACTTTTTCTAAGTTGTCTATATACTGATCATCAAAACGGTTAGTGACTGAAGTATAAGTTTGTTTCAATAGGGTATCAAATTTAGTAGGGTCAATAGGAACTTTAATTGCGTTCACCTTGTCTCTAGTTAGAACAAACAAAGCGATTTGATTTGAAACTTTGGGATTGTTGGTTAGAAATACAGGCTGAATAACTGTTGTACCTACTGGAATAGAAGTTCTTAACTCAGCAATATCAGTGGGCTTAGTTTCAAACAAGTCTGCTGCTTCTGGAAGGCGATTTCTGATGTCCTCTGCTTCACGGTTAAGCTGTAGTTAAAGCTTTTTGTCTATCTCCCAAGGATTGATAGACACTACCAATATTGTCAAGTGTAGTCGCTTCTCCAAGGCGATCACTTACTGCTCGACGAAGCGGTAGTGTTTGGTGATAATAGTGTAAGGCTTTTTGTATTTCTCCAAGACTTTGGTAGACAGTACCAATATTGTCAAGAGTAGTTGCTTCCCCAGCACGATCGCCCACTGCTCGACGAAGGGGTAGTGCTTGATTATAATAAGCTAAGGCTTTTTGTCTATCTCCAAGACTTTGGTAGACAGCACCAATATTGTCAAGTGTAGTTGCTTCTCCAGCACGATCACCCTGCTTTCTGTGGATGGGTAAAGCCTGATTATAATAATTTAAAGCTTTTTGGGGTTCTCCAATGTAGCTATAAATTTTTCCAATATTGCTAAGGGTTGCTCCTTCGCCAGCAAGCGAACCAGAGGCTTGTTTAAAGATTGGCAGAGCTTGGTTAAAGTACTCGAGTGCTTTTTGGGGTTCTCCAATACTGCTATAAGCCTCTCCAATATTAGTTAGGGTTCTTGCTTTCCCTATAAGGTTACCAAATTTTCCTTGGATTTCTGCTAGGACTGCATTTACTCCTTCCACTGTCTTTCTTGCAACTTCCAAGTCTGCTTTAGCTTTAGTTAAATTCAGGTTTGCTTGTTGAGTATTATGCTCTGCTTGTACTGCCCTTTGTTCAGAAGATTTTGCTTTATTTTCTGCATCCTGTTGTACTCGCTTTGCTTGTTGTGCTTCTCTCTGGGCAATTTTTAATCTTCCATCTGCCTGGTTCAACTGTTGATAGGCTTGCTGCGTTTTCAAGCTAAAAGCTTGTAGTTCAACCTTAGTTTTAGCTAAATTCTGATTTACTCGCCGAATGTTTTGCTCTGCTTTTTTCCGCTCTAATTCTGCTTTTTGTTGCTCCTTTTTGGCATTTTCAGCTTGATTTGTTAAGGCTCTTTCCTGCTCAGCAGTTGCTTTTACCCGTTGCTGTGCCACATTTTGTGCTGATATGGCAGAATCTCGCTTTTGATTTGCTGCATCTCGTGCTGATATTGCAGACTTTAAATTTTCATTAGCATGACCAAGGACAAGTACAGCGCCTACAAGAGACAGTCCCAAGACAGCAGCACCGATAGCCATCTGCCACTTAGTTTTCTTTTGTGCCTTGGCTAGGCGCTGATTTGCCTGCCTCTCTTCCTCCAAAGCTAGTTCTGCTTTGTGTTGTGCCTCAGCTAATCTCTGCTTTGTCTGTCTCTCAGTGTCCAAAGCAATTTCAACTTCTCGCTTAGACAATTTCTGGCTGGCAGCTAAAAATTGATAGTCAAGATCGCTTAAGCTTTTGTTATCTGCCCATATCTGAGCATCCAGTAATGTTTGCCCAGCCAACAGCCAAGATTCATCTTTATTTGAAGCAACCCAAGCTTCTATTGCGGTTGAATAAGGTCGCAACTTGGCTAATGCCTTACTTGTCCAGCTGAGGTCAAAAACCAACTCATAAATTCTGTTGTAAACTTTTAACTTACCCTGGTGATCAACTACCAACCCTGACAGCCGTAATTCTATCTGTTCTGGACTGTCATCAGTTACAAGTTCTCCTTGTTGCAAAACCTGCTGATAGATACCTAATAATCGACCAGATCGTTGTTCATTGCTAAGAATGCGATCGCGAATTGTCTTCAAATGTTCTGGTTCATCCTGGGCTTCCCAATTTTCGATCACGAGCGATCTCACTACCTGTTCAATTAAATCTGCTTCACTACCTGTAGTCATCGAAAACACAGATGTAGCAACCAATCGACAAAGTTTCTGGGTTAAAAACGGTTGCCCACCTGTCCAAGTCAAAATCTTTGTGATCACTTGTTGCGGATTTTCTACCTTTTCCGCCAATCCTCTAGCCAAAGGCAAAGTTTCCTCTGGCTGAAATCCTTTCAAATCAATTGCTTTACCAATATTAAACGGCGTTCTATTCTTGTCTTGAATTAAGTCTGACGGTGTTGCCACTCCCAGTAAGCCAAATGTGAGACGCTGATATTGTTGATTCTCAGTACGTTGGTTGTAACAAGACCGGATCAGGGCAAAGAAGTCATCTTTAAAATCTAATTTCAGGATACTGTCGATTTCGTCAATAAATATGACAATCTGAGCCGAAACTTCTGATAGCAGCACTTGTTCAATAAATTCATTTAATCGTTGTAAAGGTGAAAGTCCTTCACGTTCATTCCACCATGCAAGTGGCTTAATCCTGCTGCCATAACTGCGTGCTAACCTTCGGACAATACCTAAATACCATTCTCCAGGAGTAATATCATGAGTCCCGATAGTGGTAATATCAATCACACTACAAGCCACCCCATCTGCTTGTAACCGACGCATCACTTGCACACGTAAGCTTGACTTGCCCATCTGTCGAGAATTGAGTACGTAGCAGAACTCCCCCGCTTTCAAGGCTTGATAGAAATCTTCGTCCGCCTGTCGTACAACATAGCTTGGAGCATTTTGCTCTAAACTTCCACCGACCTGGTACTTGTAAGCCGTGTTAGATGTCACTCGCTTCGCTCCAATTCAAAATTGGAAATTCAAAATTCAAAATTAACATTTTGAATTGTTTTGGGCTTGTATCCCACCACGCGTATTTTTTCTGGTTATTTATCATTTTGAATTTATAATTTATCATTTTGAATTGTTTTGTCATACTGCTCTCGCCATTTGAGATTCAACTCTTGATCTGGTCACGAAAATAATGTCGATATAAGTCGCAACGAATGGTTGCCTGATTACCCTGCAAGCAAACTAATCCCATACTTTCTAACTGAAACGCTAACGTCGAGTTGAACTCTGTTGGTTTATTTTTCGTCACGATCTGCCGCAGGGCTTCAGCCAGATCGGGATACTGCTGTAAATTCAATAAATGTCGTCGCAAGTGGTCAGTAAAAATCCCTGCCTCGGTAGGCGCTTCCTGAATCAGTTGGGCGAACGTCATCTCCTGCCGACGGAGGTGATAGAGTGCCTTACGCACAAGGTAAGGATGCCCACCTACTAGGGTCACAAGTTGCTTCACCTGTTGTCCATTCCAACTCAACCCATACCTTTGCGCCAAATCTTGCACCTGAGTTTGGTTTAACTCTGGCAATTCCACATTCATGCCTACATTAAACGGCGACTGATTAATGTTGAGGGGAACATAAGCCTCAGTCGAATGCACCACCACTAACCGCAGCTTTGCCCACAGTTCACTGCCAGAATCACCGTATCGTGCTGACTCGTACCAGGAACGGAGTAAACCAAAGAAATCATCAGCGACTGCGCGGTGGGGAAATACCAGATCCACTTCATCCAGTCCCAAGACAATCGGGCTATCAATTTCCTCTAAGATGCACTCTTCCAAATAGGCATTGCACTTGTCCTTACTGCCGTATCCTTTCCAGTAGTCTTCCAACTGATTCGCCCGCTTCAATCGTCGCCCAATTTGCTCACACAACCAGCGCAAAAATTGATCCAAGTCTGTAAACAGTTTACTGTCGGCACGCTGAAAGCTGATGGGAATTGCTTGGTAACCTTGCTCCTTGGCGTAATTGAGTACCCTCGCCATCAGGGAAGTTTTGCCCATCTGTCGTGCTGCTTTAATCCGGATCAATGCGCCCGGTTGCACAATTTCCCTGTAACAATCTGCCTCTATCGGCTGGCGCTCAACATACAATCCTGATTCTAGGGGCACTGATCCCCCTGGTTCCCTGTACAACTCCGGTTCTGCTATTGGTAACGGGGGAGAATCCGGGCTATCCTCATTCGGGATCATTGGCTCACTTGTCCCCACTGTTGGTGCATGACCCGTTGCCAATAAACTCAACATCTCCTGGATAATTCCGGGTGTATCCTCTTTGGACTTCCATTCCCGCTGTTGGATATTCTGTAAGTATCCCCGTAGGTTATAATTTAACGGCGAGTTCAGTGGGAAGTTCACCCGAATTGGTAGAATAATAGGTCGTTGATCCTTGCGGTTGCCACCCAACAGCTTTGCCTGTCGCACTTCCTCCGTCACCATCTCACTCACAGCTGATTGCTCAGACAACAGTAACAAAAAGTAATCACAAAGTTCTAACTCAGCATGAATTCGCTGCAACCAGGTTTCTCCCAAGCGAATGCTCTCTCCAGCCATGAAGGCTTCATGCCCTGCTGCTTTGAGTGCCTCGTAAAACTGTTGAGCCAGATCTTGATCTGGAGATTTGCTGCGATAGCTGATAAACACTCTCTTCATCCTGATTAGAGAAGATACACTTGTCTCCACGTCGCCTTGAACCTGGTTGCGTTTAGTTTGAGTAGACTTGCTGCGCTTTTTCAGCTTCAGGACAGGTGTAGAAGACTCTGGCAGACTCTGGAGATCAATTGCATTACATCCAAACTCGAAAGCTTCTTTGTAAGTCTTTTCACTTGCAAGCGCACGATAAAATCCTTTGGCAAATTTGATCGCTGCATGATCGCCAATTGCCTGATTCATCCCAATGACGCAGTTAATATGTTGATAAATAGCTTTTGCTTGCTCCTGGGAATAGCAGGCGTTTAAAAAAACACATTCCACGTTTGCCTTAAACAACTTAAACAGTCCTGCTAATGCTGTCGCACTAACCATCTGCTGCTGTCCCATCTCATTTTCTAAAGCTAACCCCTGGCTACCCCCACCATGCCCTGAGAAATGAACGATTTGTGGCGTCAGATCCAGTAGAATCGGTTGCAAGTCATCCACCCGCACTGCCCACCGAGTCTTGATTTCAAACTGCTCTCGATTTTTTGAATGATCCACAGCTGCTTGAATTTCTCGCACCTCTTCGTCTAAGCGTAGCTGATTAGTATTATTTGGGTTTGCACTCAGAATCAAAATCCTTTTCACAGTCACTAACTCTAGAAAGCGGGTGAGGTACTAAACACCAATTACTACTGGTTTATCGTTATTAACATGTTTTGACAGGGCTACTCATAGCATCAGTAGGATTTCTATATATTCTCATAGGTGAAACCAAAATGAGCTTATGCACTACGAGATTTGGCAGAAGAACGCTGTTTGGGGTGAGGGCGATCGCTGGGGTATCCCAAACCAATGTAAAGACCCACGATCAAGTTGTGGGTTTTTCTCTAAATCCCAAGCGGGCAAATAGCCTAGGCTGTAGCTGTTACCCTTTCTGCTGCAATTAAATCCTCTTCAGGATAGGAGCAGATAGCGTGATCGAATTTACACAGCGATGAGGAAGTCAAAGAGGGTTCTATACCGTTGCTGATTTCAATGATGCCGACAAGTTAGGTAGGGGTAAGGAAATGCAGGATCGGCTTACCAAACTGGTGGGCATTTTTCAGAACCCAGCCCTAAATTTTAGTCGAAACCGTGCCGATGGGGATGATATTTTAGGGGATGCTTACGAGTACCTGATGCGGAACTTTGCGACGCAATCGGGGAAAAGTAAGGGACAATTTTATACTCCGGCGGAGGTTTCCCGCGTCATTGCTCAGGTGATTGGGGTAAATACAGCCGAAAGTCAAGACCAAACGATTTACGATCGGACTTGTGGAAGTGGTTCGCTGTTGCTGAAAGCTGCGGATGAAGCAAAACGGGGTTTGACTATTTACGGACAAGAAATGGACAATGCTACCCGCGCATTGGCTCGGATGAACATGATTTTACACGGACATCCGACGGCGGAGATTTGGCAGGACAATACTTTATCAAGTCCCTACTTCAAAAATGCCGATAGTAGCCTGAAAACCTTCGATTTTGCGGTTGCTAAGAGGAAAAGATGCAAAGCCTTATTTTTACTGCTCCTCGTCAGCAGGTTTTTCTGAGACCGAATTTACACAATAGCAACTTGTGCGATCAGTTCATCTAATTCGCTGTCAATCGCATCCAATTTTCTGCGAACAGATGCCAACTCAAGCAGCTTCTGATCAACATTCACTTGCCCTTTTTCCTTTTCTGCCAAAATAGAAGTTACCTGATCGCGAATGCTTTGAATTTCCTTACCAAGTTCCTGGTTTACAGCATCCTTAATTTTGCTCAATTGCTCTATAACAGAATTACTTAGCTCGTCGGCTTGTTGGTAACTGGTAGTACGCAACTGGTTCACAAATTCCTTAGTTACTGTTTCCTTAATTTTGTCATTTGTTGACTCCATTTTTAAAAAACCTTGGACAATGCCACCAATAGTCATAGCTGGAATTAGAATAAATGGATTGAACCCAGCAATTAGAACAGTTGTAAGCATTATAGCCATTTGCGGAATTAAGCTTTTTAGCATTTCTTGAAAACCAAAAATTGCTCCAATTGCGCCTGATGCCATATCTCCAACAAAAAAGCCTCCAGCAGCAGCAACAATTCTCTCGAGTAAAGACACTTGCGCCTCTTTATAATTTATGGATTCTTTTGATACAGAAGTCCCTGAAACTAATTCAAAGCGTAAATCCTGTACATGTCCAGTGAAAGATTTTGCTTTTTGATCGAGTTCATGCATCAGGCTTTCCAATCGGCTGGAAACAAATGGTTGCAATTCTGAACGTTGCCAAGTAGCAAATTCTGCCTCTAACTTGTCGGCAAGATGGTTCTTGACTTCTTCTACAACTTTTTCTATTTGCGTTGTCATCCATTCCAACTTAAAAAACTGAACTGGCTCTTTGATTTCGTATGCTTTCATCCACATCTCAAGTTTGCCGTCAACCAAAATTCTATAAAATTCCTGCGTTTTTTGGTGTACAAACGGCTTTGTGTCAGCGATAAAGTTAGAGACACGGGCAACAATTTGCTGACGTTCAGCTTCAAGATTTTTCAATGGTTGTTGAGCAGCTTCATACCGTTCTTCTAGAGTTTGTAAATCAGTTCGCAGTAGTGCTTCCCGCTCTGGGATAATCCGCCGTGCTTCACGAATTGTACCTTTGAATTCTTTGGCAGGCTGGAGAACCTTAATCCGCCCTCTTTGACTGGTGAGAAATTCTGCTAGTTCTTGTTCAAGTTGCGGTACACCTGATTGGTTGACTCGTTGCTCATCTCTATCCAAGCGACCCTCTAATGCGCCAAGAGCGTCAATAAAAAATATACCTTCTCTGCCAAGCTTGGTGCGCGGCTCTAGTTTAAAGAAAGCATGTTCTTTGATGTTTTCTCGCTCTTTACTTCTGATTTGGTTAATCCGATTACAAATGAAGAAAATATCTTCATGACCCATGCTTTTCAGCTTTGTGTCTATAAAATCTAGTTCACTTTGGGAACAGAGAACTTCGCAAGAGAGAACGAAGAGAATAGCATCAACTTTGGACAAGTAATCGGTCGTTACCTTCTGCCGAATGTCATGTTCATTGAGTCCAGGAGAGTCAATGATTTCTACACCGTTTTGACAAAGTGGCAGGTTCCAAAACAGTTCTACCTTGTCGTAAGGATTTGCTTTGATTTCACCAACATGATCTTTAATCACAACACACTCTTCAATGCGTTCGACTGGAATTTCCTGTGGTGGCTTGACGTAACCGTCTTCAGCTTGAGAGTAATGTAGTAAAGCACGTTTGGACTCTCCCCATTTGACCTCATTAATGATGGCGGTACAGGGTTTTGCATAGGCAGGCAAAACTTCATCTCCTAAAAGGGCATTGATAAAAGTACTTTTGCCGCGCTTGAATTCTCCCAAAACAAGCACTTTGAAGCTGTCTGCTTGAACGCGATTTGCCAATTTATACAGGGTTTCTTCCTGAGATTTCATATCAAGGGAGTGCAATACTTTGAGTTGGCTTTGAATGAGAGCAACCAGGGTTTCACGGCGTTTTTGGAAATTTCCATACTGTAGCTGGGTAGTACTTTGAGTCTGAATCATAGTCATAGTAGCTTCCTGGTGAATAATTGTTGCTATTGGTGAAGTGATTTTTGGATGCGGCTATTCAGAGTCATCTAAGTCCTAGTACTTTCAACACTTGCTAGCCTTTGCTGCTGGGCAGATAAAGATTTCCGTCGTCTGTCTATTTCTTGGAGATTCGCCTGCATTATTGTTTGCAAGCTAGTCAAACGCTGCAATTCCAATTTCTGTTCACTGAGAATTTTGTCAACTGTTTCTTTGTAGTGTGCTATGTATTTCTCAATCCGCTGATTGAGCGCATCAGTGACGTTGCGTCCATAAGTTTGTGTGGCTTGTCGAGCTTGTTCCTTAAGAGCGTCAAAATAAGAATCCAATGAGGGGCGCAGTTTCGCCCAAAGTTGCTGCTTGCGTTTATCCAACGAAGAATAGAGACTAGCCGATGCGATGAGACCGATGAATCCACCTACGACTGTGCCAACAATTGGTAGAATAGCAGAGCCGATCACCGCACCAGCAGCTAGTCCTCCCATCGCTATAGAGCTGTCTTTGGAGTCCATCTCTTGCCTAAGTTCTTGTATAGATGCAAATACATCAGATGTATTGAGTTGGACACCATCATTCACAGTGATTTGAATCTCAACCCGCCCGGTCAGCGCCTCTAGTCGGCTATACGCCTCAGTAAATTTGCTATCAAACTGGCGACTTGCTTTTTTCGCTGCTTGAGAAATTTTTTCAGTTTTACGTTGCAGTTCTGTTTGCAGATTTTGCTGAGCTTCCTTAAGAATTGCCTCAGCCTCAGTTTTCACAACCCCTTCCAATACTGACAAAGCTTGAGCATCAAAGATAGCACCGCGTATTTGCGAGATAGTTTTCTCTCGGTATTCCTCAACACACTGACTTACTTTTGCCATTGTTGTTGAGATGGCATCATCCAGCATCTGCTGGTAGATACCTTGTTCTTGGGTAGTGAATGAGGCAAGATCTGGGATAGTTTCCTGCTCAATTGCTGCTTGACGCTGCTTGTACTGCTCCCACCGAGATCGCAAGTGTCCATCTAGTTGCTT
Source organism: uncultured cyanobacterium (assembly GCA_903903925.1). Taxonomy (GTDB): domain Bacteria; phylum Cyanobacteriota; class Cyanobacteriia; order Cyanobacteriales; family Nostocaceae; genus Stigonema. The sequence goes on from CAIVAU010000107.1 coordinate 12,981, forward strand.
AAATAATCGTGTCAAAAGGCGCAACACACTTTCTGAGATGGCAAGCGATCTCTCACGAGACAAACGGCTAGTCACCAAGTTTTCTAGCTGCTCAAATCTTTCCTTCCAAACCATTAAATGTGGGGCTACGGGTTCTTCACCAGTAACTTCATCCATCACCACTTGTGCTGCACAGCTATATAAAATCGGCGCTTTAATACCAAGGTGTTCTACAAGGCGCGATCGCAAGTTGTTCAATACTTCACTTTGTTCCCGCTCTCTAATCTGGTCCATGCGTGTGACTACAAATACACAACGGTGCAGGAAGGGGCGCAAAGTATCCCCCAGAAAACTGGCTAGGCTTTGCGATAAAGGTATAGTCGCAGGCACAATAACAATTGCTGCATCAGCAACATTTTCTACAACTTTTCTGGTGACTTCTCCGTGTAGCGTGTTGGTGGCATTAGTTCCAGGGGTATCAATAATTACAGTCCCGTAGGCGAGAAACGGAGCGGGGTGAGTAATAGTAAGCTCCACTACGTCTTTAGCAACTTCATCTTTGGCGGTAAGGACGTGAATAAACTCTCGATTATCAATTCCGTTAACTCCTGGTAACCAAGATATTATGATATTTTGGCTATGACTATAGGTTGTAACTGTGCCTGGTCGAGATCCTTGAAGACGCACTTTGACTGCAAGGTCACTACCGTGACGCAGTTTTGTAGCAGCTGCTGTTGTAGGCAACACCGATGTTTTCAGCAAATCATCGCGTAGCAGAGCATTGATAAAAGTACTCTTGCCACTAGAAAATTCCCCAATAATAGCTAGGTAGAGGTTGGGGTCATTGCGACGCTTCTGAATATAGTTAATATGCTGGTCGATTTTGCCCTGCACTGCATCAGGAATGTCGTCTCGCTGAATGATGCTTGCGGCAAACTGCAAATGGTCGTCAACGTCGGTCAAAGCGTCTAGTTCATCTATAGTCTCTTGTATTTTGGCATTAGTCGAAGTTCCATCAGGTACAAATGACTGCTTCATACGTATTTTCCACAAGTTTTTTTTCGAGATAGCCTGTGTTTTTATTGCGACTGTAATCCTTGATCTGCAAACATTAAAGTGTTTTTTATCTTAGTTAAATTCTATGTAAAACATGATAAAAAAAATACCAGTATCTCTACTGCTATTTTGGTAAAGTTTTTAATAAGCTGGCTACAAAGTTTTTGCGCTAAAACACACAGATTTTAACCGGATGATCTACGAGCGGTGACTTCTATAAGAACACATGAGGAGGAGAAGTAGTCGGTAATGTTAGTAAGTTAAAATACTTAATGCTCAAACGCCTTCTGCCACTTCACCATCTCCCCAAAACCCATAAAACAGCGCTGACACCATCCATCCACCCATAACGCCGGAACCTTGAACCTTGCCCCACAGTTTGGACATTCTGACAGTAGCCGTAACTGGTGGCGATCGCATCCCTGAGTCACCTTAAACTGCCACTCAATCCTGTGACAAGGCACTTGGGCATAACAAGCGCTACACAACCGAATTGGCTCATGCTTCATTCCCACCCCAGCAGGAGGCAACATTTGCGCTAACCTATGCGCCTCTACCCCAACCACAGCAGCTAAAGCCTCCAACTGCTGATGAGAAGGAGGAGGATTAAAACGAAACTTCTCCCACCGTGCGATCGCGCCCCCAAGTCCTGCTGCTGTACCTAGCCCTGTGGGTGTTAAATCATTTACCCGTCGAAAGCGTCCTAAAAAGTGACTCAGGCTTTCTCCCTGATATGGTTCTACCTGAAACAACCAAGGCTGAATTTCTCCACCCTCCATCACTTATACTCCGCCGCTACTTCCTTCAGGGTTTCCAAATCAATTTTTGGTAATCCCTTCTTTAATGCGCGGATTGCTGACTCTCTGAGAATCATGTCTAGCAAACCAATGTAACCTCCGGTTGCTTCTCCCAAAGTCTTCAGCATTGTTTTACCCGAAAGATTGGAAGCAACAGGCAGTTTCAATATTTGCTTCTCCCAAATCTCCACCGTCCGCTTAAAATCTTCCCCTGACATTTTCCCAAAACGGTGACAAGAGCGAAAACGGTTATCTTCACAGGCAACGCACTGGCAGGTATCGAATCACTAATTACATCAAACTTCTAGAACGTTGGGAGATGGGTTACGCTGAAACCCTGCGCCCAAAATTGTTACTCGGAACTTTCACCCCAACCCCTGGACGCAGCTTTTCAGAAGTTGTACAAAATATAATTCAGCAAGCTAAAGATGACGGCTTTTTGATTGGTGGAGAACTGGGGGCAGCACTTGCTACATCGTATCTACATCCACAAAGCGCTACATTACATATCGAGGATAATTATCGGGCGATCGCCACCAAACTCAAGCTGAAACCTAGCCCCCAAGGAGAGATTATTTTTCTAAAACAGTTTGGTCACCAGAATTTTGGGAATGACTTCCTACTCAATCCCCTTGCCGATCCATTACTCATTCATGCTGAACTGCTGATCGAAAATAATGACCGACGCAGGGAAACCGCCGAGCGTCTTTTCAGCAAATATATAGACGAGAGGCAAAAAAATGCGTGAAGCCCAAGAAAAACAAGTGCTGGTGGATATCCTGACTGTGGCTGCGCGTCTAAAGGAGGGCAACTTCCTGCTTAGGCATCCCACCTAGTGGTCTGTCAAATTCATTTTGATGGGTTCGTAGTGTGAGCGTCTCGCTCACGAAGCGAGCATCTTGCTCACACTACCCATCAATTTAATCTTGACAGACCACTAGTTGTTTTTTATAGCATAACCGTTTGTCTCGAAGCGATCAGCTAGTCCGTTGAGTGTCATATTTTCGGCGATCGCATCATGGGGTATTAAGACGTAAACCCAAGGTTTTCCACCGTGATTTAGTTTATAATCAGAGGCATTTTGACACCATTTAACTGCTGCTTCCTTTTTAGTAAGCACTTGAGGATCGTCTACCTCATCTCGACTTTTAGGTTCAAGCATATAGATCATCTCTTCTGTCTCAGCGACAAAATCGGGTTGATATTCTAGGTACTGTCCATCCCATTTATAATAAATCTGAAATTGTCCCCTCGCAGGCTTAAACCATTTAATGGCATCTCGTTCTAAAATGATAGATAATACCCTCTCGCCTTCGGATTGGAACTTCTGTTCTGGATAGAGGCATTTAGAGAAGCCTGTAAACAGGTATTTGGACATATTGCTTTTATCTGGTGGCGAATACTGATAATCGAGGCATGAGTCATTAGCGTTTCTGGTGTAGGCGCTATCTTTTAGGGTTGTAAAACCTTTACTGATTTTGACTTCATAACCCGATGTCTCTTCCCAGAAATGTTTTTGCATTTGGCTATGGATAGAATTAGCAATTTCAATTTGCTGAAAACGTAAAATATTTCGTGTATCATCTTCCGAGAATTGGGCGAGATAATTTACTACTTGACCAGCTAGGTCATAGAGCAAATCGGCGTGTTCGTCATAGGAAATATCATCAAATTTGACTAGACTTCTGACAATATAGTTTTCTATCCGAGATTCTTCAAAGTTTGTTTTCTTTATTTCCATTGATGTAGATTCATTAGTTGCTAGAGATTGAATATATAATTCTTTTAGGGATGTAAAGAGATGATGTAAGCCTGTCATATCTAGGGAAAAAGACCTAAAACCTGATCGCACTTCTCCTTTAGGGAGGATAATAATTTTGGGAATATCAATGGTTTGCTGGATTACTAAATTAGTTGTTTTAGCAACAATTGCTTCAATATTTGGTGGTGGAGTTATACCTTCAATTTCCATTTGTTCAGGCTGATATTCTCTAGCCACTGCTTCACGCACCATTGCCTGAACTTTTGGTGATGAGAGGTATGCTGTAGTTGGTACTTCTTCAGGGTTATTCTCAAGATTTACAATTGCTTGGTAAGTCAGATGTGCGATCTTTTGTTCTATTGGCGATTCAAATATAGGTGGCTGAGTATCGTTGATTTCTGTTTCGGACGAGTTTATTGTTTGTACAATCGGAATCCCTAAATTGTGAGCTAGTTTCGGCTGTGAAACTACCGTTTTCATTCTTTGTTGTAAATCTTCGGGGGTGAGGAGAATTTGTTGCAACTGAATTTGTGATTCTGGGCGTTTTGCTTCTTCGATAATCTCTTGAAATTTATCATGGGCAACAATGTTAAGGCGATCTACAATGCTTATACCTGTGCGCTTTCCATAGGGTAAACGTAATCCCCGCCCAATCGATTGTTCGATCAATATTTTAGAATTTGCGGCTCTTAAAGGTACGATAGTATAAAGGTTAGTCACATCCCAGCCTTCTTTGAGCATATTGACATGAATAACTATCTCAGTTGGTTCATCTGGATGTTCTACTTTAAGTAGTCGTTCTACCATTTCATCTTCTTGAGGGCCTGTTTTACTGGAATCAACTTGAATAACTTTATCTTTGTAGTACCCCTCTGAAAATCTATCGGATTTTATTAGTTCTACAAGTTGTGTGGCATGGGTGGTGTCACGGGCAATGACAAGCATAAATGGTTTGACAAGTGGCATACCAGTTTGGAGGGCATAGGCTTCTAATTCAGCTTTAATATTTTCGTGCAGATATATTCCGTCTTCTAGTTTTAGTTGCTCGATCGCTTCTGGTAACAATGCTGCAGGATTTAAGTCTTTGCGGGTGACGACGGCAGGATCTTTAACAAACCCATCTTTCATTGCACGTCCAAGGGGATAGTCATAGATAATATTTTTAAAGGGTACAGACCCCCTACTGGTTTCTACAAAGGGTGTGGCTGTTAATTCTAGCCCCATTAATGGTTTTAATTCGTTAATGGCGCGAAGTCCTGCTGTGGCTCGATATCGGTGGGATTCATCCATTAAGATTACTAGGTCTTTTAACTCGGATAGATAATCAAAATAGCTTTCGCCAATATATTCAGATAATCGCTTGATTTTTGGGATTTTGCCACCGCGCACTTCAGAGTTAATTTTTGAGATATTAAAAATATTGATTTTGCAATGGATAAAATCAGTAATAATAGATGATTTTTCGTAGTTATCACCTGTGATGATTTCTGGTGGATTGATCGCAAATTCAGAAATACCTGTAAATACATATTTTGATGTGTTAGGCGTGAAATCAGTAATCAGTTTTTTATAAATGGTTAAATTAGGTGCTAAAACAAAGAAGTTTTTAATGGCATGAGCTTGGTTTAGGTAGCTGATAAAAGCCCCCATTAGTCGCGTTTTTCCAACACCTGTTGCTAGTGCGAAACATAGTGATGGAAAGTCTCGCTCGAAGTCGGTAACTGTTGGAAATTCTTTCCTGATGGCGGCTAAACTTGTTGCTATATCTGATTGTCCTTTGATGGGCAAGAGTTCACAAATGCGAGCCAGAATTTCTAATGATTCTCGTTGGGGATGACGCAAGCTGAGACGATTAGCAATGTTATTAACAAATTGATTGATCATAGGTTGTCCATGTCAAATAGTGATAGTTGTCCGATTTGTGGGGGTACTTTAGGAAGATTTTCGATTTTGAGGCTGTAATCGTCGTGTCCCCATTCGCAGCGTGAAAGTATTTCTTTAGGAATTTTCTTGATCGTGAGATTTGAGAATATATCGGTTTTGCCACGAAAGGCGCTACATAAAACAAGTAGAGTGCGCTCTTGTCCTACTTCATCAGAAAGTTTAGATAATTGTTCGTGACTGAGATTTTGTGTAGTGACATAAATAAAATCTCGTTCGGTGGAGTAACCATGTTGCCAGTAGAAGGTATCCGATGGTGCGTAGGTAAAGCCTTCAATTTTGCATAGTGCTTCAGCTAACATGGCGGAGTTGTAGGTTTTATTGATAATCCAGTTATCCCATTTGTCTTTTTCTAGCAGTGATGGCGCAAGATGATAGTAACGAAACCCACCGCCACCTTTCCAGTTAACTGCTTGGGTGATACCCCCTTTGTCTTCGCCATCAATTACTTTGTGGAGTCGGGGAATAATATGAGTATGACAATGTTCACCTAGTTCAATCATGATCCAACGTCGTCCCATTTTGTGGGCTACTGCGCCTGTTGTTCCTGAACCTGCGAAGGAATCTAACACTACATCATTAAGATTTGTTGCAATTTCTAGAACTCGCTGGATTAACCTTTCTGGCTTGGGTGTAATAAAGTCATCTGCAATAGAAGAACTGCCTAATACCGTGCGAATCTCTTTTCGAGCAGCATCGGTATGACTTGCGTATTCGTGTAACCAAAGTGTTTGTGGTACAGTTCCCTGATTTTTTAACAAATGCTTATATCGTTTGTAGGCTGGTTTATTAGATAAGCCATCTTTCCCCCAATACACAAGATCTTCTCGAATATTTTGTTCATGGGTATCTTTTGAATAACGCCAAACGGAAGTTTTTTTTGGTAAAATTTTCTCCTTAGTATTTGGCTGAATGATAGGATAGTAAAGATTAGGGCGTTCTTCAGAACTTTTATTACACGTATAGTTATCGATACGAAAAGTTCCTTTTTCATCTGTATATCGATACTGACGATCTTTTTCTTCTGTTCTTGTTAAAAGGTTTCTTTGCCAAGCCTCGCTCTTTCTATAAACAAGTACATGGTCATGCATTGGGGCAATAGTTTTATGATCATTTGCAACTGCATATTTCTTCTGCCAGATTACATTCGCTACAAAATTTGCCCGTCCAAAAATCTCATCACACACCACTTTTAAATAATGCACCTCATTATCATCAATTGTGATCCACAACGAACCATCATCAGACATTAAATTACGAAGAATTTCTAAGCGTTCTCTCATCAATGAGAGCCAAATAGAATGCTCCAATCCATCATCATAGTGAGTAAATGCGCTCCCCGTGTTATATGGCGGATCGATACATACACACTTAACTTTTCCTGCAAACTCTGACTCTAAAGCTTTTAGAGCTAACAAGTTATCCCCAAAAATCAAGCGATTATCAAAAATATCATTTTCACTTACCCGATGTGCAGCATGATAAGACTTCTCCGCATCCTCCAATAGAATTCGTGGCTCTAATTTCGGGCGAATTTCCTTACCAATCCATGTTAGTTCGAGTCTCTGCTTTTTATCCATAATTATTTTCTATATTAAAAGTTAAACTGTAGGTGTATTCGTATTTTTAGTCTGATCATCCCTACGAGCCAACTCCTGCATCACTTCACTAGTTAAATGTACTACATCCGTTAAATTCTTAAAAATAGCAAGATATCCCTTCTGGTCATTGCCGAATTGAGATTCAGCAACATTATAAATTAATTCAGCAATCTCTAGCCCAATTCGTGAAAGCTCAGTCTTATCAGATGCTGACAAATCAACCTCTAGCTTATTGAGCAAAGATTTATGACGTCTTGATACAATATCCAGAATAAAAAACCTACCATGCCTATAGAACATCTTGCGGCGATTTTCCGTCTCCGCTTTCTCAGAAGCTGCAAAAATCTGATCAAGATATTGAAATATTTTTACATAACGACAAAGCGTAACTCCTGAAATCTCATGACTAAAAAGTGTCGAATAATAACGGTTATAAAGCTGACCAATTTCTCTCTTGGCGGCAACAACTATTTCTGTATTACCGCTAAAACAAGCAAGGGCGATCGCAGCCCGTTCTATCGTAATCGCATCCTGACTATCCGCCGATGGTCGATATTGATAAACGATTTTCGATATCATCAACTCTTGACGCAAACGCTCTTGGTTTGGATCTAACGCCGCAAAATAAACATCTCGCACAGTATTTTGCTTATTCCTTGCTTTAGTAATCTCTACCCCAATACTATCTGCTGCTACCCCTACTTCAATGATCGTAACCAGTAACTTGGCATCAGGAGATATCGAGCCATTAGTGCTATGAGCAGAAGCAATTGCCCCAACTGTCTGCGCTCCATTAACTACCGAAAATCCCTGTAAAGTAAATGGACATGATTCGTGTTTATACCCAGGTGGTAAAACAATGGTAGAACAAGTAATCGTCAGTCCGTTATTAAGATAAAACAATTCAGAAGGTTTATTGGCTACAGTATCAGCGATCGCTAAGTTAACATCCTCTTTACCAAGGTAATAGCGGATATTCTTCTGAAACAGTAACTTATTATACCGCTGATATAAAGATGCAAGCTCAGAGGCCCTAACTAATCCATAAAAAGCCCTGCGAGGCTGCTTTAAATGATGCCAGTTCTCTAAGGTCAAGACCACATCAATAGAGGAGACCGCTTGTTTTGCTGTCAACCAACCATGCGTTATCCCAATATTTATATCTTTCCATTCAAAACGTTCAATAACCTGATTCATTTCAGTCTTTAACTGATTAAGATCAGTAATTACATGAGAGCCAAGGCTTCCATCCAAATATACATTACAGCCAACTATTGTTAGCCCGTTTGTATCTAAAGCATCCTCAACATCTTGCTGCAATCGGGAAAAAGCTTCATTAAATTTTTGAAACCGTTTATGTACTAGATCCCGAATTCCATCACAAAATTTTTTATTATCACCCATGTTTGGGGCATTCCCTGCCTTAGCCTGCACCAACCAAAGCAAGTTTTGAATCTGATCAAAATAAACGGCATCAATCCCATTATCATTCTCTCCATTGATAATTGAGTTAGCAGCTTGAGCAGGAGTAATATCAGCAAGATTAGCGATCGCAAATGCCGCTAAAGAGCGACTCAGACGATTTCTCTCGTGTTCGGCTGGTTTCCAATTCCTCGGAAGTTGGGGAATCATAGGGAAATAATCTTGCTTTAGCACCTCAATAATTTGAGTTTTTTGGGCATTAGTATTTTGCTTAGACATTGAGCGATCACTACTATTTTAATTGCTTTTAATACATTTGCTACTAATAAATGTTTGTCGCAACATCTGTAGAGATGTGCGTAACAGATCAAAGGAGCAAATGGATAGTCCGGTAAGATTGTAATCTGGCATACTAGTACTACATGAAAAAATGCAATTTACTAAGGATAACAGAGCAAGACCGATGCTGTAGAGTTTTTATCTAGCACTCAAAGCTTACTCCGAGCGTTTGCCTATCATTTGCACTGGGGATTTAATCAAGGAAGGTGACTCTTTTATGCTGAAAAACCCTCGAAACTTTGGTTTTTATCCAGAAGAGGAGACAAATTAACAGTTTTTGCGTAAATACTGACTCAAAGATGAGGAAGATACGAAAGATGTACTGACGTACCATTTTAAGATCGCTTTCAGGGATAATTCCTTTTAGGTAGCAGCTAGAGCGGAGAAACCACCATGACATCTCCAGACACATTAATATGGCTACAAGAGCGCACGGCATTAGGAATTCTGTCAGATGCGCCCTTGAATGCGATCGCCCAAGTCATCGAAGAACAAGTTATTCCAGCAAACCACCGTCTAGTGACTGAAGGCACACCTCCAGAAGCACTCTACATTATTCAACAAGGTCAACTAGAAAGCAGCAGTACCAATCAAACAAACCCAGCCTTAGCTGTTGGGTTCCTCCCAGGAGCAGTCATTCATCTCCAAGAGCTATTATTAGATGAGTTAGCTCACCGCACAATTACAACTGTAACAGAATGCCGCCTGTGGGTTGTACCTGCGGCTAAATTTCGGGAATTAGTCACCCAATACCCGGATATTAATCAGGCTGTTTCCCGCCAGATGGCTCAAGACTTGGCACAATTAACATCTGCCCTCACCTACGAACAAGAACGTTCCCTAGCCTTACGACCCTATTTAGTCACCAAAGCACAACGTGGAATTGTCGGGACAAGTCGCTATGCAGTGCGTCTGCGAGAGGAAATTAGAAACGCAGCCACAGATCGCAAGTCAGTCTTGATTTTTGGGGAACCAGGACTAGAAAAAGACAACATCGCTGCCCTGATCCACTTTGGTTCTGCAAAGCGGCGAGAACCAATTGTTAAAGTTCAATGTGGTCTTCTTCAGACGAGTGGTGCTGACTTGTTTGGTCGCGTTGGGGGTAAACCAGGATGGCTGGAATGGTTGGGGGAAGGCACTCTAGTTCTTAACAACATTCACGACACACCCCCGGAATTGTTGCCATTATTAACTCATTTAATCCAATCAAATACGTATAATCCCGTAACTCGTTCGGAAGAACCCACCACTGAACCCCGCGTCAGTCAAGTCCGGATCTTAATCATTGCAGAAAATACACAGCCGAAAATAGAGCGTGCTGTTGGTCAAATCATCAAAGTGCCACCGCTACGGGTGCGAAAAACTGATATCAAAGCACAGGTGGATTACTACATTAGTCTCTACTGTCAAGCAAGTGGTATCCCTAAACCTAAAATCACACCAGAAGCTTTGCGCCGCCTACAATCCTATGATTTTCCTGGCAACCTCAAAGAGTTGAAAAATTTGGTGGAACGGGCAATAGTGCAAGCAGGGGAGGCAAAAGAGTTAACAGAAGAAATTTTCTGGCCAGCCCAAGCTAAGAAAAAGCAATTACGTCTCAATCTGTTGAATGTTTATCCTAATCTACGGCAGTTTCTGCGTAGTCCTTGGTGGCCTGATCGGATTAACTATGGCTTGACTTTAACTGTGTTTGCCATCATTGTTGGGGTGCTATTTGTTGGTCCCCAAAGTCGCGATCGCAATTTTGCTTTAAATCTATTCTGGGCTTGGTGGTGGCCCTTAATCCTGCTAGCATTTCCCTTTTTAGGTCGTGCTTGGTGTGCTGTATGTCCCTTCATGATTTACGGAGAAGTCACACAAAAGTTGTCTTTATGGCTGTTTCCTCGACAACTGAAAAAATGGCCTAGACAACAGGCTGAAAAATGGGGTGGATGGTTTCTCTTTGGGCTATTTACCCTGATTTTTTTGTGGGAAGAACTCTGGGACTTAGAAAATACTGCCTACCTCTCTGCTTGTTTGCTGCTGTTAATTACTGCTGGGGCAATGATTTTCTCTGCTATTTTTGAGCGGCGGTTTTGGTGTCGGTATCTTTGCCCCATTGGCGGGATGAATGGCTTATTTGCCAAACTATCAATGACCGAACTACGGGCACAACAGGGTATCTGTTCTGCTACTTGTACTACGTATCAATGCTATAAAGGTGGACCCCAAAAAGGTGAGGGGATGGAGACTCTTGGTTGTCCTTTATACTCTCACCCAGCACAGTTGGAAGATAATAGAGACTGTGTGCTGTGCATGACTTGTCTCAAAGCCTGTCCTCATCGTTCCGTGGAGTTCAATTTACGTCCCCCTGGAATTGAACTGTGGACAACTCATGTCCCTCGCAACTATGAAGTCGCACTGTTATTTTTAATGTTGGGTGGAGTGTATCTTCATCGTTTACCAGAGTTGCAATCTTGGTTGGGATTACAAGTAGATTTAACACTGTTTTGGCAACACTTGGGGTTATCTCTCCTTGCTTTGACTATCCCAGTGGTTGTACCATTTGCCGCCTACCGCTTGATGAAGTTTTTTTATTGGTTTAATCATAATATATTTCAAAATCCTAAGCCTCGACCATTTGTAGAGCTTGCCTATGGTTACTTACCATTAGTATTAGGTGGTAACTTAGCTCACTATCTACTCTTGGGTTTAGGAGAAGGGGGGCGGATTTTACCTATAGCTTTTGCTACCTTCGGTTTTGAGGGTGAGCAATTACCTATTTTGGTGGCGCATCCAGCAGTGATTGCCTTTTTGCAAGGCGTCACCCTAATTTTTTCAGTTTTGCTCACGATAGTGTTAACGCAGAAAATCGCTCGTCAACCTATGCGATCACTCCTTTGGCAACACTTGGCAGCAATAGGTTTAGGAGTCAGTCTGTGGAGGATTATTGTGTCTGGCTAATGGAAACAAAAACGGATTATTACTATGAATGATCAACGTATAACTTCAGTTTGCTTCTTTAAGAGAGTCTTGACAACCGAAATTGATGAACTTGAAATTCGCTTGATTAATCACAACTTGCGCCTAGTGTCAACACTCCCGACGGCAAATCGGCTACCAACCGCCGATTTTTCAACCACCAAACCAGCCCTCTATCATATTGTTCCAGATACACCTGTTGCATTGATTCGGAAAAGAAAAAAAGGAGCATTGGGGTGCTTCTGACGCGACATGTTGATAGCAACTATTTCATCTTTATCAAGAAAATAATCTCCACTTTCAGGTTCAACTGTCATATACCAGTTGTAGTGAGTTTTTATTAAATCTGGCTGAAGGCGGTCAAAAATGAGTTTGCAGCGTTGGTAAAATGCTTCTTGTTGAGCTTTCCATTGAGCTATTTTTTCTTCAGACCACTGAATCTCTGGGAATATTCTTCCCCGACGCCGTGTGCGAGTAGGGTTTGTATCATTCATGATTGAAACTGCATTTTTACTTGAAAGCATCTCTTCTCCAAACTACTTTCCAGCTTTAGCCTCCATTACCGCTTTATATAATACGAGACAAACTTTCTCCATAATATTAGCAGATCTTAGCCCAGATTTCTCACAAGTGTTGCGATCCGCCTTCATGCGGCGGCGCTGACGCTCGTTCCTCGCTAACGCTGCGCTATCGCTAACGCTTCGCTATCGCCATCGATATTACCGCACCTTGCCCTGAACAAAAGTTCGGGCTAAAAGCTTAAGCGTATTGAAACAGGCTATAATTCTCTGAAGAAACACATCATCGAACCCTGATCAATACTAGATTTTTGGGATGAAGTGTTTCTTCCATTATTCGGGAAAAGTCAAATGAGCCGCCAACCATTGCTAGACCCAAATCGTTCGTATACTTTTAGTAATTACTTTGAGTTAGGGTTTGCAGTTGACGATTTAGTTGCTGAATTTGGCTATTCATTTGATCGAAAATTTCTCGATTTGCCACAATATTCTGGCACATTAAACCGAATTTCCGACCTTAAGAATCGGATTGAAGAAATGTTACCGTATGTGGATTTGGAGAATGAAGCTACACGCCGGGAAATGCTAATTGCGCCGATTGTTACCGATTTAATCCACTATTCCCGCGCTAAATTACGAATTGAATACAGTATTAAAGTTAACAATAAACTTCAGGGAAATTTGGATTACTATCTACGAACACAGACCAATTTAATTGTGATTGAAGCCAAGCAAGCAGATCTAAACAGAGGATTTACACAACTTGCGATTGAGATGATAGCCCTTGACAAGTGGACTGATTCCACCCAAACAGAAATATTGGGAGCCGTAACAACAGGTAATGTTTGGCAATTCGGCATATTATACCGACAGACACAGCTTATTGAGCAAGCAATCAACCTTTACCGAGTCACCGAAGAGTTGGAAGTGGTGATCAGGATTTTGCTAGCCGCACTTATGAATAATACCAAGTTGGCATAAGTAGTCATCACCGATTTTCTCGTGGTGAAGCTGATTATTACCAACCCAGCCTTCTATCTCAGTTATCAGCATCAACCAAAAACAAGATTCAAAGGTTGTCAAATCCGTCTGTTTAGCAGCAGATTTCGCTCGAGATTTGGGGGTTGGTAATCAGGACAATCATTTATTCGTTTAATGACACTATGATGAATAGCAACTTCTGAGAGTGTAAACTTTCGCAATTCTTCACCCCCAAAAGCATATATGCCTGTCACACTATTATCAAATTCAGTTTTGTGATCTACTTTGATTTCAAACTCGTCAGTATCGGTTCCAGTCGGAAAACAAAACTCTAATCCAAGTTTTTCTGCTTTCTTGATCATCCATTGCAAAGCATAATCCGATAGCCCTCGATATTCCTTGGTTCCGCCGCCAATACAACCATGGTCGCCAACAAATAAAACCTCTTCAACATTTTGATTGGGATTTTTTTTGTTTCGTTCCATTGGCGTAGAGGGAAAACTTTTACGTTTCTCATCAATGGCTACCGCATGAAAAGCATTTTCCACTATCGGGCTGAGTTCCGGATCATAAAATTCATACTTTTGGTTCCAGATTTTGGCGATCGGTAGCCAAGGGATAACATCAGGAACACCTAAAGCCCCTACGGTATCCCAACAACCTAACATTTTGATTGGCACACGATACTTTAAATAATCCAAATCAGAGTTTTCACTGGTGTTCGGGTCCTTCGCATTCTCCTCACGAAATTTTATTGCGGCCTCATCATTAGGGCTAATGTTACTATTGCGATAAAGATCATAGGCTTTAGGGATTTCTCGGATTTTCGCACGTTTTAATAAACCACACTTGTACATCATCCCCGCTAGACAACGAATGATATAAGCACCACGACTGAAACCCACTAAATAAATTTCATCTTTAGAATCTGGGTTGTAGTTAATACATAAAAAGCGATAGGCTTCTTGGATAATTCGGTCAATTCCCCAACCAAATGCACCACCACCAAAACGTTCAATTAAACCAGCATCTTCTGCTGTGCCACAGCCTGATAAATAGTAAACTATTTGCGGTCTTTGATCCTCCGTCTGATATTTAATTAAACGGGAAAATTTGACAACATTCGTTGGATAGGAAGATTCCAATTGATTCCAAGTTCCATCACAACAAACTACTAATCGTTTACTTTTATTTGTTGTTAAATCAGACATAGATAATTATTTAGGGTTAGTTATAGAGGTCTAAACTGACTAAGTTTTTGATTTGGCGAATTGTGAGCGTTAACCAATTAGTTTTTAGATCCGGATCTTTCACCACATTGATAAAAGCCTGTTCAAATCTAGATTTGAGAGTTTGATATAGCATCAAAAATCTTCTGGGTAAAAAATATCCAAAACCTATTCCGGGTAAGAATTATGGAGAACCAATTGCGCTTCTTGTGGAAGATGCGGGTTAACACAATCCTAATTGTAGCATTTATACGTTATTATACTAGCATTGCGTTCTAGACTGGAAAAATAGCAGCATTGAAAATCTGTAGTGCAGTGAAGTAGTGCGAGCATCTTGCTCGCTTATAATACACGTGAGCAAGATGCTCACACTACTGGGATGCTCCCAAAACCATTCGCTATCGTGCTTTCAGCTACAGTTATACTAAAGGTGAGTAGGCAATAATGTTAAAAAGCACCTAAGACTTGCAGCTTTTCTTATCAGTCATGCTGCTGTTTCATGAAACCTCGAATTATTGTTTGTGGCTTAGGACGTACGGGATATAAAGTCTTTCGGTTGCTGAGACAGCAGGGAGCGTTAGTCGTCGGGATTCATCACCAACTCATCCCTGGGGAAGTAGAAGGAGATGTGATTATCGGCGACTTATATGGATCTGATACCTTGACAGCAGCGGGAATTGAACAGGCGCACACTTTAGTGATCGCTGGCCCTGACGACGATCTGAATTTGGCGATTATGATGCAAGCACGGGTGCTGAATCCCCGGATTCGGATCATCAACCGCTTTTATAATACGAGTCTGGGCGATCGCTTAGATCAAACTGTGCCAGATCACTTAAGTATGAGTGTTGCAGGTTTAGCTTCCCCAGTATTCACCTTTGCTGCACTAGGAAACCAAGCGATCGGACAAATCAAGTTGTTTGAGCAAACTTGGCCGATCTATGAAGAAAATATTGATGAAAACCATCTTTGGAAAGGTCGTAAGCTGAGTCATTTGTGGGATGACTGTTCGCGGATGCTGATTTACTATCTGCCAGTAGAAGGTGAGATGAATTTGGTATCTGCGGTTGTGTCTGGACAAGAGTTAAAGGTGGGCGATCGCTTAATTGTTGGGACTCCGCCCTGCATCCGTTCTACCCGTAAATCACTCATTGCCAAAATGCTGAAATTTTTTACTAATCTTCGACAGTTTCAGCAACACACGCACTCATTAGTGGTGCTGACAGTTGTGCTATTCGTGATTATTTTGATTGCCACACTTGCTTACATTTCTACAGATGTCAATATTTCGGCGATCGATGCCTTGTATTTTGCAGTTGGTATGATTACTGGAGCAGGTGGTAATGACAAGGTAGTCGAAAATGCTCCTAACAGCATTAAGTTCTTTACCATGGTGATGATGCTAGTAGGAGCTGCTGTCATTGGTTTGTTGTACGCACTGCTGAATGATTTTGTTTTAGGCAGCCACTTCAAGCAATTTTGGGATGCAGCAAGAGTTCCCCACCGTCAGCACTACATCGTCTGTGGTTTGAGTAGTATCAGTATCAAAATTGTCCAACAACTCCATGTGAACGGACATGAGGTGGTCGTGATTGAGAGAGACCCCAACAACAGATTTGTCAACACTGCCCGTGGATTAGGTATTCCTGTAATTCACGGTGATGCAAGCTTTCCATCGATGCTGCAAACTGCCAATCTAGACTCTGCCGCTGCACTACTTGCAGTGACTGGCAACGACGCGACTAACCTGGAGATTGCTCTCAAAGCAAAAGGACTAACACCAAAAGTTCCAGTGATTGTCCATTATGCAGACCCTGATTTTGCCCCTATGGCACAACAGGTGTTTGACTTTGAGGCAGTGCTGTGTCCTGCTGAACTGGCAGCGCCTGCTTTTGCGGCTGCTGCACTAGGCGGACAAATACTCGGCAATGGCATCACAGGGGATAGTCTTTGGGTAGCATTTGCGACTTTAATTACAACGTCACATCCCTTTTGTGGACAGCAGGTGAAAGATGCGGCGATGTCAGCTGACTTTGTACCTTTGTACGTGGAAACTAATTCCCAAACTGTTCACGGCTGGGATTTGTTAGAAATCAACCTGAGTGAGGGGGATGTTTTATATATGACAATCCCAGCAACAAGGTTGTATCAGTTGTGGCGTAGCGCATCGTCACAGCACCTTGCCGTGAACGAAAGTTCTGGTTAAAAGTGTTATAGTAGGGGCGCAAGACCGCCGCGCCCCTTAAAACAACGATTATCCGTTAAGAGCGTGCGTAAATTTTAGAGTACATATAACAGCTTAATCGCCAATCAACTCCACTGCGTCTCTTCCATCTACCTCTTGTAAGTAAACTTTGACAATCTCGTCTTTAGCAGTGGGCAGTTTCTTGCCAATAAAATCTGGGTGAATTGGTAACTCACGATGACCCCTGTCTACCAGTACAGCTAAACGAACCGTCTCTGGTCTACCGTATTCGTTCACAGCATTCAAAGCAGCACGAATCGTCCGTCCCTTGAAAATGACATCATCTACTAGGATAACTGTTTTCCCTGTAAGGTCAAAAGGAATATCAGTTTTCGTAGGGGTGCGCAACCCAATTTGGTCAAGGTCATCTCGATAAAATGTAATATCCAATGCTCCTACCTCCACTGGTACACCTTCCAGCGCCTCTATTTGACGCGCTAATAAGCGGGCTAACGGCACACCCCTTGTCCGAACACCAATTAGCACTAAATGGGATAAATCACGGGTTTTTTCTACAATCTGAGAGGCAAGACGAGTCAAGGTACGACGGATTTCTTCTGGTGAGAGAACCTCAACCACTTTGACAGATAATTTCATAGATTGATACCCCTGAGTAACATACTATACCAGGTTGAACAGGTCATGGAGAAGAAGAATAGAAGCAGCAAAAAAGAAAAAGAAAGAAACAACTTGTTTTTACCTTTTGCCTTTTCTCCCTCATTCCCAATTCCCTATATTCATCATTACAAAAAATCGTAGGAAGCTTGAAAGTCCTGTTATATTCAATTGGGGCATGGGGCATGGGGTACAAATTGGTCATTTATCTACATTTCACCAATGCCCCATGCCCAATGTTATTTATCCGTAAACGTCCAGACACCATCATCCCAGTCAGCATCGGATGGGGGTTGTTGTAGCCAGTGTTGACAACGTCGCATATGCAATATTGCTGCTTGGTCTTTTGGGTTGAGATTTAAAACCTTTGTAAACTCGGCTCCGGCAAAGGTAAACTGGCGATTCAGGTAATATTGACGCCCCTGATGATAATGTTCAATGATTTGCTCTGCTTGGCTACTAATGGCATCGGAACGCAAGCCAACCAGTTCATATATGGCTACTGGCTCATTTCTACCTTTAACACGAATGTAATCTAGTTCTCTAGCCCACACAAGGTCTTTACAAGGCAGGTAAGTATTATGACTCATAATAATATCGCAGCCGTACTGCTTGCTGACGCTTTCCAGCCGGGAGCCAAGATTAACACCATCGCCAATGGCAGTAAATTCCATTCGCTTGCTAGAGCCAATATTTCCACTAATCACTGTATCAGAGTTAATCCCAACTCCTATATTGATTCTTGGTTTATGATCCGCATAACGACGTGCATTGAAATCTTGTAAGCGCGATCGCATTTCGATAGATGTTTGCACTGCCATCCAAGCGTGTTCCTTTAACATTAAGGGGGAACCATACACAGCCATAATGGCATCGCCGATGTATTTGTCAAGGGTGCCTTTGTATTTAAAGACAGCTTCTACCATTGATTCAAAATATTCGTTGAGCATACTTACCACTTCTTCCGCTTCCAAGTTTTCGGTCAAAGTCGTGTAGCCACGAATATCAGAAAATAAAATCGAAACGTCCTTGCGATCGCCTCCCAGTTTAGCATCATCCAATTTCAGCAATTCTTCTGCTAATTCCTGGGTCATATAGCGATACATCGTACTCTTAAGGCGCTTTTCATCACTAATATCATCCATCACGACCAGCGCCCCACGCACTTGATGGTGATCGCTAGCGTCAGCGATCGTGTTAATCGATAAATTAATACTGTGCTGCTTTTTCCCATTTCCTAGGAGTGTGCGGTCAGGATAGTACTGTTCGCGGGACTTTGAATCCGCAGTATTTAAAGCTGCTTCACACCATCTGCTAAAATCGCTTTCTTTAATCCGGATGAGATCATGGATTGATCTACCTTCCAAGCGATCTTCTACTTGCAGACCTAACAATCGCTTGGCACTTTCATTCGCGGCAATAATGTAACCACCTTTATCAGTAGAAATGACTCCATTGGAAAGACTGCGGAGAATGTCGCGTTGCATTTGTTCTTGTTGCTTAACTGTGGCGAACAACTGGGCATTTTGCAACGCCACTCCGGCTTGAATATTAAAAGCTTCCATAAACTCTTCGTCATTGCGGTCAAAACTGGCTTGGAAGAATTCGGGAGCTTTTGGCCACAGACTGTGGTTATAAGAAGGAAAATCACCTAGTTTCTTTTTGTTGACAAGCTGGGTAACGCCAATCAATTGTTGATCTGCATTAAAAACCGGCATACAAAGTAAGCTACAGGTACGGTAGCCATTTTGCAGATCCATGTTTTTGGCAGTTTCAGAGTCTGGATGGTCATACAGGTCAAAGGGAATATTCAGCCTTTCGCCAGATACTGCGACTTTGCCAGCAAAGCCTCTACCGATTGGGACACGCATTTCCTTGGTTGAACCATCGTCCTGAGTAATTTTCGTCCAGAGTTCACTTTTATCTTGGTCTAACAACCATAGAGTACTGCGATCAGCGTTCATCAGTTCTTTTGCCTCATCCATCACCCGCTTTAGAGTTTCTTCTAGGTCGAGACTGCTTTGACTCAAAGACTTGATCGCCTTCATGAGTGCTGCGGCTGCTCTTTGTTTTTGGGTTGCCACATAAAAAGAGCGAGATGACTCTAAAATGAGCCTGATAGAAGGAGCAAATTCTTGAAATAAGTCTTCGTCATCCTGAGTAAAGCCCTTAGGGTCGATGCGTTCTGAGAGAGAACCTGCTGGATTATCTGGGCGTCTCAATTTATTGAGCAATTGTACCACTGCGACTAATTGCCCATTTTCGCTCAACAGTGGCAAAGCTAACATTGTGAAGGTACGGTAGTCAGTTCTTTTTTCTTGTTCTTGGGCAAAAACTGAGCGTTCATCGTCATAGAAATCAAAGGGGATATTGATCGGTTCCTTATGAGTGGCAACTAGACCAGCAATACCTTTATCTGCTGGGATGCGAATTTCTAGAGAGCGACCACCTTCTGCTTCAGCTAGAATTGACCAGAGTTCTTGTTTTTCTTCATCTAATAAAAATATTGTTGTCCGGTCTGCCCCCAGTAATTCCCCCGTTTTTAAGGTGATCGAATGCAACATTTCTTCCAGGATAGTTTCAAACCCTTGGGAATCTAACATTGACAGGGTTTGATTAACAATTTCTAATTTTTTGTGAACGTCTGCAACAACCTGTTTAAAAGTATCCTGAGTTAGAGGAGCAAGATAGGTAGATATCGTCCCTTGTTGTCTGGCAAGAGCACCCACGGGAGCAGTATTATGCAAGTTGCGGTTTTCTGGATTGCTAACACCAATAACCGAATCGGCGGTCTCATCGCAACTAGATTGATAAGCTGACATAAATGGTTTGTGATATAGGATTAGATTTTAGGAATGTTTAAGTGCGCTATGGAATAAGCTATGTACGCTGAGCTACAAGCAAGGTTACTGTAATATTATTTACAGTTTAATCTCTTATAGAGCCAGTGTCATCTGAAGAGAACACGGGTATAGATTACCCGCATGACACAAGGATACGGAAGATGAAGGGGATGAGGGGGGAGTTACAAATAGGAAAAATCGCTTGAAATAAAAAAGTTAAATATGACACACAGTATACTGAAGTAGAAAGCAAGTTATAGAGCAATACGGTTTGGGGAAGGGGAAAGGTAAGGATTGAAATGAACCCTTTCCCAGACCATAACAAAGATGGATGCTTAACCGAACCGTATTGAGTTATGGAACAAACTTGGGGGTTGGAGGCGAGCATTGCTCGCAACCCCTACAGCAAGATCATCATCACTTGTACAAATTTGTTTCCACTCAAAGACGTATTGACAAAAATCATTGACTTTTAACTTGTTCCGAATCGTCAAAGACGAGTTAATCTAACTGGGGAGCACCTCATTTACACTGTTAAATGGGCTGTTGAGGTTGCTGTCCAGAAGGCACAATAAAATGGTTAAGTCTCATATAATTGAGTACTACAGAAATGATCGCCCTGAAGAGCTAATCTTTGGTCTAGTGACTTCTATACTGCTGCACTGTATTCTATTTCTTGGCAGCAAATATTGGCTTAGAGCTTTTGCACCTGATCAAAAGCTTGCCCAACCAATTCCCATTGAGTACGTTGAAGTTCCTCCTAATCAGACAAAGACGCCTCCAAAAACTTCACGACGGGCTACTAAAGATTCTGTCGCAGGCGGGGAAGCAAACCCTAAAAGATCTGTTTCTGTTGCTAAGTCGGGATCACCATCTGCACCTAAAGCCTCTGCTTCTAAATCAGCAGAGGCTGTCTCACAACAACTGAAGCAGCCAGCGGCGGTGTTACCAAATATATCTCCGCAAAAACCGCAACCTAGATCTCAGAAAATTGTAGTTGTCCCAGACACGACACCACCAGAACCTAAACTCCCACAAAAGGTAGTTGTCCCAGACACGACACCACCAGAACCTAAACTCCCACAAAAGGTAGTCGTACCAGACACGACACCACCAGAACCTAAACTCCCACAAAAGGTAGTCGTACCAGACACGACACCATTAGTCACAAAATTGCGAAAAATTGCAGTTTTACCAAACACGACACCATTAGTGACAAAATTGCGAAAAATTGCGGTGGCACCAGAACCCAAACCCCTGCCAACAGCAGTTACATCCACAACAACACCACTAGTCACAAAACAGCAGAAAATCGCGGTGGCACCGACAACCACACCACCAGTACCTAAAATCCCGAAAACAGCGGTTACACATACAACCAGATCACCAATGCCTTTGACTCATCACGAAAACCAGAACAGAGTTGCTACAAAATCTACATCTTCGTCGTCGGGGACCAGGACGATTTCGGGGACATCGTCTCAAGTTCAGCCATCTCGAAAATCAGGTGCGGCAAGTCAGTTAGGTGGTCCATTGAGTTTATCTATGCGCGATTATCGAGCCAATTCTCTAGCAGATACGCCCAATTCAAATCGCTTCAATCAATCAGCAGTGGGCATTGATGCCCGTCAAGATGTCAACATGGGCGCTTACCTAGAGCAACTGCGGCAACGAGTTAGCAAGCAGTGGGCACACGAATCTACCCGTACTTCCTGGCGGACAGTGCTTCACTTCACTCTTGACCGAGAAGGTCAGGTGAACAATCTCCAGATCGTACAAACCTCTGGTTCCAACGAGATTGATCAAGCAGCACTCCGTGCTGTAAAGCGAGCAGCACCCTTTGGACCTTTGCCCATATATCCATACTTTGGTGTTACTTTTACATTTAACATCAATATCTATGGGCAGCTAGATATAGGGGACGGTGGTTATTGACTATGAAGGCAAGTAGAGGTGCAGGGGAGAGAACTTGCTGTAGTTATAACCCTCTGCCCCTCCGCTACTTCAATAAAGATATGTCTTAACAGAACGGCTAATTAACACCTCGTGACAGTTTCCCTAGCATTGGGTCTATATCTGAGGTAGGATCAGTCGCTGAAGGACTAGTTCTGGATTATCTAAAAATGGATTAATTTGGTTGAAATCGTAAATTGGACTTGGTTGATCTCCATTGTACTGATGTGACAATACTTTACAAGGAACTGCAACTACAGGTTTGGTTTCCTCTTGATCCCAATGCCTAATCTGCGCCTCATGTTTCTTACCATAATTAGCAACCCATAAACCATGACATTGGGCACCTTCCTTCATTGCTGCACTAAGATTTTTTTTTGAAGTCGGGTCTTGTTTAGCATTTGTATAAACACAAGGAAGTAATTTCATCTTACTACTTGCGTTGACAACAGCCTCTGACCATCCCTGATAAAAGTCCTTAGATAATGAGGGTTGACCGTCAACTCCCTCAACGTCAAGAAAAATGTAGAAACTATCCCCCTGTGAAGCCAGGTAGTCTTCTCCAAACATTTCTAAAATATCTGCTGCATGATGACTACCTATGTGCATTCCTTCTTCCTTTGAACCACCAACTCTATTGGTTTGCCGGGAAATTGGTAGAACTCGAATTCCAGCATTATGCAATGGCTTATTTTCCTTAGCATGAAGATATTCTGTCTCATCCTTTCTGCCTTGAAAATATCGTCCCCAAAAACGGGGCTGTACGCCTATCAATCTATGTGCTTGTCGAATCATATCGGCATCTACCGGAATCGCGGTGTCAACACCACCGATTCCGGTCAACTTTAATGAACCTGACGGCCACTCTGGTTGCCATCCAAAGAATTTATCATGAGTATCAAGGGCAGTCCATGTACTCCCATCAACAATTCCATTTCCTGTCAAACTGCTATCTTTTTGAAATTTTTGGACTTGTTCTAGTGTATTCGGACCAAAAATTCCATCGAGATCTAAAGGTCCATATTTACACCCGTTTAACTCATCTTGAAGAAAAACGACCCACTCTCCTGAATCTCCTTGTTTAAGGACTGGTCGTTGATTTGGTTCGGGTTTCTGTAGTTCGCTCATTTTGACTTTTATCCTGATAACATGTGATCTGACTCTGCTTTTAGAGGCAGGTGGCACATAATTAATTAGATGTAGTCGGTTTCAACATATGCACTTTAAAAGACACTGAATTCTTTTGTTTTCGATAGAACTTTTATTCAATCAGCACCGTCCACATAAGTGGAATTAATAGTTAAAAAGAATACAAAATTATCATGAAATCCAATCATCGTTTCCATCGAATCCGCACATCTGCCATCTATACGCTTCTCGTCACCATTGCACTGATAACCGATAGTGTTGCTATTGCCCAATCTAAGCTTCGGTTCAGCGTCGCCGCGAATTTTACACGTTGTCAAACGAGTCAGTTGTCAGTACGCCGTGTGAGTGATCAAGGGGCTATGGGTCACATTGGAGTGGTATACGCTTTCACTAACACCTCCTCATCAACTTGCACTCTTTATGGCTATCCTGGGTTTGCGCCGCTGGATGCTAAAGGACAACCACTGAAGGGGATTAAGGTCACTTGGTCTGAACGCAATTATATGCATCATGCACAGCGACAGCGATTAACTCTCACCCCAGGTGCTCAAGCCTCGTTTGAGGCTGTTTATAGCCACATCCCTTCTGATAATCAGTTATGCCCAAAGTCAGCTAAAGTTCAAATCACACCTCCCAACACCTATCACCACTTCTCTTTCAGTGATCGCCTTACTCCTTGTCGTGAAATTTTTGTGACCCCGGTAGAGGCTGGTATTATCCAGAACTAGTACCGCTGGGCGGAATTCACAATGCAAGCCCAAATGTTGCATCTAGAGAAGCTGCTATTTGCATAAATACCTGACCTACTGTAGAAGTGGGATCTGTTAAAGTCAGTGGTTGTCCAGAGTCGCCGCCTGCGCAAATCTGTGGGTTGATTGGCACTTGTCCAAGTAATGGGGCATGGATTTCTGTTGCTAGCTTTTGACCACCACCACTACCGAAAATGGGAGTTGGTTCTCCACAGCGATCGCAAATCAGATAGCTCATATTTTCAATAATTCCTAAAACTGGAACGCCCACCTGACGAAACATATAAACGCTACGACGGACATCCGAGATTGCCACCTGTTGGGGCGTTGCAACTAAAATAACCCCACAGATAGGACTTTCTTGGATGATCGTGATTTGGGCATCACCTGTACCTGGTGGTAGATCAATGAGTAGGTAGTCGAGATCGCCCCACGCAACTTCATGAATGAACTGAGTCACAATTTTATGTAAAACCGGACCACGCCAAGCCAAGGGATGATCAGGTTCTGCTAGTAACCCAACTGACATGACCTTGATGCCATGGGCTTCTAGAGGCAAAAAACGTTGACCGTCTGGGGTGTCCAGCATGTTCACATCTGTTTTTCCCAACCCCATCATCTGAGGCACATTCGGCCCATAGACATCAGCATCTAGTAGCCCCACCTTTGCTCCTTGTAAACTTAGGGCAACTGCCAAATTGACTGAGACAGTGGATTTGCCAACGCCACCCTTGCCGCTAGAAATTGCTAGAGTCGTTCTGACTCCAGGAATTGTACACACAGCAATGTATGATTTTTTACACCATGACAACGTTGACAAAGCCGACTGAATTTGCTCTTCTAACTGGTATTGATGTCGCCCAACGTAAAGACGTAGGTAAACATAGTTATCTACAACCCGCAGATTACGAACCATCCCCAAACTGACAATATTGTTTTTGAGCATCGGTTCAATAATTTGCTTGAGACAGTGAATCACCTCTTGTTGCCGATCGCTGTGAGAGTCTTGCTCTTCATGAGAATCATCGCTAGGCATGGGCAGATTCCTGCTGTGATTCCTGAATGGCTTGAATTGCCCGTTGTGCGTAAATACAAACGTCTCGATCAGGGTCATCTAGCGCTTGCTGGAGGGCGTTGAGTGCATCTGGGTTCTTTAGAATACCAAGTGCGATCGCCGCATCTCGACGGACATCTGATGATTCATCAGTCAAGGCTTTCACACATGCAGGTAGAAACCGATGATCTGGTGTTTTCTGTAATACCTGAATAGCAAATCTACGGACTTGCCAATGTTCATCCTCTAGGGCTATCTTGAGTGCTGGGAATGCTTCAGTAGATCTATGGAGTGCAAGGGACTTGGCTGCATTACGGCGAACCTGCCAATCAGTATCCGATGTCAGTGCTTGACATAGTAAGCCAACGACCTGTTGGTCTGCCAAATGTCCTAGAGTAAGAGCAGCTGCACGGCGCACTGTTGCATCTGAGTCTGCCATCAGTGTGAGGGCTGGCTGACACTGCTCTACTTGGTTGAAATACCGGAGTGTGATCACACTGGCTTCTCTTAAAGCTGCCTGCTCCGCCTCAAAGAATGGTAGCACATAAGGTAGAGACTGAGCATCATGTATTTTCCTTAACAGAGTCAGTACACAGATCTGTACGTTTAGATTGTCTTTCTGGAGAGCATCCAAAAGCAGCGGGAGATGATCGGGTGTCACTAGCTCCCCCAAGGCTGACATTGCTTCAGTACGAATCTCTGTATCAAGTGATTCTAAGCACGTCAACAAAGCTGGAACGGCATTCTTGTTCGCCAACTCCCAAAGCGCTGTCACTGCTAACTTTTGTACTGCAAGGCTTTCATCTTGTAGTGCTGTGATCAATGGCTGTAGTGCTGCCTCCTCACCCAAATGTTGTAGGGTTTTCACCGCAACTAGGCGATCGCTTAACTCTTTTGATCGCAGCATCTCTAACCACGGGTTTAGATCAGAATCCAGATCAGCAACCATGTTTTCTCCTCTCTCGTGGATTAACGTAACAGAAAAGGGATTTGCACCGTAATCGCGTTTGTCGGGCATTCTTTCTCACAGGGTAGGCAGAACCAGCACTCGTCGTACTTCATATATGCTTTGCCTGTTTCAGGATTCTTTGCCAGCACGTCTAACGGACAAACCTCAATACAAACTCTACATTTTTCTAGACACTTCGACTCATCGACAATGACGGGAACATCGACTCTTTGGGTTGCTAAAGCCATAAAATTTTTAGGGAGCAGGGAGCAGGGAGCAGGGAGCAGGGAGCAGGGAGCAGGGAGCAGGGAGAATTATCAGTCTTTCAAAGCCCAATGACTAATGACTAACGAACTGAAACATCATAGACTTCTTTCTCTAGATCTACTTCCACCACGTATGGTTCGACTGGACGTTTAAAGAGAATCATCTCTCCTGACTCATGCTTTTTCAAGTTTACATGGCAGAACCATTCGTCATTGTTTTTCTCTGGGTAGTCTAATCGGTAGTGGTATAATCCCCATCGGCTTTCTCGCCGAAATAGCGATGACTGTGCTGCCATCTCCGCGCAATCGCGAATGAAGTGAACTTCCATACACCGCATAAGTTCGTGGGGATCGCGGGCACCCATCATGTCTAAGGTTTCGTTGTAGCGGGTAAAGTAGTTCAACCCAATTTCCATCTTGTTACCGACTTTAGGCGGCTGTAGATAGTCGTTGACAAATCTCCGCAATTTATACTCCACTTGCGTATGTGGGATTCCATCTGGGCGAGTCAGGGGAGCATAGATCCGCGCTTTTTCTGCCTCTAAAAAGTCTAAGTCAGGCTCGATCTGCTCTACATTCTGGATGTAGTCTACAGCATGGATGCCCGCTAATCGTCCAAAAACAAATGCCCCAATCATGTAATTATGGGGAACACTTGCCATATCGCCTGCTGCGTACAATCCCGGTACAGTCGTTTCCCCCTTCTCGTTTACCCATACACCAGATGCACTATGACCACTGCACAAACCAATTTCAGAAATGTGCATTTCTATACCATGAGTGCGGTAATTTTCTCCTCGCCCTTCATGGAACCGCTCACGACTAGGGCGCTCGTTTGACCAAAGAATGGATTCTATCTCGGCGATGGTATCCTCA
The DNA here is from genome assembly GCA_903903925.1 of uncultured cyanobacterium. Taxonomy (GTDB): domain Bacteria; phylum Cyanobacteriota; class Cyanobacteriia; order Cyanobacteriales; family Nostocaceae; genus Stigonema. The sequence continues at coordinate 40,266 of CAIVAU010000107.1, forward strand.
TCTAGGTGGGTCATTTTAAGTTGGATCGGGCCTTTACCAGAGTGTAGTTCCTTCCAAACCTCCAGCATCATCTGACCGCTCCAATAATCACACTGAATGAAGCGATGACCTTCAGCATTGGCAGTGTGGGCACCAAAGGGTCCAGCAACATAAGCGCACGCTGGTCCGTTATAATCTTTGATCAATGGATTGATCTGAAAGCACTCAATATTTGTTAACTCTGCTCCGGCGTGATATGCTATGGAGTAGCCATCCCCTGCATTTGTGGGATTTTCATAAGTACCATAGAGGTAGCCAGACAGAGGAAGCCCTAAACGTCCACAGGCTCCTGTACACAGAATCACAGCCTTCGCTTGAATAACGACAAAATCCCCTGATCGCACGTCAAATCCAACTGCCCCGATCGCACGTCCATTTTTCACCAGGACGCGAGTTGCCATGACACGATTGGTCACTCTAGCTTGATGTCGTTTTACCTGACGGGTCAAAATGGTTTTAAGATCTTTACCTTCTGGCATCGGTAATACATATTTTCCTACCCGATGCACTTGTTTTAAGTCGTAATTGCCTTGAGTATCTTTTTGAAACTTAACTCCCCAGCTTTCCAGTTCTTGGATCACCTCAAAGCCTAGCTTACCAGTTTGATAGACTGCTTTTTGGTTAAGGATGCCATCATTCGCAACAGTCACCTCGCGAACATACTGTTCTGGCGTTGAATTGCCTGGAATCACAGCTGTGTTGACACCATCCATACCCATGGCGATCGCACCACTCCGACGAATGTTTGCCTTTTCTAAAATCAGCACATCACCATCAGGATTCGCTTGCTTGGCTTTGATGGCTGCCATTGTTCCAGCCGTTCCCCCCCCAATAACCAGAACATCCGTCTGTATCCGTTGTGTATTAATTTGTATATCCACCCTGAACTCCTAACTCCTAACTCCTAACTCCTAACTCCTAACTCCTAGTCTAACTCCATACTTTTGAGCGTTTCTTCTCGAATTAACTCAAAAACTTGCCGATTTAGTTTAACAAATTCAGGAGACAATAAACTATCTATCTGACGAGGACGTTCTAGAAAGACATCTATTTTTGCTTTGATATTACCTGGATTAAAACCCATAACAAAGATCCTGTCACTTAGAAAAATAGCTTCTTCAATATCATGAGTTACAAAAATAACCGTTGTTTTGAGATCACCCCAAATCGTTAACAATAGCTCCCGCATCATTTGACGTGTTTGAGCATCCAAAGCGGCAAACGGTTCATCCATCAGTAGTACTGATGGGGAGTTTACTAAGGCTCTAATAATACTTGCACGTTGCTGCATTCCTCCTGAGAGTTGATGAGGGTAGGAATGACGGTGCTTATAGAGACCAACTCGATTCAAGTAATCGTTGACCAACTCCTGTCGTTCTGATTTTGGCATTCCCCGAATCTTCAGTCCAAACTCGACATTTTGAAGTGTTGTTTTCCAAGGTAACAAAGAATACTGCTGGAAAACAAAACCTCGTTCAGCACCTGGAGTCCTGATTTTTTGTTTGTCAACAAAAACACAGCCACTTGTGGGTTTAATGAAACCAGCAATGACGTTAAGAATCGTTGATTTCCCACAGCCTGACGGACCTAATAAACAAGAAAATTCACCAGAATTAAATTGAAGATTGATCGAGTCTAAAACTTCCACTCTCATACCCTTCCGCTTAAAGGAGACAGATAAATTCTCGATCTCGACAAATCCTTTGTGCGATCGCACTGGACTGATATCCACCAGTGTTGCCATGATGATAAATCTCCTCAGCCTAAGGTAAATTTACAGCTTTTGTTTCTTCGTCACTTGCCACGGCATGAGCAACCGAGTGAGCCGATCAACGGCATAAGTACTAGCAGCACCCATTAAACCAATCAGTAACATTCCCATCACGATTGGGGGGTAGTTGGATGTCACATAGGACTCCCAAGTCAGATAGCCTATTCCATAACGACCTGCGATAATTTCAGCCGTTACCAAGCAGAACCAAGCGTTACCCATGCCAATCACTAGACCACTGGCAATACTGGGCATTGCTCCTGGCACGACAATATCTTTGAACAGATTCCACTGCTTTGCTCCTAAGCATTGACCCACCCGCAGCAGTAATAGATCTGTATTCTCGACGCCTCGGATTGTGCTGATGAGAATTGGGAAGAATGCGCCGATGAAGGTGATATAAATCATTCCCGCTTCCGATGAGGGAAACATCAGGATCGCCAGCGGAATCCAAGCAACGGCTGGAATAGGTCTCAAGAGTTCCAAGGGTATAAATATCAAGTCCTCAATTGGTTGGAACCAGCCGATTAAGATGCCCAAACTTATGCCCATCAGTGCGGCGATCGCAAAACCAGATATGACCCGAACTATGCTTGCCCAAACGTGCAGCATTGGGTTATTGGAGAAAAACTGGATGGTTGAGAAGAGAACTTCTAAGGGTGATGGTAGAAAAGAAAAGTTAATGAAGAAGTTGAATTTGATGATGCATAGAAATTGCCAAACACCAAAAAATAAAACTACGGAAAGAACTCGCCTGAATCCCTTAGGGCTTTTAAGAAACAAGAGGGAGCTCTTAGCAGGGAGCAGGGAATAGGAGGAGTTTCTTTCATTCATAGAGGGTGGTGCAACCCCCGTGGGGCGCTTTTAAGAAACATGGGGAGTGGGGAGTGGGGAGTGTGTAGTGGCGGCTTTGAATACCCCACTCATTCATTCTGATTCCTGACTCCTGACTCCTGACTCCTTTTTCAAGACTTTGATGGTTGCTGAGTTTGTGCATAGGATTGCTGTATTTCCTTAAAGTCAACAACCTTGACACCTGATTTTTGAGCAAAGTCTTGAGCGTCTTTTTGAGTTAAGAATGCAGAGATTTCATCGCCATTTTTTACATAAAAGGAATTTTCTGCAAATAATTTTTCGCCATTATTCCGATCATGAACAAAGATCACCTCTTGAGATTGTTTACGTTCAGATTTCAGCTTTTGTAACATTACTATCATGTTTTTGACTGAGGCAAAATTCATCACTTTATCGTCACCTTTGAACCAGAGTTGGGCTGCCATTTTAGGCTCTTTAATCGGTTCCTTTGTTTGGGCATCTTCACCTGAAATCACGAAGTCTTTTGCATTCGCAACTTCATCATAATTGAGACCCATGTCTTTCATAGCTTGCCGCAAATAGCTGTCGTCTGCCCACTTGGTCACATCTTCAGGATTGATACTATTATCTACCCGACCTAATTGCTTCAAGGTTGCCACACTATTTTTTAAAGCATCAAAATTCACTTGACGAATTGTCGGATTAATCTGTTGTACTCCGGAAGGACCAAGAAACATGTAGACAACTTCACGCTCAACTCCACACCATTTCTCAATCTTAGTTGCCATTTCATCTGGCTGCTCTCGGAACATCTTGTTTGCTTCTAATAATGCTTTAAGATAAGCCACAACAATTTCTGGATTTTCTTGGGCAAAATCTGAGCGAACTAACACTCCATGAAAAGTTGGGACTCCTGTCTGTGATCCATCAAAAATTTTTCTAGCAAAACCTCGAAAAGGAAATAATTCACCGAAAGGCACAAAGTTAGCATGAGCATCAATTTGACCTGTCTTCAAACTGCTTCCTGCTACTTCTGGAGATTGGCTAATTAGAGTCAAATCTTTCTGCGGATTTATCCCTATATCCCTGAAAGCTTTCAACAACATTCCATGAGCCGCTGAACCAAAAGGCACAGAAACTTGCTTACCCCTCAACTCATTTAAAGTGTTAATAGAACTATTTTTAGGAACCATTACCGCATTCCCTGCTCCATTTTGACCATAGGCAAGGCTGGCAATGTAAATTGTTCTCACCCCATTTCCCTTTTGCTGGAAAGTTGTCATATTGATAGTCGATGGAAAGTCACCCATCATACCAATATCAATTTGATTTGCCAGCATCTTATTGGTTATGGGAGGGCCTGATGTATAGCTTGTCCACTCGATTTGGTATTTTACATTTTCATATTTACCAGTTTTAGGTAAGTACTTTTCTAAAAGCTTCTGCTCCCGAATGACTGCACCTCCCGTCACCGTATTGATGGTTTGATCTTGGGTTCCAATCGCAATGCGAATGACTTTTTTGTTGTTAGTGCTACTGGTATCATTAGTTGAATTCTTGTCAGAAGTCTGATCAGAACAGGCGCTTGTAAAAACCAGAGAAACGACTAGCAAGCAAGATAGTAAGTTCCTACGAGACATCTGGTGTAGATACATAACAGAATAAATCCTTTAGTGAGCTAATTCAGAGGAGAAACCTATGCGGTTATTATCAAGTTAACCGAGGGTTGTAATAGGATTGTGTTACTTCGTGTACGAGAAAATGATGTCTCGCTCATGTTGCTCAACTGCTCAAAGTCTTGACAGATATATATTTTTGCAGTTTTTGATCCCCTTATTTCTAGACTTGTGAGAAATTCGGCGTTATGTAAGTGTGTGGGTACGATAAAACCAATATATTATATGCTGAGTTCGGAAAAAACCTGATAAAGATTCATTTATAATATCTTTAATGATTGTACATGTCGTTACTGAAGAAGAACTCAGGAATCAGAATGTATTCTAAACCCCAACTCCTGATAAGTTGATTTTTTAACGCTGACTTACTTAAAGATAAGTTAAAGATTTAGTTAAACATGCAAAATCCGCGTCGTTAAAAAGTACTTGACGCGTGATCACAAATCTTGCTACTGTTTAAACCTAATACACAGTGCATTCTAACGGCAACCAATTGGATTGATCTTCAGATATTGAGACGATCTTCGCCAGATTTTAGACATAGGTGGGAGCGTCGGAAGTACCTTGTACGTGTTAGACGCTATACTTAAATAGTCGCTAACCGGAGCCATCGGGCGTTAATCGGATACAAGTATCCTAGTAAGAAGGCTGTGATAAAGCGCTCATATTGGTTTAATCTCCGTCTAGTGTTGGTATATTAATTGCGTATATTAATATAGTGATAAACAGTTATAACGAAACCGAAAATGAAACAACAATATTAAGGAGGTGATTTCTACGCTACTAAATTAGCAATACCCCATGTAAGCATCTACGAATCAAAAACAAGATTTAGGTGCTAGTAACCATTGAACCAATCAACCTCATTTATTCCATGTAAAGCTATGGGAACCGTGCTAATTGTTGAGGATTCGTTAACAGATATGCAAATCTTGATCGGTTGTCTTCAGAGAGGGGGCATCAATGTCCTAATTGCTCAAACTGGAGAAGAAGCCATTGCGACTGTTAGCCAAAAGAAACCCGATGTTGTCCTCTTGGATGTTGTTCTACCTGGCTGTAGCGGATTTGAGGTTTGCCGTGAACTCAAGGGAAATGCCGATACAAATGATATTCCAATCGTTTTATGCTCCACCAAGGGAGGCGAAATGGATAAATTCTGGGGGATGAAGCAGGGAGCATCTGCTTACTTGACGAAACCAATTGATCAAGAAGAACTGGTGCGCACAATTAAACTGCTGATTAAAAGTGGTGATACCAAAAGCAACTCTCATGACTAACTCTTCATTCGTGCCAAATTCTAGCTCATCACTTGAGGATGGGCAAAACCCGGCGCTGGTATCATTATCAGGTCAGCCCGAACAATTTTTGCGGTTGCATCTTGTGTTGAATATGACAGCGCTGTTGCCGCTAACTCAGGTTGCCGAGGTGCTGACGATTCCCATCGGCAAAATTGTTCCCATTCCTCACATGTCGCCTTGGGTGATGGGAGTTTATCACTGGCGGGGTGAAATTCTTTGGATGGTCGATCTTGGACAACTGTGTGGGCTTGCTCCTTGGTACGAACAGGAGACTAATCCTTCAGTGTATGAGGCGATCGTGTTGCAAGTGGTAGATCAACCATCTACACAGCATCAGCCAAAAGGTCAAACCCTAGGGCTAGTCGTTGATCGAGTCGAAGATATTGAATGGTGCGATCCGCAAGCGATTCAATGTCCGCCAAACTTCACACTAAATCCTCAGCTAACACAAATTTTGCGCGGATATTGGTGGAAATCTAACGACGTGATGTTAGCAGTTTTAGATGGTGCTGCTATTCTGCAAGCCATGCCTCGTTCAGAGGGAGCAGGGAGCAGGGAGCAGGGGGAATTAAGAGGGAGCAGGGGGAATTAAGAGGGAGCAGGGGGGAGACAGGGGAGTGAGGGAGAAATGTCTGACTCACCAACCGACCCTTCCTGACTCTCTACCTAGATTGATCACTTGTATTTCTCCCTCCTCTCCCCCCTCTTTGCTGCTCCCTGCTCCCTGCTCCCTGCTCCCTGCTCCCTGCTCCCTGCTCCCTGCTCCCTGCTCCCTGCTCCCTCTGAACTTTTATGATACAAAAGTCGTTCAAATCCCCATCAAGTGATACAGGTCTGCAGAATGGTGTATCACCTCACCAAGCACAGACCTTGCAATCCCCCAAAAATTCTGAACCCCCCTTGCTGTACAAAATTGAACCAATAGCGGAGAACTTACAACCGCCTCTCAAAGACAAGATGGTTCGTTGGTGGCAAGGGGTTAGTGTGAAAGCAAAAGTCACCTCTCTTGCGGTGGTGATGAGCACAATTCCAGTGTTAGTGATTGGGGGAATTGCCTATTACTTTGCCAATCAGTCGATTACCCAGCAAGTGGAAGCCTTTAGCTCATCAAAGGTGGTTGACTTACAACAGAAAGCAAACCTGTTTATGCGTCAACGCTTTAATGACATCCAGACAATGGCAAGCCTAGATGTGTTTACCAATCATTCGTTGCGGTCACGAACGACGACCCAAGACTTGGTAGCAGTTCTTACTAGCCTCGTCAATAACTATGGCTTCTATGATAGCATCGCGATTTTTGACTTACAGGGGAATGTTGTCGCTCAAACGGCAGGACCTCCTCTTGGAAACCAGATTGACCAAGATTATATTCAAGCAGCCTTAAAAAATAACGGAGCGATCATCAGTCAGCCAAGGCTTTCGGAAAGCTCAAAAGTTTTTTGTCTTTATACAGCTTCGATTATCAAAGATAAAGCAACACATCGACCCATTGGTTTCATTCGTGCCCGTGTGCCGATGGAATTTCTGGATGAGATGCTCCGAAATTATGCGACTCAAGGGACACAGTATTACCTGATCAATGCGAATAACGAGGTTTTTCTGGGGCCTGAAGGTTCTACTGAAGGCACGAGAGTGATCACACTTAACATTTCAAATACAAGCATAACAGAGCGACGGGAAGAATACAAAAAAATTGTTCCCGAAGAGATTTATCCTTTGTTTGAGAGCCTCAAGGCAGTTAATGAAGTCAGTACTACCACCTCCTATAATTCAATCACAAAAACCGATCAACTACTGACCTATGGTCCTCCTGTTCAGCTTCGGGGCTTACCCAACCTCAATTGGCGGGCAATAGTTTCTGTTGATACAGCGACTGCTTTCGCTGCGCAACGACAATACCTGCTCACGCTGTCACTTGGAACTGCTATCACCGCAATATTTATCGCCATAATCGCCACGTTGATTGCGAACAGAGCAACTCGCCCGATTCTAGCGGCGGCAACGGCGGTAGAAAAAATTGGTCAAGGAGCCTTGGGAACTCGTCTAAACTTCCAGGGCAGAGATGAAATTGCAACACTCGGAAGCAACATCAACCAGATGGCAGAACAGTTGCAGGAGTCTCTAAATGCACAAGCGTTTGAAGCAGCACAGAAACAGTTACTGACGGCAGCAAAAGGGTCTGGGACCATACGGACACCGGATCTTCAAGATATTTTTGATGAAACCCTCAAGGGCACCCGGAATCTCCTGCAACTGGATCGGGTGGTGATTTATCGTTTCGATTCCGGCTCAAGTGGGGGCGTGATCTCAGAATCTGTTGGATCAGGCTGGTCGAGTGCTATTGAACTTAAAATCAATGATTCCTGCATTCCCCAAGCAATCCGTGACTCCTACCATCAAGGTCGTGTTTTGGTTGCAGATGACATCTCCCAAGCAGAGTTTCATATTGAACATCTCAAGTTGCTGGAGCAATTAGAAGTTAAAGCGAGTTTAATCGTTCCTATTATTGGTGGTGGTGAGATTTTCGGGTTATTGATTGCTCACAGTTGCGCAGGTTGCCGCGATTGGCATTTCGCTGAGATTAATTTCCTCCAGCGTTTGAGCAATGAGCTTGGGCTTGCGATCAACCGAGTCGAATTGCTAGAACGAACAATCTCCCTAGCAGAAGAGCAGCGTCAACTCAAAGAAAGGCTGCAAAAACGTGCATTAGAACTACTGATGGAAGTAGACCCCATCAGTCAAGGGAATTTGATGGTTCGGGCGAGGGTCACAGATGATGAAATTGGCACGATCGCCGATGTCTATAATGCTACTGTAGCTAGCTTACGGAAAATTGTGCTTCAGGTGCAGGCAGCAACCAATGAAGTTGTTGTCACGACGGATACCAATGAGAGTTCAGTGCAATCTTTGTCAGCAGAGGCATTACGGCAAGCAGAGGAAGTCACCGCTGCCTTGGAACTAGTGACAGCAATGGCGAACACGGCACGAGAAGTTGCTGCTAACGCTGCACAGGCAGAAGAGGCAGTGAAACGCGCAGACCAGACTGTGTTAGAAGGAGATGCAGTCATGAACCAAACAGTGGATGGAATGAAGGCAATCCGGACAACTGTTGCGGAGACCGCTAAGAAGGTAAAATATCTTGGAGAATCTTCACAAAAGATTTCTAAAGCTATTGACCTGATCAATGCTTTTGCAGCTCGAACTCATACTTTGGCGATCAATGCCTCGGTAGAAGCCTCCCGTGCTGGAGTGGAAGGAAGGGGTTTTTCCAACATTGCTGAAGAAGTGCGGACCTTGGCACGCCAATCTGCAGAAGCGACAGAAGAAATCAGACATTTGGTTCTGAGCATTCAGGCAGAAACGAGGGAGGTAATTACAGCGATGGAGTCGGGAACAGAACAGGTGGTGACAGGAACGAAGCTGATATATCTCACGCGCCAAAGCTTGAACAAAATTACAGCAGTCAGTTCAGAAATTAGCCAACGGGTTACCACCATCTCTCAGGCAACAATTTCTCAATTCCAAACCTCCAAGGCCATTACCCAAACCATGCAAAATATTGCCTTGATCGCCAATCAGAATTCGGCAGAAGCCAATCAAATTTCATTGTCGTTTGAGCAATTACGTCAAGTAGCGCAATTGTTGCAAGAGAGTGTCGGCCAATTCAAAGTTCGGTAAATTCCCCTGCTCCCTGCTCCCTGCTCCCTGCTCCCTCTTAAGAGACTATGGCAATCTCCCCCGATATCCGTGACCAAGCCTACCAGTTCTTCGTTGAAGAGGCACCTAAGTTACTGCAAGTACTTGAAGTTGGATTATTGTCGCTCCACCAAGAGCGGAATATTGCCAAAATCAATAACTTAATGCGTACTGCTCACACCTTGAAAGGAGGATCTGCCAGCGTTGGATTAACTGCGATCGCAACCCTGGCGCACCGGCTGGAAAATATTCTCAAAGCTTTCTATGACGAAACATTCTTAATTGATACGCAGCTAGAAACTGACCTGTTACAAGCTTACGACTGTCTCCGTTTACCTTTAATGGAGCAAATCACAACAGGGCATTTTGACCCAGACGCAGCGTTGGCTTTAGCTGAGCCGATCTTTACCCAACTTGAGGCGCATTGTGGAGATGCTGTCTTCAGCACAGATCTATATATTCCTAGTTCAACCGATCTAGGTGTCAATTTAGTGATTGACATTTTTACTGTGAATATTGCTCAGGGGTTAGAGCGCTTGGCGAAGGTTGTGGCTAATCCTCAGCAGTATCAAGTTGCCGGAGAGTTACGGGCACAAGCAGAAGTTTTTGCTGGATTTGCCGAATTTTTGAACGTGCCGGGATTTGGGGCAATTGCCAACCTAGCTCTCCAGGCTCTAGATGCTCACCCAGATCGGGCGGTGGAAATTACACAACTGGCATTGGCTGATTTTGAGCGCAGTCGAACAGCAGTGCTGTCAGGTAATTATGCCCATGAAACAGATGCAACAGATGCCTTAATTGCGTTGGCAGATCCTACCACGATAACTCCATCAACAATTGCGTTGGCAGACGCCACCTCTCTCGGTAGTGCTCTTCAAGTGAATTTATCCCAGACAATTCCGCCGTTCTACGTTCATCAGGTTGAATCGCCTACCAGTCCTAGCCTCAGTGTTCGGGTAGATTCGGAACGGCTAGAAAGCATGAACAACCTTGTGGGTGAGCTAGTCATTAGCCGTGAAGGGCTTTTCCTCCAAAATGAGCAGATCCTGGGAGGGTTACGAAACCTGCGGCAGCGCTTTGATTGGTTTCAGCGGCAAATCAATGATTTGCGGCAACTTTGCGATCAAATGCTCGCGACGCCAGAAGGCGATCGCCCTCAAGGGAAGCCTCGGAGTGACTTTCCAATAATTGAAGCTATTCCACAACAAAGCGACGAGAGAGAGAATGCTGTCAGCGGGGATCATTTTACTACGCCTGAGTTTGATCCCCTAGAGATCGATAGGTATGGAGCTTTGCACTCCCAGGTCCAGGTGATTCTTGAAGAAATGGTGATTCTTGAAGAAATAACTGACGACATGAACCTCAATGCCTTGCTATCGGAACAAATCTTGGCTCAACAGCGTCACCTGCTGACACAATTACAGGATGATCTACTTCAGGCACGGATGTTGCCCTTAGGCGAAATTTTGAATCGGTTTCCTCGTGTCTTGCGGGATTTGTCCATAACTTATCATAAGCCTGTCACCTTAAAGTTGACTGGCACAGATGTATTGGTAGAAAAAGCTATCTTAGAAAAACTTTACGATCCATTATTGCATTTGCTGCGGAATGCCTTCGACCACGGGATCGAACAACCAGAGGTCAGACGCCAGCACTCTAAACCAGAAGAAGGACAGATTGAAATTTGTGCCCATCATCAAGGCAATCAAACAATTATTCAGGTGAAGGATGATGGTCAAGGGCTGAATTTAGAACTGATTCGGAGTCGAGCGCTAGAATTAGGCTGGTTATCAGTAGAACAACTGGCAAATACCCCGCCGATTCAGATCTGCGATCTCATTTTTGAGCCAGGGTTCACAACAGCTTCTCAGGTGAATCAGCTCTCAGGGCGAGGCATTGGTTTGGACTTGGTGCGATCGCAATTGCGATCAATCAAAGGAACCATCAGCGTCAAGTCTGTTCCTCAACAGGGAACAAGCTTTACGTTATATTTGCCAATGACTTTGACCATGGCAAGATTAATGATTTGTAGCACCGGCTTAACCACCATAGCCCTGCGTACTGACAGTGTGATTGAAATATTAACGCCTCAATCTGGACAAATCAGACAATCTGGAACACAGCGCTTTCTCTATTGGGAAGACAAAATTATTCCACTCTATCAACTGGCTGAGCTTTTAGATTACGCCTACCCATTGCCAGATACCCCTCCCAATCAGGTATGGGCTTCTATCTCTACACCTGAACCTTGGGAGTTACCAGTACTGATCCAAAAACTTGACCAGCATTCAGTTGCTTTGCAGGTTGATCGGTTGCTGACTGAGCAAGAGTTGGTGATTAAACCCTTCAGCACTGCGATCGCACCGAAGAGCTATACTTACGGCTGCACCATTTTAGGAGATGGTAGTCTTATTCCTGTCATTGATGTTGATAGCCTCCTGCGCTTTGTTCAAACGTATACATCGGGTTCCCATGGATCTTCAGCCAATAATGTCTCAGTTCGCCCCTCTTTGAATTTCAGCAAACCTGTTCCAGCACCGACAATTCTAATTGTTGATGATGCCATCACTCTCCGCCGAACCTTAGCTCTTTCTTTAAAAAGATCTGGTTTTCGAGTTCTACAAGCACAAAATGGACAGGAAGCGATCGAGCAATTACGGCAAAATTCTTCAGTACAACTTGTGATTTGTGACATCGAAATGCCGCAAATGAATGGCTTTGAGTTTCTCAGCTACCACCGTCAAGATCCCCAATTTTCCCATATTCCAGTTGTGGTGCTCACGTCTCGTAGCAATGAGAAACATCACCAATTAGCGATGCAATTGGGTGCAACGGCTTATATCACTAAACCTTATCTAGAACAAGAGTTTATCATGATAGTGAATAATATTCTTGCAGGAGTCAGGAGTCAGGAGTCAGGAGTCAGGAGTTAAAATTTCTTTCTGTCCAGCGTTTAGGAGAAAAACATCATATGACCACAAACCAACCTAATTCTCTCGAAACCCGTTTAACCCGCCTAGAGACTCTCTTCACCAATGTGGGTCATACGACTTGGGTTAGTCAAAGTTTTTAGCGCCACCAGAATTTTGGTAAATAACTATGTGGTCTTGGTTAAAAGAGTTTTTAGGATTGAGAGAAGATACTGCTTTCTTAAAGAAAGTATCCGTAAGTCTTCCGTTCGGGATTGGTTCGGCTGAGTGGGAAGTAGACCCAGCAGAACGCAGAGCTGCATGGTCACTTTATATTGAACTAGTGACACGTATTGCTGTTCAACCATTGGAAATTGACACAGGTCTTTTGCGGGAAGCATTAACTTCCTTATACAGCTTATTTGGGATCACGCGACAAGTTTTAAAAGAAGCAGGACCAAATGTGGGTGCATCTCGTGAGTCCGTTGGAGGGATTGCGATCGCTGTTCTGAATAATGGTTTACGCCCTTTCCTGGCTAATTGGCATCCATTGTTACAAAAATGGGAAGCTCAACGTCCTCCTCATAAAAGTCCTAAGGAGCATGAACAAGATTGGTCTAAAGAACCACAATTGCGGAATGAGTTAGAATTGTTGAGGAAAGACTTGGAGCAGTACGCTAACGCATTGGCAATTATTGCTGGGGTAAGGTTTTAGCGTTTCAACCCTCAATATCCCCAACACGACGGATATTGCGAATATCACCCAATTTCTTAATATGAGTAAAGACTTGTTCAAGTTGAGTACGAGCACGTATCTCGATTCCCAAATCAATCAAAGCTGGTTGACCAATAGCAGTTTTCACATGAGCATGGCGCACATTGATCCCTTGGTCACTTAAACGCGACAAAATATCCTTTAACACTCCCACCCGATCCAAAGCTTCAATCTGCACATTCACCGGATAAGTCTGAGAATGAGTACTATCTTCCACTGCTTTGTTCCATGTGACTGAGACTAAACGATCGCTCTCCACATTCCCCAAATTGTGACACCCTTGACGATGAATCGCAATTCCCCTACCTCGCGTGACTGCGCCGATAATGGTCTCTCCAGGAATAGGATGACAACATCCAGCTAGATAATACATCAACCCTTCCACTCCAATAATTGGTGAATCATGGAATTTGATCTTGGTTGAAGTTCCATCCCGTAATACCTTGGGTGGAACTGTTGACTCCTTTACAGGAATTTGAGGTACTATCGCAACTGGCTGTTGTGCTTTCGTCTCCTCTCGCCAACGATTCAACACATTCATCAGTGTGATTTCACCATAACCCAAAGCGGCAAGTAAATCTTCCACAGAGTGGTAATTTGATCGTTCTGCGACAGCCTGCATTTGTTCTGATTTCAGCAAACTTTCAAAACCAGGTTTCCCAAGCTCTTTTTCTAACAACTCCCGACCACGGGTAACATTTTCTTCGCGGTGCGATCGCTTGTACCATTGACGAATCCGGTTTCGTGCCGCTGACGAGCCGACAAAGTTCAGCCAATCTAAACTAGGGTGAGAATTTTTCTGGGTGAGAATCTCGACTATGTCCCCATTTTTTAATAGCGTATCCAAAGTTACGATCCGTCCATTCACCCGCGCCCCAGCACAGTGGTTACCTACCTCCGTATGGACTCGGTAAGCAAAATCAACCGGAGTTGAAGCTTGTGACAGCGATATGACATCTCCTCTTGGAGTAAACACGTAGATTTCTGAGCCAAATATATCGCTATCTAAACCTTCCAGGAAACTATGAACAGCCGCAAGACCCTGCTCATTAATCACCTTTTTGATATCAGCAAATATATATTCTTCTTTACTCGTAGATTGTGAATGACCAAACTCTTTATATTTCCAATGGGCGGCGACACCATATTCTGCTTGAGCATTCATTTCATGACTTCTGATCTGAACTTCTAGCCGCTTGTGCATTGGCCCAATCACAACAGTGTGAAGCGAACGATAACCATTTGATTTGGGTGCAGCGATATAGTCAATGAAATGACTACTATTTCTTCTGGGAGTTTGCGCGGGACGGAATAAACTATGTATCACTCCTAGTGCAGCATAACAGTCGGGGATCGAGTTACAAACTACTCTAATTCCGAACAAGTCGTATACAGATTCAAAACAAGAATTAAAGTTACTGTACAAAAACTTGTTAAACTCATGGGAGGGCAATTTACTTGGAACTATACCTTTACTGTAGCAGTAAAGTTGCTTCATCTTGCCATAGATACTATAGATATTTTTTGTTCTACCTGAAACTTCAAATTTAGTCCCAGTAAAACCATTTTCCAATAGCCTGTTGCGAATCTCATCAATGCAATAATTCATATACTTCTCTCTCTCTGCACGATTCTCAGAAAGGAGAGTCACAATTTTAAAGTAAATTTCTGGTTCTATTTCTCTAAAAGAAAAATCTTCTAATTTCCACTTGATTTTCCAAAGACCTAATCTATTAGCGATCGGGACAAAAATTTTGAAAGTCTCAATCACAAAACTCTCTTTCAAATTTTTCTTCAACCCGACAACACGATTTATATTTTCCAAAACAACTAGTCTATAAACAAGTTCAATTACCAGGGCTCTGATATCTCTGGTGACGACAATTATTAGTCTTCTAAAATTTTCCCCTTCAAAAAAGTTGATATTAGAGGTAGGCGTAATTTTAAATTTTGAGATACATTTGGATAATATCTTTAAGCTTTTTAACAGATTACAAATATCTAAATTGAAATTGACAGCACTTTCTATTTCTAGTTGATTGGTATCTTTATTGATTAAATTATAAGTATAAATAAGTCCAGCAGCAGCTATATTCAGATCTAATGTCAGATTGTACAGTTCTTTGGCTACCAGTTCTACTATCCGTCCAATTTCTGTCGAGAAAAAATTTTGGTTCTCTAAGCTTCTTAAAAAATTGAACAACTCATCAGAATTGTTGCTTAAACTTTTATCTGCTATTTTATCGTTAATTAAAGCAGCCAAGTTAAAATTGCCACTGATTTTTTCTGATGTTAAGGTCATATAACCACCCTGTCAATCATCTTGCTGTATTGTTACATTGCGCTTTTATTTTACTTATTTCATAAATCTTTCGAGTATTTCCGGAGATTTTGGTAAATTTAGTAATAGGTATAAATATTTTTCATTTTCGTTTAAACCAAAAAAGGACTATGGGACTCCCTATAATATTAATACTTCCATTGCTTAAATGACTAGTACTCATAGGTGCTTTATCATATCTTCCCGCTCATTACATTTTAATTAAACTACCCTGAAATCAAGAACATCTGATATTCTTGATACTTCTCTGATACATTCATTTAACTTTTCTGCATCACCAGATTCAATAGACACGTTTATTTTAGCAATCCCATTTGTATTGGTTTCGACATACACAGCTTGTACATTAATTTCGTATCGATAAAACTTTTCAATGATATCTTTTAATATCCCTATTCTATCTACACAAATAAAACCTAAACTAACAATTGGAGTCGGATATTCTTTGAGCAATTTTGATTTTGATTCACTTTTATATTGATATTTATACCACCTTCTAATTGCATTTTTAGCTTTGTTAGTTGCTACTTGCTTAACCCAACCCAATTTAGGTTCCGCATTACTATCTGTTAGAATCTCAACTGTATCACCAGTGGTTAACATAGTGATTTCATTTGCGTCTTCGCCATTTATTTTTACTTTAGCCAATCGGTTGCCAACATTTGTGTGTATTTTATACGCAAAATCCACAGGTGTTGATTTAGAGGGTAACGAGATTAAATCTCCTTTTGGAGTAAAAACATAAATCTCCTCCATTGTTAAATCATTTTTTATACTTCGCATGTACTCAGATGCATCACAAATCTCGTCGTTACAGGCGACGATCTCATTTAACCAAGCGAACTCGCTTAATTTTTGCTGATTATATTGATTTGGTAGCGCACAAGAGTTTAGTGAGTGTGTCAGTCTCCAGTATGCCGTAATTCCATATTCTGCCAAATAATCCATTTCTAGTGTACGGATTTGCACTTCTAGGAGTTTACCTGTACTGCTGACAACGACTGTATGGAGTGATTGATAATTGTTAGGTTTGGGCAAGCCGATATAATCTTGAAACCGACCGGGGATCGGGCGGAATATATCATGTACTACTGCCAAAGCACGATAACATTCCTCATGAGTCTTCACAATGATCCGCAGCACAGCTAAATCGTAAATTTCTTGATAATCCTTTTGTGGCAGTAGTATCCTCTGATAAATGCTATAAAGATGCTTAGAACGCTCACTGATTTCAAGACACTCAATTTCAGCTTGCTGCAAACGCTGGCGCAAAGTTTCCATTGATGTGGTCAATCGCTGTTGGCGTGTGATCTGGTTTTCGGCTGCATACTGCAAAATTTGCTCGTACGCATCAGGTTCAAGGTACTTAAACGCCAAATCTTCCAGTTCCGATTTTACTCGCCACATTCCCAAGCGATTGGCTAAAGGCGCGAAAATTTCTCGTGTTTCCAAAGCAATGCGACGGCGCTTTTCTTCTGGGAGATGCTGGAGTGTGCGCATATTGTGCAACCGGTCTGCCAATTTGACGACAATCACTCGAATATCTTGCGCCATCGCGAGGAACATGCGGCGAAAGTTCTCTGCTTGGCTTTCGGTTTTGCTTTTAAAATTAAGTTTTGAAAGCTTGGTGACGCCTTCAACCAATTGTCGGACTTCTACACCAAAGTGCTGCTCAATTTCATCAATTGTGATATCTGTATCTTCAACTACATCATGTAGGAATCCAGCTGCTATCATAGCAGCACTTCCCCCAAATTCACGCAACAATCCCGCCACTGCTATTGGATGACAAATATAAGGTTCTCCTGATTTGCGGTACTGGTTCTGATGCAGTTCATAGGCAAATTCAAATGCCTGCCGAATCAAGGTTGTCTCACCCTGCTTTCGGTCATTTGCTGATGAGCTGTTCAAACATTTTTGTAACCATTCCGGAAGGGTAAGATTAATCGAGGAATCTAGTACTATGCTGCTCATACAATTCATCCTATCAACAACTAACGTTCCTGGGTCTTTAAGTAAAGTTACACAGAATCCAGGTTTTTAAACAAAAGTAAATGCCTTGTTCCGGACATTTACTTTTGTTCAAAAACCCCGTTTCTTCATCTAGGCTTACGCAGAAGCCGGGGTTTTTCAATGTAAATGCCTCGTTCTCAACATCTATTTCTGTTCCAAAACCCGGTTTTTCTTAGCCAACATGGGTGTTTAGCATCA
Source organism: uncultured cyanobacterium (assembly GCA_903903925.1). GTDB lineage: Bacteria > Cyanobacteriota > Cyanobacteriia > Cyanobacteriales > Nostocaceae > Stigonema. The sequence goes on from CAIVAU010000107.1 coordinate 57,798, forward strand.
TCATCTGCAAAATTGATGAATGTTGAATACACCCCTACCTTGGATTTACAGTGTGAAAACAAAAAAACTTAGTAAACTCGTATTATATCAGAAAAATAGGGGGATTAGTCATAGAACAGAAAACTGAGATCAGAAAATAAAATCAAAAGGTGTCATACAATTGTCTACGGTAAAAATTCTGTACAAGAGTACTAAATTATTACACAAGAGGGGGGTGGAGAGGCACACAGAGATTGCCTTTCCGCCCCCTATTTGATTATCATTATCAATGAATATTCCAGAACTTAAGACCAATATCGCTCAATAAAGTTTACCCAGTCCCCAATCCCCAATCCCCAATCATTTCTTCGTTGTTGTGTCTTTAGCTGCTGCTGCTAATTCCTCTGGACTACGTGGTATTAATGCTTGTAACTGAAAAGATGTGGTAATCGGTGCTGGGCCGACCCGAGGAACCTCTTTGCCTGGTTGAGCAGCAGTTTCGAGCATTAAAGTGGATTGATAGTCTTTAAAGATGAATAGAGGTTGTAAACGCTCAATATTACGGAGAATAGATTGCGTTTGTTCATAGGTTCCTAAAATTTCGACACTGATGTTGAGGCGTTTTAACTTGCCATCAACCTGTATTCCCATAGATCCATCGTTAATCACTTCAGCTTTTCCAGAAGCTGGCACAAACTTTTTGAGTTTGGCTCTTACGGCATTGGCAGGGAGTTGAGAATTGGTAGACTCAACTAAGCGATTCATGTCTAGCAGCAATGTGTCCAAGGTGTTTTCTTTAGCAAATAAAGCTAAAACTTGGAGTTTTTGTTGCTTGGAAAGTTCTAAATCCGCTTTGACTTTGTCGATTTGTTTGATACTAGCTTTCTTTTGAGCAATTTGATCTTGTAGATCGCTCTGTTTTCCTTGCTGCTGCTGATAAATCTCCCACGCAGGCAAAATAAAGCTAAACACTATGTAAGCAGCTCCTAAGAGTCCCGCCACTCCCACTAAAATGCCAATGATCTTTGGTGTTATGGTAACACCAAAGATCACGGGGTAGGCTGGGGAAGCAGCCTCAAACTCCCCGTTTTGATCAACAAAGTTTACATCTTCACTCAGCGTCATTTGTGAATGGCTCCTATTTGTTGTATAGTACGAAGCCGAGCCACTAGTCCGACTGCGCCTTTTTGCTCCAATTCCCGGATTAACTCAGAATCTGGAACGTCGCTTAAACTAGATTGAATCGTATATTTGACGACTAGAGGTGGTTTAATTGGTGCACCTGTAATTGATGCAGTCGTACTTTGAGATATCGGTGCATCTACTAACTCACCTGTAGTAATTTTTGTCTCAGTAGCTTTAAAAAAACGAGATGCTTGTAGAGTGAGTAAGAAATCGTTGACATCGCTAAAGGAGCGAGCAAACCCAGTTATTTCCAATCCCCCAGAGGGATTTGGTGATAGCTCACCCTTCTTAGGAACAGTGGGAGGAGTTTGCTTGACGTTCTGAATTTGCACCGTAGCTGGTATGCGATCGCGCAAGTCTTGCAAGATCGCCGACCAAGAGCGAATCTGGTCAAACACAGTCACTAAAGTTTTAGTTTCTGCCTGAATTTTGTTTGTCTCTTCCTTAATTTTGCTAATGTCGCCTATTTGTTGATCTAACTTCTGCTTTTGCTGCTCAAGTTGTGCAACATTGTCGGCCAATTCACCATTTTTCGCTTGCAACAACCACCAACTCAATCCTGTTAATACAAGAAAAAACACACTTAGAGCGACTCCCACATAAACTGGTGTTAAATTCCCAATAGGAAAAGCTATTTTTGGTCCATTCCCAGAACTTTTCGGTTCCGCTGTCCGGTCTTTGAGAAAGTTAATATCTAAACTGTACATTGTTAGGTATTAGTTGTTAGTTGTTAGGTATTAGTTGTTAGTTGTTAGGTATTAGTTGTTGGCTGCTTAGAATTACCACTCCTAATTCCTAACTCCCCGTATCACACTTCCCGCATTCCTAGACCTATGACTATACCCAAACCAGAGCGTTCTACTGAAGGGTATTGTTCCTCATCAATTTTTAACGATAGAGATTCCACGGGATCGATTTGGGTAGTTGGTAAGCTCAATCGTTGTGTAAAAAACTCATCAACCTGTCCCAGTCCGCCTCCTGGGCCTGCTAGTAAAAGCTGTGCGACCTCCAAATTTTCGGATTGATTCAGGTAAAAATCGATAGAACGGCGCAATTCATCTGTGAGTTCCCCCAAAACCCTCATCACCGCTGCCATACCGGGATTAGTCTCTGTGATATCGGTTTTTCCACCGTCCATTGAACTTGAAGGAATAGACATTCCTTGCAACAGTTCCATGTCTCGTGATGGGGGTAAGTTCATTGCCCGAGACAAAGCAGTTTGCATTTGATAGGTTCCAATAGGAACTGTGCGCGAAAATTGCGGCACTCCGTTCACAATAATGGCAATTTCTGTGCTATCAAACTCTATATCCACCAGCACGGCTGCTTCTTGTGGACCGAATTGTCGTAGTTGCTCGCGAATTGTCCTAATTAGAGCAAAACAGCTAATATCTAAAACGTCGATTTGCAATCCCGCTTGCTCAAACGTACGGATATATGTATCGGTGACCTCCTTGCGGGTGGCTACCAACAGTACCTGTACTTTTTCAATGCCATCCTCATCTACAAAGTATCCAAGTTTCTGATAATCTACATCGGCTTCTTCACGAGGGTAAGGTAAGTACAAACCGGCTTCATGGTTGAGCACCATCTCTCGCAGTTCTTTGTCATCTAGTTCTGCTGGTACGGGTATTAAGCGCACAATTGAATCTCTCCCGGAAACAGCACTAGCAACACGAGAAGCTTTGATTTTACTCTCACCCAGAGCCTGTTGAATTAATTGCGCCATGAGTGGGGGATCGGCAATCTGACCATCAACAAAAACGCCTTCTGGAACTGGCACCGATGTTAAGGCATCTAGTTTCAATCCTTGGCCCTGCTTCCGTAGCTGAATTAAATTCACGCGTTGTGGTGCAAGTTCGATGCCAACCCCTCTATTAGATTTGCCAAACAGACTTTTGAAGCGTCTAACCACAGTTTTGTCCGCAAGACTGGTAAAGTTAAAATTTAAATGAGTTAGGGTGCGTTAGCTTTGGGCGGAACGCACTGAAGCCGCCACCTGGATTTTTCACTTGTGAGAAATCCAGAGAGTGTGGGGAGTAATGTCTTGCTTACCTCTCACACCTGCCAACCAATGAATCGATTTATTCTATAATCTCCAAAATCCTGCATCAGCGTTTCACCTTAATTGAGTTGAAAAACCACAAGCACAATGTTTAAAATTCCAAAGTTAAAAAGATCATTTGTTTGGGTGTTGATCGGCTTACTGACAAGCTGGATTGTTAGTTGTAGCACAAGTAACAACACCACGGCGATAAAACAAGCATCTTCAGGCTCAGCAAATATTGAGTTCTGGACAATGCAACTCCAACCTGAATTTAACAACTACTTTCAAAGCCGGATCAAGACTTTTGAGTCTCAAAACCCAGGTATAAAAGTGACCTGGGTAGATATACCCTGGTCCGCAATGGAGAACAAAATCTTAACATCTGTCTCCGCAAAATCGCCACCTGATGTTGTCAATCTTAATCCAGACTTTGCTTCTCAACTCGCAGGACGAAATGCCTGGATAGATTTAGATGCAAAAGTCTCAAATGAAGCACGTTCCTCCTATTTAGCTAATATCTGGAAAGCAAGCACACTCAATGGCAAGAGTTTTGGGATTCCCTGGTATCTCGCCACGCGGCTAACTATTTATAACACCGATTTATTAAAACAGGCAGGTATCACTAAACCACCTAGTACTTACGCTGAGTTAGCACAGGCTGCCCAACAGATTAAGGATAAAACTGGTAAGTATGCCTTTTTTGTGACATTCGTCCCGCAAGATTCCGGGGATGTACTAGAGTCCTTTGTGCAAATGGGGGTGACTCTGGTGGATCATGAAGGTAAGGCTGCTTTTAACTCTCCACAAGGTAAAGCAGCATTTCAGTATTGGGTAGACTTGTACAAAAAAGGACTTCTTCCTAAAGAAGTATTGACACAAGGACATCGTCATGCAGTTGATTTATACCAAGCTGGAGAAACAGCATTACTGACGACTGTCGGTGCAGAGTTTCTGGAGACGATCGCTAAAAATGCACCAACTATTGCTCAAGTTTCAGCCACAGCACCACAAATCATCGGTGAAAACGGTAAGAAAAGTGTCGCAGTCATGAACATAGTTATTCCCCGCGACACAAAAAATCCCGATGCAGCCCTCAAATTTGCCTTATTTATTACCAACGATCAGAACCAGCTCACCTTTGCTAAAGCAGCAAATGTGTTTCCATCTACAGTCAAGGCACTATCTAATAGCTACTTCAAAAATTTACCAGCCAATGCCACAGTTTTAGATAAGGCTCGTATCATCAGTGCTAATGACCTGCAACAAGCAGAAGTTTTAACCCCAACACTGAAGAATTTCAACTTACTACAAAAGGCAATTTACGACAACCTGCAAGCAGCAATGCTGGGCGAGAAGACAGTAGATAAAGCCGTAGAAGATGCAGCGCAGGAGTGGAACGGGAGCAGTTAGTATTGCGTCCCATTGCTCAATATTTTAATCGCCGGGAACTAACATCTGGTCTTGGCGGTTCGTTTTTCCCACTCCTGTGATCGCCAACAACGCTGTTCCATAAGCAGCTTCTGTATTCTCTGACCGCACCACTTTAACCCCCAAACAACGCGCCCTAATCGCCGTCCAAGTGGAATTCGCTGCACCACCCCCAGCAGTATAAACACAACTTAAGTGGTCTGCTCCTAATTTCTGTAATAAAGAATACCCTTGTGCTTCTATCCGGGCAATACTTTCTAACAAACCATGGAGAAACTTTACGGGATTATCTGGGCGGGGTTCGAGTCGCGGTGGTAGATTCGGGTCATTAATCGGAAAGCGATCGCCTACTCCCAACAAGGGATAGTAATCCAACTCACTCTTGTTCTCCGGTTCAATCTCGCTGCTTAAGCTTTTTAACTCAGCATCTGTGAAAAATTGTCGTAAGACAGCACCTCCAGTATTAGAAGCACCTCCAACCAGCCACAAATCCCCCAATCGATGGCTGTAAATCCCATACCTTGCGTCCTCTAAGCGCTTCCGACTCAACAACTTCAAGACCAGGGTTGAACCAAGGGAAGTCACGGCTTCACCTGGGGATTGAGCACCACTAGCGATAAAAGCAGCAATACTATCTGTTGTACCAGTACATACTAAGCAATCACGGCGGAAACCAAGATCATCAGCAATTTCAGCCCGTAATTCAGCTATCGGAGTTCCAGGAGTCATGACTTTTGGGAGATGAATTTTTATTGGCAGATGTTCTAGCCATTCTGGGTATCTCAACTCTTCCACGTCATAACCCAGCTTTAAAGCATTATGGTAGTCACTAATACCTAATTGTCCATGCAGGAGAAATGCTAACCAGTCAGCTTGATGCATGAAATATCTTGCTTCAGCAAATGTGGGCAATTGCGACATCCACAGAAGTTTAGCAAGACTAGACGTTGCACTTACCACTGTGTGATTCGGGGGTGCTATGCTCCGCAGTTGTTCCATGATCACCGCTCCCCGTGCATCGTTGTACAATAATGGTGCATCTACGGGTCTGCCAGTCCCATCGCACAGTAAGACAGTGGAAGACGTGCCATTGATGGCGATCGCCCTAATTTCTCGCCGTAATCCTTGAGGAATTTGCTCAAGTATGGTATGTAAAGCGCTCTGCCAGCAAGTTGATAAATCCGAGACATCTGACATTTCAAAGGAATATCGCACCTCCGCCTGGATCAGCGCTTTTTCGTCAATCACCACCCCCCGTACACCAGACGTACCAAAGTCGATACCCAGATAAAAAGCCATTTTCCTGCTCCCTACTTTCCCGACTAACAACTCGATTGTTGCATCTTGTAACAAGCTATTTCCCAATCTTGTCAAAACAGTGAAAAGTAGTAAACGAACTGTTCAAAATCTGTTCACATTAGGAGGTTCCCAATCATGTCTATCATCGCTCAGGTTTCTTCCATCTCAGATGTTCAAGTGTACATCGCTCTGGCTGTAGCCCTGATTCCTGGCGTTCTAGCTTGGCGCTTGGCAACAGAACTTTACAAGTAAGCCATTTTTGTGTTGACTGTTAACATTTAGCTGTTAACAGTCAACAACAGCGAGGCGGTTTTCTTTCCTAAGAGCCGCCTTTTGTGATTTGCTAGTCAAAAGAATACGTAAAAACACTGGGTTTATTTTTTTGCTTTATAGTTACGTGTAGCAATTACGGAAAAATGAAGTAATATAACAGCTAAACAAAAACCGCAAATAGTACATTCGCGCTGCTTGTGGTGCTTCCGTTCATACAGCAACATTCTTCTCATCGCCATGAATGCGCTCCAACCGTCTAGACCTCCACTACAACCTATACAACGGCGGCGGGTTACCCCTCGCCCAAAACGGCGTCTTCGCCAGCGCTCATACCAGATTATGGCACTGGAAATAACGGCAAAGATAGGAGTAAACCTTGTGATTTCAGCAGTATCGGTATCTGCTCTGTCGCAACTTCTACCGTATCATTGGTTACAGCAAGACAAGCTACGAGAAATCCGCACGGAAGTCAAACTGATGGAAGGACGTGTAGATAAATTGCAGGCAGACTTCAGCCGAAGTTTTGATCCGCGTCAAGCTAAAAGTATTATGCAAGAACAAGGCTATCGATTTGACCCTAACCAGCGTCGGATTGCATTTCCCAAGGATGCGACAGAAGAACAATCAGAGTCATCACCTTAAGGACACAATAGCTCGTTTAACCAATTTTCAACTTGTAACCGCAAGCGCTGTCCTGGATCACCCTTTGTCATTTTAAGGGAAGGTAGTTGAGTGAGAGCACGCCGATAATCGGCGATCGCACAATTCCAGTCGCCCCAAAGATGATAAGTCCTGCCTCGTTCAGCCAGAATATGATCTTCTAATTGACCGAAAAGCAGTGCAATTTCTAAACTTTCAATTGCCTCCTCGTATTGTCCCAAGTCACGCAAGGTAATGCCTCGGTTGATCCGAGCTCGTACATAGCTGGGATTCAAATCCAGCGCCCGATCATAGTCAGCGATCGCACTTTGTAATTCCCCACAAGCGGCGTAGTAGTTTGCCCGATTATTATAAGCACTGGCTAATTTGGGATCAAGTCCCAATGCTGTGTTATAGTCGCACAAAGCTTTTTGTGTTTCACCGCTCTGAAAATAAATCAGTCCCCGGTTATTGTAATCAATCGGATTATGGGGATGACAGTGAATCAATTGACTCAAAAGCGCGATCGCTTCGCTGTAATCTCCTTGTTGAGCTAACCTCAGCGCATAAGAGCGTAAGTTGCTTTCTTTCAAAGCAGGTTTGTCGCTAAAGTTAGCTTTGCGTCGTTCAGATTTTATTGTATCATTTATAACTAATTTACGACCACTACTAGATGCAAAAAATGATTGGTTTTTCATATCATCCTACCTGAGATTCTTGCTCTCACTAGCTCAATTTATAGTTATCTTTGTGCTGTTAGTTCTGCTCCTGTGTCACTTGTTAAGTTGTCTACAAGTATCTGAACACAAGTATTAAGGCTAAATTTGAACGAAGGCGACAAGTGCGAGTTTATACTTACCTTGTTCCAGAGAATGTCTGATATCCTACTAAGTAAGGGCATACCTTACCCCAATAAATGACGAAGTCTAATAATTGATACCTCATCCGGAAGTCAAATTCCTGAAAAAACCAATATTAATCTCAAAGACGATTCAAATAGTCCGAGCAACGAATTGGTAGAATGCCAACAAGTCCTTGATTGGGGGTTGTTAGTGGTTAGTGGTTAGTGGTTAGTGGTTAGTGGTCAAACATCACCCCACACTCCCCACACTCCCCACACTCCCCCCTCTCCCCCCTCTCCCCAACCTCCCCCCTCTTTGTTATTTCTTATGGCAACTTCAATTTCTGATCTCACACCAAATGATTATATTGTGATCGGCTTGGCAACCTGCTTTGTCAGAGAAGACGGAGAGGTTCATCAAATCGAAGTTATAGAACCTATTCCCTCCGCTGCTTTAGAAGCCCTCGTAAAAGGGATTCCTACCTCCTATAAGCTTGCTTATGCAACAACATTGGGAGACATACTTGATGGTGATCAACCCATAACCCCATCCGGATTCCCAGAAACGGCTCAGTTTAGTGAAGAATTTGCACAACGGGCGATCGCTGCCGCCCGCACCTACAAACGTCGTGAATCAGCCAAGTCTATAATTCCCTTAGGCACAACCTACACTGAGATGAAACATTCCACTGAGCGCAAGCGTGTACTAAACGCTACGCGAGTTGTGACTAAGGATGACAACGTCAAGCAGCACTCCCATACACATAAAGTTTTGTAGCAGGGGCGGGGTGACTTCGCCCGTAGGGTGGGGGTAGTTGTTAATTGTTACCATTGGCCATTAACCACTTTCTCATCTAGAATTTGGAAGTCTAAAATCTAAAATAGGGTCTGTCATGACGTTAAAACTTTACGGCGGCGCTCGTAGTCGGGCTTCAATTATCCAGTGGTACTTAGAGGAATTGGCAGTTCCCTATGAATTTGTCAAGCTAGATATGCAGGCGGGCGAACATCGAAAGCCTGCGTACCTTGCAATTAACCCCATAGGCAAAGTCCCCGCAATTGTTGATGGTGATTTCCATCTGTGGGAATCAGGAGCAATATTGCTGTATCTTGCCGAGAAGTACGGCAAAGTGAAGTCCTCACCAGAGGAACACGGTCAAATTGCCCAGTGGGTGTTTTTTGCCAATGCTACCCTTGGACCAGGCGTTTTTGGAGAAGACACTCGAGAACGGGAAATGCCCCGCCTGATGACTCCTTTGAATGAAATTTTCGCAAGACAACCTTTCATACTAGGCAATGAATTCACTGTTGCCGATATAGCGGTGGGGTCTACTCTAGCTTTCATTCCCATAATGCTCAAGCTAGATTTGAGCACCTACCCAGATGTGACAAACTATATCAAGCAGATCTCTGAGCGTCCAGCCTTTCAAAAGACCATCGGTGGTCGCGGTTAAAGTTGTTAGTCATTGGTCATTAGTCATTAGTCATTAGTTGTTAGTTGTTGGTTGTCAAAAATACTACTAACCACTAACCACTAATTACTAACCACTAACAAACAACATTTGACGAGTTAGCTAACGATAATTGGTAAATTGCAAAGCAACAGGGTAGTCCTCTTGCTTTAAGCGTTGGATAACAGCTTGCAAATCATCTTTATCTTTAGCACTAACACGCACTGCATCTCCTTGAATTGAGGCTTGCACCTTTTTGAATTCATCGCGAATCAACTTGGAAATTTGCTTAGCAATTTCCTGACTGATGCCTTTTTTCAGTTTGATTTCTTGACGAACACGGTTGCCGCTTGCTGAGTCTACCTGACCAAAGTCAAATATCTTCTGTGAGAGATTGCGCTTGGCAGCTTTTTCTCGCAGGATACCGTGTACTGACTCTAAGGTAAACTCGCTATCAGTGTTAACGGTGATACTTTGTTCACCTAATTCGACAGTAGTTTTAGTATCTTTGAGGTCATAGCGGCTTTTGATGTCTCGTACAGATTGGTCAACAGCATTGACCAATTCTTGATGATCGAAGTCACTAACAATGTCAAAGGAATAAGTTGAAGCCATAGTTATTAGTCATTAGTCAGGAGTCAGGAGTCAACAGCCAATAGTCAACAGCCAACAGTCAACAGCCAACAGTCGAGAATAAATAATTAGACTATGGACTATGGACTATGGACTATGGACTCTTAACTAATCAAAGTAGAATAGTGTCACTACTTTTCTTTGTTCTTCTGCATCTTTACAAGTTTGCAACAGGGTGCGACTGTCGTGGAAGGCAAAGCAGATCAGTTGCTGGCAACGGGAGACAATCTCCTTGTTACATATGTAACTAGCTTCGGCAAGCGACAGATGATTGTTGGCGGGATTTTCCACCAGATGCATTACCAGTTCTAGTTGCTGGCGCGATTCATTGGACTGGCGTTCCAAGCTTTGGGGTAGAATCACTGTCAGTAAATTGGGGTCAGCACGCATTGCTCCCCTGATAGCAGCTAAATTGGTACCTGTGGCTCCAGAAGTGATGACTCGATTTCCTGATAAAACCAGGGCATAAGTCATCATCTCAATTAGATTCTGATGGGTAATCGGCACGTGACGGGAACCCAACAAGGCGATTCGCTTAGAACCTGTTTGCTGGATTGTCGCCAGTTCTTGCGCTAATGTATCAACGTTGTTGACGAGGTCTATTGACTGGCTCAAAGACGGACACAATCAGATTAAACAACCTAGACATTTTAACAGACTGTGGGGGGAAAATCGCGTTGCGTCCAGAATAAGAATTCAGGAGTCAGGAGTCAGGAGTCAGGAGTTGGAAGTTAGAATATAGCTTGGGTATTCTGTTTTATTGGTGGATGAATTGCGGAGTATAACGAAAAATTTTCAGGCATCTTGAAACTCCTGACTTCAGGCGGGGTATTCTGACTCCTGGATTCTGACTCCTGACTCCTTTTATGGTAAAGCTGCTGCTGGATTTAACCTGAGTTGAGACAACAAGCGATCAATATCAAAATGTTCCCCCATCAAATTGCGGATACAGTCAACTTTAATCGGTTCGTGGACGCGCACTTGACCAAAAGTGTGGTTAACAATTTCCACTGTGGTGAGAGTGTCTAAATCAACCGACAAAATTGGGATTTCTAGTTCTTCAGCACGATTGAGGATGAAAGGAGGCGGAGGGAACTGTCCAGTGAGAATCAGACATTGGGTGGAAGTTTCCAAAGCCGCTTGCTGAATTTCCACGCGATCGCCTCCTGTCACTACCGCCATATTCCGGCGTTTGCGGAAATACTTTACTGCCGCATTGACATTCATCGCTCCAATTGCCAAACTTTCTACCATTAAATCTAAGCGATCGCTCCGGCAGAGAATTTCTGCATTTAAATGGTTTACAAGTTCGCGAACACTAACACTGCGTAACAAGTCGCTTTTCGGCAACATCCCCAGCACAGGAATGCCATGCTGTTCCAAAAATGGGCGGATAGTCGTATGAGTGGTTTGTAGTTGTGCCCCTGGGATATCATTGATCACAACACCAATCAAGCGATCGCCCATACGCTGCTTGGCAGACAACAGCGATTCCACCGAAAGTAAGGATTTATAGCGGGCTACCAACAACACGGCAGCATTCACAACTTCAGCTACTTGTAGCAAAGACAAATCAAACAAACTGCCTTCTGACGAATCACCTGGCCCTTCAAGTAAAACCAAATCTCCCAAGGGCATTTGCAGATATTTTGCCAAGGACTGACGATAATCGGTTTTGTCTTCACCCCGTAGACGCTTCTGCACTGTTACTTCATTCAGAGCAAGCAGAGTGGGTGCAACACGATTTTTCGGTAGATTAAGGCTGCCTGCAATTAACTGGACATCTTCCTCGATCAGGATTCCATCCGATTCACTCAAGCATGTACCTAAAGGCTTACCGTAGGCAATATCCAGCCCTTTTTTCTGTAGTAGATAAGACAAACCCAGCACAGTTGCAGATTTACCGCTGTAAGCCTGCGTCGATCCAATCAGTAAATATTTAACAGATTTCGGCACACATGCACTCCAATTTCAAAAGGTAGCATAACCCAGCCTGGTGTTCCCTAATTTTAGGTCTAACATTGCGATCGGTGTTGCTACAAGCCTCACTAACAGAAGTAAATATCTAGTTTACAAGGGTTTTTCATGAATTAAATATAGTAGTTTTTTCTGTGCTCTGGCTGCCGAAATCTGAAATTCCTGAGTCCTATATATTGGGAAGAACGCCCAATTCATTCCTCAACACGCAGCAGCTTGCGGTAAAAAGCCTGCGAAAAGTCGGTCACGCGATAGCGTTTATAATTTTCCAGCAGCTCAATTAAAAAAATAATAAACTCGAAACTCGCCATCATCATTTCATAACTTAGTTCAGCATTGCCATCAAACTGAATTCGACACCGGGTTAAGTCTGAGGGTAAGGTAGCAATATTCCAAGTAGCGATAAACGGAACATTATCACTGTCCTCTATTTTACGCTGTCCCTCCAAAACACCCTTTTGATAAAGACCAATAGCGAGGGGTAAGCCGTTACGTTTGTTACCTTGAATGTAAGGCAAGTACACACTTGCTTGTTGCACAGTTGCAGGTTGGATCTGCTCAAAAGACATAACTTTAATATTCCTCACAATTATTATTGACAACTCATGGATATTTGTAGTTATTAATAGTATTCCCAAAAATGTGTCACAAGAACACACGGAAGAGGCTCCCTGCTCCCTCTTCCATTTACACTATTAAGGAAAACTTGAGTGATTTACTATGGCTCCACTGGCTGCAAACTACTACTTGACATATCGCTGTAATGCCCGGTGTCATTTCTGTAACATTTGGGCGTTAGAACCTGGACAAGAAGCTGATTTTGAAACAATTAAGCATAATTTGCAGGATTTGCGCCGCTTGGGAGTTAAGTATGTGGACTTTACTGGTGGTGAACCTCTGCTACGGGAAGATGTTGGGCAAATTTATACAGAGGCGAAGCGTCAGGGTTTTTATACTAGTATGACGACGAACACGATTCTGTACCCAAAAAAAGCAAAGGAAATTCAAGGTTTAGTAGACTTTTTAAATTTTTCGCTGGATGGTTCAGATGCGGAAGTTCACGATCAGTCTCGGGGGGTCAAAATTTTCGACAACTTGGTAGAGTCGGTCAGTATAGCCAAGTCTCTAGGAGAGTTCCCAGTACTCAATCATACCGTCACCGCCCAAAATTATGGACGCATTGATGAAGTGGGAGAGTTGGGGAACAAACTGGGTGCTAGGGTTTGGCTGAACCCTGCCTTCACTGCTTATGAAAATTACAACTCAAATAAGAATCCCACCCCGGAAATGGTCGCGGCAATAGAAGCTACTGCGAAGAAATACAAGAATGTCGGGTACAATAAAGCAGCACTGGCTTTTATTGAAGCTGGAGGCAATGATACTAAAAATCCCCGCTGTAAAGCGGTGGATGCTGTCATTGCTATTTCTCCTAACGATGAACTGCTGCTGCCTTGTTATCACTTTGCCCAAACTGGAGTTCCCATTAATGGGCGACTATACGAACTTTATCGTGAGTCGGAAGAGGTGGAAAATTACCGCCAATCTCAAGGTAAGCTCAAGGTGTGTGAAGGTTGCACAGTTTGGTGTTATCTGATACCCAGCTTCTTTATGGGTGTAGACAAATACTGGTGGTTGAATCAAGTAACCTATGCCAGCGAATTCCTGGCCCGAAAACGATTCCTACAACGAGTTTGATCCGCTAAACTCCTTATTTTCTGAGCTATCAGCAAATGAGGAGTTAGAGGAAGATGCATCATATTCCATGCCTCTTCCAACTCGGCCTCAAAGTCGCAGACGCAAAGCAGCTCTAGTTTTGACGATAGTCTGGAGTGGCACGCTAGCCCTGCATTTAGTATCCTGGGGTTTTTTGTTCGTCATGGGACTGACAACCCTAATCGGAATTCACGCTTTGGTGGTGGTGTTTGCTAAACCTCGCCATCCAAGCGAGGAAATGCAAGGGGACTGGCCTTATGTATCCTTGTTGGTGGCAGCTAAAAATGAGGAAGCAGTCATTGGCAACTTAGTCAAGAATCTTTGTAGCCTGGAATACCCAGAACATCGCTACGAAGTTTGGATAGTTGATGATAATAGCACCGACGCAACACCGCAGTTGCTCGCTCAATTGGCGCAGGAATATGACAATCTGAAAGTACTGCGACGCGAGGCACAAGCTGGTGGTGGAAAGTCTGGGGCATTGAATCAGGTGCTACCACTCTCCAAAGGTGAAGTTGTGGCAGTGTTTGATGCTGATGCTCAGGTTTCATCAGATATGCTGGTGCGGGTAATACCTTTGTTTCAACGAGAAAAAGTGGGGGCGGTGCAGGTGCGAAAAGCGATCGCCAACCAGAATGAAAATTTTTGGACAAAGGGTCAAATGGTGGAGATGGGACTGGATACCTATTTCCAGCAGCAAAGAACTGCTATCGGTGGTATTGGCGAACTGCGGGGTAACGGTCAATTTGTCCGACGAAAAGCACTTGTTCGTTGCGGCGGCTGGAATGAAGAAACTATCACCGATGATTTGGATCTGACTTTCCGCCTACATCTAGACAACTGGGATATTGATTGTTTGTTATATCCAGCAGTACAGGAAGAAGGTGTGACAAGTGCGATCGCTCTATGGCATCAGCGCAGTCGTTGGGCAGAAGGGGGGTATCAGCGCTATTTGGATTACTGGGATCTGATTCTGAAAAACCGAATGGGTAGGCGGAAAACCTGGGATCTGTTCATGTTTATGCTGATTCAGTACATTTTACCCACAGCCGCGATGCCAGATATATTAATGGCGATCATCCGACATCGTCCACTCATGTTAAGTCCAGTCACAGGCTTGACAGTTACGATGTCAATGGCGGGAATGTTTGCTGGTCTCAGACGGATACGTCAAGACAAGGAATTCAAGCTTTCCACATACTTTCTGTTGCTGTTACAGACCCTACGTGGTTCTTTATACATGTTTCATTGGATCGTTGTCATCAGCAGCACCACCGCCCGGATGTCTGTCAGACCAAAACGGTTGAAATGGGTGAAAACAGTACATCAAGGAAGTAAGGAGTAAAAAGGAGTCAGAATTAAGTTTGGGTATTCTGTGCAACTGGTGGATGAGTAAAGATTCTGACTCCTGAGTTCTTCTTTAAACCACTATTCGCCTACTATGCTAAAAAATACATTCTGACTCCTGACTCCTGACTCCTGACTCCTAAATTAAAATTCCTCATCATCCCCTTCTGCTTCCTCTGCCCACTCAGATGTGGACAGAGGATTAATTGATCCTGGGTCATCTGTAAAGCGGATAACTGCGCCGTCGAAGAATTGCGCTAGACGTTGAGCAGCGATCGCCACCTCATCAAGTTCCCAATCTTTGGGTGCTTGAGGCGTTTGCATTGTCGCAGTATGTTTGACTGGCTCAGTTTTTGTAGGTGTTATTTTGGCTGGTTTGGTAACTTCAGAGGTAGGAGGAATCTGGTGGTTGTGAGTAGGAGTAAACGGTTGGGGAGGAGGAGGAGTAAGGTTTTTTGGAGCTTCTTTACTTTCATTTACAGGAGCACTCTTAAACTTTTTTGAAACAAAGTTCACCTTCACTTTTCGTTGGCAAACTTTCAAAAAAGCGGCTTCTACATCCGCCAATTTGCCTTGCGCAATAACTACCAACTTTTCTGGCATGGTCACCTCGCAAGTGTCATTATTTATACTTAATAAGTGGCCATGTTCTTTAAATAAGGCTTTACTTAATGGCAGTGATAAAGACTCTACAACCTGTTGCCAAATTTCTTCCAATGGCATTTGAGAGGAAGAATCTACTGGTGTAGGGGGTGTGGGAGGTGTGGGGAGTGTGGGAGGTGTGGGGAGTGTGGGGAGTGTGGGAGGTGTGGGGAGTGTGGGAGGTGTGGGGAGTGTGGGGGGTGTGGGAGGTGTGGGGGGAGTTTCATGGTTTGTTGCAGACCTGTGTTCCTGGATGTTTTGAGGCGGCGAAATCTTGGGGGTCGAAGCTGCACCCCTACCATCTGGCTTAACAGCCATATTTGCTGAGGGTAACAATCCTAGTAATATTACCTCTAACCATAAACGTGGCTGAGTGGTGTTTTTCAGTTGCACTTCAGCAGTACGCAATTGTTGTTGTCCCAGCAAAATTGTACTTATTTCCAACTGTTGGGCGAAATCAATCAGTGCTTTCCAGGTTTGGTGAGTACAAGCAACCAAATCGTTGCGGTTATTTGCAGTTTTGGCAATGAGTAAATCGCGGTAAAAACCGGCAAGATTTTGGAGAATAGTTAAAGGTTCCCGACCACGATCTAAAATTTTGCGCGTACAGTCTAGAACTGCTTCGGGTTTGTCAGAGGCGATCGCACCCAACAGCATTAACAAGTCCCGTTCGCTGACTGAACCGACTAGATCCCAAACGCGGTCTGGCGTCACTTCATCTAACGACAAACTCAGCTGGTCCAGGAGACTTTCGGCGTCTCGCAATCCTCCCTGAGCAATTTGGGCGACTAAGGTGATGGCTTCAGGAGTAATATGAATTTTTTCTTGGGTGGCGATCGCACTCAAATGCTTTACCATATCTTGTAGTGCAATCCTGCGGAAGTCGAACCTTTGACACCGGGAGATGATTGTCGCCAAGACTCTTTGAGCGTCTGTTGTCGCTAGGACGAAGACAACCTGCTTGGGTGGTTCTTCTAGTGTTTTTAGTAACGCATTGAATGCCTGGGTACTGAGCATATGGCACTCATCAATGACATAAACCTTATAGCGGCACTGAACTGGGGCAAATTGTGCCTTTTCGATCAGATCTCTAACGTTGTCAACACCAGTGTTGCTGGCGGCGTCGATTTCTATAACATCTAAAGAGTAGCCCTTAGTGATTCCTTGACAAACATCACACACACCACATGGTTGTGGTGTGGGTTTGTCACTTTTGAGACAATTGAGCGATTTTGCCAGAATGCGGGCGCTAGAGGTTTTCCCTGTGCCTCTAGGCCCTGTAAACAAATAGGCAGGTGCAATTCTTTCAGCACGGATAGCGTTGGTGAGGGTGGTAGCGATCGCCTCTTGCCCCACCAGTTCAGCAAAACTTTTTGGGCGGTACTTGTGGTGCAGAGGTTCGTAAGACATGGATTTAAGGTTAACGAGTCGCAACCAATCTAGCTTGGGTTCAACTATTTTAACTTAGGGAAATAGCTTGTGAATTTCCTACTGATGAAATCGTTATAATGGTATAATTAGTGGTTTAATAAACCGCAGAGGCACAGAGAGAAAGAGCAGTAGGATGGCTATCTATCGGTCTCAACTTCAGGGAACTTCTCATTGGCTTCATGGTCTATTGCGATCATAGGGATTTTGCATTCTGCTATGGACAAGTCACCCCACTGCCAACTTTGACGCGGGAATTGTTGGCTGATGTGAAATCGCGTCTCATAAGTGAGGAAGAGTGTGTCAAAATCTTAAGATAATCAACTCATAAGGGTGCTGTAGATGCTCCAGCGGCTAGTTCAGTGGCTAAAAAAGTTTTTTCAACGTTTGTTTGGTGGAAAACAGACTCCTAAAAAAGTTGGGAGAGATCTTCAAAAAGAAGCACCTCCACCCCTGAATGATACAGATTTGGAATTTCTGTTCATGGAACTTTTAGAAGGAATACATCAGGCAAGAGGACAAGCATGGGCACAGAAGTGGCTGCATAATATTGAACATCGCGTTTCTACTGAACGCTGGGTAGAGTGGTTACACACCTTTGGCAAAAGATTGCTAGCATCATCTACACCCAATAATGAGGTTGCCTCCCGAATGGTGCAATTGGGTGAGTTGGGTGTTGGGGACGTTGGGGATGTTGCTTATGATATTGGGATGCAGCTATTGACACGCACAGATGGTGAGCCAATATGGGAATATGAAGGACCAGATGCTGACGGGGCAATTTCTCTTCCCACAGAAACCTCTGACGAGGAGATAGAAGCAGGAAGTATAGAAAACTTTCCAGAAGGAGATTTTCAAACTATCTCTCTAGATCAGTTATCGGTGCTGTTGCACCAAGATGAGCACTTATGCCTGCAAATTGCTCAACAGATGGGAATTGAGACAGATGACCCGCAAGTGATTATTCAGGCATTGCTGGATCAGTATTATGCTGAAAATCAAGGTGAATTAAGTTGAACTAGCATTCCCGCCTAGGTAATTTGTTCTGGGTTGATGCCTAGCGATCGCAATTGTGCCGCTAATCTGCGAGCAAGTTGGTCTGATTGTTCAGCCCGTTGTTCTAATTGCTCGGCCCGTTGACGTTCTTGTTCAGCCCGTTGCTCTGCTTGTTCAGCCCGTTGTTCTGATTGTTCAGCCCGTTGACGTTCAAATTCTTTGGCTTCAGCTCCTGTAGGAATGACTTCACCATCAACATTGCACCACCTTAACCACAACCTTGTGTGTTCCTCCTCAAACTTTCCTGACCAAAGTTTTAGCCCTAACCCTAA
>CAIVAU010000108.1 GCA_903903925.1 uncultured cyanobacterium
ATGGAGACCTTCGGTTCAACGGTGATTAACCTTTGGATTAACAAAGGATTAACGGCTTTGATTGTGGTGACGGCTTCTTACTGGATAACTCAGGTATTTACTCAAGTCATTGCCTACTATTTGAAGAAGCAATCCCAAAAAACTGAGGCAATGTGGGATGACGTTTTGATTCCCATCTTAGAAAGTGTGATCCCAATTATCGTCTACCTGTTTGGTGCATTCTTGTTCTTACAAACATTAGGCATTGATTTAACAGGACTGTGGGTAGCGCTAGGTGGTGCTACGTTCGTACTGGGTTTTGCACTGAAGGATATTTTGTCCAACTTCTTCAGCGGCTTAGTGTTGTTGATAGATTCACCCTTTCAATTTGGCGATGTGGTCAGCTTGCCAGATGGCACAACTGCCATTATCAAAAAAGTTGGTATCCGGTTAACTAACTTGTCTCTGATCGATACCGATTGCGAATTGTTTATTCCGAACGGAATGCTGGAACGCCAAAATCTGATTAATCTCAGTCGTCCCGCACCGCACTACTATTATTCACTTCATCTACCCCTGAGGGCTGATATCCAGCCAGCTAGAGCGATCAAAATTATCAGAGAAATTATCTTAGCGCATCCAGACACATTGGGGAATATTGATGAAAAGCTTCAACTGCTGGACATGTCTTATAAAGTCACAGATGGCTCTCCCGAATTACAAGAATACAAACAGTTGAAAAAAGCGCTTAGTCGAGAGCGTTTGTTGGCCGAAAGAAGTGTCAACAGACATCTAGAGACGATCCAGAAAAATTTGGCGGATTTGGTTGAGAAAATTCAAATTCTCGAAAAGGGTGGATTGGAAGTAGAAGAAGCCCGAAAAATTCAAAGTTATTACTTAGAAATTGTCAATTTTATGGGTTTAGAGGTGGTCACAGAGCGCAAAGGGAAACAGCGTCAATCACGGCTAGAAGAATCGCTTGAGCAGGAAAATACACTCATTGGTTTAGTGAGAAACTGGTATAAAATCTGGGCAAAAGATCCAAATTTGACAGAGGATGATCCTTATAGTTTACAGGAAGAATGGGAGAAAAAGATTGAACTGCTGAAGCTCAGAGTTAATAAGTTATATCAGAAGATTTCTCAACCAAGGGTTGATGAACGGAAACTAGATGACTACACACTAGATTTAGTCAAATGGATGAATGAACGGTTCAAAACGACTCAAACCTTGTGGCAAGCTCCAAAAGCTTGGACAGACAAAATAACGAGTGATGGGGTGGGAGGCTTAATGACAAACATGGACTATATGGTGAAATTCTACGTTGACAATATTAAGCTAGAACGATGTCAGCGTGGCTATCGGGTCAAAAGTGAAGTGCAGGGAGAGCTGATTCGGCAGTTAAAACAGGCTTACATCTATCGATAAATATTAATGTCACGTGAATTCCTCCTTCTGCCTTCTGCCTTCGTACTTCTGCCTTCTTTAATTAATGCCGATATCAACAACATTGCGATTGCGAATATCCTCTCCCTGTTCGTTCTCTCTAATGCCATGCCAATTTAAGTAGGTGTCTTTGAAATTGCGGAAGATTTCTTCATAAATTTGGCTTCTGACGCGATCGCCCCGTTTCCCGTCTTCCAGTTTGATCTCATCCACAAAAAATGTGATATCCAATGCAATAGTGTAGTATGAAGCATCAATATGATTCATTCCAATCATCCTGACTTGCGGGTCCTGCCATTTTTTCCGGGGTACTTTCAACTTCTCTTTGACCCACTTAATTAACTCTAAAACATAATCATCTAAGCGAGTTTCCTCAGCTTGTGGATTGGCAATTTTTTGAGCCAAGCGTTGGGCTCTTCGCTTTAACAAATTAATCTTTCGTTCCCATTCTTCAGAAATGGACGTTTCATCATCATCCAGCAAATTAGGATCTCTAATCCAAATTCTATACCACTCCCTAATTGACTCAATCAGTCCCTCTTCATTATTTTCTTCAAAATTAAATACAGTACGGTTGTTATTGGTTTCCTCAACTATTTGGAAACCCATGAGTTCTAAGACTCCTTGATATTCCTGTTGGACATTTTCTATTTCCTCTGGCGTCATCCCTCCTTTCTCAGCGAACTGCATCGCCACAACCAAAGCTTCAAGGGCTGCTTCAATTTCCTCTAATTTCAAATTGACTTCCTGTTCAGCTAGTAACCGTAATTTCCCGATTTCTTGTTGTTCTCTCAGATCATGGTCACTTTCTTCAGAATTATAGTATTCATCTATCACCTCCAATTTTATCTCCATATCTCCTAGGGTATCGGGATGAGCTAATACAATTTCTTCTAGCAGTTTTTTGGATTCCTCGATCTCACATTCCGACGGTATTTCTATCGATATAGATTGGTAGTATAAAGAGGTAGGACGGCTCAAATTCGTAATTTTTTGACCCTGTAATACACTGTTAGGAACATAGACATCACAATGAGTACTAAATATATATAGCTGAGTCACCCTAATACCAATCCGGCGTAGCATTCCGATTGAACCATCTTCAAGCAGCAGAATATCTCCAAACCGAAAAGGAGTATCAATAAGTAAAACAATCCCACTAAAAAAATTAGCTAAAATATCTTGAAGTGCAAAACCAAGAACAAAAGTAGCACCGCCTAGCGTGACCCAAATTCCAGTCAAATCCACTCCAAAGGTGCTGATCACCAAAACTCCGCCAAGGATGAAAATCAGCACAGGCACAACAGCTGAAAGAATTGGCAGCAATACGTCATCCCACATGACTTCGCTTTGCTGAGTGTACTCTTTAAGGTAGTAAATAAAAACTTGAGTAAATAATTGGACAGACCAATAACTAATAACTACAATTATACAAGATACCAGGATGTGATCTATGACTGGAAGGATATGAACAGCAGCTAACTTCCAAAAAGTTATTTTCAGGCTGAGGATCGCGAAGATAATGAGGACGGGGGAGATGGAAACATTTAAGGTAACGATCGCCGTGTCTCGTTCAAATTGCCGAAAGATGGGGCGTAAAATATAAAACAAGAATACATACAATAGCCCAGTTAAGAGAGCCGTGAGCAGTAAACTGATGAAGATTAAACCCCCTATATTCATTTTCTCGACTTGATGCCAGAGGTTTTCTAACATGGCAGTTGCTCCATTCATAGTAGTTACTCCATTTAATCAACCATCTTATTCCACTACCAATTTTAACCCTGGAAGCAATCGCTCTAAGTTTTTCAAGGATTTACCTTGCCAAGGTGTTTTCTTTGAGCCTAAAACCAACAATTGAGTCCCCTTTTTTTTCCGCATTCCCAGCACAAACTTCGATAACATACTGATCCCCGCACTGTTGAGAAATGCCAATTCTTTCACGTTTAATGTTATGCTTGCGGTTTCTAAAGCAGCCACTCCATTGAGCAAATTCACAATTGGAGCATAATCTTTTGGTCCTCCTAGACTAATTTCTCCTTTAAAATAAACTGTTGCAGATGCTGGCTCGTATTGAACCTGATAGTCATTGCCTTTGACGTCTTGAGCGCTCATAGATTATTGGTGCTTTTTTATTCTTCAGGTGTCCAAATCATTACTATTTATGAATTATACAACAACTTGAGCCATTGTCGTCAGAGTGATAACTTGTGGATAACTCGGATCAGATTCAAATTTCCAGCCTAATTTTGCCTCATAATCATTGATTATGGTCAGCAACCCTAAGCCAGAGGCTTCAGCCTCTTCGTCTGCGGCTGTTTTTTCAATCTGCTGAACATATAATTCCTGAGGATCGGCAGAGAGTAATTCCTGAATCAAGGCTTGAAATTTCTCAACATTTTGAGTAGCCATCCGGTTCTTAGTGAAAATGACAGCAGTGATTTTCTCCATATCTTCCATAAAATGAATGCCAAAATTAACTTGATAATTCTTAATTTCCTCGTTAAATTTCATCGCATTTTCTAAAAGTTCATTGCCGATATAACTTATAGCATTTTTGCTCAGGCTCAGACGATTTTCATCAATTGGCAGAAAGCTTGAGAAATAATCAGCAACAAAATAGGCTGATAGGCGATTATTGCACCACTGTCGTTTCATTGGTCGAGAACTGGAAATAAAACTCAGTTCTAAAGAATCATGTTCCAAGGGGAATTCCTCAATAAATTCTCCAAAAATTTGGTTCATATATGTTTGATGTAAGAATACAGGATTCAAGTCGCTATTCTCACATTATGATATATTTCGGCTTGAAAACTATGGAGCAAATTGCCCAGAAATCTCAAGCAACTGCATTAGCAGCCAATCATAGTCAAGCAGACTTGATGCAAATGTCACTTGCGATGCGTGAGTTAGCTGTAGCTACGACCTCGATCTCCTCCACACTAGGGATGATGAATGAAAAAGCCAATAATATTAACAGCGTTGTGACCACAATCACCAAAGTAGCCGACCAGACAAATTTACTCTCCCTTAACGCTTATGCAGTGGTTAAAAGGATTCCCAAAGCTTCAGTAGGAGGACGGGGTGCACACGCCCCGTCTGGCAGTGCAGAGTCTGACACCACGTTTTGAACAAGTAAGTCAGAGTATGGAGCAGCAATTTGAGGGTGCACAGCAGATCAGCAGCACGATCGCTCACTTCAATGAAACGTCCCAGCAAACAGTACAATCTCTACAGGAGAATAACAAAGCGCTTGAGCAACTAGATAACGCTGCACAGGGATTACAGGGAGTTATTTGTCGATTTAAGGTGCAAAACTAAACCAAACAAGTTAACTTTTTCTACTTTGTCAGCAAGCCCTAATTACCTGAAAAAAATATCAGACAACGTGTTAGCTAAGTGTAAACCAAGGGAACTATAAAACCATAGAGGTAATTCAGGTCTTAAGTTCTATATTCTGGAGCGATAGATCTAGATATACTTTGGGCGGGATGGGAGTAGCTGATGTGGTTGAGCAAAGCTTGATGAATCTGTTACAAGGGAAGATTACCTGGCGTCAGCTTGAGCGTCCGGAAAACAACATCTTTGACTGGGATAAACAGCCACACAATATAAAAGCACTAAGATGGTCTTTGATTCGTGGGGGCATGGATATCGACCAATTATCTTCCCTTCTGCCCTCTGCCTTCTGCCTTCTGCCTTTTTTCTTGACTCTTTGCTGTTTAAGCACAACCAAACCAGTCACCGCACAAATTTCTGCAGATCACGAACTTCCTCATGGACAAACGGTAGTTTTACCAGGAACGATCCCAAAACTTGATTTTGTCATTACAGGGGGAACACAAGTAGGTAGTAACCTCTTCCACAGCTTTGCAGAGTTCTCTATCCCCACAGGTGGTTCTGCCATTTTCCAAAACGACCCTGGTATTCAAAATATCATTAACCGCGTTACTGGTGGGTCGAAATCTAACATTGACGGTTTAATTCAAGCCAACGGCAATGCTAACCTCTTTCTCATCAATCCCAATGGCGTTATCTTTGGTCCCAATGCCTCACTCAATATTGGTGGTTCGTTTACTGCCACTACTGCCAATAGCTTAAAGCTTTCTAATGGAGATGAGTTCAGCGCCACTCATCCCACCCCACCCTTACTCACTGTCAGTGTTCCCTTAGGTTTACAATTTGGTAGCAACCCTGCAGATATTCAAGTGGAGGGACTAGATTTATCCTCTCCTGGATCTTCTCAATTGAGAGTGCTGCCTTTTAAAACGTTAGCTCTAATTGGTGGGAATATTTCTGTAGTGGATCAGTTTTTAGTTGCTCCTGGCGGTCGGGTCGAGTTGGGTAGTGTAGGAGATTCTAGCTTTGTAAGCTTGACCCCAACTTCTCAGGGATTTGCTTTTGGGTATGCAGGTGTCCAAGAGTTGCAAACACTTCAGCTTGATGGATCTTTGGTAAGTGTCAGCGGTCCCGGTGGCGGAAATGTTCAGATTCAGGGTCAGACAGTCCAGTTGAATCAAACACAAGTTTTTGCCAATACAGCCCCCACTGGTACTCAAAGCGGTGGAGGAATTACGATTCGAGGCAATCAACTCTTTCTAGATAATTCTACTGTTCAGACAATTACATTTGCTTCAGTCCAGGGTTCTGATATCACATTTGAAGCCGGAAAAGTGACAATCACTGGACCCAGCACAGTAGTTTCTGCGGAAACACAGGGTTCAGGCAAGGGTGGTAACTTAACTATTACCGCAGATGATGTGGAATTAGCTAACCTCAGTCTATTGGGAACTCAAACTACAGGTACTGGTGCTACTGGAGATGTGACGATAGAAACTGACAAGTTGGGGGTTCGAGGTGGGGCACAGATAGCGGTAAATGTGCAAAATCAGGGATTTGGCGGTAATTTAAGGATCAACGCCAGAGATTCCATTGACCTGGTAGGAGAGGCAAATCTATTTGGAACGACATTTTCCAGCGGCTTGAGTGCTCAAACCAACGGCTCTGGTAAAGCTGGAGACGTAATCATTGAAACTGGAAAGTTAAGTGTTCAAGATGGAGCCAGGATCTCGGCTTCTACATTTGACAAAGGAGATGCTGGTAATGTGGTGATTAAGGCTACAGAAGCAGAACTGATTGGGACTCCAACTGCAAGTGAAGCCAGTGGTGTGTTTAGCCAAGTCGAGTCAGGAGCGACTGGTCAGGGGGGTAGCATTACATTTGCAACCAACAGTTTACGAATTCAAGGCGGCGCTCAGATATCAACTAGTACTTTTGGTGCAGGGAATGCTGGCAATATTTCTGTGGTTGCTCCTGACTGGGTGGAAGTGCAGGGAGACGGGACAAATACAAGCTTTAGTGGCTTATTTGCTCAGGTCGAGACTGGAGCTACAGGTAGAGGAGGAAATGTAAGAATAGACACTCGACAACTGACTCTCCAGGGTAAGCGGGCGCTACTGTCAGCGTCTACAGATGATGTAGGTTTTGGGGGAGATGTCAATATTAACACCACAGAATTACTGCTGTCTGATGGGGCTCAAATTCAGGCAGCGACGAGGGGTATAGCACCCGGTGGAAAAGTAGAAGTAAATGCCCAGGATACAGTTCAACTTATTGGTACTTCTACTGACAATCAGTCCAATAGTGGCATATTTACTTCAACGCTAGGTCATGCATCTGCTGGAAACTTAAGTATTAATACGGGGAATTTATTCATTCAGGATGGGGCTAGGGTTTCTGCTTCTACCTTTGGTGATGGCTCCGGAGGAAATGTCACTGTCAATGCTTCTCGTGCTGTAAAGCTGATTGGCACTTCCCCTAATGGGCAATCAAGCAGTGGGTTATTTGTGCAAGCCACTGGATCTGGAAAAGCAGGTAATATTAATCTAACTGCCAATTCTCTATTGCTCGATCAGCGGGGAGAAATTTTGGCTGAATCTGCTGCCGATAATGGCGGTGAGATTGCACTGCAGGTAGCCAATATTCTACAAATACGCCACAATAGCTTGATTTCTGCTACGGCTGGGACTGCTAGTGGACAGGGAAATGGCGGCAATATCAATATCAATACCGCCTTCTTAGTTGCAGTTCCCTCAGAAAATAGTGATATTACTGCCAATGCTTTTAGAGGTCGGGGAGGAAACATTAACATCACAGCTCAGGGTGTCTTCGGAATTGAGTTCCGCAAACAACAGACCTCTTTAAGTGATATTACTGCCAGTTCTACCTTTGGAGTTAATGGTGTTGTGGAAATCAACACACTTGATGTTGACCCGACAAAAGGATTGGCTATCCTACCACAACAATTGACTGATGTTTCAAGCCTAATTACTCAGAGTTGCAAAGCCCAACCAGGAAGGGTTGCTAGTAGGTTCGTGGTTATTGGACGGGGTGGCTTGCCACCTAGTCCTGAGAGTATCTTCAGTAGCGATCCCGTGCTGCCAGATTTAGCGACAACTCCAATTTCCGCTCCGCCAAATCTAGCCAAAGCTACTGTTTCGCCCTTTGTGATTTCTCCTCCTACTGATGCCATCATAGAAGCTCAGGCAATAGTCGTGAATTCAAAAGGTGAAGTCTTTTTGACGGTAGAGGCACCTACAGTGACTCCCCATAATTCTTGGTTATCATCCAAAGATTGTCATGGAAGCTAAAAAATCTTTTCTATTCATCCGGGGATGTCGTCGTTTACTCAAATTCCTGATCTGGATTTTGTTAGGATTAGTTTCAACTCTGTTTTTTGCAGTGGGAGGTATGTTCCCTCTGACTGCTCAAAGTTCGCCACCGCTATCCGTTGTCCAAACATTCACTGATACGGCGCAGCAAGAGCAGCGGGGTAGAGAATACTACGAAGCAGAGCAATTTTCGGAAGCAGTCAAAATCTGGCAACAAGTTCTTCGGAGTTACCAGTTATCCCAAGACGAGTTGAATCAAGCTAGAGTTCTGAGTAATCTTTCATTAGCCTATCAGCAGTTAGGGCAGTGGTCACAAGCTACCCAAGCCATGACTGAAAGCTTGAAATTCTTAAGGGCAAAGCGTAGTCATTCTTCACCAGAACATTTAAAAGTCCTTGCTCAAGTTTTCAACACTCAAGGCAATTTAGAGTTAGCAACTGGAAAGCCTGAAGCAGCGTTTTCTAGCTGGAAACAAGCCACTGAAATATATACTCGAATCAAGAATGAGACTGGGGCGATTCGCAGTTTGATCAATCAGTCCCAGGCTTTGAGGGCTTTAGGGTTATATCGTCGAGCTTTATCTACCCTCACTCAGGTACAGGAAATCATTCAGAAACAACCTGATTCCTTGCTCAAAGCAGCTGGATTACGTAGTCTGGGGATCAGCTTACGTTTAGTGGGGAAATTGGAACAAGCACAGCAGGTTTTGCAACAAAGTTTGGCGATCGCCCAAAAATTGCAATCTCCCCAGGAAATCAGTGCTGTATTAATTGATTTGGGCAATGTCGCCCGTACAAACAAAAATGACCAATCTGTTTTAGATTTTTATCAACAGGCTATAGCTCTTGCTCCCTCACAAACCCTCAAAATCCGGGCGCAATTAAATCAATTGAGCATCTTAATTGAAACAAAGCAATGGGCACTGGCACAAGTTTTAGGGAGTCAAATTCTATCGCAACTTGCTAATTTACCTCCCAGCCGGACAGCAATTTATGCCCAGATGAACTTAGTGGAGAGTCTAACTCACTTGCAGCAAGCGAATGTCCCAGATGCACCCATGATCGCAACTATTGCCCAACTAGTTGCAACCAGCTACCAACAGGCGAAAACCTTAGGAGACCAGCAAGCAGAAGCCTATACACTTGGGAAACTCGGTAGGCTTTACGAACAAACTCATCAATGGTCAATTGCCCAAGATGTCACTCAACAAGCACTGGTGCTAGCTCAAGCGATCAATATGCCTGAGATTACCTATCGGTTGGAATGGCAATTAGGAAGACTCCTGAAAGTGCGGGGAGATGTGCAAGGTGCGATCGCTATCTACACCCAAGCTGTCAACACTCTACAATCCTTGCGTCGCGATCTCGTCGGAATTGATCAAGATATTCAGTTTTCTTTTCGGGAAAGTGTAGAACCCTTCTATCGGGAACTCGTTGGTTTGCTTCTACAACGTGGAACCTCAAAACCCAGCCAAGAATCTCTGATCAAAGCGCGTCAAATCATAGAATCTTTACAATTGGCAGAATTGGATAACTTCTTCCGCGAAGCCTGTTTAGATACGAGAACCACGACCACTCAAATTGAGCAGTTTGATACTCAAGCAGCGATTATCTATCCTATCATTCTAGAAGATCGGTTGGAAGTTATTCTCAGCTTACCGCGACAACCACTACACCAGTACACAACGCCTCTGCCTCAAAGTCAACTAGAGAATATTGCCGAAAAGTTGCGTCGCAATTTAGTCATCCGCACTAAAAATACTTTCAAACCGCTATCTCAACAAGTTTATGAATGGTTGATTCGTCCTGCTGAAACTGATTTAGCCAACAGTAAAGTCAAAACCCTCGTGTTTGTACTCGATGGTGTCTTGCGAAATATTCCTATGGCAGCTTTGCACGACGGTCATCAATATTTAATCGAAAAGTACAGCATCGCGTTGACACCAAGTCTACAGTTACTACCTCCTAAACAGTTACAACCAGGAAAATTTAAGGTACTGAGCGCTGGGCTAACTGAAGCACGACAAGGCTTTTCGCCTCTTGAATATGTAGGAATAGAATTGAAGGCAATCAAATCTGAAGTGCCCAGTGTCGTTCTATTAAACCAGGACTTTACCCGTGACAATCTACAAACGAAAATTCAATCAGATTTCTTTCCTATAGTTCACATTGCTACCCACGGGAAGTTCAGTTCTAAGGAAATAGAAACTTTTATTCTGACTTGGAATGACCGAATTCACATCAATGACCTAGATAACCTACTCCAAATCCCAGAACACAAGAAGCAACAGGCAATAGAACTTCTAGTTCTCAGTGCCTGTGAGACTGCAACCGGGGATAAACGTGCTGCATTAGGACTAGCAGGAATTGCCGTAAAAGCAGGTGCTCGTAGTACTTTGGCAACATTATGGTCTGTCAATGATGGGGCAACAGCCGAGATGATGGGTCAATTTTACAAGGAATTAACCAACCCCAAACAGACCAAAGCAGAAGCTTTGCGTAATTCCCAATTAACTCTTTTAAAAGACCCGCAATATGAGCATCCAATTTACTGGGCACCCTACATCTTAGTTGGAAACTGGTTATAGGGGAGTGGCACTAAGAAAACCATTCAATCAAAATGTTAATAACGATTAATCACTAAATTAGAGTTTAAAGTTAATTGTAAATCTCGATTGGGGTAGATGAGCACTACCTCCTGACGTTTACGACCTCTCAACAGCGTTCCGCCAAGGGCACCCACTGCCCCACCACTGAAGATTTCTCCAATTTTTATTCGACCGCCAAAGATTTGTCCAAATAAAGCTGCCGCACCAGCACCAACAAGAGCGCCTTTAGTGATATCAGAATTGTTTTTATTCGTAATTGTTCGTTTTCGAGTCACAACCATGGAGGTGGCAGCAATGGATAAATGCTGATTAGTGCTATGAAGTACAAGTGTGTGGGCGACAAACTGAGTCCCGCCTGGGACTGGTTCGAGTTGACCTTCAATTAAGCTATGGGCAGGAATAGCAACTCTACCTGAGTCTGCACGAATATCTGTTGCTACAGCCAGAGTCAAGGATTGTCTTTCTTGAGGAGTTACAATCACTTTCTCAGCTTTGTTGTATTGAATTGGAATTATCGCTCCAGATCTAACTACAAGCTGATTCGACTGGACAACTTTTTGCCCGACAGCATCTAGCTTGGTTGCAGCCACGACCGGATGAGAAATCAGAATTTGTAAATTAGCAGTTGGAATTGTTCCTAATGTTATGAATATGAGAATCCGATACTGCCAGAGTTTAGAAATAAACATTGAAGCTACTTCTCCATCAGACTCAATAGACTCGTCCTAAATATAATTGAAGCACAACAAAAAGAACCAAAAATTAGACTCTTCCCGAGGTGATTGGCTGTGTCCAAAGTCCACAATAACCTGAGGTTGACGATGAGCGAAGTTCGAGGTGAACGTTTCGGCTATGTACCCCCAATAACTCTTTCGTCTAAAGAGATGCGCTGTTCATTTGTTTGTGATAGATTTAAGTAACTCTTTGATCATAGAAGGATTTGTGATGTCAGAACATCATAAAGTTGAACGAGTTACTGAGTTGGCGCTTGATGCTGTGATTGATACAGTAGCAAATAACATTGCTAATAAGATCATTCATGGCATTGCCTCCCATGTTCCAGGTGGTCAGTCAGTTGAGGCTCTGATTGAAACTGAAGCTGATTTAATTCTTGATAACGCAATCAATCAAGCAGTTAATCAGCGTTTAGAAGGGATTGAAGGGGTGTTGACAAACCCTCAGAGGTTGAATCAGCGTGCAGACGGTGTGGAACAGGAGTTTGAACACCCTCCGCATCATCACCACCATCACCATCATCATCAATCGGAATAGTCAGTGCTGGCGTTTAGGCTAGTGGAACAGTGAATATGCAGAAGAAATAAAACGACTAGCTGAAAAAGACGATTAAATTCATCAACCTACCCCCTAACAGAGATCGCCCCACCAGAAGCCTCTAGGATTGAATTCTAGGGGCTTTGTCATTCTCTTGGTAAGCTGTTGCGCACTTAATTTGTATATGGGACGTGGGCAAGATGCCCACACTACAATAATTTTACGTTTTCGTCTTATACAATTTAGCTGCGCAATCTGCATTTCAGCATTTTTCAGACCTACAGATCCTAGATCCGGAAGAAATCGATACTTTATCAACTTTTTATATGGGTTCCATAAAAGTTTTTAGGTCTTGATGTGGCTTCATCCTAGACTGTGGCAACGTTTTAGAGCGTTTGTATTCAACCAATGAAATTCAGTAGTATGTAAAAATATCCGGAATGGATACCAAATCGAAGAATAAGTGTGAGAGGATGATCTCAGGGAAACTACGAGGCTCTAGAAAAATTGCTACTTTAAGCGACCTAGGATGATTTTGTTTTATCTTGAGTGAAAAAGACGTCTACCGTGTAATTAATTTGACTTACAGGTAAGTAGATGAACAGCAAAGAACTGATTATAGAGGCAGGTCGGACTGAAAGTCAGTATTGGAAAGACCTGTGGAAATACAGAGAGCTATTCTACTTTCTGTCATGGCGCGATATTTTGGTGCGATACAAGCAAACTGCCATTGGTATGGCATGGGCATTGATTCGCCCCTTCTTAACGATGGTAGTGTTTACCGTTGTGTTTGGAAGTTTAGCAAAGCTACCAAGTGAAGGTAATGCGCCTTACCCAATTCTGGTTTATGCTGCTTTGTTACCTTGGCAGTTTTTCTCTGGTGCGTTGAGCGAATGTAGCAATAGTTTAATTAGCAACTCCAACCTGCTTTCAAAGGTCTACTTTCCGCGTCTAATTGTGCCCACAAGTGCTGTGATTGTCAGCTTTGTAGACTTCATGATTTCTGGCATGATTATGCTAGGGTTGATGGCATGGTACAATTTTGCACCTGATTGGCGCATTTTGACTCTGCCGATGTTTGTTGTAATTGCCTTCGCAGCATCGATAGGTGTGGGGTTATGGTTAGCGGCTTTAACTGTGGAGTATCGGGATTTCCGCTATATCGTGCCGTTTATTGTACAGTTTGGTTTGTACATTTCTCCTGTGGGTTTTAGCAGCAAGATTGTTCCTGAACAATGGCGCTTGCTGTATTCACTCAACCCTATGGTAGGAGTGATTGAGGGTTTCCGTTGGGCAATTTTAGGCGGAGAATCACAGATAGATTTAGCTGGGTTTGCACTTTCTCTGGTGATAGTGGTACTACTACTGTGTAGTGGTATTTGGTACTTCCGCAAAATGGAGCGTACTTTTGCTGATGTGATTTAGGGTTTTGGTTAACTCCCGCCCAAGATCCGCCTTCTTCAAACGCAATTATCATGAGCTACATGTCTGACACAGTAATTCGAGTTGAAAATGTAAGTAAAAAGTACGTTCTGGGTCACCAGCAGGAAGGGCGTCTCAACTACAAGTCTTTGCGGGAATCCATGGGTAATGGGGTAAAGTCGCTGGGTAAAAAACTTCTGAAACCTTCTGGTAAAGGAATGATTAAGACAGCCCAAGAAGAGTTTTGGGCGCTGAAGGATGTGTCGTTTGAAATTAAGCAGGGCGATCGCGTTGGTATCATTGGTCGTAATGGTGCCGGAAAATCAACGCTACTGAAAATTCTCAGCAGAATTACAGAACCAACAAGTGGCTCTATCCGGATTAAGGGGCGAGTTGCTAGCTTATTAGAAGTAGGAACCGGTTTTCACCCAGAGTTGACGGGCAGAGAAAATATTTTTCTTAATGGTGCGATTCTAGGGATGAGTAAGGTAGATATTACCCGTAAGTTTGATGAGATGGTCGCCTTTGCAGAAGTTGAAAAGTTTTTAGATACGCCTGTAAAGCGGTATTCCTCAGGGATGTATGTGCGGCTAGCATTTGCAGTAGCAGCGCATTTGGAACCAGAAATTTTGATTGTAGATGAAGTGTTGGCAGTGGGAGATGCCCAGTTTCAGAAGAAATGTTTAGGCAAGATGGAGGATGTAGGCAAACAAGGTAGAACGGTTTTATTTGTTAGTCATCAAATGAGTGCGGTTGAATCTCTATGTACTAGAGGAATTCTGCTCGAATCTGGAAATATATGTCTGGACGGTACATCTGAGCAAGCTGTTGGAGTTTATCTTGAAAAGGCTTACAGTATTGGTCAAATTATGCCTTTATTTCAGAGAACTGATCGAAGTGGTTCTGGAAAAGTTAGAGCTTCCAGTTTCAGAATATTAAATGACGAAGGAGTACCGCAAAGTTCTCTAAAATCAGGCGAAAATTATTACTTTGAGATCGGCTATTCAAACAAGATGACTAGTACTATTAAAAATGTCGTTGTGAGTCTGGATATTCTTGATGAAAAGGGTGTCAGAGTTCTATTACTACGCACTAATTTTTCTCAAAATAACGTTACTTTGAATCCTGATCAAGGTTACATTTACTGTGGGATAAAAAATTTGCCATTAGCTAATGGGTCATACAGATTTTCTATCTTTCTATCACAGGCTGATGCAGAAGTACTTGACTACATTGAAGATGCTGCATCTATAGCTGTAGACGGCGGTGATTTCTTTGGCACAGGTAGTTCTGGTCTTCCAAGCCACTGCAAAATTTTAGCTAAAGCCAATTGGTCTACAGAATTATTTGAATTATGTCCGTAATTTAAACTAATAATTCAGATTTGCAATTTTATATTTTATAAATGAGATATATCTTGAGATCTCTCTACTCAACCTAATAGGAAATTTATCAAAGCTAAATGGTAAGTAGTTTTCACAGATAAGTCTATTCAATTGTAAGCCATGCCACTAAAAACCCCTGTAGGTTTTTTCATCTTTAATCGCCCCGATTTAACGGAGCAAGTATTTGCAGCTATTGCCCGAGCTAAACCTAAAAAATTGTTTGTAATTGCTGATGGTCCACGTTTTTCTGAAGAATTACAAAAGTGTGAACAAACAAGATCAGTCATTAATAAAGTAGATTGGGATTGTGAAGTTTTAACCGATTTTTCCGATAAAAACTTAGGAACTGGACGCCGTTTAGCAACTGGATTTGACTGGGTTTTTTCCCAAGTTGAAGAAGCAATTTTTTTAGAGGATGATACGCTGCCAACTCCATCTTTTTTTGATTATTGCCAAACTCTACTTGAACGTTATCGCCATGATGAGCGAATCATGCATATTACTGGCAATAACTTTCAGAACCAAAAACGAAACGAGTACAGTTACTACTTTTCAAAATATACGCATGTTTGGGGTTGGGCTTCTTGGCGAAGATCTTGGCAGCATTTTGACTACTATATGAAGACCTGGCCTGAATTTAAGAGAGCAGGTTTGCTTAAGCTTGTCTGTGAAGATCCATACGAACACAAGTATTGGACAAATATATTTGAGCAAATGTACGCTGACCCTCAAGTCATAGATGCGTGGGACTATCAATGGACTTATGCCTGCTGGACTCAAAATGGTTTGGTAATAACACCTAATAAAAACCTTGTTTCAAATCTTGGTTTTAACCGAGAAGATTCCACGCATACAGTAGGTGATAGTCCATTATCAAGATTGGCAACAACTGATATTTTGGAAGTAACTCATCCTCCATTTATTGTTAGACATCGAGAGGCTGATGCCTATACTTTCAACCATATTTTTGGTGGTATAGATATGAAAAATGCAGATACTTTACCTGCAAAACTGCGTCAATATTTAGGTGAAACTAAACGACAAATAAAGAAAACTTTGGCTTGAAGTTAATTAACATTAGACATAAGCGGCGAGTCACACATAGATTTAGCTGGGTTTGCACTGTCTCTGATGATAGTGGTATTTGCTACTTCCGCAAGATGGAACGCACTTTTGCTGATGTGATTTAGGTATGTGGTTATGTGTTCATCTATGCTAATCACTTTGAAAGTAATAAAATTAACTTGAAATTATTTATCCATGAAAAATCTTACCCAGTTGATGAAGCAAGTATCTTCCAAATTAGTAATGAAAGTAATGAATAGGCTAAATCATATTCATGACTCTAAAGAAGCAAGTTTAGAGAGAAAAATTCCCCCAGATTTAAGCACAGATGATGTAGAAACTGTTTTAGCTGTTCAGCCATACACTATGACAAGTCCAGAACGGATAGTCTCTCTGGTTGAAGCAGTTAAATATGTGATTAAAAATAATATTAATGGTGACATTGTGGAGTGTGGTGTTTGGAAAGGAGGAAGTATGCTGGCTGTAGCACGAACTTTATGCCAACTGGGAGATAGAAGCCGTCACTTGTATCTGTTTGATACATTTGAAGGTATGACAGAACCAACTGCTAAAGATGTAGATTTTACCGGATATTCTGCTTCTACTTTGCTAGATAAAAGCAATAAAGAAGATGAAACATCGATATGGTGCTATGCACCTATTGAGGCAGTCACAAGAATATTGCAAAGTGTTGGATACGAGCATGAAAAAATTCATTTTGTTAAAGGAAGAGTTGAGGAGACAATACCAGAGCAAGCGCCACAGAGTATTGCCATCTTACGTCTTGATACTGATTGGTACGAATCTACGTATCATGAACTGATTCACCTTTTTCCTCGTTTGTCCCCAGGTGGTGTAATCATTATAGATGACTACGGATACTGGCAAGGCGCACGCCAAGCAACTGATGAATACATTAATCAAAATCAGGTAAAAATATTGTTAAATAGAATTGATGAAACGGGAAGAATAGGTGTTAAGTTGCCATAATTGTGAATTCAATTTCATTACCTAAATAAAATGAATTATCTAAACCTTGGCTGCGGTCGCCGCTTTGATCCTGGATGGAGTAATGTTGATTTTACCTCAACGGGTAAAGGTGTAATTGTCCATAACCTCACTCAAGGGATTCCGTTTCCTGATGCTTTTTTTAATGTTGTTTACCACTCCCACGTATTAGAACATTTTTCCCTTTATCAAGCAGAAGTATTTTTACAAGAGTGCTACCGTGTCTTAATTCCCCAAGGAATTTTGAGAGTCGTGGTTCCTGACCTAGAACAAATTACTCGAACCTATCTAAAGGCACTTGAATTAGCTAGAACCGGGTCTCAAGAATGGGCAGCGAACTATGAATGGATTCTACTGGAGATGTATGACCAAGTAGCTCGAAATCACTCTGGAGGAGAAATGGCTGCTTATCTCTCTAAAGAAGATCTTGTTAACGCTAAATTTATCCTCGGACGATGTGGATATGAAGCTAAAAATTTAATGGAAACTGCACAGCGACAGCGTGAACAATTGCAGCCAGCATCGGATAAAGTAGAGCAGTATAAACATTTATTGAAAGAGATTTATCGCTTATTCCGATATCCTAAACATCGGCGGGAATTCCTATTTCATCTTGTGTTAGGTAAAGAATACACAAACTTGCAAATTGGACGGTTTCGTCAAAGTGGTGAAGTTCATCAATGGATGTACGATCGCTACTCATTAGCGGTTTTATTAGAAAAATCTGGCTTCAAAAATATTATTCAGTGTACTGCCGCAGAAAGCTCTATACCAAACTGGACTAGCTTCAATTTGGATACAGAATTAGATGGCACAGTTTATAAACCTGATTCATTATTTATGGAGGCTATTAAACCCTAATGAACGTGCTGCATATAAATCAATCCGATCTTGCTGGGGGTGCTGCGATCGCAGGCTATCGATTGCATGAAGGTTTGCTGGCTCAAGGCATTGATTCACAGTTGCTAGTGGGAACTGTGAAAACCAGCAGTGATCGTGTAGCCTGTATGCCGAAGAATTCTCGCATTGAAGGTCATTTATCCCGTATCACTTCGCTTCTTGGCTTTAACTACCTTAACCATATCAATAGCTTTGATATTCCTAAACACACTTTCTACAAAAATGCAGAAATTCTTAACTTTCATAACCTGCACAGTGATTATTTTAGCTACCTAGCAATTTCATCATTAACTAAAAACAAACCGGCAGTTTTTACACTTCACGATATGTGGAGTTTCACAGGTCACTGCGCTTACAGCTATGATTGCGATCGCTGGAAAATTGGCTGTGGTAAATGTCCTTATCCAGATACATACCCTGCCGTTAGCAAAGACAATACTCACCTAGAGTGGAAGTTGAAAAACTGGGTTTACAGCCGATCAAACATCACTATTGTGACTCCCAGCAATTGGCTATTTGAGCAAGCTAAAGCAAGTATGCTTCAGCGCTTTCCCATTCATCACATTCCAAATGGTATTGACACGAACGCCTATCAACCCCTCGACTCTAAGCAGTGTCGGTTTGTACTTGGTATTCCAACTCATAAAAAAGTTTTGATGTTTGGGGCTGACAGTTTAACGGATTCGCGCAAGGGTGGAGATTTGCTAATCAAAGCACTGCAAACTCTACCTGAGTCTTTAAAGGCTGAAACTGTTTTGCTCATCCTTGGCAGCGGCGGTGAAGCAATCGCTGAGGCGGTGGGGATGGTTACTCTGAATCTTGGCTATATCAGTAGCGATCGCCTAAAATCCATCGCCTATTCTGCTGCTGACTTGTTTATCTTTCCGACCCGCGCTGATAATCTCCCTTTGGTACTGCAAGAGAGTATGGCTTGTGGTAAGCCAATGGTTTCTTTCAAAATTGGTGGTGTTCGTGATTTAGTCCGTCAAAATGTCACTGGATACTTAGCTACACCGGGCGATACTGATGATTTCTGTAAAGGGATTGTCGAGTTGTTGGAGGATAAGACTCTACGCCATAGCATCAGCCAAAATTGTCGAGCGGTCGCTCTTGCCGAGTACAATTTAGAACTTCAGGCACAGCGATATATCAAGTTGTACCGCCAGGTTTTAGAAAAACATTCTGTTGCCTAAGAAAAAATTGACAAGCCCTTAAAAGTTAGAAGCTAGTCGCTACATCGACCTGTAGTGCTTTACTTTACGAAACTTTACAAACCCTACATAAAAACCATTGGAAATCATCCTGACTCTTTTGTAAGTTACAGAATAGTCAGGTATAAACACGCAAATTCACCATCTACTTTATCGCCATCAAAAAATAGTCCTGCAATCTGAAACAAGCCAATCATGATTAGTGTTATCACCCCAGTTTACAACGGCGAAAGATTCATCGAGTCTTGCATCAAGGTCGTAATTGACCAGAACTGTCCGGAGGTCGAACACATCATTGTAGATGGTTGTTCAACTGACGGGACAGTAGATATCATCAAGCAGTATGCACACAAGTATCCCCACATCCGTTGGATTTCCGAGAAAGATCAAGGTCAGTCGGATGCGATGAATAAGGGAATTGCAATGGCTAAGGGAGAGATTTTAGCAATTCTCAATGTTGATGATTACTATGAACCAAATGTACTAAGCTGTGTATCAGAAATTTTCCAAACTTTACCAAACCCAAGCTTTCTTGTTAGCAATTGTAACTTATGGAACGATGAAGGTGAAATCTTCGAGATAAATAAGCCGAAAAAAATGAAGTTTACTGACTTGTTGTTGGGATGGCATGTCAACCCTTTTCCAGCTAACCCATCTGCATATTTTTATCATACTTCATTACATCAGAAAATAGGTCTTTATGATATTGAAGATCATGAGGCAATGGATTTACATTTTCTGATGAAAGTTGTGCAAGTAGCGACGGTCAAGTATGTAGATAAAACCTGGGGAAACTTTCGAGTCATTAAAGGCACAAAGACTTACAATAGCAATCAGAGTGGTCAGACAATACAACGAATAGAACGCATTCTTCAAGCTTATCGGCAGGAGCTCCCTTTGCTTCAGCGTTGGCAAGTAGCTTTTAAATATGAGTTTTATAATAAGAAAAAATGGATTCAAGTAAGAGTTAAATATTTTTTAAAAAGACCACAAGAATTACCCCGATCACTGGCAAGAAAAGTCATAAACAAGCTTAGTTTATTAGTACAAATTGACTGACATTACTGACTAATATTAAGTCCTAGAAATCAATGGAGGAGTGTAGTGAACCCTAAAGTATCTATTATTATTCCTGCTTATAACACGAATAAATATATAGCGAGAGCAATAGGATCTGCATTAGGGCAGACTGAGCAGAATATTGAAGTGATTGTAGTAGATGACGCTTCAACAGATACTACAGTAGAGGTTGTGAGGAGTTTTACTGATAAACGCCTTAAACTCTTAGTTAATGAACATAACCGTGGACCAAGCTACTCCCGTAATCGTGCAATAAAAGAAGCAAAGGGTGAGTGGATTGCTCTACTAGACTCAGATGACTGGTATAAACCAAAAAGATTAGAAACGCTTTTACAGGTAGCTGATAAGCAAAACGCCGACATAATTGCTGATAACATATATTTAGTCGAAGACGGTGCAGAGTCTCCTTGCAATACAATATTTACAGAAGAGGGAATATACATTGATCAGCCTCAAAAGATAGACCCTGTTTATTTTGTTGATTTCAACCTTAGTATAACTAAGCCCCTAATTAAGCTTAACTTTCTCGTTCAGCATGGTTTTGAATATAACGAATCTTTAAGGTACGAAGAAGACTTTGTGCTATTCTTGTTATGTCTATTACGTGGCGCATGCTTTATCATTGTTCCAGAACCTTATTATTTCTATCGCAAACGGGACGGTTCTCTTGTGACTGAGCATCTGGAATTTTATGAGCAAGCTTACAAGAATAATCTGTATTTTTTACAGCAAGATTTTATACGTAAACATTCAAAGTTAACCCATTCTCTGTCTAGACGTGTTGTAAAGATAAACCAAAATAGAGTCTTCTATAGAGTTCGACAGTTGAGCAAAAAAGGTGAATTTTCAACTGCGCTGACTGAGGTCATGGAAAACCCTATTTTCTTTTCGTCCGTATGGACAAGGCTTCCAGGAATTTTGAAATATTATACCCAAATTTCTCACAAAGAGATCAAAAAATGGGGTCAAAAACTAAGACAATGTATATAGAAAAAGCATTTCAGCACATGTAAAGCATGACCCCAACATAACGCAGAACAGGAACGTCAGCGAGCTGAGCGATTAGCTGCACGACTGCGAGAGTTGGGGGTTGACCCCGATCAGCTATAAAAGCGCGATTGCTGAATCATTTTGGCTACAAGGAGAAATCACATGAAATTTGACTGGCTAATCATAGGCGCTGGATATTCTGCGTGCGTCATAGCTGAACGAGTTGCTAATGAGCTTGGGCAGAGAATACTGATTGTAGAACAACGGGATCACTTTGGTGGTAATGCCTACGATTACTACAACGAGCATGGCATTTTAGTACACAAGTACGGACCTCACATCTTCCACACCAAATCCAAAAAAGTTTGGGATTATCTCTCTCAATTTACTGAGTGGAGACATTACTATCACCACGTACTGGGAGTAGTAGAGGGAAAAAAGGTTCCGATCCCCTTTAATTTAAATTCGCTTTATGCCCTCTTTCCTCCAAACTATGCACAGAAGCTGGAGGATTTACTTCTTGAAAACTTTGGGTTCGGGGTCAAAGTACCCATTCTGAAACTGCGTGAGAGTGCTAGTGGTGACCTCACCTTTTTAGCCGAATATATTTATGAAAATGTCTTCTTGCGCTACACTATGAAGCAGTGGGGTGTAAAACCAGAAGAACTAGATCGGGGTGTAACAGGACGTGTACCCGTCTACATCAGTCGTGATGACCGTTATTTTCAAGACCCTTACCAAGCAATGCCCAAGCTTGGCTACACTGAAATGTTCCGCAAAATGCTGGCTCACCCCAACATCAAGGTGCTTCTAAACACAGATTACCGCGAAATTATCAACGACTTTCAGTTTAACCGCATACTCTGCACTGGTCCGATTGATGCCTTCTTCGATTATATGTATGGCGAATTGCCCTACCGTAGCCTGCGCTTTCAATTTGAGACTCTAGATCAAGAGTGTTATCAAGAGGTTGGTACAGTCAACTACCCTAACGACTACGATATCACCCGCATAACTGAACAGAAATACCTATCAGGACAAACCTCACCCAAAACCACGTTGGTGATGGAATATCCCCAAGCTTATGTACCTGGGAAAAACGACCCCTATTACCCTATCCTCAACGAAGAGAACCGTGAGCGTCTTGACCTTTATCTTAAAGAAGTAGAGAAGCTAAACGGTACAGTACTGTTTGCAGGACGACTTGCAGACTACAAGTACTACGACATGGATCAAGCAGTTGTGCGAGCCCTTGGTGTATTTGAGAAAGAGATCCTAAAGTAAACAATAGTAAACAATTCAATTGAAATGCTACATCTATCAGAAAAAAACAATAACTGTAAGTAGCCAAGATTCCAATGAACATAATCAGTAGAATTCGATTTCCTCTTACACCTGACGTTGCTAGCTTGTTTATAAAATGTCATGATGGTGCTACTTTACATCTATGTGAAGAAGACATAAAAATTACTCTTGCCGAGAATGGTATTTTCTCTTTAAACACTTATATGAATTCGTTTTATGAAAAATTCTACGCCAAATATACAGAACTTGACTCTCTGTATTACCTATTAAAGCTTGAGGGAGATTTTCAAGTCTGTCTCTATAGAGAGAGTTACGGGCAAAGTAGCAGAGACCTAATTTACCAGGAAAATTTCAACAACTGCCAACTGGAAGAACAAATAAAAATCAGCTTACCCGATTCCTGGCGGAGTGATAATTCCGGTAGAGTTTACCTTGAAATCGTCTGCTTAAGTGAGCATGGTTCCTTTACAGAAGGCTATATTGCAACTGATAAGCATCCGGTTAGAGAAGTTAATTTGGGGATTGTCAGCTGCACATTTAAAAAAGAAGCTTACATTAAAAATACAGTAGATAAGATTTTCAAAGATGAATTCTTACAAAGTAAGAAACTGAAAGTTTTTGTTGTTGATAATGCTAAAACCTTAAACAAAGAAGATTTTTTAAACCAAAATTTTGAACTTATTTCCAATAGGAATGTAGGTGGAAGTGGTGGCTTCACTCGTGGACTCATTCAAGCTTTGGAGGAAGATATTTACACCCACTTTCTATTCATGGATGATGACATCGAACTAGAAACTGAATGTATTTACAGACTCTTCCCCTTGTACGAATATGCCAAACAAGACTTTGCTATAGCTGGCAGTATGTTAGATTTGTACAGAAAAGAAATGTTATATGAGGCAGGAGCACTGTTTTCTAAAGTCTTAGAACCTAATGGAGATTGTAGTAAATATCACCCATTTAGAATAGCTAGCTTGAAAAACAAACTGAATCTAGAAAGCTCAGCTTCTAATAATCTTTTACTGTTGGAAGATAATCTAGATTACGGAGCATTTTGGTTTTTCTCTTTCTCTAAAAAAGTTATTGACGAAATGGGTTTGCCAATGCCTTTCTTTATCAAACTAGACGATATAGAGTTTGGTTTGAGAATTAAAGAGCGCCTTAACAAACCAATAGTAGCTTTTCCTGGGATAGCTGTTTGGCATGAACCAGGCTATGGGAAAAATCCTGTTTGGGATTCATACTATTCGATTCGCAATTGCTTAATCACACATGCTATACGGAACTCATTGAAATATATAGATGTGGTCAAGTTTCTTACAAGAAGTTTAGTTAATAAGTTGTTTGTATTTGATTACAATTCAGCCGAAATGATTGTCAAGGGTTTTGAAGACTATATGCAAGGCCCATTATTGATCGAAAGTAATGATGCGGAAACATTACATGCTACCATAATAAGTTTAAGTAAAACCCACAAAAGTCAAACTATACAATCTATTTCTCCCTTAGAAAATCAATATCCTAAAAATTTAGCTTTTAAAAAACCTGAGCGATATGCTTTTACGAAATTCTTCGCTTTTGCTACTTTTAATGGTCATTTGCTACCCAATTTTATGCTGAGTAATGATGATGCATTGTTCTTGATCTCTCCTGACTATGTAGATCGGTGGTCACAAGCATTTACAAAAAAAAGAATTTTGTTTTTTAGAGAGAGCAATCCCTCTATTTATAAGCATGAGATGAGTAGAACAGCCGGAATTGGTATTTTAACAAAATGGCTCTTGCTCATTATAAAAAGCAGTATGAGATGGTCTTCTGTCAGTGCAGAATGGAGAAATGCTTTGAGTCGTTTGACCTCAATGGAGTTTTGGAAAAAGTATCTGAAGCTTAATGATCCACATAGAATTTAGTAAATTTCTTAGTAAATCTCTTTGACGTTATTTATTGGCATATGCAAGAATCACTAACTGATAAACTGCAACCTATCGAACTCCCTTCGCTTTCCGAAGATCCATTGGTTTCCGTATTAATTGGAAATTATAACTATGCCAGATACATTGATTCAACCTTAGAAAGCGTTCTTCGCCAAACATACTCACATTTTGAAGTCATAGTTTGCGATGACGGTTCTAAAGATAATTCCTGTGAAATCATAGAAACATATGTTCATAAAGACTCCAGGATTAAGCTGATTCGCAAGCAGAACGGGGGTGTGGCTACTGCTTGGAATGCAGCATATCAAGAAAGCAAGGGACAGATTGTCTGTATATTAGACGCGGATGATCTCTGGATGCCTAATAAATTGCAAAGCGTAGTGGAGAAATTTAGGTCTGACCCAAAGATTGGTTTTGTCATTCATAATGTGATCCAAATTGATGGAGATGGCAATTTAATCAAACCAAAAC
Source organism: uncultured cyanobacterium (assembly GCA_903903925.1). Classification (GTDB taxonomy): domain Bacteria; phylum Cyanobacteriota; class Cyanobacteriia; order Cyanobacteriales; family Nostocaceae; genus Stigonema. Next base: position 24,748 of record CAIVAU010000108.1, read on the forward strand.
CCATGTTTAGGCGTTTAGCTTCTGGCTGGATGGCACAATTTGCATTGGAAAATGGCGGATTTGTAGGCGATATCCCGCCAGCTTCCGCACTCAGTATCCGTAAAGAAATAGCCAGCTATATATTTCCAATTGATGAAACATTTGTGCGCAATTCAGATTCTTTGATTATCTATCTTTCTACATTGATAACGGTAATTGGTTCCATCCCAGAGGTGCTAAGTAAGTTTCGTTTACACTCAACAAACACTTCCAGTCAATTAACTCTGACAGCAGATTTCCTAGAGCGGGAGCAAGCTTCTCATGTGCGTGTTTATCAAGAGCAGAAACGCCTGCTTAGAGATGTTTACGGTCTAGAGATAGCACAGATGCTCACAAATTTACAATCCAGTATAGGAATCTGTCATAATCTTTACATCCTTGCCCGCCTTAGGGGTGCATCCAAAGTAGAATGCAGAAAAGCACATCAGCAACTCGTTACTCACCCCCAGTTTGCTACCCAGTTTAACTGGTCTAGACCTCAAAGGTGGTTATTGCAATGGGATCTACCTGATGTACTTTTTAAAATGTTATTTAATCAGGTTTATGGTTTGAGTCCCCTTAAACGCTTACTAAGAAGCTTAAACTGGCAATTTTTTCGGGGTCATCAAGACAATAAGCAAAGAAATACACAATTTACATTATGACAAAAGGATTTAACAAATGCTCAAACTAAATCTTGGTTGTGGGCCTCATCTTCCGAATGGCTGGGTAAATGTAGACTACGCACTCGGTGCTTGGATCGCAAAGTTACCAGTCTTTTCTACAATCAATAAAATCTTCAAAATTATCAACCTTAACTGGTCTGATAAAATTTATCTCCACGACCTTAGAAGGAAATTTCCTTGGGAAGATAATTCAGTTGATGTAGTTTATAGTTCTCATACTTTGGAGCATTTATCCAAAAGTGATGGACGACATTTCTTAAGAGAATGTTACCGTGTGTTAAAGCCTAATGGCATTATTCGGATCGTTGTGCCAGACTTGAGAGCAATTATTAACAAGTATACTCAAGGTAAAATTGCTGCTGACGAAGTGGTGGATGAAATTGGTGTCAGCTATGATTCTCCTGAGGATGGGGTGTTGAAGCAGAAACTAGCACCATTTATTCGATTTCCCCACAAGTGTATGTACGACACTCCAACCTTACAACGGATTATGTCTGAGATTGGTTTTGAAGCAGCCAGTAAGCACGCTTTTGAAAGTGAAATTGACGACGTAGGAGTGATTGAACAGCCTGAACGAGCTGGTGAGGCTGTGATTATTGAAGGGAGAAAAATATCTACCTCCACCTACAAGCCAGTGAACTTAGTACAGGATTGCATAAGTTCGTGACGAAATGAAAATAATGTCTATCGTTCGTAGTTGCACTTTAGCGCTAAAGCGCAACTACGAATGTTAATTTGTACCGTACAGGAGAGAAGCCATAATGACCACATCTCTACGTGTACTGTTTATCAGCCACGCTTATGTCGTTGGTGTGAACCAGGGAAAGCTTCAGGCGATCGCACAAACTGGCAAAGCCGACGTCGGTTTGTTGGCTCCTAGCAACTGGAAAGCACACGAGTGGAATCGCCTACTTGAGCTAGAAAAACCCTACCCCAAAATCCAAATTTATTCAGCCCCCGTAATGTTTACAGGTCGAGGGGGCGTTCATCTCTATGCACCATGGAAAATCTGGCAGGTGTTGAACGACTTTCAACCTGACGTCATCCAGGTTGAAGAAGAAGTCTTCTCCCTCTGTGCTTTTGAGGTAGCAGTTTGGAGTAGATTCACAAGCAAGCCACTCGTCGTATTTGGTTGGGAAAACATGGATCGGACCCTGTCAGTTGTACGACGCTGGGTTCGTCAATTTGTGATGAACACAGCCCAACTTATGCTCCCTGGCAATCATGACGGATCTCATTTACTGCGTCAGTGGGGTTACACTGGATTGATGGAAGTCATGCCGCAGATCGGAGTCGATACTCTGTTATTTAGTCCGCGATCGCACCAACCCAAAAATAAAGAGTTTAACATTGGTTTTCTGGGAAGATTAGTACCTGAAAAGGGCATAGACATCCTATTTGCCGCAGCCCGTCAACTTCAACAGCAGGGACTGAACTGCCAGATTATCCTCTGTGGTTCCGGGTCTTTTGAAGCAGATCTCAGACAAGAAGCGCAAAAACAGCAGGTTGCTGATTTGGTGACTTGGCGAGGAGCAGTACCCCACCACAAAGCCCCTGAAGAAATCAGCAAATTTGATGCCCTAGTTCTGCCCTCACGAACTTCCCCAACTTGGAAAGAGCAGTTCGGTCATGTGCTGATTGAAGCAATGGCAATGGGTGTACCAGTGATTGGTTCTAGTTCTGGCGAGATTCCCAACGTGATTGGGCGATCTGATTTAGTGTTTCCAGAAGGAGATGCTCAGGGACTAACAGCAATATTGGAACGCATGATCCGCAATCCTGACTGGCGCGAAGAAGTTGGACGCTACGGCATGACCAGAGTGTATCAGCATTACACCCACGAGCGGATTGCAGAGCGGTTAGTCAGCCTGTGGCAAAAATTACTGGAACTAAAGAGTGGGGCATATGTGATGAGACAGGAAAAGCTGACTGAACATAACACTTGAATCTAGCTTTGATGTTGTTTTTAGGGAGAGAGATACCAATGCGTGTAGTGATTGCGCGGATGATGCCTGAACCTAGCATGGATGTCTACGCCGATGGCATAATTTCAGGACTGCGATCTGTTCGACCAGACTGGGAGATCATTGATCTAAAACCGCATCCTTTTAACAGAAAAAGTCGCTCTGTATTTCTCAGAGTTCGGAAATCCTACGAACGTTTCTGGCGCTTCCCTCAACAGGTAACACAGCAAGTCGCGGATATCTTTCATATCATTGACCCTAGCGAGGCACACATCACTTATTGGTTGAAAAAGAAAAATAAACCTGTTGTTGTCACCTGTCACGATCTCGTCAACTTTTACTACAAAGATAATCTTCAAGGCTCAGTCGAATTACCCTTCCTCAGTCGTAGCATGTGGCATCATGCCGTCAAAGGCATGAAGTACGCCGATCATATCGTCGCTGTTTCTTCTATGACAGCCAAAGATACAACTCAACTATTAGATATTGAACCTGTACGTATTTCTGTCATACCTAACGCTGTTGAACCAGCATTTCAACCATTACCCAAAGAACAAACTGAGTCTTTCCGCAAAAAATATGGACTGGCACCAGAAACAATTTGTTTATTGAATGTAGGTGCCAATCATCCGCGTAAGAATATTTCTATAATTCTCAAAGTCATAGACACTCTGAAGCAAGAAGGCAGGTCTTTCTATTTTTGGAAGGTGGGTGTAGACTTTACAGATGAACAAAAAGCCTTCATCCAAACCCAAGGACTGGAAAATTATGTCAGTTACTTAGGTAAACCAGATAAATCGACCCTAATTCAGATCTATAACGCCGCTGATATATTAATAGCACCTTCACTCCATGAGGGATTTGGTATAACGCTTTTAGAAGCAATGGCTTGCGGAATTCCAGTCATCACTTCTAATGTTTCAGCCATGCCTGAAGTGGTAGGAGATGCTGGTATTTTAGTTGAACCCAATGATTACCAAGCCATAGCAGATTCAGTATGTCGTCTTCAAAGCGACCCAATTTACTATCAGGAATTAGTCAAGAGAGGTCTGGCAAGAGCTAAGTTGTTTACCTGGGAAAAAACAGGAGAGAAAATTGCTCAAATTTATGAAAAATTGGTCAGACAAAATGAATTTAAAGGTTCTGCTAAAAACTTAGACTTAGCTCCCATCAAATAATTACTAAAAAATTTTCAGACAAGATTTTGTTTGTAAAAATTAACACTTCTATTTGTTCAATCTAGTTAAATTTTAAAGAGGTGATTGAAATATGAAAATTTTAATGTCCGCCTACTCGTGTGAACCAGGTAAAGGATCTGAGCGCAGTGTAGGCTGGAATGTTGTTCGGACAGTTGCTAAGCATCATCAGGTCTGGGTACTAACTCGACCTGATGAAGGTAAAGAAGTCATTGAGGCAGAACTAGCCCGTCACCCAATTCCTAACCTCAACTTTGTCTACTTCACCCTACCGATTTGGGGTGGTGGGTGGAAGTGGAAGTTTGGCGCAATGCAACTGCACTACTACCTCTGGCAAATTCAAGCTTACTTTGTGGCGCGTCGCCTCCATCGTCAAATCGACTTTGATTTATCCCATCATGTCACTTTTGTCACGTATTCAAGACCCAGCTTTCTCTTCCTACTCCCGATTCCATTCATTTGGGGTTCAGTTGGTGGAGGTGAATTCGCTCCAAAGTCTTTTTGGAAAGATTTTAGCTTTAAAAATAAAATTCACGAAACTGTACGTAGATTTGCCTGTCAGGTGTTTGAATTTGACCCCTTCACCCGCTTGACTGCACAACGGAGTGTTTTAGCTAAGGCAACCACCAAGGATACAGCAGCACGAGTCCGCAAAATGGGCGCAAGGAATGTCGAAATTGAGCCGGCAATAGGTTTACTCAGAGAAGAAATTGCGCTTCTTGCTAAATGCAACAGATCAAGTCATTCACCAGTCAGGTTTATCAGCATCGGTAGGCTTTTGCACTGGAAAGGCTTTCACTTGGGTCTACGTGCATTCGCTCAAGCAAACCTGCCAGATGCTGAATACTGGATAGTTGGAGACGGACCTGAAAGGAAAAAACTTCAGAGTCTTGCTGATGATTTATGTATTGCTCACCAAGTCAAGTTTTGGAACAACCTGCCTCGGGAAGAAACCCTGAATAAGCTTGGTGAATGTACCGCACTAGTCCATCCTAGCTTGCATGACTCTGGAGGATTTGTCTGTCTGGAAGCGATGGCGGCTGGTTGTCCAGTCATTTGCTTAGATTTGGGAGGTCCAGCTCTTCAAGTAACCCAGCAAACTGGTTTTAAAGTTCCGGCGCACACTCCAGAACAAGCCGTGCAGGATCTTTGTGAAGCGATCGTGCGTCTAACTAAAGACTCAGATCTTCGCTTAAGAATGGGTGAAGCAGGGCGCAGAAGAGTGAGTGAAGTGTTTGACTGGGAAGTCAAAGCGAGTCATCTAGCACAGCAGTATCAAGACATTTCTATTCAACAACAGCTTTTCAAGTTGAGAGATACGCCTGAACTCATTTCCAGTAAGTCTAAATAACCACAAAATACTATTTTTAAGTTGAAAAAGGAGAACTCTAAAATGCAGACACAATCTTCCTATGAAGACAAGAGCGAGATTCAGCCAAAGTCATACTATGAAGAGAATGGCTATATTGTTTTTCGTAATTTGATCCCTTGGGATATCTCCGATGCTGACGAAACAGTTAATTGTGATTGTGTTTATTTCGGCAAAGTCTTTGAAGTGATTTAATGAAAAATTTACACAAAGAATCATTAGATTGGTGGAAAAATAAATGTTCGGAAACTGCTGTTGGCAGCTATATAGCTGAAAAGTTAAACGAAATTAATACCATCTAATATTATGCATATTTTGATTGCTGCTTTACACAGACCTTTACAGCCTACAGGTGTTTGTAGACATGCTGTAAATCTCGCGCAATGTCTTGCCGATACCGACCAAGTGACTCAGATTACTTTAGTTGTCGGCGAATGGCAAAGAGATTACTTTGAAACATCATTTAGACTGTCTGGTGAAAAAATTAAATTAATTAATATAGATATTAAGAATAGCTCTATTTCAAGAAATATTTGGTTTTTATTTGGTCTACCAAAAATCGCTAAATATCTTCATTGCGATATCGTCCATCTTTCATTTCCACTTCCATTTATTCGCTCACTTTTTCATTGCCCAGTGGTTGCCACTATTCATGATCTGTATCCTTATAAATGTCCTGAGAATTTCGGTTATCCCAATGTTATATTTAATCAGTTATTTTTGAAGCAATGTATCGATAATGTTGACGGATTATCATGCGTTTCAAACCAGACAACAGCAGATCTAAAAACTTATTTTACAGACATTGAAAAAAGGAAAAAAATTACTGTTATTTATAACTATGTTGACTTCAGTCATATTAAACCAAGAGTTCCTAATGGGATAAAAATTAGTTTTGATCATCCTTTTCTACTTTCTGTTGCTCAGCATCGCAAGAACAAAAATCTAGATATTTTAATCAATGCATATTCTCTACTGATAAAAAATAATCAGATAAAAGATTCAACTAAGCTGATTCTTGTTGGTACGTGTGGACCGGAAACGGAAAACATTTGTCATCAAATCTGGGCACTTTCTCTCCAAGAGCGTGTGATAATGTTATCATCAATAGATGATGATGAATTATGTTGGCTGTATCAGAACTGTGAACTTTTAGTAGTGCCTTCTTCCACAGAGGGGTTTTGCCTACCGCTAGCAGAGGCACTATATCTTTCATCTAAAGTCGTCTGCTCAGATATTCCGATCTTTAGAGAAATCGGTTCTTCTTATTGCACTTATTTTGAACTAGATGGCGATCGCCTCCACAATGTCTCACAGGCTATTATTCACTCTATAGCTCAGCCTCATTTTGAGAATAAATCTCCTGATGAGCGCTTCTCAAAATTAAATACTGCACAGCAATATATAAAGTTTTACTCTAGATTAATCTCATCAGAAATTGATTTTTCTAAAAAATAATTAAAGCCGAGCCAAGTAAGAAAATGATCTACACTGGTAAGTCCAGGATTAAACAGATTTTAAAACCACAGAAAGAAACATACATTACTAGTTTAACACTGCTAATAATAGCTTTTTTAAGTGTCTTTTTTCCCCGCATTATTAGTGCAGCAGGTGTCCCTAAAGTCATCAATTTTGTACATTTCTTGATTGTTCCATTTACTCTCGTGGTGGCGATCACCAAGACTCCGACAAAGAATAGGCAGCAAATAGCAATTACATGGGAGATTATAACTGCTTGTCTGCTCTTTCTAGGAGTCATGCTCGCCAGTGCACTCTTTAATCAGGCAGGGGAGATCAATGTATTTTTGGATTTCATGATACTTACTGAGGGTTTCTTGATGCTGGTGGCGATCATTTGTATTCCTCTAACACCAGCAAGTTTCAAGAAATTGAGAGCTTGGTTGCTAGGCTCTGCTCTGATTAATCTAGTGACGGCTTTGGCACAGAAACCTCTTATAGACGCCCATATGATCAGTACTGCTCAATACACTCCAGAGGATGCTATTCAAGGGGTCTTTTATTTATCAGGGGCTGGCAATTATGTATCTTGTGCCGTTTCTTTAGCCGTTGGTTTGTACTATCTACTAAACGCTAAAACAGTTTCTATTTGGATTCGGGGATTCTTGCTCTTCGGTGCGTTTTATCAATTATTACTTTCTGATTCCAAGCAGGTCTTAATAGCCTTTATCGCATCCTGGGTGCTTTTATTATTGTTTAAATACAATGCTGTTGACAAAGCAGTTATGTATTTAATTATCATAACTTTGTTTCTTGGAACTTTTTATTGGGCCATAGAAAACGTAGAAGCAGAAGGCTTAGGAGCATACAAATGGTGGTTTAGTAGAACAGAACTTTACGGTCCTGATGGTGTGGCTGTTCACACCAAATTTGCAGCAGTACCGATGATCCTTTCTTACTATAAGTCACCCATAAATTGGTTGTTCGGTCTTGGGCCTGGTCATACCGTTGGACGGTTAGGAGGGTGGTTTTTCCGGGATTATTGGAGTCTGCTAGCTCCACTCGGGGCTACAACTCATCCTGTTAGCCATCAAGTTTGGGAAGTAGTGGAGGTAAATTGGCTTGACCTAGAGTCCTCAGCGTTCATGCCTTTATTCTCTTGGCTTGGCATCTGGGGAGACTTAGGGTTTGTCGGTCTTGGGAGTTATCTGTATCTTTGCTATGTGGTATGGAGTCGTCTTTGTTTGGATGACTTTTCCAAGTTTTTGATGCTCACTATGCTTGTCTTTGGCGCAATTTTTACTCAGATGGAAGAGCCAGGTCAAATGCTCACTGTGGCTGTTTTAATTGGTTTGCAATGGCATGAGCGACGGCTTGATCGGTTAGCACGTCAGCAATCCCTATGAGTAGTACTTCCCATCATAGGTCACTTCAGCTTTTTAGAACGTGCTGACCTGAATACAATGGCAAGGCAATAGAGGGACCACCTCTAGATGGCAGATCATTGTGATTCAAATTCTTTGTCACTTTGCCTCTTGTTTCTCTGACAAAGACAGGATACTGGTTTATACCCGAAGTGCCACCAGAAAAGCTAAAAGAAGAATTATTGACAATGAAGCAAGCCTTTCCTGCTGGGGGAACATATCCAGATGGATATATTTCTGCGCCTAGTAATTCAGTGCGACCACCGTTATTTGTTTCGATCGCCGAACCTGCCCCTTCTGTTTTAAACCCAAGAACCCAGAGATCTCCGCCATTGTTTGTTACCTTGGCGTTGTACTCATCTTCAAAGTTTTCTGGGTTAAATTGTCTCATCCAAACTTTTTGAGGAACATTAATTCTGATAGTTCCAGAATAGTCCTCTATATAAAGCTTCCCTAGCCGCACACCTGATGCTGGTTTTTCATTTTTGTAAGCACCATATCCCGCAGCAACTCTTTTAAGCACGATGTTTCTTGCAGATTTATTGTGCATGAAATAAGCCCCAGCAGTTTCAGCATCTGTATTGAAAATAGTGCAATCTATACCTTCAATGACTAATAAACTGTCACCATCAACGACTTCCCATATTGCTTTTGCTTTACTCTTATCTCTAAAGTAAGTATTGTTCTTGGGAATCAGGATAGTTGCTTCCATGCCAACAATTTTCTTGACTGTTGATGGAATCACTAATTTTGTGCTGATAAAATAACCAGCCCCTGACTTAAAGTAGATAACTGGTTTACCAGAATTTAGTGCTGCTTGGATATTGGAGGTATCATCTTTCCCAGTAGGAACACCAGCAAAAGCCCAATCAGAGAAGTTGTCATTGTAGTAATTTGGTGTTTCTTTGACTTGAAGATTCAGGCTTTTTTGAGTAGACGGGAACAAGTATTTTACAGGTAGTGAAGAATACTCATGGATTAGATTTCCTGTTGTGACAGACTTTCTCCTTTTCGTTCTGCCTACAGCTTCGTAACTATGTGTTTTGACATTTCTTAAGAAAAATTCAGAACTATCACCTATACTGTCAATAGCCACGGAATTTTTAGAATTTTCTGAGCTAATCAATTCAGAATCTACTAGGACTAGCAAACCTGCGCCATCAAGCTGAATTGCTGGAATAGTTCCTTCGTTATAGCTTATTAGTTGACGGACAGCTATAACTTGTCCATTATTGTAGATGCCTGCTATTCGCTGTCCTTCAATTGCAATATTTTCAAAAGTCAATCCATAATCCATCCCAAGACTGTATATCCCGTAATTAAATCCGACGATGATAACATTTTTAATCAAGCAAGGTCCAGGAATAGAACGATTCATAGCAAGTCCTATATCTCCTAGCTTTTTAGGGTCTGAGGACTTGATAGTTACATTTTCTACAATCCCTTGATTATTGGCAAGATACGCCAAACCTCTTGCACCAGCATTCCCTACCCCGATATCAATAGTTAAATCCAAAACAGAGTTATTAAATGCTTGATTACCGCCTCCTGCTTGAACACCGTCTTGAGCGATCGGATTATCACTTCCAGTTTGAATAACATTTTTTGGATTTTTTAAGTCAGTAAAGCCTGGGCATTTATCTTTCAATTTTATCACAGTTTTTTGCCTATTTTGTCCTTGCAAAATTAGGCGACATCGCCAAACTCCAGCAGGATCTTTTGCAGAAATAGTGTTTGAAATTAAATATGTTCCATTAGGAAAATATACTATTCTTTTTGTACCTACAGCAGCGCTAATAGCAGCTTGAATGGCAGCAGTGTCATCTGTCATTCCATCTCCGCGAGCGCCATAGTCTTTCATGACGTCAATCACTCCAGCATCGGCTGGGTAGCAAATATTTTGGTTAGGGAAATTATTCAAATTCTGGCGAAATTGATTTATCCCCTGATTAGGAATAGGACTTTTTCGCAACCGGATAGTTGGTGTTGCTTGGTTTTTTCCAGCACAGTTAATAAGCAGTTGTGAGAATGCCAGTGTAACTGTACTTAGCATAAAATAGCGTCGCTTCATCGAGTTTAAATTTTAGATTTTTGATCTATTTCTCAACAGCATCAACCAGTGAAAGCAAGAAACGATGTCGCTCCCAACATTGCTTCTAGTCCAATACCCGTGATATTAGTCTATGGTTAACTCTCAAGAGGACTGATCAAGAATTTCAGTCCATTTCAAGTGCCGTTAAGCTATTAGCCCTACACTTCAGTGTAGGGCGGGATATCGGGCTGATTCAGAATGGTGCACTCCGGTCAGGAGATATACTTTGCACAGCAGTGTATTTTCAAACAGGTAACCCGCTTAGACCCATAGTTGCGTGTTCTTCATCAAAAAACCACACATTAGCAAAAATGTATAAATAGGCACTCTAGAATACATCAGCATTGACACTTTCACTTAAATTATAGTCACCAAAACAAGTAAAGCCATCCACATATCTGACGGCTCAGAGTAGTAATCTATTTCCTCAACTTGATATAGATTAGAGTCAGAACCATTCCGTAACATGATGTAATCCCCGCATTTGATACCTTTACCATATCCTGTCATATAACCTTTGGTCATGTTATCTACAGGTTCAAACACATAATCCCGTCCGCAAACAAATTCGGTATAATCGTATGTCTTCCGCTGCTTTGGTTTACTTAATATCCAGTTAACCAGAGATAAAAAAATGATACTGAGGTTGATGCTTGACCTGGTAGAAGACATAAGTTAAGCAGGATAGAAATCATTTTATAGTATAAAAGCAGAAGGTCTATGAAGCAGAGAGTTAAACGAGGGAAACCTGCTATGGAAACTAGAAAGCTTGCCAACACAGGCTTTTTTTGCTTCAACCCTCTTCTTTTGCCCCCCTTACTTCCCAGTGGAAGCTGAATTTTTGGCATTTCTCCTAAATCGACTTTCAAAACACTTGACACTACCCTAGGAGCCTGTGCTATATTTACTAAAGTCTAGAGTAATGGGGCGTCGCCAAGTGGTAAGGCAGCGGGTTTTGGTCCCGCCATCCTAGGTTCGAATCCTAGCGCCCCAGTGAAGTAAGGGACAGGAACTAAAACCTGTCCCTTTATTTGATAAATGCCCTATGCAAATCACCCTCAACCTTGATGAATCCCTTCTCAACGAAGCCTTTCAACTTACCAACCTTACTAGCAAGGAAGAATTGGTGAATCTGGCTCTGCAAGAACTTGTGCGATCGCGCCGCAAGAAAAACCTCCTCGACCTTGCGGGACAGATTCAATTTACTGAAGACTTCAATTACAAAGCCCTGCGCGAAGCTCGTTATGCTGCTGATTGATACGTCTGTTTGGATCAGCGTGTTCCGAGATCGCAGTGGTCAGATAGGTAAGCAGCTTGAAACCCTAATCGCTGAGCGTCAGGTTTTACTCACCCGCTTTACTCAGCTTGAACTCCTGCAAGGTAGCCTGAATGAAAAAGAGTGGACTCTACTGTCTACCTACCTTGAAACACAAGATTATGTCGAACCTACGAGTCATTCTTGGCTTGCATCTGCTCGGATCTACTATGATTTGCGCCGTCAAGGACTCACAGTTCGCAGTCCGATTGATTGCTGTATCGCGCAATCTGCTTTGGAGAATGACTTACTGTTGATTCACAATGATCGCGACTTTGAAACCATTGCTCAAGTGCGATCGCTCCAACACGAATATTTTCAACCTTGAGTCGTGGACTGGCTGCCTTTTGGGTTATTGTTCTCCACGTCTTGAGACGTAGATATACTTTGCACGGTCATTAACTGAGTGTTCACGTAAATGAACAACACCCGTTGTAAGGGCGCAAGGTCGCTGCGCCCCTACGTGGTAAAAGCGCAATTTGTGCCCGCGAGAAATATATCCCACATTCCGTACCCTCGAATCCTTCCTTTATACCCATAGCACATGTTACAGGAGACAAATTTCACAGAAATTTCACTTCCGATGTCACTGAACTAACCAATTTGCCCTGCGTAGTGTTACTGTAGCTATAGTGCATCGCTCCAACCTTAGAGATATATATAAAGATTTGAGACAGGGTGGTAGGTCTATCCAATAACGTTTAAACAATAATCAAGTTCCCCTTGAGATTGTTTAGGTTCTCTAATTATTCAGTGAATTCAGTAATTTACCCAGGTGTGTAGAAAAGCTCAGCAGTCGGGCTTAACTACTTATGCCAATATCGGCTCTAAACGTGCAACTGCGTAATACCAGTCATTAAGTGTATCAATGCCATGCTGAAGTTAGAAAGATATCCCCACCCGTCGTTACAATTTAATACCGCCCAGTTAAATAATCCAGATAATGAAGGAGGATTAAATCTAGGTCAAGTCGGAGCAGCCCTGCGTCGCCGAGCAGTATTAATTATCGGTGTGACAGGCGTAGTAGCAACGGCAGCTGTCATGAAGGCAGAAACAGATCCTCCACTATATCAAGGCGAGTTCGAGATTTTAACAAAGCCTGTGACTGGTGAGGGTCGGGCTGTAGCCAATATCCCTCAAGCCCTAAGTTCTCAAGATTTAGTAGCATCTCCTGAGACGATCGCCACCACAATCAAAGTCTTACAAAGTCCGGGAGTTTTAGATCCCGTGATCAAACAGCTTCAAGATAAATATCAGAACAAATATCCAGATCTAGACTTTAGTTACGACTCAATCACGGCTAGTTTAACCATTACATCTAAAGAGCAAAACATCTTAAAAGTCGAATATACAAGTCCAAAAGAGGATATAGCTCGCGATTTCTCAAAGTCTGTTGCCGAGGCATATTTGGAGTATAGCTTAGCGGAACGTCGGGCAGATATTGATCAAGCAATTCAGTTTGTTCAAGAACGAATCACCAAGGGAGGACTCAGAAGGCGAGTAGAAGATTGGCAAGAAAAAGTGCGAACGCTTCGACGATTAAATGACTTAGTTGACCCAGCACAGAAAGCTCAAGAAGTCTCTACTCATATTGCGACCTTAACGCAAGAGCGATTAGAGAATCGAGTGCAGCTAGAACAAATGACGGCGAAGTATCAGGACTTGCAAAGGGAGTTCAGGCAACAACCAAGCGCAACGGCAAGTTATTCTGTGCTTAATGACAATACTCGCTACCAAAAGGTACTGGATCAAATCCAAGATATAAACGTTCAGATTGCCAAACGCTCATCTATATTTACGGATCAAGAAGAGGGCGTAAAGCGTCTTCTTCAACAGAAAGCATCAATGCTATCAATGCTAGAGCAGGAAAGAACACGGGTGAGTAGAGATTTTCAAAGCCGCATTTGGGATCTGCAAGCACGGGATAAATCCTTGGGTGAGAAATTAGATAATCTCAATACATACCTCAGAAGTTTGGCAACTGTTAGCCGTGATTACGATAACATCGAGCGAGAATTAAAAATTGCCACCGAAGGTCTAGATCAATTTTTGGCAAAACAACAAGCATTGGAGATCGAAAAAGCTCAAAAGCAGCAACCTTGGAAACTACTAGACCCTAAACTCGCTCAAGTGAAAGAACCTTCAGCAGTCTCCGCCAGTATCAAGACAAACTTAGCTTTGGGTTCAATGTTAGGTTTACTGTTGGGTATAGGAGCAGCTTTAGTCGTAGATAAGCTGAGCAATGTTTTCTACACTTCTAAGGATCTCAAAGACGCCTCCTTACTACCATTATTAGGGGTCGTCCCCTTCAGAAAAGAATTTGGAGCTTCAGCTTTGCAAGACAATGTCGGTAGTGAGCTTCAACAAGCAGTTCGCGCCTCCTTTTTTGAAGTCTTTCGCTCTCTTTACACCAATATTCTTCTTCTTGGTTCAGATACGCCAATTCGATCACTTGTTATTAGTTCACCCGCACAGGAAGACGGTAAGTCTACTATTACGATTCACCTAGCACTAGCAGCAGCAGCAATGGGACAACGAGTGTTACTGGTGGATGCCAATCTGCGTTTTCCCACCCTACATAAGCGCGTAGGGTTGATGAATATTCAGGGATTGACAGATGTAATTTCTACTGAACTTGAGTGGAGTAATGTGATTGAGCGATCGCCCATAGAAGACAACCTGTTTGTCCTCAGTGCTGGTCCAATACCGCCGGACCCAATTAGGTTGCTTGCATCCCACAAAATGCAGGAATTGATGGACCAGATGCAAGCTTCATTTGACTTAGTAATTTATGACACCCCGCCTCTTCTAGGATTTGCAGATGCTAACTTGCTAGCTGCTAATACCAATGGGGTCATACTAGTTGCTGGATTGGGTAAACTAAAACGTACTGTTTTCCAACAAGCACTAGAGGAGATCCAGGTATCTGGCACTCCAATTTTAGGGGTGATAGCTAATAAAGCCAAAGAGGGCACACCTGCTTCCTATAGCTACTACCAGCAGTACTACAAACAGGGCGGCGCTGAACGAGCAGGTGAAGATGAAGAAAATAGCATCTCCAACTCGCCGTCAAAATCATCTCCGATTAAAAGAATTAGCCGACATTAGAAGTTGTTAGTTGTTAGTGGTTAGTGCTTTATACAGAGACCAACAACCAACAACTAACAACCAACAATCATTTATCCGGAGACTTCAGAGCTTGATCCAACACCTGTCTAGCATTTTCTGCCTTGGTGCGAGCTTCCTGGTAACGTAAGTTAGCTTGAGCGAAATTCTTGAGAACTTTAAAACCTTCCTTAAGGCGAGTAATTTCCTCTTCAGTCACAGAGTTATCTGAGAAGAGGACATCAACCGCCTTGCGAATTTCCAATGCCTCAGTACGTGACTCCTGAACCTTAAGTTTAAGTGAAGCAAGGTTACTGAGTACTTGGACGGCTTGTGTAATAGCATCTTCATCGCTAGCCGTATCAGAGGTTTCTTTAACTTCTATGAGTTGCTGAGGACCAAATCCTTCTTCCAGTTCCGTCGGTAACTCACCTTCTTCCATCAATTTCATCAGTTGGTCCATTGCTTTATCACGGGCTTTGGCTGAATCTTTACCAGGAACGGTGAGGAGGACTTCTGGGCTTTGAGCAAGAGTGTACTGAACCATATTTAGGAAAAAATATCTATGGCGAAAAAATTTTAATTAACCAAGCCGTGGCAACTCATTTTAACGTGAAATCAGGTTAGTTCTCTATCTCCCTGCCAAGTTTCTAAAAATTAAACTTTATTTCCTAGCGACAAAATCCTATTAGTGGTCTATGTCATTAATTTTGGTGGGTTTGTAGAAGCGAGCTTTCCGGCTCGCACTACCTCAACCCGTGAGAATTAATGACATGGACTATTAGTCAAGAAATTTTACTTTCTTCTTGGTTCCATTCCAGCGAAATTCCGGGATAAGTATCTCTTTGTTGGCTCGAATGCGATCGCGATATTTCCATAAGTCTTGAAGCATAATGCTAATTTCTGCTTCCACATCATGAGTTGGACAGTAGCCTAAATCCAACAAGTGTTGATGAGTTGGGTTATAGTAGTGCTCGTTTAACTCATGTCGAGGATTTTCGAGGTGGCAAACTTTGACATCCCAGCCCAGGTTTTGAGCAATTCGCTGAACCTTGAGTGCTAGTTCAGTTATACTGAATACATTGGCGAACTGATTAAAGACCCGGTACTCACCAACATCAGGTGGGTTTTCAACAGCTAGAGTGAGACAATGCATTGAATCTTTCAGAGTTAAAAAACCTCGCTTTTGGGAACCCTGACCATAGACAGTGAGGGGATGTCCGATCACTGCTTGACAGCAAAAGCGGTTAATAACTGTGCCGAAGGCCTGATCGAAGTCTAATCGGGTCAGTAGTCGTTGGTCATCACCCATCTCATCAATCCGAGTTCCAAAAACAACTCCCTGCATGATGTCTGTTGCTCGTAGATTCCAAATTTTACAAGCGAACATAATGTTGTTAGAACCATGGACTTTGCTCCAGTGATACCATGAGCCTGCTTGACGGGGAAAAGGAAACCGATCTAGTCTTCCATTGTACTCTATCTCGAAGAAACCTTCTGGAATATCCGTGTTAGGTGTTCCATACTCACCCATTGTTCCCAATTTTACCAAATGAGTCTGAGGACAAATATCCCGGATACCAAACAGGAGATTGAAAGTCGTAGTAATGTTATTAGTCTGGACAAAAACTGCATGAGAGACATCGATCATTGAGTATGGTGCAGATGGGCACTCCCCAAGATGGACGATCGCCTCTGGTTGGAATTCACGTAAAATCTGCTCAACAA
Organism: uncultured cyanobacterium; assembly: GCA_903903925.1. Lineage (GTDB taxonomy): Bacteria > Cyanobacteriota > Cyanobacteriia > Cyanobacteriales > Nostocaceae > Stigonema. The sequence continues at coordinate 41,103 of CAIVAU010000108.1, forward strand.
AGGCATAATCTCGTAAATCTCCTTGCCAAAAATGTAGTTTTGTGCCAAAGTGCTCTTTAAATGCCTGAAGTCGCTCTTCTATAGGAGCGATCGGAACGGCACTCCAAGAGTTTAACTCCTCTACCCACTGGCGACGAAAGAAGATATCTGCCCCAGCCACCTCATGTCCTCTGGCCGTCAGATACTGCGCTAACGACCAACCTAAATATCCATCTACTCCAGCAATTAAAATTTTCATGTCTATTCTTCACCTGTATGTAGATGTAGCCTTTTGGTGGGTCGAGTACTATGGCTCACTCCTGTAAGGGCGGGGAGACCCCGCCCCTACATACTCCTAACTCCTAACGCTCCCTGTTTCTTGGAGTATGCCACCAGGTTCAATCAGCAGATGTCGTCCACGCCAATAGATCGTCCGACCTGACATACCTGCTACCCAAATCACAAAACTCATGACGTCGTGAATTGGAAGTGCCCACAGCCCCAACAAAAGTTTGGGACATCTCATACTGCATATACATATCACTGCCTGAATGATTCTGACAGATGCAGTGATTAAGCAGACAATAACTGCCCAATGAGCAGCACCGGAAAGCAACAGTAAAGGGATACAATACACAGTGCCAAAAGTACACGCAATACTATAATACAGTGAGCCACGATTCCCCCTGCTCATTCTAGCCCAGCGCAACTCTCTTTGGAACAAATGTTGGAAGCCCTCAAGTCCGTTGTTAGTTTCCAGTATATATTGTGACAATTCAACCCGATAGCCAGCAGCAGCTACCATATTACCAATGTAGTAATCGCATCCAATCCGATTGACCACATTTTTTAAACCACCGATTTGCTCCAGCACAGATTTACGAGTAACGATAGTGGCACCAAGAGCGAACTTGAGACCCTTCTCTATGCTACGAGCTATCAGAACACTTGGAATAAAGTTTATACATCTTCCTAAAGAAGCCAAGGTTGCAGGTAGACCATTTGGCTGGTGACCGAGATAACCACATGTCACAATCCCAACTTTAGGATCTGCTAACGGCGATGTTACCGTACGCAGATATTCCGGCTTTACCCAGATGTCACTGTCCGTGAGGACAATAATTTCATGCTGTGCTACCTCAAGTAGATGTGTAAGATTGCTGAACTTGTGGTTAATACCACGTACTTCAAGACCAAAGATGAGTCTAGCGCGGTTAGGGTATTTGGCGACCAGTTCTTTCAAGATAGGAACCGCTGGGTCATTAAGATCCATGACGCCAAACACCACTTCATAGTTTTTATAGTCTTGTTGGCAGAAGCTGTTCCAGTTTTTCCAGGCATCTGCATCAACTCCGCAAACTGAAATGAGCACTGAAACAGGTGAATGACTCTCGTTAAGAGACTGCTTGTTAGCCTTGAAGAAACGACCAGTATCAATAGCACACCAAACGTAAAATATGACTGATGCTCCAATTAAAAGCAGCAGAAATACCTGTAGAACAATAATCATCCTAATCAAAGAATACAAACCTCGCTAGCTAACAATATCATCTTAGGGATTCCACTCAGGTATAGCGTAAAAATTTAACTATGAATATTGTCATACAAGAGGTCATCATTTTGCACAAGGAGAATAAATTCATGAAATAATTATGTCTTTAGTCATAAATATATTCATGACTTTAGTCACGTTTTGCTTCAAGTAGCCTTTGCTACTCAATCGACACGGAGAAAATTCATTCAAAAATATCTCCGTGTCCGGTGTTTCTCCCCTCTCCGCATCAGTCTAAACGCTTAACTGAGTAGCACACCCTATTTATCTCCCCAACTCCCCACCCACAGCATTTTGCCTTGCAAAATCTAAATGAGCCTGATACTGGATAATTTTTTGCTGAGCTAATGCATAATTGGGGCTAGAAGTCGGAACAGTTTCCAAGAGTTCAATTGCTTCTTTCCATTTATTCTCAACTATCTTCCACTCATCGCGAGTTTGTGCTTTCTTTTTTAACTTTGCCGCACGCTTGCCTTTTTTAACAGCTTGTTCAAATGTATCATTTTTTGGTTGTAAATCTGGTGATTCAGATTGAGTTGCTATCACATTTTTTCGTAGCAAATCAGATGACTTAGATTGAGTCGCTATATCACTTTTCTGTGGTAAATTAGGTGATTTAGATTTAGTGACTGCCGATTCTAAAGTGACAGATGAAGGTTGTTCTAATGGTAGATTTGTAGAGATGGTTTGTCTAACTTCTGGTAATTTAGCAAATTGATATAGCCATAAAGCTACTAGGGGAATAAAAATAATTGCAAATATTTTCTTCGGTAAATTTTCCTGCTTGGAAAGCCAGTCAAAGATAGTTGGCTTTTTCGTAGCTGGTTTTATGTCTATTTGAATCTGTGTTGACCCTATGTCGTCTTGTTTATTATTACTAATAATATCCACCGATGTTTCATTATCTGTACTTTCTGGGTTACTATTAACAGAATCACCAAAAACTAAACGCAGCTTAACTAAATACTCAATCTGGTAAAAAATAGCAGCACTCAGTAGCCAGACAATTGCAAAGATGGCTTCTATATTTTTGTGAGGTTGATTGTAGGTATAAATGATTGTTTTATAGTTGAGCTTGAACAGAGGTAATAGAGGAGTACAAAATACCGTTGCAATGAGCGTAGATAGGACAAGCACCAACCAACCATATATACTTTCCCACCAACTTATTAGTCCAGGAATTAATCCTTCAGGTTTCTTGTTTTTTTCACCTGGAATTGTGGAAATAAAGCGACTGAGAAAAAAGTGATAGACCAGAGCGATCGCCGGTATAGGTGATACAATTAACAAGATCAACAAGATAGTCAATAGTTCTGGTTTTTCCGACAATCTAGTCAGATAAAGCAACAAGCCGTTATTAGATCTGATGATAACTATAAAGCCAATGAGCAGCACAGATAGAGTGAAGGCACTTAACCAAGAACTAAGGTAAGGAAACCATACAGGTAATCCAGACTTTTTCATATTTTTTTACTTGAGTGAATTGCTGCGTAAGCGTATAGCAGCTTCTGGTTGTAGTTCATGACCGACTGAACAGAGTTGTATTAAATAGTACCCTATTTCAGCGAGTAATCACTCAGGTCTTAGCAAATTTTTTTGGTAAATACATCTATCTAAAGCAAAAATTTATCGAAAATCTCTAGAAATCTCAGAATTACATGATCCAATAAACTAAAGTTATGCTAAGAAAGCAAAAAATGAAGGACGCTGTAGAACACGTGTATGATGCAGCAAGTTTGCTGATTGGCTGTGAACGCGATGAAATTGACCTAATTGAGAATACAACGCGTACCTGGGATATGGCATTGTATGCGATGCCTTTTAAGTCAGGCGACTTATGGAAATATTAAGAGACTGACACATTTATGGTACGCTCCTAACCGGATAATGAAGCTGTGTTAAGGTGTGAAAAAGTGATTCCGGAATTTAATAAAAATGGCAATTTACCACCGGGGGTACATTGGACAGAATGGGAGAAATTCGTAGAGCGATTTGGTTATAATCTTGATAGAGAAAAGATAATAAATGGTCTGTCACGAGCAATGACGCAGTTAAAAGCAGCTGGTTGCAGAACAATCTATATAGATGGTAGTTTCATCACTAGCAAAAAAAGACCAGGAGATTTTGATGCTTGTTGGGATGCGGACGATGTGGATATGAATTATCTCCGTAAAAATGCCCCCACATTGCTTAATCACTTTGACAGACAAGCTCAAAAAGCTAAATATAGAGGTGATATTTTTCGTTCAGATGAACCGGTTGGTGATTTAAATGTCAATTCGTTTGAATTTTTCCAACGGGATAGAGAATTCAATAAAAAAGGCATTGTAGTAATGGATTTAGTGAGGTGGAACTATGATTAAAAATGAAAAACAGCATGGATATAGTAAAGATTGGGCAAGGAAATTTGCAGATTCTATATCTAGAATAGAAAAAGATGAAGCTTGGAAACAAAAAGACCATGAAGGATGGCAGCTTGATATTGAGGTCAAACGGTCTCATTTAATGGCTTTACAAGAAGAAATAAATGAATACAAATACTTAATTAATTCTGATAAGAACCAACCAATTAAAATTCAAGTTGAAAATTTTAATAAACTTCCAGATGTATTAATAAAAGCTCGCATTGCAGCCAAAATGACCCATAAGGAACTAGCTGATATTTTAGGAATTGAAGAACAACGAATTAAAGAGTGTGAAGATCAGGATTATCAATGCGCCACTTTTTGTGAAATTCTCGAAGTTAGTGCAGCATTGGGAGTAGAAATTGATCATGCATCTGTCAAGGTAGATTTTGAGGAAATAGAAGCCGGAAAACAAAGCGCTCTTAAATGGCGCAAATGGCGAGAACAAAGGAAGAATATCAAAGCTCTATAATTTTGGAGAGATCATCAATGTATAGCACAGAACTTCCTGCCAACTTGGTTGACTTTGCTGAATTACTCAGTCGAGTTTTGGCAGGAGAAGAAATTATTCTTTCTCAAGCCGGTACTCCCATTGCCCGCATTGTTCCCCTAACTGACCAATCATTACCCCGAATTCCAGGCTTACGCTAATGAATTGAATCTTTAAAAATCTGGAACACCCAGTTCGCCAGCAAATTAGGAGATGCTTCTCAATTGCTACCTAAGCTACTGTTGACGACTGATACCAAAACTGTTTAGTGTTGCATAACAGGCAACAAGGATTGGAGGGATGAGCAAGTTTGGAGAAATAATCAGGCAGCTTCGAGAGGCTCAGAATCTGGGACTTCGGGAAACGGCTACTATGGTCGGGATCTCGCCTGCTTACCTTAGTCGCATTGAGCGCGGTAAGGAACATCCGCCAAAGCCGGAAGTTATAAAAGCATTAGCAAAAGTTTTAGCGGCTGATCCCGATGTACTATTTCGGCTTTGTCCTTCCACCGACCCAGATGTGGTGACTTTGCTGAAGGAAAGACCAAAGGTACTGGAATTGGTACGTTTGGTGATGGTGGAGGAACTTTCTGATGAGCAACTTGGTAAAGTTGAGCATTTTATTAAGCGAGATATATTAGGAGAACCATCCTCGGATACAATACTCGCTGTCTCCGAGTGTCATAAAAGCCTAGCTCTCTCCGTAAATGAGGAAAATATAATTAGTAAATGAAATCAAAACAGTTGCCTATCCCTGATTTAGAAGTTGATACAGAAGATTCCACTATTTCCGATGGTTATATCCTTGACTTTATTAGTGGTGAGAAAAGTCTCAAGGATACGCCAAAAGAACAGGTGCGTCAACGGATTGCACGGGCGCTGTTTCACGAGTATGGTATTTCGGTGGAAGATATGGCGGCTGATTTTCCGGTTTCTATCAATGGGAAGCGGAAAAAGCTGGATATTGCCATTTTTCACCACGACCAGGAGCATACGGTTCAACATTTAAGTCGGGTTGTGGTTTGTCGCCAAGAACCGAAGGTGGGCAGAAATGCCGTTAGAATTCGAGATTACGACCAAGCAGCGAAGGATTTAGAAGAACTAGAAACCATCATGGAGCATATTGATTCCTGTAAGTATGGTTTGTGGACGAATGGTTTAGAGTTCTTTTACTTAGAGAAGCAAAAAACGCGGTTTGAAGACAAATTTGAGCCGATAGGAGATTGGCCTCCTGCTGATGAATCATTAGAGACTCAGCAAGTGGTTTCTACTACACGTACCCGCAAGGCTGACCCAGAAATGCTGCGTGTAGCTTTCCGGCGCTGCCATAATTTCATTCATGGGAATGAGGGAATGCCCAAGGATGCTGCATTTTGGCAGTTTTTATACCTAATTTTCTGCAAAATGCACGATGAGCAGAAATCGCCTCGCGGTCAACGGCGATTTTGGGCGGGTCCGAAGGAGCAGTTTGATACTGAGGGACGTAAGGAAATCCGCAAGCGGCTTATACCTCTGTTTGAAGATGTGAAACAGAATTACAGCAATCTTTTCCGGGGAAATGAGGAGATTACCCTTTCTGACCGCGCCCTGGCTTTTATGGTTTCCGAGTTGGCAAAGTATGATTTTACACGTACCGATGTGGATGCTAAGGGGGGAGCTTACCAAGAGATTGTTGGTGCGAATTTGCGCGGCGATCGCGGTCAATACTTCACACCACGAGGTATCATTAAGCTAGCAGTGGAAATGCTTGACCCCAAAGACAATGAGCGAATTTTAGACCCAGCGTGTGGAACTGGAGGATTTTTGGTAGCGGTGCTGGCGCATATGGTGAAGAAGTTTCGGGAAGAAGCGAATGTGCCAGTGGGATTTGAGACTACGGAGGAGTTTCTGTCTGTGAATGAACGCCTGCGCCAGTTTGCAGAAAAGCAAGTCTTTGGTGCTGATTTTGACCCGTTTTTGATTAAAGCTTGCCAAATGAATATGGTGATGGCGGGGGATGGGAGGGGTCATCTTTATCACATCAACTCTGTGGAGTTTCCGAACGGACATTTGGATGGTTTGGAACCTGCCAAAAGGGAAATTCCCCTGGAATCAATTGATGTGCTATTGACGAATCCGCCATTTGGTTCTGATATTCCGATTACAGATCAAAATATCCTTAAGCAGTTTGAATTAGCTTCTGTTTGGGAACGCACTGAAGATGGTAGTTTTCGCAGGACTGGCAGATTTCAAGGGAGTGTTGCGCCAGAAGTGCTGTTTATTGAACGTTGTCTGAACTGGCTAAAACCGGGAGGAAGAATGGGGATTGTTTTGCCAGATGGCATTTTGGGCAATCCTGGAACTGAATATATTCGTTGGTGGATTCTCCGTCACTCTTGGGTGTTAGCTAGTGTGGATATTCCAGTTGAGGCATTTATTGTTGAAGCAAATGTAAATATCCTCACGAGTTTGCTGTTCCTAAAGAAGAAAACCAAAGAGGAAATTAGGGCTGAGGATTTGGGAGGTAAGATCGAGTATCCTGTATTTATGGCAGTGGCAGAGAAGGTAGGATTTGACCGTCGAGGAAATACGCTGTATAAACGGACCCCTGATGGTGAAGAAATTGTGGTGGTGAAAGAGAAAATAGAAATAATTCGGATTGGAGAACGTATTATTGAACGTCCTTTAAAACGAAAAGAAAAAATCCTTGATGATGACCTACCTGTAATTGCCGAAAAATATCGAGAGTTCCGTCAACAATACCCAACTCCAGGTACATGATTTCTCGAATAGAAGCTTTTAATTATCGCTGCTTTGACAGACTTAATATTAAACTGGGTCAATATCATGTTTTTGCTGGTGCGAATGGTACGGGTAAAAGTACGCTGCTTGATATTCCTTTATTTTTGGGTGAAATTCTATCTCAGGGATTGGTTCCAGCTTTTTTAGAATCTCCCTCTATCGGTGGTAGTCCGAGAGCGCAAAATTTACAAGAGTTGCTGCATTATGGGAGAGGTAATTATTTTGGTTTCGCGATAGAGGCTGATTTACCAGAAGAAATTATTATTAAATTGCTTGAAGATGCACCACCCACAGTTGTAAAAGATAGGAATAGGCAACCTCGGAGTATCAGGTATGAAATTCGGTTTCAAATATTTAATAATATTGAGCTTCATGTAACCGATGAGTTTTTGTATATAGTTCCGCAAAAGGTTTCTGAACCTAGAGAAGGTTGGGGAATAGGAGGTAAACGCCCTCGTTACTGGCAACAAATTATTGAGCGAGAATCTGGTTCACCAACAGTTTTGAAACAAGAAGACCGAAGCGGTACTAAAATTAACTTGCGACTGGAACCCCAAGAATTAGCTTTAGCAAATTTCCCCCGTGACCTTGATAAGTTTTCTGCGTCTATTTGGTTCAGAAATCTTTTAGAAAAAGGCGTAATGCGTTATGAACCAAGTTGGTCAATGCTGCGGAGAGCTTGTCCCCCTGGTCAGCCTAAAACGCTGCGTCCAGATGGCGCTAATCTGCCTTGGTTAGTGATGAATTTGCAACAGGAACAGCCAGATTTATTTGAATCTTGGGTAGAACATATCAAAATGGCTTTGCCTAATGTTGTCGCGATAGAAGCCATTCAACGTGAAGAAGATTATCATGCTTACCTAAAATTAACCTATTGGGGTGATCATGTTGTTACTTCTTCAGGATTATCTTACGGAACCCTACATATTTTAGCATTGACCATTTTACCTTATCTGCCTCAACCACATAGCTTAATTTTCTTGGAAGAACCGGAAAATGGGATTCACCCCAGAGCAATTGAGGTAGTATTGCAATCTTTGAGTTCGGTGTATGATTCTCAAGTTTGGGCATCTACCCATTCTCCTGTAGTGTTAGCATATACTGAATTAGAATCAGTGATTGTGATGCGAGGTAGTAAGGATCATGGTGCAGAGGCGATTCCAGGCAATAAACACCCGCTTTTACAAAATTGGCAGGGAAGTATCGACCTTGGTTCTCTGTTTGCAGCAGGGGTGCTGGGATGAGAGATTGTATCTTCTTGCTTGCTGATAAAAATATGGAGGCTGCTTTTACCGGTTTTTTGACAAGAGAACAGTTCCATAGAAGTTTGGGAATTCGGCAGTTTGTCTTTGACCCACAACAGGACATTATTGTTGAAGCTGGTAGTGACCCAGGTGTGTATACCCGCGCTCATGAATTAATTCGTCCCTACCAAAAAACGCATCGCTATGCTGTTGTGGTATTGGATAATGCTTGGGAAGGATCACCCGGCGTAGAGAAAATCTGTAGTAATATCATGGCGAATTTGATTGAGACTGGTTGGGATGAAGAGAATTGTACGGTGATTGTAATTGACCCAGAACTAGAAATTTGGATACTACAGGATAATCAAAATGTGGAAAAGGCTTTTCGGTTCAAACAAGATATTCCTTTAAAAAGGTGGTTAGAACAAAAAGGTTTATGGGATGCTGCTGCGTTGAAACCCTCTGACCCTAAGAAAGCTGTTGAAGATGCTTTAAAATTCTCAAGAACTCCTCGTTCATCAGCGATCTATAAAAATATAACAAGTAAAGTTTCTGTTAAAGGATGTACAGATACATCCTTTCAAATGTTGTGCATCAAAATGCGGCAATGGTTTTCAGTTGAGGATGGTCGGGTATGAAAATTACAAAGCTAGACTTTCCAGTGATGTCCTCTTGGATGGAAAATAACGGGCGGCGTTTGGATTGTAATCCTTATCTTTCAGGGGCTTTTGAAGCAAAGGTAATACTGGAAAAACTGTCAGCGAAGAAACAACCTTTACATGAAGTTACAAAGGGAGGAATGAAAGGAATTTTTCATGCTGGTCGTGAAAGTCGCCAATATGTAAATGACCCTGATTACGGAATTCCCTTTTTGGGAAGTACAGATATTTTAGCTGCTGATTTTTATGGACTCCCATTACTTTCTAAAAAACAAGTAAAATCTAATCCTAACTACACAATTCAAGAAGGATGGACACTCATAACCCGTTCTGGGACTATAGGTAGAATGGCTTATGTACGCTCAGAGATGGACGGGATGGTTTGCAGTGAACACGCTATGAGAGTTGTTCCTGACTCGAAAAAAATTTTACCAGGTTATCTATACGCTTACCTCAGCAGTAGCTTTGGTGTACCTATCGTTATATCGGGAACTTATGGTTCAATTATTCAAAGTATTGAACCTCAGCATATTGCTGATTTACCAGTACCAAGACTAGGCAAAGATATTGAAGAAACGGCACATAAAAATATTGAAGAAGCAGCCAAATTAAGAAGTGAGTATCAAGCGCAAGTTAAGGCAGCCACTAATCGACTTTTCAGTGTACTAGGACTCAAGAATATGACTACTGTTGATTGGCATAAGATGGGATCAGTCCTCGGTTTCTCTCATAATTTAGATTCCCATGTTTCTCTTCGTGCTGCCAACTTTAATCCAAGATTTAAAAAGTTATGTGAAACTATTAAATTTAACAAATATAAAGAGCTTTATGAAATTTGTGTACCTGGAACTTTGCAACGAGGAGGGAGATATAAACGTATTGATGCTGACTCTGAATTTGGATGTCAATTAATAGGACAAAGACAACTTTTTTGGTTAAGACCAGAAGGAAGGTGGGTGGCGAAATCTGCGTTAGGAAACGTTCAGCCTTAGCCTTTATGCTGGCGGGTACAAGGGATTGCGACGGTGTTCACGAATTGTATCGCCAAAGCAGCCCCGAAGCACGACAACAGATCCTTGATGGATTTTATTTTAATTCTTGGATGGGAGGTATGGAGGGTTCAGGCGATCGCCTAATTTCCCTGATGCAAGAAATTGATGTTGGAGAAACCAGCAATCCCAGCCTTGACCGTAGTTTTGCCTTTTTAGAACCTGGTGCTAAAGAAATGGGGCGGTTTTCTTTTTCAGAACGCGGCAGTAATGATGATAAGTTGTTACAAAAAACGTTTGAAGAACTACCTCGTGACTATCGACGTAGAATCGAAGGTAATAGTCAAAAAGCATACAAACAATATATCGCTATGCTACGACGGCGGCAATACTTTGAACGTCGTGATTCAGAATGGCAACAAATGCTACCCTACCGTCATTTTGAAACCTTTTTCAAGCTAGTCACAAGACAGGAAGACTTCGCCAAGGAAGTGCAACCTCTTTTACGCGCTATCAACAGGGGCGAAGGGCTACGAAATCCATCTCGTCTTGCTAATAAACTAGCCCTACGAGTCCGCCAAGTCAACAACGGTACTATCCGCAGTTACCGTATATTTGATAGTCATAGTTTTAGCATTGAACTTCGTGAAGCTGGAGGAATGACTCGCTTTATGGAATTTTTGCCACAAGCATTCTATCTTCAGTATCATTCTTTAATGAGCCATAGCGCCGAGTTAAGTATAAACTTGGACATATATGAGATGCTGAAAAGACTTGATACGGGCTATCGTCCTAGTATTGAGGAACAACAGGGGCTTTACCGGAGTTTAGCTGTCTTCAAGAATATCTTGGCTTCAGCCCCTTATCAAGAAGTTTTACTCACAGAAACCGGACAAGACTTTTATAATATCAGCCGCGATGAAGTTGGTAATTTATCGCTGACACAAGCCCAGGAGGGAATTTAATGGGACTCGATAAAAAAGACAAAGCCTTTGCACTTGGCAAAATAACTTATGTTGACTACAAACATATTGAAATTGACAGGACTTTACTCAACTTCTTTCCTAGACTGAAATTTGATGGCTACCCCGGTAGAGTTAGAAGTTCCAGCACTATATTAACTATAGATAAATTTTTAGAAGATTTTCTCGAAGAGAGAAATCAGGATAAATTTGTTGGCTTTGCCGATCATAAAGATATCGTTTATAAATGGCTAGAGACTGATTTATTGGATTTAGTTAATCGAGGCAAAGCAACACAAGCTGTTGTATCGCCTCGACCACTACACGGTAACGCATACAAATATAAAAATACAAAACACGCTAGAGATTATGGTTCATCTGAACAAATTTATTGGATGATTTATTATGCCCGTAAAGGTTTGGGTCAAGCTGCAAGGGATGCGTTGAAGGATTTTATTTTTGCTGGGCTTGACCAACAAACTGATCGCATTTTGCTTTCAGACCAAAGAATTGATGTAGAAACTCAGGCAATTCTACATTTTGATAAACAGAGAAAAGATGCTGAAAACCGTTCAACAGAACCTGAGAGATATTCACCTCTTTGTATTGGTCAAGCAGACTTGCTAGCAGATGATATTCTTCGTTTACTGACCTATGAAAATTATATGCCCCGGTCAGTTTTGGTGGATTACCTTAAAACGCTGTTGTCATTCCATTTAGGGCTTTACCACCTGCGCCTGATGAAACTTTTACCAGCGTTAGTGAAGCGGTGTGGAAGTGACCCAACGTGCGATCGCTGTCCGGTAAAACCCAGAACATCCTCACCGCATGGTGACTGTCCTCACCGTATTGGGCTAGTGGTTGATATGGGCGACCCCAGCAATGCCCACATGACAGAGTTAGGTCGTCAAAGTGCAGATACCCATTACCGCCGTATACCAACTTACATTGAAGCCCATTTCATTACAAAAAAATTAGATGAAATGGCTGAATATTTAAAAATAAGAAACAAGTTTTTACCTGCTGGACAGGATTTTTCTGTTGGGGAAGTTTTACAGCTTTTGCATTCTTCTAAGAAGAAAGAACGAGAGGATTATTTTAAAATAAGGAACACATTACTTATAGAAAGATATCAGCAAGGAGGAACAGATTCTTCCATTCCTCCCGAAGTAAAGCGAATTATTAATATGAGTTTGGGAGAGTTTGATACTTATATAGAAATTCTAGTGGATCTTCGAGGCAGTTATCATCGGGGGGCGATTATCAAATGCTTGGATGCTTTCTTGCTCAAGAATAGTGCTTCAGGGTTGCTACGTCAATCTCGTGCTAAAGGTAGCCCTCGCTGGTTTGCTTTAGGAAGTCGATTACTTGAGGTACTATTGCAAATTGCTGTTTTAGAACCCAACGGAACAACCTTTGTGACACGTGAAATTAGGGTTGACGAACTGCTAACATTTTTACGCGATCGCTACGGTCTCTACATCGACCGCTTACCCTCTGGTGATGGCTTTGGACAAAGCAGTATCGTAGATCAGCAGGCATTGCGAAAAAATGTTACAGCTTTCAAGACTCGTCTGCGCGAAATTGGATTTTTCCAAGACCTTTCGGACGCCTATGTTACCCAAACAGTGACGCCTCGTTATACCATAATTACTGGGAAGCCAGGGAGGTAATAAATGAGTCAAGATTTTCAGGAACTCCAAAATGAGGAATTAACCCAAGCTTTAGAATCATTATTATTACCGCGCCTGAAAGGCATTCTTGCTTCACGTGGCAAAAGTCATTGTATGCGAGTCGCGGATTTGGATTCAGGTCTGATGGTCGTATTGACCCGCAGCTTGCGCCAAGAAGTTCCAGAAGCTCAAGTTTTTATTTTGAATGGTAACGGTCAGAATACTGACAACCCAGATTTATATATTTCATCTACCAAGTTAATCGAACTACGTAACCCTTTACCTGATGGTTCATTACGACCACCATTACTTGTCTTTTTACCGTCCAATCTGCAAACGAATGCAGAAGATTCTTTCAACGTCGCTTCATTTGAAGAAATTTCTCTGGCTGATGTTTATCAACAACTAGTTCAGAACCTCATTCAACAAATTCCGACACCTCTACAAGGTTACGTTAAAGAGATTTTTAGCTATTTAACCCAACAAAAATGGCGTTGGGCTAATCCAGTAGCACAAGCTCGTTTTTTACAGACAGCAGTTATTAATGAAATTGCTGGAGACACCCTTGGGGCTGCATTGTATGAATTGGGCTTGGTTCCAGATTTTCATCTATTTGATGAACCTACAACTACCAATCTCCGAATTCACAAGAATTTAGAATCGATGCAAAAGCTCACCCTAAATCTTGAGAAATCAATTCTAGGTAGAGTTTTAGATTTAGAGTTGGCTGAAAAATTAGTTCAAAAGAGGTTAACTGAGTGTTTAGTTGAAGTAGGTGTGGAAGACCCATACCTGTGGACTAGGCAAGTTGTATTAAACCGAAAAAATTGGGATATATCTTTTGATAAATGGAAGTTTCTGGAAGATATTTGCCCAGATAAAATATCAGTAGAAATTTTAGGAATTGGACTTAATTTTGTAAAAAATGAAGAAATAAATCAAAGTCTACAATGCCTAATTGGTCAACAAGTATTAGTTCCCAAAGAGCAAAAAAAATTGAAAGTTGAATTTAAGGTAGACCCTCATCCTTGTCAAATAGACGGGCTGGACCACTTTACTGTCCAAATCATGACCCAAGATGGTTGTACTGTTGGAGGTACTAAAAAAGTTAAGGGATGGAAAACAAAAAGCTCAAATAAAAGCGTTACTTTAGATAAACTCGATAAATTTGAATTTGATGAAGGCTGGCATTTTGTCAGGATTTTACCCTGGACAGAGAATGACGACCCAATACCTTTAGCCGAACCAGATAATAGTTCAACTCTTGCCCAGGTAAAGCCTTATGAAAGTGAATTATTTTATGTACTTCCCGATGCTGAAATTGATGAAGAACCACCATTAAGAGTAATTCCTCAAGAAATTAGCTTAGAACACGCGAAACTAAGACTCCAGTTTAAGGCGATAGCTGAGCATCGTGACCCCAATACAGTTACCCTCAAAGATGTAGTTTGGGCTGAAAAAAGTAGCAAAAATCGCAGCGCCACTCAAGAAGTTAAATCTGGCAGTTCATTCGGTTAATGATTTTCGTAATCCAGAATCAGAAAATAAATATCAAGCTCACAAAAGTGCGCTGATTTTTGACTTTCAAAAACTAGGCACAGAACCACCAGAATATGACCAAGAAATTGAATTTTATCACATTGGTATCGATTTAATTAAAGAACTGATTGCTTTAGCAAAACCCCGCATCAAAGAAATCACTCCATCTTCAGAGGAAGAAGACATTACACAAAAGTCACAACAAAGGAATGTTAAAGAATCAATCCCCCGGCTGACTTCAGCGGCTTTTCTTGTCCCACCAAGAGAACGCTCTATATGAGATGATTTGACAACGATAATCATGGAAAAAACAATGATGCGATCCAATACTTCTGGTCGTGGTTTAGAGTATTTACAGTGTTTTACTGTATCATGACTGACTGAACTTAGAGTACTGGTAATAGCAAATTTTTTTGGTAAATACATCTATCTAAAGCAAAAATTTATCGAAAATCCCTAGAAATCTCAGAATTACATGATCTAACAAACTAAAGTTATGGTAGAAAAGCCAAAATTGAGAAGGAATAGTGCTTGATCAAAAACAGGGTGTCGGATCAGGACAAACGCCACCCCCTATGAATGAAAGAAACACTGGGCGGGGAGACCCCACCCCTACATACTGGTAATTCCGTAATGCGACCTATACCCACACACACTCAACAGCCTTGGACAGAAACTTATAGTGAAATCATCGATGTCCGTTCTCCTAGCGAATTTGCAGAAGACCACATCTTTGGTGCAATTAATTTACCAGTATTGAATGATGCCGAACGTGCTGAGGTAGGAACAATCTATAAACAAATCTCCCCTTTCAGCGCCCGGAAAATTGGTGCTGCGTTGGTATCAAAAAATATCTCTCAGCATCTGAGTCAACATTTCGCCGCAAAAGAAAAAAACTACCACCCTCTGGTGTACTGCTGGCGAGGTGGACAGCGTTCTAGTAGTTTGGCTTTGGTACTGACACAAATTGGTTGGCGGGTCACTCTACTTGAAGGTGGTTACAAGACTTACCGTGCTTATGTGCGAGATCAAATAGAAAATCTGCCACAAAAATTCACCTACCAAGTCCTGTCTGGGTTCACTGGCAGCGGCAAGACACATATATTACGCCAAATGCGCCGGCGTGGTGCTCAAGTTTTAGATTTGGAAGGTTTGGCTAACCATCGCGGTTCTTTGCTTGGTGAAGAATGGGGAGATAAACCGTCACCTCAACCTTCACAAAAATACTTTGAATCCCTATTACTTCAACAATTGCAAGGCTTTAATCCTGATGAACCAGTCTGGGTAGAATCAGAAAGTATGAAAATAGGGCAAATTCATTTGCCCCAGTCTTTGTGGGAGAAAGTAAAACAGGCGAGCTGTATAGAAATTCAACTACCCATAACTGCTAGAGTCCAGTTTCTCCTACAAGAATATCCACATCTGGTGACTTATCCAAATATTTTGAAAACAAAGTTAGAAAAACTAAAATCTCGGTATGGCTGGGAAAAATTAAGTACGTGGTATAAGTTGATTGATGCTGGGGAGTGGGAATTGTTAGTGCAGGATATGTTGCAGTTTCACTACGACCCAACGTACCTAAGATCAACCCAACGGAACTTTACTAAAGTAGAAAAAGTCCTCTATACGCCGGATTTATCTGATAGCAGTATTGAGACTTTGCTGGATTCTTTATTGGCTCCTTATAGGGAAAGAACTCAGGAGTCAGGAGACAGAATTCAGCTTGGTTATTCGAGAGGTTAAAGGGGTATAATCCGGGAGCATCCCAGTTTTGCAAAAAGACGATCAGTAGTGTGAGCCGGAAAGCTCACGTGTAGTACAAGCGAGCTTTCCGGCTCGCACTACGAATTTACGCTCATTGGGATCCACCCGTATAATCCCTCATTAATTCGCCAACAGCATCATTGATTCTGACTCCTGATTCCTGACTCCTGACTTCTACAGGTAATACCTAACAGTGGTAACAACTTGACTTTTCTGAGCCCGTAAAGCTGTTTTTAAAAACAATGCTGTTTGGTTATGTAAAAAACCTTCCCACCAATTACGTGGTACAAAAGTAGGAATAATGACCGTTGTAAAAACACCTTGATGACGAGCTTCAAATTTGCCAATAAAATCGACGATCGGCTCAATCAAAGAGCGATAGGGAGAGTCAATAATTTCCAAAGGAATATCAGACTCTAGTTGTCGCCATTGTTCTTGCAGTTTATCTCGAGGTGTATAACCAATATCTACATGAACTGCGACAATTTCATCGGCGATGGTACGTGCATAGTCCAAAGCTTCTACTGTTCCTCGATTAAGTTGTCCAACGATCACCACAGCTGGGTGAGTAACGACTTCTGGTTTAGGTCTGGGAATATAGCCTCTAGGAGGCATTTCCTGAAGACTGAGCCGTTCTGCTACATGTTTATAGTGACGATGAATCGCAAAAAATAGGCTCACAATCAAAGGAATCGCGACTGCGACTATCCAAGCTCCTGCTAAGAACTTTGTCTGCAAGATCACAAGCAGAACAACTGCTGTGGTGATGCTTCCCAAGCCATTCATGAAAGCTCTAGGTTGCCAACCCGATGAACGCTCTTTAAACCAGTGACGTACCATTCCTGCTTGGGAGAGAGTAAAGGAAGTGAACACACCAACGGCATAAAGAGAAATCAGCCTGTCAACACTACCTTTAAAGACAATAATGAGACCAGCACCAAATAAGCTGAGCAAAATAATCCCGTTAGAGTAGACTAAACGCTCACCCAACAATGCTAATTGCCGGGGTACAAATCCATCACGAGCTAACAGGGAGGAAAGCCGAGGAAAGTCTGCATAACTGGTATTGGCTGCTAATAGTAAAATTAACAGTGTGGCAATTTGGATAATGTTGTAGAACAAACCATTGCCTAAGATGTTGTGAGCCAACTGAGAAATTATGGTTTCTTCGGCGCTGGGAACAAGATAGTAAATGTTGGCTAAGTGAGTAATGCCCAAAAACATGCAGCCGAGAATCAAGCCCATGTAAAGCATGGTGATCCGAGCATTTTTCCATTCTGGAGGCTTAAAGGCTGGAACACCATTTGATATTGCTTCTACCCCTGTAAGCGCTGTACATCCCTGAGAAAATGCTCTCAAAATCAAAAATAGACCAAGTGGTTCTGCTGCTGGAATGACGGGGGGAATTGCATGGATTTGTCCAGTAAACTGTTTAAAGAAACCTACGCCAATCATAATGAAAACACTGACAACAAAGGCATAAGTGGGAATCATAAAAATTCTGCCTGATTCCCTGACACCCCTGAGATTTGCCAGCATGATTAAGAGAATAAACAGTAAGCACAGTTCTACTGAAAAATGTCGGAATGGCTGCAACGCTGGAATGGAAGTGAGGTTATCTACTCCAGAAGCAATACTGACAGTGACTGTCAGGACATAGTCAATCATGAGTGCAGCGGCTGCTACTAAACCTGGATAGATTCCTAAGTTTTCATGAGCAACTATATAGGCTCCACCGCCATTGGGGTAGGCGCGGATGGTTTGTTGATAGGAAAGAGTAATGATCAGGAGCAGTAGCGCGATCGCCAAAGCAATCCATATAGATCCACCGATCACCGCGCCCCCTGCAAGCACCAGAACCTTTAGGATCTCTTCGGTTGCGTAAGCTACGGAAGAAAGAGCATCGGAGGAAAGAACAGCCAAGGCGGCGGCGTTGTTTAATCGTTGATCTTTGTGAGCACTGGTTGGTAAGGTGCGACCGAGTAAAAACTGTTTGATCCGAAGGTAGAAGGACATATAACGTCCACCGAGCAAGTGTTTTCCTCCTTGCTCAGTTGGATAAATCATTAACCACCAAGCAAGGAATATAGCAATTTTGGCAGATTCCTAAGCAATTAATCTAAAAATTTAAAGTAAACTCATCTGAGTGTCTACACCACTTACCAGCAAACGGTTCTGAGAATTTTGTTTTTCAGTTGTGGGTTCAATGCTCATTTCTTCGTCATCTGCTAGCAACTTGTGTGCAGCTTCCATCATTGATGCAGCGATATCCTTCAGGTCTTCGCGGTTGTTTAAGTAAGTTTTTAACGCTGCAATTGGATCGATGCTGTTACTCGCGCTCAATTCTGGAATGCGGGGTCGAGCCAATTGGCTGACCAATTCTGCTTGAATGGTGTAGGTATGTGCTGTACTTAAGGCATCATGCAGTAAGGAACTATCTATGAGATCTAACTGTTCGGAGCGGAGTTTATAAATTAATCTGACCACAGCATCTTGAATATTGTGCTTAGCAATTGCTTTGGCGATCGCTGTCTGTGGGTCTTCTACCTTAGATAAGTCCACCTCTATCGTGCGGAAAGTCCGAACCGACACTGGACAAAATTCCCACGTAACGCTACCCTTCTCTAATTCTATCATCACATAGCCTTTGTCTTCCTTTTCTTCGCTAAAATCCACCCGCTCAATACTTCCTGGATAAATGATTGGGGGGTTGTTAGATTTATTCAGGTTTTGGTGGCGGTGGACGTGTCCCAGCGCTATGTAATCAAAGCAGGGTCGTATCAGCAAAGAGAGGGGAATTGTAAAGCCTTTACCCACAGCCAAAAAGCGTTCGGCTCCAAAGCTTGCATTGTCTACCATCATATGACCCAAAAGAACCGTTGGTACATTGGGGTCAAGGCGGCGAATCTCCCCTTCTAAGACAACTTGCAAGCGCTCTATTAATAGTTGGTTGACGGACTCCATTGATAGACCTTCGGTTTCTTGGCGAGTCATCAGCGTGGATCGAGTCAGCCAAGGAAGAGTGATCACCTGCACTTTTCCTTTACCAGTTTGAATGTGATGGGTGGTTAACTTATCGCCTACAACAAATCCCGGTACTCCTAGAGTACGGTAAATACATAGACTTGCTCCCCCTTGCCCTTGGGAATGTTGGTCATGATTGCCTACCAGCAGTACTGTAGGGATATTGGCATCTACTAGGCGGCGAAACTGACTCGCAAAGGCTTCCTGTACATAGGGTGGTGGTGTAGCATCAGGAAAGGCATCACCCCCAAATAACACAAGATCAACAGGGTCTGTCAAAGCTCGGTCAATACATCCAGATAGAGTCTTGACAAAATCCTCCAATCGTGTATTTAATCCCGTTTCAGGATTAATTTTACCGTGGGAGAAGCCGCTTCCCATATGAATATCTGAGAGATGGAGAATTTTGATCGTCATTAGTCATTAGTCATTAGTCATTAGTCATTAGTCATTAGTCATTAGTCATTAGTCATTAGTCATTAGTCATTAGTCAAAATATAAATCTGCTGTTTATTAAGATTATGCCACTTTTGACTCCTGATGACTGTCTCCTCTGAATAAGATTATTCCACTCCTGACTCCTGACTCCTGACTCCTGACTCCTGACTCCTGACTCCTGACTCCTGACTCCTGACTCCTGACTCCTGACTCCTGACTCCTGACTCCTGACTCCTGACTCCTAACTAATGACTCCTCTAAATATGAATCCCACACTCTGTTTTGCCCATACCCCGCCAGCGTCCGGCGCGTTCGTCTTCACCTTCAGCGATTTGTGTGGTAATGGGTTCATCGCCAATACTTGGATAACCTTGGTCGTGAAGGGGATTGTAGATCACGCTGTGTTCAGCCACGTAATTCCAACTATCATTGCGTGTCCAACTTGCTAGAGGATTTATTTTCAGCCGATTCTGGCTATCTAGTTCAAATACTGGCATATTGGCACGGGTGACAGCTTGGTCTCGGCGGCGTCCAGTAATCCAAGCGATGGTGTTGAGTTCGTCTAGACCTCGTTGTAAGGGTTCAATTTTGGTTACATGGTGGAATTTGGTAATATCTGAGTTCCAAAGGGCAACACCGTATTTAGCGGCGAAGGCTGTGCGACTGTCTACATCTGGAGTTTTGTAAATTTTTAGATCTAGGTCGTAAACTTCTTGGGCTTTGGCAACTAGTTCCAGGGTTTCACGGAAGTGGTACAGTGTGTCAAGAAATATTACAGGAACTGGGTGATTGAGTTCACGGTAGAGAATATGGGTGATCACCATGTCATCTACGTTGAAGGCGCTGGTTTGCACTAGTCCAGTTGGAGTATTCTCAATAGACCATGTCAGTATGTCTTTGGGATGGGCGGTTTCAAATTCGCGATTTAAGTGTTCTAAGTCTAATGAGTTGGTGGTTTGGACGGTGAATGGGGCAGCAACTGTCATCATTTTTTGGTTAAATCGTTTACTAAACTTGAATCAAAGTTTATTTTACATCATGTAAAGGCACTCAATCCGCTCGGAATTCTGTACTAGTTTTATTCGGCAATCACTAAGAGGGAGCAGGGAGCAGGGAGCAGGGAGCAGGGAGTAGGGAGCAGGGACTAGGGAGCAGGGAGCAGGGAATAGGGAGTAGGGAGCAGGGAGCAGGGAGCAGGGAGTAGGGAGTAGGGAGCAGGGAGCAGGGAGTAGGGAGTAGGGAGCAGGGAGCAGGGAATAGGGAGCAGGGAATAGGGAGTAGGGAATATGTTAATCCTGTGGAATATACTAAGATATTTTAAGCTATTTTAAGCTTTACTCTACTTGTATTGCTATATATCGCAGTACTGATAAAGTGAGTAGAACATATAAGATTAAAGGATTCTACAAATGAATGACTCCAAAACTCCAAATACACTGAGTCAATCTTTAGTTATGGGAATTCTGGTCACAGTGACCAGTGTTAGCATCATTACCATCATGAACCTCTTCTGAGAAAAAGGTTACAAATTTTAGCAAAATTATTTTATCGTACTCCGCTCAGTCACTAAGCGGGGTTTTTACGTTTCAGAGTCTCCACACCCCCCCACACTCCCCTCTTCTGTAAACTATATGTGGAGGTGGCAACTTATGAACCAAACCCAAATACAAACAGAACCGAATATATATACCTTTGATGAATTCATCGAATGGTATCCTGACTCCTCACCAATACGCTAGCCTATGAAGCTATGGGCATCAGTGAATATTTGATTGTAGATTTTGCCGCACTGGGTGGGCGTAAGTTTATCGGTAATCCTAAACAGCCAACCATTTTCGTCTGTGAGCTCATCGATGGGGAATATCAAATGACTCCCTTTAGAGGGAGCGACCTTCTGGTATGACCGAACTTCCCACACTTAAACTTGACCGCTCAACAAATTTTTGATTCGGCATTTTAATGTAACGGATTGCAACGTATAATGAAAACGACAAAACGATTAAGAAATATTGAAGAGAAGTAAGGTTAAATGCGCGTAGCGATCGCGGGAGCAGGTTTAGCAGGACTTTCTAGTGCAAAATATCTTACCGACGCAGGTCACACTCCTGTTGTTCTGGAAAGTAGAGACGTACTAGGAGGTTTGGTAGCAGCGTGGAAAGACGCAGACGGCGACTGGTATGAAACAGGGCTGCATATCTTTTTTGGGGCATACCCCAATATATTGCAGCTATTTAAAGAACTGGGCATTGAAGATCGTTTGCAGTGGAAACAACACACTATGATCTTCAACCAGCCTGAGAAACCAGGTACTTACAGTCGCTTTGATTTTCCCGACTTGCCAGCGCCGTTCAATGGCATTGTGGCAATTCTCCGGAACAACGATATGCTGACCTGGGGTGAGAAGCTTCAGTTAGCTAAGGGATTAGTTCCAGCCATGCTGCGGGGGCAAAAATATGTGGAACAGACGGATAAGTATACATTTTCGGAATGGCTCAAACGACAAGGAGTCAGCGAGGAAGTACAACAGGATATCTTTATCGCTGCATCCAAATCGCTGAACTTTATTAATCCAGATGAGATTTCGGCTGTAGTTTTGCTCACAGCTCTCAGAGCCTTCCTTCAAGAAAAGAATGGGTCAAAAATGGCTTTTTTGGATGGGTCTCCAACTGAGCGGTTGTGCAGTCCACTCGTAGATTACATTACCGCACGCGGTGGAGAAGTGCGATTAAAGGCACCATTGAAAGAAATTTTGCTGAATGAAGACGGTACGGTTCGTGGGTTCTTGATTCGCGGGTTGGATGGAGCCGAAGATGAAGTGTTAAAGGCTGATGCTTATATTTCGGCAATACCAGTTGACCCTTTGAAGGTCATATTACCGTCGCCTTGGCAGCAGATGGAGTTTTTCCAAAAGCTGGAAGGGTTGGAAGGTGTGCCTGTGATCAACTTGCAACTGTGGTTTGACCGTAAGCTTACGGAGATAGACCAGTTGCTATTTTCACGTTCATCTCTGCTCAGTGTTTACGCTGATATGAGTAATACCTGTAGTGGATATGCCGACCCTGAACGCTCAATGCTGGAATTGGTTCTGGCTCCGGCAAAAGACTGGATCTCAAAATCTGATGAAGAAATTTTACAGATCACGCTTGCGGAGTTAGAAAAACTTTTTCCCGCACACTTTGGGCAAGACAACCCAGCAAAATTGCTGAAATATCACGTAGTGAAAACGCCGCGTTCAG
Organism: uncultured cyanobacterium; assembly: GCA_903903925.1. Classification (GTDB taxonomy): domain Bacteria; phylum Cyanobacteriota; class Cyanobacteriia; order Cyanobacteriales; family Nostocaceae; genus Stigonema. The sequence continues at coordinate 63,837 of CAIVAU010000108.1, forward strand.
TTTACAAAGCAATTCCAGGTTGTCAGGAGTGCCGTCCTTCTCAGAAAACCCCTATCCCTAACTTCTATTTGGCAGGAAGTTACACAATGCAACGTTACTTAGGAAGTATGGAAGGTGCCGTACTTTCTGGTAAGCTGACAGCGCAGGCGATCGCTGAAGCACTGTCAGTGGGAAATTCTTCAAGCCTGCAAATGCAAACCCTTCAGTCTGCAACGAATGCTGCAACTGCCTGATTCCCCCCCAAGCATGAAAATGTCGGTCTCTGTGGACGAGTCCTACGAACTTTGTCGTCAGCTTATAGTAAAGTATTCCACGACTTTTTACATCGGCACTCTGTTAATCAACAAGCAAAAGCGTCCAGCCATTTGGGCAATTTATGCTTGGTGTCGCCGTACAGATGAATTGGTAGATGGTCCTGCATCTGCTATGACCACGCCAGAAACCCTAGAACTGTGGGAACAGCAACTAGAATCCATTTTTGCGGAACGTCCAGTGGATAATTTTGATGTAGCCTTGGTGGATACGCTCCAGCGCTTCCCAATCAAAATTCAGCCCTTTCGGGATATGATCGCTGGTCAGCGAATGGACTTATACCGCAGTCGCTATGAAACTTTTGAGGAATTATACCTATACTGTTACCGTGTCGCAGGCACTGTAGGCCTGATGTCAACGGCAGTGATGGGTGTTGAAACCTCCACAAACATAGCACCGTGGAATCCCTGTCAACAGCCGTATATCCCCACTGAAGAAGCGATCACTTTGGGAATTGCTAATCAACTCACCAATATCCTGCGGGATGTGGGGGAAGATGCACGGCGGGGAAGAATATACATTCCGCTAAAAGATCTGGCGCAATTCAATTACACTGAACAAGACTTGCTTCAAGGCGTTGTGGATGAACGCTGGCGCTCTCTGATGCGCTTCCAAATCCAACGGGCACGCCAATTTTATACCAAAGCAGAAAAGGGAATTCGTTACCTGTCTGCCGATGCCCGGTTACCTGTTTGGGCATCCCTGATGCACTATAGTCAGATTCTAAATGTTATTGAACGCAATGATTATAATGTGTTCAATCAACGAGCCTACGTACCCCAGTTGCAAAAGTTACGCAGTCTGCCAGTGGCTTGGCTGCGATCGCAAGTACTATGAGTGTTGTTAGTTGTTGGTTGTTAGTTGTTAGTTGTCAAAAAGTACTAGTAACCACTAACTACTAACAACTAACTTTTTTAAGATTGACTATTGACATCCCCTTTTGCAGTCTGGTATAATTAACTTTCATAAACATGGAGAGGTGGCTGAGTGGTCGAAAGCGGCAGATTGCTAATCTGTTGTACGGCAGGCAACTCCGTACCGAGGGTTCGAATCCCTCCCTCTCCGTTTGTTTGCGACAAAGTACCGTAAGGGTTGGATAGAAACCCGGTTTTTTATAGAAACCGGGTTTCTGTCTTAGCGCTTGTTATTGGTCAGAGCTCAATACTGCGTAGGTTTTGGAATTTCTTGGTTGAGGCAAGCAGTATAAGAGCAGGGGGAGAAATTGAGGCTCTTGAAGAGTTTTGCCTCCCCTGCTTCCCCTGCTTATCCGAGCAGTATTGGGTCAGAGTATAAGAGCAGGGGCAGAAATGGAGGCAAGGGGGGGAATTTTGGCTTCCCCTGCTTCCCCTGCACCCCCTGCCTCCCCTGCTTATCCGAGCAGTATTGGGTCAGGAGGAATTCTTTTTATCCCTTTAGGAAAATATAATTTTTCATCCTTTGGAACGATGAAAGATTAAACTTGTATCTGATTCAACTATGAGTCTTAACTTTTAAGCTTCATCCACAAGAGGAGTGAAAATAATATATGCAAAAAATTCCTGGGGCAATTACCCTGACTCTAGCTACTGTAGTAACAGGTTTTCTGATCGCTGCTTGTGACAACACGACCCGCAATAGTACAGCTAACAATGGAGGTAGCGCTAGCCCAGCAGTAAATACGACAGCCACAACAAGCGACGCCAAAGGTTTAAAAATTGGTTCACTACTACCAGCAACCGGCGACTTGGCTTCTATCGGACAGCAAATGTCAGGAGCTGTCCCCTTACTTGTAGATACTGTCAACGCCTGCGGGGGCGTGAATGGAGCACCAGTTACCCTTGTATCAGTAGACGACCAAACCGACCCGAAAGCTGGTGCAGCTGGTATGACCAAACTGGCAACTTTGGATAAGGTTGCTGGTGTGGTTGGCTCTTTTGCTAGCAGCGTGTCAACTGCGGCACTGTCAATTGCCACACAAAATAAAGTCATGCTCATTTCTCCTGGTAGCACCAGCCCCGTATTTACTGAAAAGGCAAAAAAAGGGGATTATAAAGGTTTCTGGGCACGTACAGCTCCTCCAGATACCTACCAAGCACTAGCCTTAGCCCAACTTGCGCATAAAAAAGGTTTAAAGCGAGTTTCCACAGTCGTTATCAATAACGACTATGGTGTGGGATTTGAAAAAGCGTTTGTGCAAGCTTTTGAAAAATTAGGAGGAACCGTAGTTAACAAAAATCATCCTGTGCGCTACGACCCCAAAGCCACTACTTTTGAAACGGAAGCCGCATCTGGTTTTGGTGGTAAGCCAAATGCAGTCCTACTTGTAGCTTATGAAGAAACCGCAAGTTTACTGTTAAAAGCTGCTTACCAGCAAGGTTTAACTCAGGGAGTGCAGGTTCTGCTTACCGATGGCGAAAAGTCAGATACCTTCGCTGACAAAGTTGGCAAAACACCAGATGGTAAGTACATTGTAGCTGGAGCCATAGGGACTGTACCTGGTTCAGACGGCAAAGGACTAGAAGCTTTTTCCAAGCTCTGGCAATCTAAAACAGGATCAGCACTAGCACCATACACACCCCATGTTTGGGATGCAGCAGCCTTATTGGTACTATCGGCGCAAGCTGCTAAGCAAAATACGGGTGTTGGCATAGCCAGCAAAATCCGTGAGGTTGCCAATGGCCCTGGCACTGAAGTTAGTGATGTCTGCAAGGGTCTAAAATTACTGAAAAATGGGAAAAAAATTAACTACCAGGGAGCTAGCGGTAATGTGGATGTTGACCAAAACGGCGATGTGATTGGCGTCTACGATGTCTGGACAGTTGGAGAAGACGGTAAAACCAAGACAATTGACAAAGTGAGCCCTAAATAAAAGAGTTAGGAGTCAGGAGTCAGGAGTCAGGAGTCAGGAGTCAGGAGTCAGGAGTCAGGAGTCAGGAGTCAGGAGTCAGGAGTCAGGAGTCAGGAGTTAGGAGTTAGTTGTTAACTTCCTTCTCTCCCCACACTCCCCACACTCCCCACACTCCCCACACTCCCCACACTCCCCACACTCCCCACACCTAACTACCCCTTAACTCCACTACTAGTTTCTGTGGGGACAATATAGCGTTGTAGAAATAGGAATAATATCAATACTGGGGCAATGGAAATGACTGAGCCGGCGGCTACCAATCGCCAGTCTAAGGAAAAAGTACCTGCAAGCTTTGCTACTCCTAAAGGAAGGGTGTATAATTTTTCATCTTGGATGACAATTAAAGGCCAGAGAAAGTCACTCCAAGAACCAATAAATTCAAAAATTGCCAGCGTCACTAGTGCTGGGCGAATTGATGGTAGCATGACGTACCACCACAAGCCTAATTCTGAACAACCATCCATGCGTGCTGCTTCTTCCATCTCCTTAGGGACACTGCTGAAAGCTTGTCGCAATAAGAAAATGCCAAAGGCAGAAGCTAAGCTGGGAAAAATTATTCCTAAATAAGTATTCCTTAAACCTAGTTGGACTATCAAAATATACAGTGGAATCATCACGATTTGGAAGGGAATCATAATTGTGGCGACAATGGCAATAAAAATCCAGTCTCGTCCGAAGAATGACAGTCTTGCTAATGGGTAAGCAGCTAGAGAGCAAAACATTAAATTTAAGCTCACTGTCAGCACTGCTACTAGGGTACTGTTGAACAAGTACTGACCAAAAGGTAGGGAGTGCCAAACATTGACAAAGTTTTGTAAGGTTGGTTGGGTTGGTAACAACTGTGGCGGTGATTGAAAAATATTTTCTGTTGGTGATTTTAACGCTGTACTGACAAGCCAAAAGAGGGGGAAGAGTGTTACTAGTGCGATCGCCCCTAGTAGTCCATATATCAATAACCGATTTTGGATTTTTATATGAGTCATTGGTGTAGGTTCGCGGATAAAGTGAAATTATAATAAAGCAATCAGCTTTGGTTTCTGCTCATGACTGGACAACTTCTGAACAATGAAGAAATCGTCACCCAGCTTGATATTAGCCATTTGGTGATTGAGTTGCAAACCCTTAACTATAAATATTATGACTATAACTACCGCTAAACGATTTTCTATAACTGAATATGACCGTTTAGCAGAACTCGGATTTTTGCGTGAGGATGACCGAGTTGAACTGATTAAGGGAGAAATCATTTCAATGGTATCTAAAGGCAAACCATACTCTGTTTATGAAACCCGCTTAGAACGAGAGTTATATAAGCTTGTAGGTGAACGTGCGACGCTGCGAGGACAACAACCGATTATTATTCCTGACTATAGTGAACCTGAACCAGCTCGGGTTATTGTCAAAAATCGAGATAATGATTATCTGGACGATCATCCCAGTCCTACTGATATATTGCTTTTAATTGAGATCTCTGATTCCTCTTTGAAATATGACCAAGAGGTTAAATTACTACTTTATGCTGAAGCGAGTATTTCGGATTACCGAAGAAAGGCAGAGGGCAGATGGCAGAAGGCAGAAGGGAAGAAATCTAAGGATATGCCCGATGCCAAAAGGGTTTAAAGCCCCTAACTTTAGTTATGAAAAACAAAGAAAATATGTATTTCGAGATGCGCAGCGCA
>CAIVAU010000109.1 GCA_903903925.1 uncultured cyanobacterium
ACCATTGCGGACAACTATGCAATGATCAGAGTACCCAAAGATGGTGTTGCCCACGTAAGAGCCGGAAGCCCCATGGCATACAACTATAGCATAACCACTGCCATCATGGATAGTGTTTCGCTGCACAATGAGAAGGAGGCTTTGTGTTTGCCTTCCTCTGCAGACAAAGTTCGCGGAGAATATGACTTAGGCATTCAAGCAGCGCAAAGTGCTTTGCAGTTCTCCCACGCTAGCAAAAACTTTGGAACAGAAGTATGGGCTACATATACAATCAGTGAAATTGATGAGGCGCTGGGAGAATATCAAAAAGTCATTGCCGTTGCCCAACCAGCCTTAATACAAGCAAAGAGAATAAAGAATCGCATTCAAGAAGCACAGTTAATCCTTAATTTAGGTGGTGCTTACAGAGTCATCGGCGACTATCCAAAAGCAAAGGAATTGATCGAGCAAGGCTTACAAATTGCCAGAGAACTCAAAAATCCTCGTTTAGAATCAATTGCTCTTAATAGTCTCGGTTCTTATTACACCTCACTCAACGATTATCAAAAAGCTTTATCATTGGTACAACAAAGTTTAAAAATTGCTGAAGATTTGAAAAGTCCGCCTCTGACAATATATCCTCAATTTTCCTTGGGCGATATTTACAGTAATTTGGGAGATTACAAAAAAAGCCGTGAATTCTACCAACAAGCACTCACCACAGCGCAGCAATTGAAGAATCGAGACAATGAAGGCATAGCTTTATTTGCCCAAGCTCATACATATTTTGCTCAGGGTGAACCGCAAAAAACTGTGGAGTTATCAAAGCTGGCGTTAACTATTTTCCAAGAAATTAAAGATCCACGTAAGCAAGCTTTTGCACATCAAATGCTAAGTCTTGGTTATGGTGAATTGGGCAATGATGCTCAAGCAATGCAAGAAGCTCAAAACTTTCTTACATTTGCTCGGAAAACTCAAAATTCCCTTTGGGAAAAATCAGCACTCAGCCTCATCGGGGGTTTACATGAAAAATTTGGGCGCAAAGAACAAGCTATAGCCACTTATCAACAAGCATTAGCAATCACAACAGATAACCAAATTCTCGGAGCAGATGCATACATTTTAGCAGGTTTAGCTCGCATTTATCGGAATTTAAATCAGCCCAATATTGCCATTAAGTACTACAAAGATTCTATCAACAAAATTGAAGAAATTCGGCATGGTATCGAAGGTTTACCACCAGAGTTACAAAAATCATTTCTAGATGCAACGATTGATTTTAACAGAGTGAAAATATCAGATATTTATCGCCAACTCGCTGAATTGTTACTCTCCGAAGGACGGAATAAAGAAGCGCTGTATGTGCAGGAACTTTTACGGGGACAAGAAATCCGTGATTTCATCAGTACTGGAAGAGGTGCAACTAACAAGCCGCAAATTTCCCTGACACCGACTGAGAAAAAAGTTCCTACCTTTAGTCAGCCCTTAATTGCTTTAGGAAACCAGATTATTGCGTGTGAACGGTTACACCCTCAACAGTGTGTAGAACTTAAGAATCAACAAGGTAAGCTGATTGACCAGTATAGTCAACAATTGAAGGTACATGACAAAGAAATCCGGGAAAACCGTCAAAAAGATGGTACTTTCTTCGACCCCAGCAGCTTGGGAAAAATTAGAGAAATTGTCGAAGCGCAACCAGACACAGTGATGATTTACCCTTTGGTAACAGAAAAGGAACTCATCATACAATTGTACGCCCAAGGTGATGTCGTCAAAACTATTCCAGTTCCCGTGGGACGCAAGGAATTAGGAAACGCAGTTTATCAGTTTCGTCAATTAATGGAAGATTGCGAGAAACCGGGAACTCATTGTGGTACTGCGGAGATTCCTCAAGTTCAAGCAGCTAGTCAAAAACTTTACACCTGGCTGATGAAACCGATAGAAGCAGAACTGAAAGGAAGTTCAGTAAAAAATCTCGTCTTTGCACTAGATCGGGTCATACGCTATGTCCCGATGAGTGCTTTATATGACGGGAAAAAATACTTAATTGAGAAATACACAATTTATATTGCGCCATCAGCAGAGTTAACGGATACTAAAGAAAAATTACCAACAGGAACACAAAACAGCCCAGTCTTAGCAATGGGACTGTCAGAGAGACTGCCAGAACCTCACCGTGATTTCCCGGCTTTACATAATGTACCAAAAGAATTAGATGCCATTGTCAGAAAAAATGCTACTGATCAACAAGGAATTTACCCAGGTGACAAGTACCTAAATCATAACTTTGACTTTGATACCTTAAGAGACAACCTCAAAGGACACAAAATTTTACACCTCGCTACCCATGGTGTTTTTGATGCTAAAAGTGCAAACAAATCTTACATTCTGTCGGGTACTGGTGAAGAACTGACTCCAGATTACATTAATAGGTTGACAGGATTAAGTGATATTCATCTCGTTGTATTATCAGCTTGTCAAACCGCCCTTGCTGGACCCGATCAACAAGACGGTGTAGAAATTAATACCTTTGCCTCTAATTTCTTAAAAAACAGCGCCAAATCCGTGATCGCTTCCTTGTGGCAAGTTAATGACTCCAGTACAGCGCAATTGATGGAGAATTTTTATCGTGATCTCGCCTACTCAAAAACACCCATCACAAAAGCCCAGGCTCTACGTCTAGCTCAATTATCTTTACTTTACGGCAAACAAGTCACTTTAGACGATATTCAGCGAGGGGGTATTAATGTAGAACCAGTCCCTGGTAAACAAACTTCAACTCGTTCTAGCGTTTCTCATCCTTACTATTGGGCACCCTTTATTTTAATGGGCAATGGATTGTAAAAATGGAAGGATGACGCATGGTTTAATAGTTACCATTAGTTAAAGCGCCATTGTAGCCCAAACTAAGATTAACAAATCACAAATCTTAGTTTCTGAAAACAACTAAGCATTATTGAGAAAGAAAATAAAATGGTTGACCAAAATACTAGTTACACAAATTTACTTGTATCTTTCCCACCGCGCCCCATAAAATCTGAAGAAGATTTAGAAAAAACTCAAGTAATAGTCGATAATTTACTTGATAAAGGAAAGCTTACAGAAGAAGAAGACTATTTATTTGTATTAGGAATGTTGATTCATGAATACGAAGAAAAACAAGATTTGGTTCCAGACATCTATGGAGTAGAACTTCTCAAGGTTTTAATTGAAGAAAGTTCCATGAGACAGAAAGATTTAGTTCCTATCTTTAAAACTGAATCAATTGTTTCTGACGTACTTAAAGGCAAGCGTAAATTAACAGTTGAACATATTCAAAAGCTTGGGAAATTTTTCAATGTTTCACCTGCTGTATTCTTTCCAATTAATTCATCATTAAGAGACTTTTTGGAAGTGGCTTAATGTGAACATTTTCTCCCATAACCCCTAAAGATACTTATGCTTACCATAGAACATAGATTCAAAAGATACGTACCATGAAGCACACAACGTAATTCAGAATGTAACTTACCTGTTGCCGCAAATCTTGTGTTGCCCGGTCTTTGACAATTAACCGATAGTTCATGCGTCGCTGGGTGTCCCGGTAGTGTTCTATGTTCTTGCTGATTCAACCAAGCTTCTAAATCAGCAACTGCTGTAAAATCTAATAATGCCTCTGCTAAATTTTCTAACTGTTCAGTAGATAATCCCCGCACCCGTTCAATCAATGATTCATCTATTACCTTGAATCGTCGATTAAGCAGAAGTAGAATTACCCGTTCTTCCCCTTGTTTGTTGCCCTTCTCCAATATATCTTGATAAATAACTGATTCTTTCATCATGTCCTCACTTAATAATCGCCGAATCAAGTTTTTCTCAAACCGCAAACCTGCTAATATCTCTGTGTATCCAGCAATATTCTCCCTTGTGCCTCTATCTGGAATTGTAGCAACCCTTTGGGCAACCTGCGATAATAACCCTTGGGGTGAGGTTGTTTGTGTTAATGGTGAATCAAGGTAATTTTTTTTTAAATAGAGGACAGGAAAAATAAGAGTTTGAGAGAGTTTTTACATAAGTCCTCACAAAAAAATTTAATTGACTCTGCCGAATATTTGCATAACCTCCCATCCCCTCAGAAATATACATGTGTAAGCAAGTAAATTTTAGGAGACGCAACAATGAAAGGTCTAAAATTAGCAGTAGCAATCTTGGCATTGGGAACAATCTTCATTAGCCCTAAAGCTGATGCAAAAAGTTTGTTTAATACTCGGCAAATACTCATATCGCAAGTAACAGGACAAATTCCCAACTCAGACAATGAAAAGACTAACGATGCTAAAACCTACTTAGAACGAGGGTTTAAGCGGATTGAGAATAAAGATTTTAAAGGATCAATTGAAGATTTTAACCAGGTCTTGAAAATTGAACCCAACAATGCTTATGCTTATCTCGGTAGAGGATTAGCTAGTTTTTCATTAGAACAATATCAAGCAGCTAAGACAGATTTTGACAAAGCCTTAGAAATTACTCCCAACATTGCTTATGCCCATTTTTTCCGAGGTTATACCAACTATATCTTAAAAGACAAATTGGGAGCGATCGCTGACTTACGCAAAGCATCCACGTTGTTTAAAAAAGAAGGAAATCAGGAATTTGCCCAAAAAGCAGACAACGCAATTCAGAAGATACAAGAAAGCTAAATGATGCCAACCGTAGGGTGCGTTACGGAAGCCTAACGCACCCATTGTACTTCCCGTGCTAACACACTCCACCTTGTCTACTTAGCGCTTTTCAAGAGCGAGTTCAACAGATGTAAAGACTTCTGTATTATGTACAGTTAATTAGAAAATCAGCGTCGCAAATATCATGAAACGTATCTTTTGCATTTTATTAGCTGGTAGTATTTGGTCATTGAGTGACATCCCACTCCCAACAAACACTCCAGCGATCGCTCAAACTCAAGAAAATAGTGATTTATTTTACCTCTATAAAGGACAACGCATTCCCCTAAATCAGCGACAGGATGCGATCGCAGTTGCCTTTAAAAAAGTGGGTGCGACACGCGATCGCGGTGCTCAACCGCTTTACCTCCAACTCCAGCAAGCCCTACAGGGTGGTGTTCGTGGAACAACTCCGCCAAAGGTCAGTCCTTTGGGTGAAAAATACGCACTGGTCAGTCTACCAACGGGAGTTCGGGATGTCGGGGGTGCTTTTCAGCAGCGAATTCAACAGCAACCCTACGTCCAAACGACCCTACCAGTCCTCAGTCGCAGCCAACGCCAAGAAATTATCGTTCTACCCAACGAAATTATTATCAGCTTTGCCCCACAACTTGACGAAAGCCAGAGACAGACAATTTTACAGCAAAACAATCTGGCGATCGTGCGTCCATTGAGGTTTAATCGCGATCGCTATCTAGTAAAATCCACATCTGCCACTGGTACAAAAATTCTCAGTATTGCCAACCAGCTCAACGAAGTCAAAGGTGTAGCCTCTGCTGCACCCAACTTCATCCAATCCCTCACCGACGAAAATCTACCAACAGCGACCAAACAAATTGCTAACCTGAAAAACTCCCAACAATTTTACAGCCTAACTGGCAATATCACCCCCCAATCTAGCAGAAGCATTTCCCCCAAAACAAACTTACTGGGGCTAGCATGGCAGTTGGATAGCTTACCGCTAAAACAATGTTTGCAACAGCCAGTATCTAGTTTAGAATCATTGCAAAGCTGCCTGCAACAACCAATCCCCACAAAATCTGCTGTATCCCGCACAGATATACATGTCACAGATGCCTGGAAACACAGCAACGGCGGACGCGGTGTAGTTGTAGCAGTTATAGACAGCTTAATTCAATGGGATCATCCCGACTTGGCAAATAGTCTGTATACTGTAAAAGCTGCTGACAAATGTCCAGGAGAAGTCCATGGTTGGGATTTTTCTCCTGGTGGTGATAGTGCCAACCCTTGCGAAAACGGTGATGCCGATACTCGCATTAGTCCATCAGAACTTGCCATTCTAGGGTCAAAATTTCAGGATACCTTCCAACTATCTGACGCCAAATTAGTTGAGAAATACCCTCAAGAGGCACTTTCAGTGCAGCGAAAACATCCAGATGACTCACTCTCAGAAATTGCTAATGTTGTACGTTCCTTTATTCGTAATAAAGTAGGTCGAGAATTTCACGGCACTTATGTGAGTGGATCAATTGCTGCTAAACCTCAAAATGGTGAAGGACTGGTAGGTGTAGCTCCCAACGCTCAAATTTTACCTGTGCGAATATTCGGGTTAAATGGTAGTTTTACACCTTCTGCCTACATAGAAGCTCTTGGCTACGCTGCTGATCGCGGTGCTGATATCATCAATCTTAGCTTGGGTGCAAGTTTACCAACTCAGGGAGAAGAAGAAGAGATCTCAGACATACTCAAAGCCCACCCTAAATTGGTGATTGTGGCTGCTGCTGGCAATGAGAATTCTAATCAAGTAGGATTTCCTGCTGCTTATCCAGGAGTCGTTGCAGTAGGTGCAACCAATATTCTAGGTAACCGCGCACCCTACAGTAACTACGGCAAAGGATTAGATGTCGTTGCGCCTGGAGGCGACTTACATACACCAGAATTGTTGGGTGGAATCCCCGCCACAGGCGGTACTTGGCTGGATGCCTTTTGGCAGGGTTTACCAAATCCTACCTCGCGTTGGTCTTCTGTCGTTGACCCTAGAGGTAAATATTGGTGGGTGCAAGGGACATCCTTTTCTTCCCCAGAGGTAGCAGGGGTAGTTGCTTTGATGAAAGGGGAAAATTCCAAATTAAATCGAGAAGGTTTGGTTAGCATCCTCAAATCTACCGCTAGTTACGAAGGGTTGAATATTTCTGAGGAAGACGCGAAATTATACCGTTCAAAGAGTGTGAAGTCAGATTCAGCCAAGGATAAACAGTACTTTTTCGGTAATGGGCTGGTCAACGCTGATGCAGCAGTTCGGGCGGTGAAACAGCGGCGATAAAAGAAGGTGGGCGACTGACAGCTTGCACCATTCTGAATTAGCCCGATATTCCGCCCAGAACTGAAGTTCCGGGCTAATAGCTTAAGTCCATTGAAATGGACTGAAATCCTTGATCAGTCCTCTTCTCTAGGACTTAAGCTATTAGCCAGCGATTTAAATCGCTGGCTGACAGCCCAGGTGCAAGATATCAGGCTGCTGATACATGTTTTTCACTTTCATCTCTAGAACTCATGTATAGCAACTGCTCCAAAAATCACGACATGTAGATTATGATCAAATATTGGATGAAAGACTATGCGTTTATACAAAATTATTATAAGTGTATTTATTACCCTGCTGACGACTCTATCAACATCGGGAGCGACTAATTTCTCAGTAGGATTTAGAGTGTCACAGGTATTAGCACAAACGGCGAATGCGCAGAAAGCGCAAGCAGATAAACTGTTAGAACAAGGTCTACAGCAAGCTCAAACTAGTGAATTTCAAGCAGCATTACAGTCTTGGCAACAAGCACTAATTATTTATAGGCAGATAAAAAACCGTCAAGGTGAGGGGAAGGCGCTGGGTAATCTTAGTTTTGCCTACTATTCTCTGGGAGACTACGCCAAAGCTATTGACTACGAACAGCAGTACTTGGCAATAGCGAGGCAGATTAAAGACCGTCAAAGCGAGGGGGCGGCGCTGGGTAATCTTGGTGTTGCCTACAATTCTCTGGGAGACTACGCCAAAGCTATTGACTATCTACAGCAAGACTTGGCAATAGCGAAGCAGATTCAAGACCGTCAAGACGAGGGGGCGGCGCTGGGTAATCTTGGTCTTGCCTACTATTCTCTGGGAGACTATGCTGAAGCAATTGACTATGAACAGCAACAATTGGCAATAGCGAGGCAGATCAAAGACCGTCAAAGTGAGGGGAAGGCGCTGGGTAATCTTGGTCTTGCCTACTTATCTCTGGGAGACTACACCAAAGCGATTGACTATGAACAGCAACAATTGGCAATAGCGAGGCAGATCAAAGACCGTCAAAGTGAGGGGGCGGCGCTGGGTGGTCTTGGTCTTGCCTACTATTCTCTGGGAGACTACGCCAAAGCTATTGACTATGAACAGCAGTGGTTGGCAATAGCGAGGCAGATCAAAGACCGTCAAAGTGAGGGGAAGGCACTGGGTAATCTTGGTGTTGCCTACTTATCTCTGGGAGACTACACCAAAGCTATTGACTATCAACAGCAGCACTTGGCAATAGCGAGGCAGATCAAAGACCGTAGAAGTGAGGGCGGCGGGCAGGATGAGGACGAGACCGAGCGCATAAATTTTGCCGAGCAAAGCGCCCATGAACAGCGAGGCGAAGAAAAGGCCGCCGCGAAAGCCGGTGGCAAGC
>CAIVAU010000110.1 GCA_903903925.1 uncultured cyanobacterium
AGATCTTCAGCTTTGTTGATGAGTGTCACTTTATAAGTCGCCATTTAGTCATCCTCTCTTTTGCTAACGGTAGTATAAGTTATCCTAAAGCAAATACCACGGCTAATCAGATAGGATTATCCGCCTATTCAAATTTGCTTCACTTCTGATACTACGAGAAAAATTAAAGGATGTAACTGAAAATTCACCAAGATTAGTAATGAAATTTAGTTGGTTAATATAGATAAGCTTTAGTTATAATTTGGCGATCTACTGACAGCGACTTTATTAGATTGCACGATATTCTTCCCAGGCTCTACTTCGGAATACATTTACAGGCGGTGGAGTCGGCGGAGCATTACTCAGACTTGTGTTTTTCTGTCAATAGACATCTGGTAAAAATTAATTATGCGTTCGCTGAAATCCCTGGTAGGGGCGTATTGCAATACGCCCCTACATGATTCCTGGAGATGTCTAATGGGTAATTTCTAGAATTTCTCAAAAAATTAACTAAATTGTGCATTTAACTTGCATATTAGGTCATTCATGGTTAATGGTTGACAGTCAACAGTCAGCCGTTAACCGTCTTAACTAAGATGTTTATAAATCATTTAGAACTGCTATAGTGTATAATTTATTGTTTTTACGTACTTATAGATGATTTGCCAAACTAGATTCAAAAAGCAGACACAGCAGAGAAAGAAATTTCTTCATCTGTGCTGCTTATTTTTCTTGATCTTGCAACAGATCTGAGATGGAGATGCTTACTTTTAGTAAAGTTCTTCTTCTTTGTGGGTTTCGATGGTGCAGTCTGAGGTTGGGTAAGCGACACAGGTCAGTACATATCCAGATCCTATTTGGTCGTCGTCTAAAAATGACTGATCAGACTGGTCAACAGTACCCGCTGTGATTTTGCCAGCACAGGTTGAGCAAGCACCAGCGCGACAAGAGTAAGGTAGATCAATACCCTCTTCTTCCGCAGCGTCTAGAATATATTCATCGTCATCAACTTCGATAGTTTTTTCTAGATCTTCAGCTTTGTTGATGAGTGTCACTTTATAAGTCGCCATTTGGTCATCCTCTCTTTTGCTAACGGTAGTATAAGTTATCCTAAAGCAAAGACCACGGCTAATCAGATAGGATTATCCGCCTATTCAAATTTGCTTCACTTCTGATACTACGAGAAAAATTAAACGATGTAACTGAAAATCCACCAAGATTAGTAATGAAATTTAGTTGGTTAATATAGATAAGTTTTACTTATGATTCAGGGAGCTACTGACAACCACTTTATAAAAAAAGTTATAATTCCATAAAAATTAAGAATTTGTCAAAAAATTAACTAAGCCCCAAAGTGCATTTAACTTGCATATTGACGAATATTAGAGCAGTTAACTGTTAACTGTTACTGCTACTGCGGGACAAACCGAACAAAAAGAATGGGTGACAATCATGTATGGTAGAGGTGCTTTTTTTATAGAACACCCTGTGCGGGTAGGCTTAATTGGTACTGGCTATGTAGCAAAACTAAGAGCCGAAACATTGCTTCATGATGAGCGGGCACGCCTCATAGCGGTTGTGGGCAATACACCAGAAAAGACAGAAGCCTTTGCCAAAGACCATCAGATTGAAGCAATGAGTTCTTGGCAACAGCTTGTGGAGCGAGAAGATGTGGATTTGGTCGTCATCTGCACTATTAATAGAGATCATGGTAGAATCGCATCAAAAGCACTCTCTAGCAGCAAACACGTTATTGTAGAATATCCCCTTGCTCTCGATGTGCTAGAAGCAGAAGAACTCATTGCCCTCTCAAAAGCACAAAACAAACTTCTCCACGTCGAACATGTTGAACTTTTGGGCGGTGTGCATCAAGCTTTGAAGCAAAACTTACCACGAGTCGGTGAGGTGTTTTATGTCCACTACAACACCATCAACTCCCAGCACCCCGCACCCCGCAAATGGACTTACAATCATGAGCTTTTCGGTTTTCCCTTGATGGGAGCGCTTTCAAGACTGCACCGTCTTGTAGACTTGTTTGGTAAAGTCTTAACGGTGAACTGTCATAATCGGTTTTGGCAGACAGAAGCAGAATATTACCAAAGCTGTTTTTGCACGACTCAACTGAGCTTCAAGAGTGGATTGTTAGCGCAAGTGATTTATGGGAAAGGTGAAACCTTGTGGCAACCAGAACGCAAGTTTGAAGTTCATGGTGAAAACGGCGGATTAATTTTTGATGGCGAGCAAGGAGTTATAGTACATTCAGGAGAAACAACGCCAATAGAGGTTGGTAGTCGGCGGGGTTTGTTTGCCAAAGATACGAGTCTAGTATTAGACAATTTGATGAGTGGCACTCCCTTGTATGTGACACCAGAAGAAAGCCTTTACACTCTGAAAGTTGCAGATGCCGCAAAGCGCTCTGCCCAAACAGGACAAACTATAATTATAGCAGATACTTAAAATAAAATTGCATGAAAACCGAAACGATAGTTATTTTATCTAAAAGAGAATTAGACAAAATGCGTCAGGCTGGACACTTGGCAGCCGAACTTTTACACCATCTTGAACCAATGGTAAAGCCGGGGGTTAGCACCCTAGAACTGAATGACGAAGCAGAACGGTGGACGCTGGCTCATGGAGCAAAAAGCGCACCTCTTGGCTATAAGGGCTTTCCTAAGTCGATCTGCACCAGTGTCAATGAGGTCATCTGTCATGGTATTCCTAATGCGAAGCAGATTCTCAAGGAAGGAGATATTATTAATATTGATGTGACCCCAATTGTTGATGGCTATCACGGTGATACATCTAAAACATTCTTCGTTGGTACGCCTTCTCCAATTGTGAAAAAGCTGGTTGAAGTCACTGAAGAGTGCCTCAACAGGGGTATTGCTGAAGTCAAGCCTGAAGCACGTATTGGAGACATTGGTGCAGCCATTCAAGAGTACGCTGAAGCACAAGGCTTTTCTGTCGTGCGAGACTTTGTAGGACACGGCGTTAGCAACATTTTCCACACTGCGCCAGAAGTTCCTCACTTTGGCACACGTGGTAAGGGAAAGCGTCTTCGACCAGGTATGGTTTTTACGATCGAGCCAATGATTAACGAAGGTACCTGGGAAGTCGAAGTTCAAAGCGATGGTTGGACTGCTTTGACACGCGATCGCAAGCTTTCTGCTCAATTTGAACACACGGTAGCTGTGACTGAAGATGGTGTGGAAATTCTGACTTTGCTTTAATAAGGGGCATTGGGGATCGGGCATTGGGCATTGAAAGACTGATAATTCACCCTGCTCCCCACTCCCTGCTCCCTGCTCCCTGCTCCCTGCTCCCTGCTCCCTGCTCCCTGCTCCCTGCTCCCTGCTCCCTGCTCCCTGCTCCCTGCTCCCCACTCCCTGCTCCCTGCTCCCTGCTCCCTGCTCCCTGCTCCCTGCTCCCTGCTCCCTGCTCCCTGCTCCCTGCTCCCCACTCATGCTTTTTGATCAAGACGAATTGCTTGCTCTAGAGCTAATTTTTCTCTTGCTCTACGAGCATAAAGTTGTAATTTCGTTAAATTCCAACCAGTGATTATACTCATATCTTCCAAATTCATTCCCTTGGTTAACATTTCTACACACCATGTCTGTTGAGCTTGCTCAATGACTGGTTGTTGCCCTTCGGGTGTCAATAATCCCTCAGTTAATACCTGCCAGTACTCCTGTATTTCTGTCTCTGATATTCGCATTCCATGATTGTTAAGAAATAATGCCAACCGGTCATCTTTACGGCTTTTTATCCATTGAGTTAATGGATTGCGAGTATAAGAGCCATATCGCTTACCCATGATCCACTGATTGACTGGAACTTGTCGAATTGAGCCTTGAGTAATCTGCAATAAGTGCTGGTTGGGATCTTGGACTTGGTGCGATCGCTCTAAATTAACAATTTCTGCTGGAGATAAACCAGAGCCAAACAAAACATATATTAGAGCATAATCGCGCAGTCCTGATTTTTTTGCTCGTTGCAGAATTAAGTGGACTAAGTTGGCTGGTAAATCTATCATCTTCTCTGTTGGAGAAGACTCAGTTTTAACTAAATTTGTCGAGTTGGTCGCTTTATGTAAAAAAAGCGCTACCAAATTTTCTAAAAATTCATCTCTGTCATGCCAGAGTTCGTGAAATTCGCTGGTAAATTCAATGACAGCATACCCTAACAACATAATATTGAGCATAGTTGCTAGCTTTTGCGCTGACATATGTGTGTGTAACTGCTCACGTTCCATAACTGTTGTTAGATATTCAGCAACATAGTGATTGGCTTCGGTTAAGCTTCGTCCCAAAGCCTGACGATTTTCTATGGGATAATTTCCGGCTTCTCCTACCAAGGAACGCACCAAGTCTGGGAATTTTTCTAGAGCCTGTAGGCGGTCTTTGCAATAGTCTTTGAGAGCTTGGTAGACACTGATAGTTTGATTTGCTTGCAATTTCAAAGATTCACCCAGCTCTTTAAACACCGGCGATTCGGAAATGACTGCTAGCAATAATCCGTTCTTATTGCCAAAGTGGCGGAATAGGGTCACTTCATTAACTTTTGCTAATTCTGCTATCTGTCGCGTTGTTGTCTCGGTGACTCCCTGAACAGCGAATAAGTCTAGCGCTGCGTTAATCAGTCGTTGTCGAGTTGAAACTATTGGATCAGACATAAGTTAAATATATAAATTAAAATGCAAGTGGCGCTTGCATTTTAATTCTATCCTTGCTAAGCTGAGGGGTGTAAGTAGCACTTGCATCTTCCATTCCTACTGTCTTCGGTCTTCGCCGATTTTTCAAGATGAGGAGAGGATGTGGAAACCAACTCAATCAGGACATATATCGCTGTGCCCTGATTGAGCCAGGAGCCAGAATGGTTTCTGTGCGATTGGTCATCTCAGTTATCAGGAATCATTGAGAACAGTTTACTCCTTACTGTTCACTAATTACCTGACTCCTGGGTTCTGAGTTCTGACTCCTGTAATAGCAATCACGTCAAAGGAAAGATTTATGACTATAAACTCAGCTACGGCTGATGATCGACAGCCGCTTACTCTGAGATGGATTAACGTGGCATTCTTTGGGACATTTCATGTTTTAGCGTTGTTAGCTCCTTGGTGCTTTTCTTGGTCTGCATTAGGGGTAATGATATTCCTCCACTGGTTATTGGGCAGCATTGGTATTTGTTTAGGATATCACCGACTTTTAACTCACCGTAGCTTACATGTGCCAAAGTGGTTAGAATATGCGATCGCTACCGTGGGTGCTATTGCCATGCAAGGAGGTCCAATCTTTTGGGTAGCGACCCATCGATTGCATCATGCACATACAGAAGATACGGATAAAGACCCCTACTCTTCCCAGCGTGGTTTTTGGTGGAGTCATATGCTTTGGGTTTTGTACCCGCGTCCAGAATTTTTTGACTACGACACTTACAAAAGATTTGCCCCCGACCTCGAACGCGACCCATACTATCGTTGGCTAGATCGCTACTTCTTGCTACTGCAAATTCCTGTTGCTATCCTATTGTATGCTTTAGGAGGATGGTCCTTTGTGATCTATGGCGTCTTGCTGAGGGCAGTATTGCTTTGGCATAGCACTTGGCTGATTAACTCTGCGGCGCACTTGCGCGGTTATCGCAATTTCCAATCGGATGATGGTTCTCGTAATCTTTGGTGGGCAGCTATTTTAACATATGGAGAAGGTTGGCATAACAATCACCATGCTTACCCGAATGTTGCAAAAGCCGGATTTCACTGGTGGGAAGTGGATATGACTTGGTGGGCAATTAAAATTTTACAGACTGTGGGTTTAGCCAAGAAAGTTGTGATGTTCCCTACGCTAAAGACAAATTAGCAAGTTGGTAAAGACTATTCTTTTAAATGAAGTACAGTACTGAAGTCTAAAAGGCAGACTCTAAGCCCTTTTCACTCCTGACTCCTGACTCCTGACTCCTGAATTCTGGTTAATGACTTATCAAATATTCGTTTGTGGTTGCGCTGTCTTCGCTAAAGCGCAACTACAAACGTAGTATAGGTGTTCATCCGAACATATTAAATTATGAGTTATTATTTGATCCTGATAAATTCTCGATTATAATATGCCAAAACCTATAGCCAAACCAACAAAGATAAGAATAACACCTCCAATAAGTTCACTCCACCTTTCAAACTTTTCACCAAGACGCTGCCCTAACTCTAAACCTATCAGTGACATAGTAATACTTACAAATGCTATAATCCCGGCAGCCAAAATAATTGAAACATGGTAGAAACTCAAAGCAAAGCCTACGACTAGATTGTCAATACTAAGCGCAAAACCTGCAATGAGTAACTGCCTAAAGTTTTGTAGTCTTGGCTGGCTAGAGCTTGTTGTTACACTAGAATAACTCTTAATAGACTGCCACGTAGTATAAGCTCCAGTCAGAATGAGTAATCCTGCTCCTAGATAATTTCCAGCATGTCCAATTAAGGTAGCGACCTTTTGACCAATTAACAGCCCAACGATTGGCATACCCGCTTCAAAAAGACCAAAAGCCACTGCTGTCTTAATCCGTGTCTTATGATCAACACCGCTCATACCAATAGCAATAGCAGCTGCAAAATTACTTAAGCCCAGCGAGATGCTCACAAGTAAGATATTTCCTAAGTCAGACATGATTTTAGATGATAAATCCTATATTGTACCTAACTTATTTGGAATTCCTTCGCAACCACCAGGAATAGTACCTCTAGTTTGTTCACCACACCAAGCACAGCAGTAGTAACGCACAGACTCCGACATGCGCCGAACATTAGTAAAATTGGCATTTTCCACCACTGCACCAGTATGTTCGCCAGTTTCGTAGTTTGGTTCTTCCGTGCGAGTACGAGGTGATGCAATTTCGGGGGAACCATAGAATAGGCGTATGCTGTTGAGGTCGGCATCACTGAGATTGGCATTGTACAAAATGGTGCGACTCAGGTTGGCTTTTATCAGGTCACAGTTACTGAGGTTTGCACGGACAAGATTGACTTCTGACAGGTCAGTCCAACGCAAATCAGTACCAGCCAAGTCTGCTGCTGCAAGCATAACCCCCAAATCGATGACGCGCAAACCTTCAAGGCGGTCTTCAGCGTAGCCGCCACAACCGTCGAGAATGGCTCGACCAAGGTGGCGATCGCGTTTTAAGGGTGTCAGTAACTTTGAGCGTGAGAGAAAGCGGATAATTTTCGCTTTACCATTGCCATCTACACTACTAAGAATTGCTGCGGTACGTCCTTCAGCGATCGCCCGTTCTTGGGGCCAATCTTCTAATAATCCTTCTTCATCTAATACCAAGTCTGAGATTCCTTGAAAATAAGAATCTATCGTCTGCTGCTGGGTAATGAGGTTTTGCTGAACCGTTAGCAGATTTTGCTGAATTGTCAAGTCTTTGGAAATGACATACTGTCGCCAAGCAACATAAACCGCAATAATCGCAATGGAAATTTGTCCCAAAGCACCAAACCATTCTGCCAGTGTTCCGGAAGCGTCCCAATGAATCTTGCGTTCCCAGGCTAGGAGGCGATCGCCAAAACCGCTGAACTTGATCAAGCCGATGATGCTCACGATTAATCCTAAAAAGGCAATCAACAGCGATCGCACTCGCGAAGACAACCACTTGTCTAGGGCAGTTTGTAACCAAGGTAACAGTACTACCAAGGATAGCAACAAAGCGACTACCGTACCCAAAATGCCAATGATCGAGTTATTGAGAGCAATTCCAATCAAAATGGTGGCGATCGCGATTAAGATCACTAACAGTACCCTAGGTTTGACCGTCAAATTATTAATCGGGTGTTGTTTTGCGGTGGAGAGCGCTGTTTGTAAAGCCCTTGTGTTTTCTGGAGATTGGAAGCATGAGAGTGCAGCTAAGGCTTGTTGAGAGACAAGACTCTCCGGGATTTGGGCAGTTTCAACAGCACGATTAAAGTCACCTAGTTGCCAGTTGTGTTCAGCAACGGGTTCTGGGGTTGGAGACTGGGATGAGTCGGATTCAATCGGCATTGATGAATTTTTTGTCCAAACTGCTCGTCGTTCTCATACAGCACCAATACCAATGAGTAGAATGAATTATTCTTATTTTACACCATTTTCCGCACAGACGGGCTCCCCGCCCCTCCCCAATCACTATGCAATGTTCAAAATGTGGCACTAAGGTACAGGTTGACGATCGCTTCTGCGAAGAATGCGGTACACCTGTGATGACCATCTCGAAATCAACTCCTGGATGCAAAAAATGCGGTGCAGATTCAGAGGAAATCGACGCTGATGGTTTCTGTTCTAACTGTGGCTTTCGTGGAGAAAATCGGCAGGATGACAGGCTTGAGGTTGTGCGATCGCCTAATTTGGCGGGGATCAGCGATCGGGGGCTAAGACACTATCGGAATGAAGACAGCGTTGCTTGTGCCCAAATTGACCACAAAAATGCTTATATTCTCGTTGTGTGTGATGGTGTATCGAGTTGTTCTTCACCTGAATTAGCAGCGCAAGCCGCAGCCGAGAGTGCGTGTAGGAAACTCAACACTGCTGTTTTGACCCAAAATTCCGCGTTTCTACAAGAGGCGATGAAATTGGCAATTGCCGAGGCAATGACATCGGTATGTGCGATTCCTTACACTCAGATTACTGTTGCAGAGCCACCATCAACCACAATTGTTGCAGCCGTAGTTGTTGAAGGCATTGCTACCATTGGTTGGCTAGGCGACAGTCGCGCCTACTGGATTGCTTCAAACGGTTCAAGGCAATTAACCAAGGATGATTCCTGGCTTAACGATGTTGTTTCCTCCGGTGAAATGAGTGCAGCCGAAGCGAGAAAATCGCCTCATGCTCACGCAATTACCCGTTGGCTAGGAGCAGATGCGATGAATGTGGAACCATCCATAGTCAACTTTGCTCTCCCCGGTTGTGGGAATCTACTATTGTGTACTGATGGACTGTGGAATTACGTTAATGACTTACCACAATTCAACACTCTTGTCAATCAAGATGCAGATGCGATTACTCTAGCACAGAGGTTGGTAGAATTTGCACTCCACTCTGGCGGGCATGACAATATCAGTGTTGCTGTACTATCTTGGAAAGGCAATTAAACCTAGATCTCGACAAATGTTAAAATTTAGGTGAAAACAAGGGAAAGCACTGATGCAACTATCACCTCAAGAAAAAGATAAACTGCTGATTTTTACAGCTGCCTTGGTAGCAGAAAGACGTAGAGCAAAAGGCTTAAGACTGAACTATCCCGAAGCTGTAGCCTATATCTCAGCAGCGATTTTAGAAGGAGCAAGAGAAGGAAAAACTGTAGAAGAACTGATGAGTTATGGGACAACTCTATTAGGAAGAGAAGATGTTATGGAAGGCATTCCCGAAATGATTCAGGAAGTGCAAGTAGAAGCCACCTTTCCCGACGGAACAAAATTAGTCACCATTCACGAACCAATTCGGAGATCAATAGTTCCCCTAACAAGATAAATCCCAAACTATCTACCATCTCTCATCCGAAATGAAGTCCAGATTTATCTGCGTCCATCCAACCTCCTAAATAAAAATCACAATGATTCCAGGCGAAATCATCACCCAACCCGGCGAAATCGAACTCAACACAGGACGAGAACCTCTGAATATTCTCGTAGAGAATCAAGGCGATCGCCCCATCCAAGTAGGTTCACATTTCCACTTTTTAGAAGTCAATTCTGCTCTTGCATTTTTTCACATTGACCAGGAAACTAAAAACAGAATTCTCATTGATCGTTCAGATACTCACAATCCAACTAGAGGAATGCGCCTAAATATTCCCGCAGGAACAGCCATCAGATTTGAACCAGGTGATGAAAAGCAAGTTGAATTAGTTCCCTTCGGTGGTCTGCGGGAGATTTATGGCTTTAACGGACTAGTTAACGGGCAACTGTAGGGGGCAATGAGGAAATTAACCATGCCAAAATCAGCGGCAAGACTGGGAGTGGGTGGCCCGGTAGGTAGTGGGAAAACGGCTTTGTTGGAGTGCATCGTCCCTTTGTTGATGAGTCAAGGCTTTGAAGTCGCAGTTGTCACGAATGACTTACTGACTACTGAAGATGCAGACCGTCTTAAGAGTCGAGGGTTTCTACCGCCTGAAAGGATTATCGGAGTAGAAACGGGGAGTTGTCCCCATACAGCTATTCGAGAAGACCCTACGATGAATCTGCTGGCGGTGAAGGATTTGGAGCAACTTTATCCTCAATTAGATATCATCTTCATTGAAAGTGGAGGTGACAATCTTGCTTCTACCTTTAGTTATGACTTGGTAGACTCTTATATTTTTGTTATTGATGTTGGGGCGGGAGATGATATTCCTCGGAAAAAAGGGCCGGGTTTTGCACAAGCTGATTTAGTTGTGATCAATAAGATTGATATTGCTCCTTATGTAGGCGCTGATTTAGATTTAATTCGTGAACAAGCCCCTTTGTACCGTCGAGGGAAGCCTATTGCTTATACTAATTGCAAAACGGGAGAGGGGTTAGATGAGGTGGTTCATTTTATTCTAGAAACGGTTCTATTTCTTAGTCCTTCTGTAATATAGCGGTGCGGTACATTGAAGAATTTAAAACCGCAGATAAATCTGGACTTCTTTTGGATGAGAACTGCTATAAGTCGTTGTTAATTGGACAATCAGTTGCTTACTTTAGAAACCCGTAAACGAACCCAAAATTTGGAGCTAAAATTGGAGTGCGATAGTTATGGTCGGACGATAGTCACTCATCAGTACACAGCTTATCCTTTGGGTATCTCTCGTACCTTCCGCCATCCTACGCCTAATCCTCAGCAGGCTTATCTTTATATCACTAGTATTTCCCCAGGATTACTGGCAAATGATCAGATCAATATTTCTTTACAACTGACTGATCATACTCATCTTTTCCTTAGTGATCAGTCTGCTACAAAGGTTCATCCTATGCCTATTTCTGGGTCAAAAGCGATCGCACACTATGAGGTGGAAATTGAGGAAGGCGCAACTTTGGAGTTTGTTCCTGAACCAATTATTCTCTTTAGAGATGCAACTTTGGAGCAAACGATTAATATTAAGTGTCACCCCACAGGTAAATTATTCTGGAGTGAAATGATTTTACCAGGAAGGCTGGCGAGAGGGGAGTTTTACGAATTTAATCACTATTTTAGTCGAATAAGGGTGACTTCTCCTGAAGGGGAGCTATGGTTTACTGATGCTATGCGGTTACATGGAAAACTCAATCCCTTTAAAGATAGCGATTTGTTTGCACCTGCACCTGTCCTGTGCAATTTGATCGTGATTCAACCAGAAATAGATCTGAAGTTACTGAGTGAAACTTTAGAAGACCTAGATGCCGCTCATTGTCCTAATGCGACTGTAGCTACCTCGATATTACCCTATGGTAAGGGTTTACTGATTAGAGCTATAGCAAGTGGAACTGGGGAACTTAAAAACTATTTGAAGTATGCTTTAAACTGTGTGAAAGGGGTGTAGGATGACTGAATTAGCAACAACTTACCTTGGCAATTTAACGGAGAATCTTAGCTTATCTGAACGGATAGAAAAAGCTGGTTCTGAAGAAAATTTTTTAGAAGTTTATTTAGACCAAGCGGATAGTCCCAAAGGTCGAATTCATGCTCATTCTACCTCTGGAATTGATGTTGGAATTGTGAAAGGTCGGGATTGGCTTTTGCAGGAAGGGGATGTTTTTGCTACGGAAGAGGGTAAGTTACTGCTGATTCATCTACGAGAGCAAAGGGTGATGGTACTGAGTTTTACTGCATTAGTGGGCGATCGCGCTATTGACTTGGTTCATCTCGGTCACGTTCTCGGTAATCACCATTGGCCCGTTATTATACACGATAATAAACTTTACGTCGAGGTAGCAGCAGAAGTAGAAGTGATGGAAGCAACCATCCGCCATTTCCAAATTCCTGGCTTACAAATCGACTATGAATGGCGATCGCCTAACCAACACCTGACATTTTCTGAACACGGTCACCACTAATGAGTCAACAACTCGCCTTGATGCAATTGAGTGATGCTTTTTTCCCTTCTGGTTCTTTTACTCTCTCTCATGGACTAGAATCTTTGGTGCAAGAAGGTCAACTGCGATCGGCAAAGGACTTGCAAATTTTTCTGCGGCTACTATTGCAAAATAAGGTGGGTCCAACGGATGTGGTGGCTTTAATCCATGCTTACCGAGGAAGTTCTGTAGCCGATTTAGCAGCGGTAAGACAAGCAGATGCCCAACTATTTGCCCAAAACTTAATTGAAAAAACTCGGGAAACGGGGCGTAAAAGTGGACGAGCCTTACTCATGGTTGCTAGCACAACTTGGTCAGATTGTCAATTGGAAATTCTGAATCGAGAAGCTGATCGAGGGGAGATTCACTGCTTGCATCCGATTGTCTTTGCTGTTGTTGCTAGGGCGGCTGGGTTGTGCGAACAGGATACAGTGCTGGCTTTTTTGCATAGTTTTGTGACCGGTTTATTGGGGGCTGCTATTCGCCTGAGTGTTATTGGACACCTTCAAGCACAACAAGTCCTTCTCCAACTTGCACCGGAGATTGAAGCTACTTACCAAATGGCTGCGACTTTGAGTCTAGACGAGATGTGGTCTTGCACTCCAGCCATAGATATTGCCCAAATGCGGCAGAGAAAATTGGCACACAGGTTATTTGCCAGTTAGTATTGCTCGATTTTACAGTAAGGGCGCAGGACCGCCGCGCCCCTACACCATTTTAGTTTAACAGTCTGGCGAGTGTGCGTCCGTTGCGGTTTAATCGCTATCTAGTAAAATCCACATGTGCCGCTTGTACAAAAGTTCTCAGTATTGCCCTGGTTTTAATTATATTCTTGCTGATTCAACCATGTTTCTAAATCAGCAACGGCTGTAAAATCGAGTAATGCCTCTGCTAAATTTTCTAGCTGTTCAGTAGACAATCCTCGCACCCGTTCAATTAATAGCACATCAATTTGGTTAAAACATCGGTTAAGCAGACGATTAATCATTGTAAACGCCTCTTGTTGTCTGCCCTTCTGCAATATATCTTGATAAATAACTGATTCTTGCATCATGTCCTCACTTAATAATCGACGAATCAAGTTTTTCTCAAACCGCAAACCTGCTAATATCTCTGTGTATCCAGCAATATTCTCCCTTGCACCTCTATTTGGAATTGTAGCAATCCTTTGGGCAACCTGCGATAATAACCCTTGGGGTGAGGTTGTTTGTGTTAATGGTGCTAATGCGAGTAATGCTTCATTATTGAGAAATAGCTCTGGATCTTGCTCCCACATTCGGATGACTCGATGGTTGGGCAGTGGTTATGTATTTTGCTGACTACATCCAAGTTTTGATAGCACTGCCCACCCTACGTGTCGTTCAAAAATTTAAGGAATAATAAAAACTGGGATGCACCTGCAGAAGCCGAATGAGGTACAGATTTATCTGCGTGCATCTGCGTGCATCTGCGGTTTTAATTATTTTCTTGCTGATTCAACCAAGCTTCTAAATCAGCAACTGCTGTAAAATCTAATAATGCTTCTGCTAAATTTTCTAACTGTTCAGTAGATAATCCCCGCACCCGTTCAATCAATGATTCATCTATTGCCTTGAATCGTCGATTAAGCAGAAGTAGAATTACCCGTTCTTCACCTTGTTTGTTGCCCTTCTGCAATATATCTTGATAAATGACTGATTCTTTCATCATGTCCTCACTTAATAATCGACGAATCAAGTTTTTCTCAAACCGCAAACCTGCTAATATCTCTGTGTATCCAGCAATATTCTGCCTTGTACCTCTATCTGGAATTGTAGCAATCCTTTGGGCAACCTGGGATAATAACCCTTGGGGTGAGGTTGTTTGTGTTAATGGTGCTAATGCGAGTAATGCTTCATTATTGAGAAATAGCTCTGGATCTTGCTCCCACATTCGGATGACTCGATAGCGATGAATTGTAGCTTCGTCTACATACTCTTCGGTGAAGGCAATTTCGTCGTCTGTTTCTTGTAAGAAAATGACGACCTGCGTTATGGGAAGGTTATATTGGCGCTTGAGTCTGATAAAATAATCCAACACCCGGAAGGGAATTGGAGGGTGAGATGTTGTTCTAGTTTGAAATTCGAGGTGTAAAATCCGATTTTCTGTTTGCAAAAATGCAACGGAGTCTGCACGAATTGGTTCTATGCTCAATTCAGTTTTTAATACTTTAATTTTTTGCGGTTTTACTGGTAATAGCCAGCCAGCAAACTCGGCTGGATATTTTTCAGCTAAGATTTTACAAACGTTGTCAAAAGCCACAGGTTTACTCTAGGTTTCTACTAAGTGAATTTTATTCAAAAATCATTGCATTTAAGCATTTATGACATAACTTTAACTTTCTTACCCAACAGCTTTATCTGCGTTCATCGGGAGCATCCCAGTTTTGCAAAAAGACGATCAGTCGTGTGAGCCGGAAAGCTCACGTGTACTATAAGCGAGCAAGATGCTCGCACTACGAATTTACGCTCATTGGGATGCACCCCATTCATCTGCGTTCCGAAGTTCTGTAAATCTTGTGTTGCGCGGTCTTTGACAATTAACCCTCCGATGTCCGAAGTTAAATTATCCATCGTAGGATTACCTTTTGCAGATAACATTCGGTGGAGACTCTTACTTGGTTTAGAAGTTTCAATGGCCAGTTCTTCAAAGCCTACAGTTGCATTGACAAGCTCTCGAAGTATAAGTCTTGCAGTTTCTGGTTCACCATTCAGAAAGAGAGAAATAGCTTCATCAAGTAGAGCTTTTGCAAACTCAGGTTCTCGTTTAACTCGCTCGTTAACTGTTTCTTTAAAGTCTCTAGTAAGTGACATAAAACTACCTCTTTTTTCCTTGATGATTCTCAGATTTTTTCTCTGTGCCGTCGTGCGCGGCATCGCCGCCAGTGTTGGATAGTCGCAGTAGCTATTTCCATGATTTGGACAGTGATTGTGTTAATTTGGCAAACTGCGCTATGAAGGCTAGAATCTTTTTAGAGCAATGGTTACAGCCTTTTTCATCTGGACATCTAATTTGTTAATCCGGACATTTAGCGTGTTAATCGACACTACGAACGTATCACTACCTACTCTTGCTCGGCTAGTTTTGGTCTATTTGCTAACCATTGCTCTAAGTCAGCTACAGTAGAGAAATTTAGTAATGCAACTGCTAATTCTTCCACTTGCTCAACAGATAATTTACGAATTTGCTCAATTAATGGTGGTTCAATTTCACCGATTCGATGATTAAGTAATTGGATAACTATTTTCTGTTCACCTTTGAGTTCTCCACTTCTTTCCATACTCGTAATATAAGGCATTTTTTTATCCTCCTCGTACTTCTGATGTATTGGCTAACTCTAGTGCTATACTACTTTGGCTTCAAACCCTTGTTTCATAGCCCTTTCAGCCTCTAGTGTCCGCAAAATTTATTTTGAGACTCGACATTTACCTCGGGGGTTGCGCATCTCGTGGGTCGCTCAGAATTGGTTATACTCAAGTTAGTGGCAGTATTGACAACTGTTAAGTCTATTATGGCTATCCTACTCGAACTAGAACCGGAAATTGAATCACGCTTGATGGCTCAAGCCGCAGCCCAGGGAACATCTGTGGAAGTATTATTGAAAACTTTAGTCGAAAGCTTGCTAGCATCCTCATCGCAATCCACACCCCTGACACTATCACCTCAACAGCGAGCCCAAAGATTTGTAAATTGGGCTAGAAGCCACTCATCCATAAAAGCTCCTCCCGTTTCAGATGATGCAATTAGCCGCGAAAGTATCTACACCAGAGAAGATGAAATGTTATGAGCTATCTGGTTGATACAAATGTTTTATTGCGAAGTGTCCAACAGACTCATTCGATGTATGAATCTTCGGTTCAAGCAATCAGAATTTTGTTAGAGCAAGGAAAGACGCTGTTCATCATCCCGCAGAATTTAATTGAGTTTTGGGTGGTTGCAACTCGTCCGAGAAGAGATGTTATCTATTGCTAACTCGCAAAGGAATTAAGCATCACTTGTCTGTCTGTCTTCTTCCAGTAGCGCGGCTAGCGAATGTGCAGCATTATGGGAATTGTATGGAGACCACACATGGTAAGTAGCTCCAGGTTGCAGCAACAATGCTTCTTCCTCAGATGCAAGTTCTTGAACTAAAAACTTCATGACGCTTAATTTTTCTGCACGAGACAGATTTCTTAAGGTCGGAAATAATTCTGCTACGCTCATCTCAGCTTAGGAATAACAGCTAAATACTTTTTTAGTTTAACATGCCCAACATTGCAAAGGTATTTACGAAGTGGATGATAACATTATAGTTAGCTCAATAGAAAGTGAACGACTGGCACAAGAAAAAATAGAGGCGAGAATACGGCTTTTAGCAATGCCAATTGAAGCTGCACAAAAACTTGCCAACCAAACACTACAACCTCAGTACTGGAAATTTGACCCTAGTACCCACCTATGGGACGAAAGTATTCCTACTCACTATGGCGAAGACACTGACCCCTCTTGACTTGCATGATGTTTTTGTCACCTTACAAACAATTGGACTAGATGCTATTGTTGTGGGTGGACAAGCCGTCAATCTTTGGGCTTATCAATATCAACAAAAATGTCCAAATTTACAAGAATTTCTCCCCTTTGCTAGTGAGGATTTAGATTTTTATGGTGGTAGGGTGGAAGCTATTGCTTGTAACGATGCTTTAAAAGGAAGAGTGACTTTAAACAAAGATTTTGACCCCAGTCCTAATTCAGGAGTAGTCATTGTCAATCGACAAGATAGCTTTTTAAGAATTGACTTTCTTGCTACAGTTTACGGTCTGAATGATGCCGAAATTTCTGGAACTGCGCTTACTTTTGTGGGCGAAGGTGATTTAAGAGGACTTAATCTCAAAGTGCTGCATCCAGTTCTTTGTTTAGAAGGAAAGCTCAAATGTTTGAGAGGACTTCCTCAATTCGGAAGACAAGACCTTAAACATGTAAAAATGTCAATTTTGTGCTTGAACGAATTCATCAAAGACATCTCTGCTTATCAGGAATCCCGCCCTGTATTAAAACTTGTGGAACGAGTTTTAGACTCAGCACTGAGAGAAGATGGACTTAGCGCTTGGTATCGTTACCAAATTCTCTTAGAGTCGGCTATTCCTGTTGATACTTTATGTGGAATAAATAACGACAAATACCAGAGATTTTGCCAAATTCGTCTACCACAGGTAATTGAACACATAAACGTCAAACGCCAACAATATTTGTCAGTGATGAATCGAATTGAAGCTCGTTCTCAAGATGCAGAATAAATCCGTGTAGCCTGTGTTTGCTTGCATAAAATATGATACCGATAGTTCATGCGTCGCTGGGTGTTCCGGTAGTGTTCTCACCTAAAAGCGTAGAACGCAAATTTTGCCAGTATTCCGGTGTCACTTCCTGACCTTGAGAATCAATGCCTTCGAGCAAAAGTGTTTCTAACTTCGCTTCTGCCTTGCGTTTTTGGTCTTGCTGTACCAAATCTAGAAAATATTCGCCAATGTTACTGTAGGTACCTGCCATTACTTGTGCCTCTACATAAACGCGCACCTCATCAGGTATATCAATATTAATATTCATTGGCTTTTACGCATCACTACTCTCATTATTTTACCTGATCTGAAAATTGCTGTAAGAGCGCTCTTAGCAACTACTAAAGTATGATAATAATAAAGAGTATGCTTTCAGAAAGAACAAACCGAACATGGCAGATATTGAACGTATCACCATCACATTGCCGAGCGATATGGCAGTCATCGTCAAAAGAGCAGTAGAAGATGGCGACTATGCCTCAACAAGCGAAGTTGTACAGGCAGCACTGCGTGACTGGGAAATAAAACGAGCTTTGCAGCTTCAAGAACTCGCAGCACTTAAAAGTGACATTGACGAGGGACTTGCAGATATTGCCAATGGTCGGGTGAAGGATTTTGATATAGAACAAATAATTGAACGAGGGAGAAAATTATTAAAAAACCCCTCGTGATCCGCTTATCCGATAAAGCAGAAGCCGACCTCGCAGAAATCTGGTCTTATATAGCCGCTGAGGCTTCGGAAGAAGTAGCAAGACGCTTGCTTGAAAAAATAGAGAAAGCCAGTAGGCTGTTATTAACTTTTCCCTTTTCTGGAACAGCGCGAAACCAATTCGCGGAAGGGCTGCGTGTGATATTTGAGGGAAATTACGCCATTTATTACACAGTATCAGAAACCGAAATCATCATAGTGCGAGTTCTGCATAGTGCCCGTGACGCTAACGCATTAGCACAAAGAGGCGGATTTGCTTGATTCGCTGTTCTCATGCCACCGTTAAAAATATTGAATAAAAGCACCTCTCATACCAATGAGGTACAGATTTATCTGCGTGTATCTGCGTTCCGAAGTTCTGTAAATCTTGTGTTGCCCGGTCTTTGAAAATTAACCGATAGTTCATGCGTCGCTGGGTGTCCCCGTAGTGTTCTCACCTAAAAGCAAATTTTGCCAGGGTTATAGAGATCGCAACAGAAAAGTTAAAAAATTAGAAGATGTAGCCTCGCAATCTAGTAATAATACCCAATTCATACTAAATTTTGCATAACCTCTCGGATAGTCAGAACTATATGGAGGTGTAAGCACAATCTTTGATCAAGGTGTATACCGATGTTCAACCGCCAAAAAAGCTTAACTCTCGCTACCGCCTTACTTACGGTGATTCCCCTACTCACCGATTCTGTCAGGGTTGGTTTCCCCCAGGCTGATGCACAGACACCGAAGACCGAAAACATGACAGCAGAAGCAGACAAGCTGTTTCAACTTGGTGTACAGCAGTACCACACAGGACTTTATCCCCAAGCACTGCAAACATATGGGCAGGTGTTGGAATTGTACAAGCAACAGAACAACGAAGCCGGAATTGCCAAGACACTGAATAATTTGGGAGAGGTTTATCTAGGATTAGAACTAGATGAGAAAGCAATGTCCGTCTTACAGCCTGCTTTGGTTCTTCGTCGGAAACTGAAAGACAGGGCGGGAGAGGGAGAAACCTTAGATAACATTGGCGGTGCTTACTACTTACAGGAACAATTCGATCAAGCATTGGCAACCTTACAGCAAGCTTTGGCTATTCGCCGCGAAGTTAAAGATCAAACTGGAGAAGCTAAAACCCTGAGCCAAATCGGGGCAGTTTATAGTGTAGGCTTCAAACAATATACCAAAGCTTTGGAAACTTTAAACCAAGCAAGAAAGATTCAACAGGCAGTAGGAGATAAATTTCAAGCTGGCTTAACTCTTAGGAGAATAGTAGGAGTATACAGTGATTTGAAAGACTATCCTCGTGCCTTGGAGTTGGCACAACTGGCATTATCTTTGAACCGAGAGGTCAAAAACCGCGTCCGAGAAGGCGAAATTCTATCGCAAATCGCTTTTATTTACTTTAAACAAAATAAATATGACCAAGCACTACAACTATATCAGCAAGCACAGTCTATAGTTAGAGAATCTGGAAATCGCTCCAGAGAAGTTGTGATTCTTAGAAACATATCAATAATATATTCCCTACAAAATAAAATAGACATTGCTTTAGAATTTATGCAGCAAGCATTAGTCTTAGCGCAATCAAACCAGCTGCGTCGTCAACAGATGTACTCATTAAATTTGTTAGGACGGGCTTATTTAAATCGCCTCTTAAACAATAAGGTAAAAGGAAATTATCAAATAAAATCAGATGCTAATCAAAGTCTTGAGTTCTCGCAGCAAGCCTTAACCCTGGCAAGAGAACTAAAAATTCGCAGAGCAGAAGCTGATAACTTACAACAAATAGGAGAAGCTTATGGTCAATTAAAAGAGTATCAAAAGGCTATTGAAGTTTTGCAACAATCAGCCAGTATTGCTAGAGTTATAAAAGACTTAAATATTGAATCATCTGTTCTTGGCTCTCTCAGTAGTATTTACAGTGACCAAGGAGATTACCCTAAACGAATTGAGGTAATTTTACGTCAAGTAGAAATTTACAGAGAGCAAAAAGACAAACTTTCGGAGGCAAATAATTTAATCGGTTTGGGCGACAGCTACATTAACATAAGTGAATATCAAAAAGCTGTGGAGGCGTACCAACAAACTATAGCCGCAGCGCGACAAGTAGAAATTAGTAAACTAGCGGCAAGTTTACAAAATTACGCTATCTCAATTGAGTATAGAGCTTTAGATGGATTAAGTCGCAGTTATAGCAGTTTTGGGCAAATTGACAAAGCTCTTGATTTTGCCCAACAAGCGCTAAAGTATGCACAAAGTATCCACAAGCCAGGTTTAGAAGCACAGGCACTGCTAAGATTAAGTTTTCTATACACCAACACTTTCTATGATTTTCCTCAAGCGATCGCTCACAGTCAGCAAGCTTTAACCATTGCCAAACAAATCAAAGAACCCCAACTAGAAGCAGACGCATTAGATAACTTAAGCTACGCTTACAACCAACAGGGAAATCAGCCTAAAGCGTTAGAGTACGCAACCCAAGAGTTAGAAATTGCCAAACGACTAGAAAACGCTTTGTCAGAGTATACTGCTTTAAATCAACTTGTTTCTTTTTATGAAAATCAAGGAAATTATCAAAAGGTATTGGAGTTAGCACAGCAACAACTAGCGCTGGTGCAAAAGGCAAAGCTTGGAGCTTTTGAAACTTATGCTTTATTTAACTTAAGCAAAGGATATCTCTTAACAGGAGACACGACTAAAGCAGTGGAGACGGCCGAAAGGTCTATCTAAGAGCACCTGAGGAAGCTGCAGCAGGGACACAAAGGCACAATGCAGCAGGATAATTATGAACGCACTGAGTGCTTCTCCCGGCAACCAAGTTTAACAGCAACAGCAACTGGGGTATATCAATACCCAACTACCAACTACTGCCTTGGCAAGAATAATCA
>CAIVAU010000111.1 GCA_903903925.1 uncultured cyanobacterium
AGTGATTGATTGTATTTAAGAGGTACAGGGAGTGTGGAAAGGGTGGAGAGTGTGGGGAGTGTGGAAAGGGTGGGAAGAATTAATCCCCTCCCCTGCTCCCCTGCTCCCCTGCTCCCTGCCCCCCTGCTCCCTGCTCCCTGCCCCCTGCTCCCTGCTCCCTGCTCCCTACTTCAGAATTTGCTTGATAGCCGATTCTAAATTAGAATACTGATAGGCAAAGCCACTATCTAAGGTGCGCTTCGGGAGAACTTGTTGACCTTCTAAAACTACCATTGCCCCGTCCCCCAAGAGAGCTTCAAGCGCAAAAGCTGGGACAGGTAACCAGGAAGGACGATTCATGACTTGCCCCATAGTTTTACTCAATTCTATCATCCTGACCGGGTAAGGGGCAGTAGCATTATATACCCCTTCCATCTCCGGTTGGGATAAAGCTTGTAGAATTAGATTAACTAAATCGTCTAAGTGAATCCACGAGAACCACTGCTGTCCACTACCCAAGGGGCCACCAGCAAAGAGTTTGAACGGGGTAATCATTTTACTTAAAGCACCACCATTTCCTAGTACAATACCGAGTCGCAGAATGACCAATCGTACGCCAGCATCTGTGACTTTTTGTGCTTCTGCTTCCCAAGCTTGACAAACTTGAGCGAGAAAATCTTTACCTGCAATGCTAGTTTCATCAAAGGTGGCTGTTTCACTAGTACCGTAGTAGCCAATAGCTGAAGCGTTAACTAACACACTTGGTTTAGGGTTGGCGTTGACTATTGACTCCACAATTTTTTGTGTGCCCAGTTTACGGCTGTTCAAGATTTCTTGCTTGCGTTCTGTTGTCCAGCGTCCCTCACCGATTGGTTCTCCAGCAAGATTGACAACACCATCACACGTAGCAATGGCACTTTGCCAAGAACCAGATGTATTTGGTGCATAGGCAACAATTTCCACATTGGGAAAAGCCGCAGACGGAAAAACTTTTTGGGCAGAAGCAGGGTTACGAGTTAACACCAGTAATCTTTCACCCTGTTCATGAAGTCGTTTTACCAAACCACTTCCCACAAACCCTGTTGCTCCAATAATCGCTACTTTCATTTTCCACCTCCGCAGATTCCCTATTTTACTAGTTATTGGGCAATGGGCAGGGAGCAGGGGAGCATTTAAGGAGGTTTTTCATTCATAATGGTTGGTACTCCTGACTCCTGACTCCTGACTCCTGACTCCTGACTCCTATCTTTAAAATGACTTGGCTTTTATCTAGTTCGATATTATAGGATGGACGGAGTGTTGCAAGGCTTGGGGCTATTATGGCTCGCTATACCTGTTCATTTATTGTTTCTGTTTCTATTGACCATCTCCAGCCGTTACTTGTACAACTTCTACAAGACTGTAATTTGGATGTTCAGTACTATATAGCTGATTACATTATGGCACGTGAGATACCTGGTAATGTGTCTTTCTCCAAGTTGGTGACAGTGGAAGTACTGATTGATAAGAGTACAGCCACTGAAACGGAATCTCGGATGAGTATTGTGATTAAAAACGAGGAACTGCCACTCCAGCGTCATAATCACTGTCAGCAAATGTTTGAATTTATCAAACAGGCAATAGAAGATTGCCGCCATTGGCATCTGATTGAAAGCCTTGCAGGCTGAGCTTAGTCGCTCTTTTTCAGATCTCGTGTACTTCGGCTACCTGCTTTCATTGCGGGCTAGATGGATAGTAAAATCATACCTAAATAGCTCTTGTCTTCAGTCCTCCATCTCCTCGGTCATACCGGGACTTATTAGTGTAATATCATACTCACTGGAGTCTGTTTGTCCCGCTCGCATTGTATCTCGTAACAGGTAATAAATAGCACGTACCTGAGGACCGAAAACAACTTCATCGTCATTTTTCAGGTCATGGGATAGCATCTTTCGCCCATTAACCATTATACCGTTGGAACTAGGCTTGCCTTTGGCATCGCCATCTACAATTCGATAATAATATCTATGACTACTATCCTCTCGTGGTAGTCTGACTAATGTGGCGTGGCGACGCGAGACAAACTGGGAGACTAAACGGATGTCGCAGTTCTTGTCTCTACCGATGGAATAGACAGGGCGATCAAGAGTAAATTCCTTGCGTCCTTGGTCATCTTCTATGATCAGTAGATGGCTTTGATTGGTTTGGGCTGCCATTGACAAATTGTTGCTTCAATCAATTGAACTATTATTAATCAAGATTAGGGGCTTCCAAGTAAAAAATATCTCATTCTTAGAGTTGACACTTAGCCGTCAACAACCTTAAAAAAGCATAATTTATTTCTTGGAGTCCCCATTAGCATTGTTTGCTGTCATTCTCGCGCACTTTATGGCTGATGTACAAACCGCTGCAATAGAAGTGAGTTAGTAACCACACTAACAGAACTAAAAGCCATGAGTGCAGCAGCACCAGATGGGCTAAGTACAAAACCCAAACTAGGCAACAAAACGCCAGCAGCTAAGGGAATTCCCAGTGTGTTGTATGCAAAAGCCCAAAATAAATTCTGGCGGATTTTGTTAAATGTAGCACGACTAAGCTGAATGGCTTCTACAACGTCTGTTAAGCGATCCCTCATCAAGATAATCTCAGCCGTTTCCATCGCGACATCAGTACCAGAGTGCAAAGCAATTCCCACATCTGCTTGAGATAAAGCTGGTGCATCATTAATGCCATCTCCCACCATTGCGACAAATTGGGGAGTGGTAAGATTCCCCACTCCCCCTGCTTGTAATTCTTGGATTGCGGCAGCTTTTTTGGCTGGGAGGACACCAGCCATCACATCAGCGTTCTCTAATCCCAATTGTTTGGCTACAGCACCAGCTGACTCTGGTGTATCACCACTCAGTAGCATGACCCGTAGGCCCATCTGATGTAACTTGTCTACGACTGCTTTAGCATCTGGTCTGAGGGTATCTTGAACAGCAATCAGCCCTCTTGTTGTCTCCCCATCTGCGACCCAAACCACTGTTTTACCTTCTGCTGATAACGCCTGTGCCTGCATTTGTGCGGTTTCACTCAGAAAAATTCCGTGCCAACGTAACCAGTCCCCATTTCCCAATAGCACCAAAGTGCCTTCAACTACAGCAGATACGCCAAGTCCTGCTTCTGTATGGAAGTCTCTAGCAACTGGGATAGATAACTGTTGCTGTAGTGCTTCCTTTTGAATAGCAGCTGCTAGGGGATGGCAAGTGCCGCTTTCTACTGCTGCTGCTAGTTGGAGGAGGGACAAGGAAGCGGGGGAAGAAAAATCTCCCTCTGCTTCTCCGGGACCAATAAGGATACAATCCGTGACAGTAGGATTACCACTTGTAAGAGTGCCTGTTTTATCAAAAACTACAGTGTTTAAATGGTGTACTTTTTCTAAAACGTCACCCCCTTTAATTAACAGACCTCGTTCAGCGCTGATTGCGGTTCCCACTAAAATGGCTGTTGGTGTGGCAAGTCCCAAAGCACAGGGACAAGCGACTACCATCACGGCGATCGCTAATTTTAAACTCAGAAGGATTGAAGAGTGGGGGTTGGAGAGTGTTGTCTCGGCATGATGAATCACCTCCGGAGTAGAGAGTAGGGGCGCTAACGCCGTGTTTGTGTCGTGGTGAGTCATCTGCATGACATCTGAAATGCCCAGATCATGCCAGAGGTGAGTACCAACGAAGTACCAAAAAACAAATGTCAACAAAGATGTTGCCAACACACCATAGGTAAAGTACCCAGCTACTGTATCTGCTAATCTCTGTACAGGGGCTTTACGGGTTTGTGCCGCTTCTACTAAGGCAAGAATTTGCGCCAGAGTTGTCTCTTCTCCAGTACGAGTTGCCCGGATAGCGATCGCCCCCGATTGATTAAGTGTCCCGGCTGTGACAAGATCTCCTGACTGCTTCATCACTGGCACTGCCTCCCCAGTCAACATGGACTCATTGACGGTAGTTTGCCCATCTACCACCTCACCATCAACAGGGATTTTTTCTCCCGGCAGAACCTGTAACCACTCACCAACACGCACCTGCTGGGCTGGAATTTCTATCACACCTCCTGCTATAGGGGGTATATCTCCTACCTCTCCTACTCTCTTAGGGGCAATCAATTTTGCTACCTGTGGCTGAAGGGAAAGCAATTGCCTAAATGCAGCAGTAGCCCGACCTCTAGCTTGTTGTTCTAATGTTCTTCCCAAAATGATAAAGCCCAACATCATCACTGGCTCATCAAAGAAGCACTCCCAACCGAGTTGAGGAAACAGCAGGGCTACCGCACTGGCTGTGTAGGCTGTAAGCGTTCCTAATCCAACTAAAGTATTCATATTAGGTGAATTGCGCCACAAACTTCGCCAGCCATCTACTAAAATTGGGCGACCTGGAATGAGAAGCGCCACCGTTGCCAATCCGAAGTGGAACCAGATGTTATGTAAAACTGGCAACACTGAACTACCACTGCCAGCAAAATGCCCAATTCCCGACAAGATCAACAACGTCGCAGCAATCAGCAATTGCCTTTGTGCAGACCGCATTTCTCGACGCTGTCGTTCCTCTGGATCTTGCTTGGCTTGTGTTTCGCCTACGACTTGAAGGGCCGATTTCCTTGGTTGAGTCGGAAACCCAGATCCTGTCAATTTTTGTGCCAACGCTTCTGGATCTACTGCACCAACTTCCGACTCTACGACTGCGACTTCTGTCGCCAAGTTCACAACAGCGTTCTTGACTCCTAGATATTGGGTGAGATGTCGTTCTACCGCTTTCACACAGCCAGCACACTTCATACCTCCAACATCCAAGATGATTCTCTCAGTAGTCAGGTTTTGCTCTAGAGAAATGTTGGTTTTTGGGACAATTTTCATGGAAAATGTTCAGATTTGCTACGAAACTGCAACGCCTTGATCAAAACGCCTCTAATTCGAGGGTAGGCGAAATCCACGACGCTGACAGCAAAAAATATTAACTTTTCACTAATTATCGGGATCAACCGAGTGCTTGTGACGACTCCGATGCCGATAGGCCATGTAAACTGCAATAACTACTTGTAATGGTATTAACACAATTTCGCTTTTCAAAAACCCGTTCAATTCCAAACTGGATACACTACTGAAATATCCGCAACCGAATAGCACTAATATGACAAATATTAGAGTTTTATATTTGAGCATTAAATTCTGAAATAAAAATATTTAGAACCAGCCCTGCTTATTAACAAAATAAGTATTAACGAAGTCGCTGTGGGATTTGTTCAAGTAGATCATTCCTTCCATTAAACCTACAAGTTGCATAATTAACAGTGTGAAGCCGTAAGTAAAATAACCGGCCACTAAGGAAACAACTAACATGATGAATCCTTCCGCAGGGTATCCAAGAATAAACTTATGGACGCCAAAACACCCGAAAATAATCCCGCTATAGCCAGCTAAAAGTTGTTTGGTGGCGTGACTAGGGTTGAGATTTGCCATATGTGAAACTCCTTTATCAGTGTTGTTAGTTGTTAAAACAATTAAAATTTTATATTTTCATCAAGACAACACGCTAAAGACTGATACTTCTGTGTCAGTAGAAGTACTTGTCGCAGAAGTATTGTCCAAGACAAATAGCTATAGGCAGTATGCTATTACGCTACTGGAAAGCTAGAACTGTAGAAGTATCGATTTTTTCAGAGATTGCCTGAAATCAGACTTCCGGATAATTTATATTTTAAAATAAATTTTTCTTCCATAGAAGTTTTATATTTTTTTATTTGGAAGTTCCTTACACAAGCAAATACAGTATCTACCGCCAAGTAAAAAGCGGAAATGTTGGCAATCAACATCCCGGCAATAATTAGAATTAGTCTACTGAGATTAGCTTGTTATTTATTTGACATAAATTGCTTGGGTAAGTATTTATTTGCCTTCAACCTAGCATTGATTTGCAAATATTACCAGTGTCTATGTGTAAATTTTTATGACAGAGAATGCCGCAAAGATTTTGATTGTGTTCCTTGACATTCACAGTATTATTTAATACCTTTGACTCTAAAGGAGAAGTATTATTTATTACTACTACCCAAGAGAAACAGGCTGAATAGAGTGCCACTATTCCAGAGGCTATGAAGGAGCATAGGAGCGAGGAGGTTACGAGATCGCGTGTAGACTACCCCCAAAACAACTCCCAAGGCGAACAGCGGTAGAATTTCCGACAAGCTGAGGTGAGCAACAGCAAACAAAAAACTACTGGCAAGAATTGATTGCCATACAGGTAAGTAACGAGTTAGGGAAGATAACAAAAAGCCGCGAAACAAAAATTCTTCAAAGAGTGGGGCGGCGATCGCCGCTGTAAAGAAAAAGATACCAAGTGCCACGCTATCTTGTCCTTCAAGTGCTAGTTGCAACAGGGGATTACTACCACCTTGCCCTTGCCATAATTGCTGATTAATCAATG
Source organism: uncultured cyanobacterium (assembly GCA_903903925.1). Classification (GTDB taxonomy): domain Bacteria; phylum Cyanobacteriota; class Cyanobacteriia; order Cyanobacteriales; family Nostocaceae; genus Stigonema. Next base: position 6,417 of record CAIVAU010000111.1, read on the forward strand.
AGACTACGATCACTATGGGCAATGCCACGCAATAGCCACCCAACCCCCATAAAAACCCGTTACCCCGTAAACTGAAACGAAACCAATTTTCTGGTAGAGGAAAAAAGCGTCTGATTGATAAATACAGTACTGATAGCGAACCTGATGCCACCAACAGGTAACTAACCAAAACATAGAACGCCTGAATCCGCGCATTACCGATAGGACGTGGGATGGGGATCACAGAGATCGCTAGGGGCACTAGAAATTGTCCCATGAAGAAAAAGCCCAGGAC
>CAIVAU010000112.1 GCA_903903925.1 uncultured cyanobacterium
CGCTCAGGGGTTTGAAGATGGTTATTTTAATCGTCCTTATACTGGGCAAAAGGTGGTTGTACTTCCACCTCCTGTCATTTACAACTATCCCAATCCCGCTGTTCGGTTCAATTTCGGGCTTGGATTTGGAAGATGGCACTAACAAAAGAATATTGAAGGAGAGATGAAGTGGATATTAGGCTAGTCAAAAAGCTTCTGACGCCAATTGAGTCAAATTTAGAAGATATAGATTTAAAGAAATTTTCTGGGGAATTGATGCAGATTTTTAGAGAAATTGGTTCGGAGACACCAGATAATCTAAACTGTTGTGTTCATATAGACTATGGAATCGTTTCAGATCTCCAGTTTGAACCTAATAGAATCCTCGGGTTGAAAATTAAAGATAAGGACATACTTCTGTCAGATGTTATGAACGCTGTGGAAGATTTAGAACTCCCCTCTCAAGTCAGGGAATATTTCCCGAATTTAAGTTTGGATGAGTGGAGAGCCGTAGCTCGAATGGTGACCATGATCTTGATCTCCCTCGAAAAAGTTATTGGAAGTCACGTCAATGATTCTCTCTAAGTTTCCGCTCTCACGCCATCTGTCGAGTCATCAACTGGGCAAATAGACCCTCCACAGCAGCTAGCTCTGCAAAACTTCCTTGTTGCACAACCCGACCTGCTTGGAGTACATAGATACGGTGAGCGTGGCGGATTGTACTAAGTCGATGAGCGATCGCTATTCTGGTAACTTGTAACTTATCCAAACTTTCACTGACAATCGCCTGGGTTCTATTATCGAGTGCACTAGTAGCCTCATCGAATAACAAAATGCGGGGTTTTAATGCTAGTGCGCCAGCAATCAGCAATCGCTGTCGCTGTCCCCCGGAAAGATTTCCACCCCCTTCACTCACCACAGTATGCATTTGCATTGGCATAGCAGCGATATCGTCAGCTAATCCCGACATCCGTGCTGCTTCCCAGGCTTCATCTAGGGTAATCTGAGCGCCGCCTGCAATATTCTCAAAAATCGTAGCTGAACTCAGGTGACCATTTTGCAAAACAACCCCCAATTGTCGGCGGACTGCATCGACATCTAACCCAGATAGGTCTTGACCATCATAGTATACACTACCCGCTTGCGGAGTCTCAAACCCTAGGAGTAGTCGAAGTATGGTCGATTTGCCACTACCAGAGCCGCCTACCAGGGCAATAAACTCTCCAGGACCAGCAGAGATACTGACATCATCCAGAATCTGTGGTCCATCACTTTGATATCTAAATGTAACACGCTCTACAGTAATTTTACCAATAAGTCTGCCAGGATCAGCCTTGGTAAGATCCACTTCTGGAATGGTTCCCAAAATTGGCTGTGTGCGTTGCCACTGTGGAGTAACTCGTAAAATTTCCGTAACCGTATTACTGAGGGTTGTGGTTCCTCTAGTAAAGTCACCAAAGGCTGTATTGAAAGCTAAGAAAGTACCAAGGGATAATTCTATACCTCCTGAAGTCTGAGAATCTTCTAGCAACTTAACAGTAAACCAGAAGAGTACTCCATTCGTCAGTATAGGCATTAATGTATTGAAAAGCACAACAACATCTTCCACTCGCTGCGTGCTAAGTTCCAGCTTAATTTGCTGAGTATATTTTTGACTCCAAGAGGCGAAGGCACGTTCTTCAGCCCCAGCAATATGCAGTTTAGAAATGCCATTTATAAGCTGCACCGTCTGCCCAAAAATATTTCCCCGCACTTCTAGCAGAGGACGCACTTTGGACAACAGGAGCATACCAGAGACTGTAGTGAGGGCGATAGTAACTATGGCCGCTGCGACTGCAATTAGGGCTAATTTATAATTGTAATAAAATAACTGTCCCAAGTAAAACAGTGCAAACAGACTGGTCATAAAATTGATTAGGGTTCTGCCACTGAGTTGGCGACGGATTGTACTCACCGATGTTATGCGGGAGAGGAGGTCTCCTGTGGTATACTTTCGGAAAAAAGATACTGGCAAGTTCAGGAGCCGATCCCATACACCAGCTTGAGTCGAAGCATCGCCAGCAGTTTCCATCCGCAGAAGAGCAAACCCCTGAGCCAGTTGTAATAGTCCCGTACCCAAAGCTGTAACTAGTAAGCCCAATCCTATTTGCAGCAATAACCCGCGATCGCTATCTGGAATTGCGTTGTCGATGATAATCCCAGTGGTGTAGGGTGTCAGCATCCCCAAAAGCGTGACCCCAATGCCAGCAAAGACAATTAGCAGCAGATCCCGCCCATGTCCAGTCAGTGTAAACTTGAGTATATCAATAGCTTGGAGTGACAGCGAGGGCAAAGAGCGATAAAACGTATAAGCAACAGGAGCGAGTGTCGCAGCTATACCCTCATCCACTCTCATCCGAGTATGCTCAACAGGGTCAAAAATTTCATAACGAGTTGCAGAAACAGGCAGCAGTGCAACTGGTCGGTTGTCCTGAGTGTAGGCTACTATTGGACCAGAATCCTTCTCCCACCAATGATCTCGCAACAGCACTCGCCGCATCCGAATGCGTGAAGCCCGCACAATTGCTTCCAAAGGTTCTTTAACCCGCTTGAGGTTTTCAGAGCGAGATGGGGGGCAAATTTTTATCCCCATAGCCCTTCCCACCGCACCAGCAGCAACCAACAAAGGAGTGCCTTCTAGGAAAAAGTCCCCATCTTGGGAACTCAAGGTTGATGCTAGCTCTCCTATAGCCTGTGCTGTGACTTGGCGATTCAGGCGTTGGCGATCGCGCAACCGTTCCAATTCTGCCTGCGCTGCTTGCTCATCCAGGAGGTAAATGCATTGTAGAATTTGAGTATGCAACTGGGATAATCCAGCCAGCAGAGTATGTGGGTTGTGGAGTCCGCTGATAGTTTCAGTTGTGAGTTGAACCCCCTCTCCGGCTTCTAACCACATTCTGTCACTCAGGGGGAAAGTTGCGGTGGCGGGCGTCAGAGTCAGTTCCTCAAACCCCAAAAAGCGGACAGTACCTTCAGTCAACTTTACCCAACACGTTACACCTGCTTCTGGCTGGAAAGTTTGAGCATCAATCAGAGAAAATCGCGATAGTCCTTCAGCCTTCACGTGAATTGTTGGCATGGTAACGTGGGAGAATACACTACCCAATTGCAATAACCAAGTGTCGATCCAAGCGATAACTCTCCTATCTCCATTGGCGACTAACTCCCGAAAACATTCCTGATGTACATGTAGTAATTCAGTCTCTCCTATTGGTACTGCCAAAATTTGACGGTGCTGATTATCTTGTACAGAGATGATATTTGGCCTCTGGTCAGCAGTTCCGAAAAGTGCCTCCCCTTGACTAATACTGCATAGATAACGGCGAGTCCCTTCGATAACGCCATCTTTTACCGTCACAGCAAACAACGCCATAGAGCCAGACTGAACCACCCAAAACCGATCTGGGTCATTCAGTAGAATCGGTTCATTGCCATTAATTATATAAGTTTGTCCTTGTAATACCATATAGAATTTTAGATCTGAGATTTTCAATTAATTAATAGTCTCCCCTTCCCCTTCTTATTCACTGCGAATCAAGCGGGAGTATACACCGTCAACTTGCCACAATTGTTGGTGAGTGCCTTGTTGTACAACCTTTCCGCATTCTAGGACGATAATTTGATCGCAGTCGCGGATAGTACTTAATCGGTGGGCGACAATGACGCAGGTACATCCACGGCGACGGAGATTCTGGTCAATGATTTGTTCTGTTTCTGGATCTAGGGCACTTGTGGCTTCATCCATGACGAGAATGGAGGGATTATTGACTAAAGCACGAGCGATTTCCAGCCGTTGTCGCTGACCTCCACTTAAATTAGCAGCACCTTCTATAAGTTCTGCATCAAATCCTCCAGACATGGAGAGAATGACATCGGCGATCGCTGCATCAAGACATGCCCGCATCAGGTTTTTATCTGGTACAGTAGTATCCCATAAGGTTAGATTGTCCCTAACCGTGCCACCAAACAGCAAAATATCCTGCTCTACCATAGCAACGGAGTTAGTGAGTAGTTGCTGAGGGATTTGCTCTCTAGGTTTACCATCAAAACAAATTTCTCCTGCCCAAGGTTGGTAAAGTCCGCTCACAAGTTTGGCAATGGTAGACTTGCCAGAACCACTTCCTCCCACCAAAGCTACTCGCTGCCCAGGTTTAATTGAGAGGTTAAAGTTTTCAACTAGGGGGGGTTCTAAGCGGCTATAACCAAAGGTGATATTCTGTAACTCAACATACCCCTGTAATTTAGGAACAAGATAGGAGGATAATTCTACCTCCCCTGCTCCCCTCTCCCCCCTATCCCCAGAGGGGACCTCGAGTCCCCCCTGCTCCCCATTGCCCACTCCCTCCCCAATCGGATTATCCAGCACATCATCAAGGCGAATCAAATTCCCTTCCAGTTCCTGAAGAGTAGTACCGAAGTTGACAAGATTATTCACAGGCTGCTGGAAATTAAACATCAAACCTTGAAAGGCGATGAGCATCCCGATACTGAGATGTCCATCCATGACTCGTAAACCGCCGACAACTAATAAAAACATGGAAGAAAGGGCGGACAGAAGAGTCGGTAATACGGAGAATGTCTGATTTGTTACTCCTAGTTCCTGCTGGGAATTGAGAGCTTTTGTGTAGTAACCCGACCACCTGGAAAAGAAATCTGACTCTAAGCCAGATGCTTTCAGTGTTTCTATACTTTGCAGAGCAGCAATGGATACGCCAGCAGCTTTCCCATATTCTTGGATCAATCGTTGATTTGCATCTACACGTTGACGGGAAATCAACTGTAAGGTTAAGACGTTGACGGCAGCAAAACTGACTACAATTAATGTCAGTACCCAGTCATATTGCATCATGACTAGGGCATAAAAAAGCACCATCACTGTATCGATGATTGTAGTTGCCAACTTTCCAGCAAGAACATCAGCAACTTGGTCGTTGAGAGTGGTGCGATTACTGATTTCCCCAGCAAATCGTTGGGCGTAAAAGCTAACAGGTAAGTGCAGGATGTGCCATAAAAATCTGCTGGACATGCCTACAGCTAGTTTGATTTTTAATCGGCGCAGGTAGCGTAACCGTAGTAGCGTTAGTGAGCCTTGAAGTAGACAGGCGATCGCCATTGCCACAAGCAAAGGACGCAGCCATAACTGTCGCCCCTGCACCAAGATGTCGTCTACAAACACTTGGCTAAACACGGGTACTACCAACCCAACCAAGGTTAAGAAAAATCCCGCAACCATGCAGTAAATTAAAGCACCTTCAGTACCCTGTAGCCGCTCCCACAGGGATAAAATCATGCTAGGTTTGCGACCACCTTTTTGGAACTCCGTCCCTGGCTCAATCACCAGCACAACTCCCGTATATCCCTCGTCAAATTCTTGCAAAGATATGTGACGTGGACCCGTAGCGGGGTCATTGAGATCAACCCGGTGTTGACGAAATCCCTCTACGACGAGGAAGTGGTTGAAGTTCCAAAAGACAATATAAGGAGGGCGCAAATCTTGAAGTTGCTTTAGTTCTTTTTTAAAACCTTTGGCTTGGAGTCCATAACTTCGAGCAGCTTTGAGCATATTAGATGCTTTACTGCCATCACGAGAAACACCGCAGTCTCGCCGCAGTTGTGGTAGTGGTATAATTCGACCGTAGTAACCCAGAATAATTCCCAAAGCAGCAGCACCACATTCCACGGCTTCCATTTGTAGGAGGGTGGGAGTTTTTACCCGTATGCTTCTGCGGGGCAGTAGTTTTTGCAGGTACTCCCAAGGATGAATTGGTGTTACTAAAGTAGATTTAATAGATACCACTGACAGACCTCAAGATCGGTAAAACGAAGGTGATAGGAGCGCGTTCTTCCACCTTGATTCGCACAACAGTGGTAGTTCCCGAAGAGATTTTTAGGTGTGGGCCTTGAGAAGAAGACCACTTGTAGCCACTCGGTGTATTGGCATCTAAATCAAGGTCAGATAATACTTGTATCAGTCCTTGTTGTTTAGACACGAGACTTTCTACGATTTCTAGATTTCCAACCTCCGACGTAGCTGCCTCTTTTGTGATGGGAAAGCGTGAGATACTGGTGACAGTACCCACCATACCGCCAAAGCGTTCTCGTTTGACCGTTTGGGGGGTAATATGTATTTTCATCCCAGGTTGAATTTTCTTGCCCTCTGATACTGGAAAATAGGTGACGCCAACTAACTTACTTTGAGGATTTTCTGCCTCTATGGTTGCTAAGCGAGTGCCAGCGTTGACAACTTGTCCTGGTGTCAGCGTAATTTCTAAAATACGTCCTGAGTATTGAGTAATAATCTGGCTGTTATTGCCTAGTTGAAGTTCCAGTTTGGCAATCTCTCTTTTGACTTCTTGAATCTCTTTTTTCCGGGTAGTTGCATTTTCTAAGTCTTGTTGAGCCACAGAAGCTTGTTTACTATCCAGTGCCTTCAACTGAGATTGCAGGTCAGAGATGGTACTAAGATTTTCACGATAGTCTTTTTCTTGTTGAGTCTCCTTCACATCGAGTTCTTTCAATTGACCTTGGATATCAGCGATTTTTTCCTGGTTTTGCAAATATTCTTGTTCTCCTTTGAGAGCTTCATCCCCGGAAAGCGCTCCTTCTTTTTTAAATAGCTGTTTGCGGGTTTCCATTCTCTGTCGGAAAAGGGGAGCCAGACCTTGGGTTTGCTGGAGGCGCTGCTGCAAACCTTGGCGTTGCTGCCCAATAGAGGTATTGCCTTTAGTTTTCAGCAGAGGCGTCATGGCTTGCAGTTCCTGGATGCGTTGCTGGAGATAGTGGCTTTGCTGCTGCTGCGATCGCTGTTCCTGTTCCAGCCTTTGCCCTTGCAACGAACCAACTGCTTGATCTTGTGACTCTAGTTGCGTTAGCTTAGTTTGCTGCTGTTGTAGTTGCTTGCGGAGTTCAACTTGGTCAATCGTCGCCAGTACTTGCCCCTTTTTAATGATATCTCCGACTTTGATATTCAGAGCCATTAACTGCCCAGAGCTTTTCGATTGCAGTGGTACAACGTTATTGGGGTAAATGAGTACACCTTGACCTTCGATAGTAATGGGGATACGACCGTAAATACTCCAGATGAAGGCTACTCCCACCAACGAACCCAAGGCGACAAGAGGTAGCCAACTTCTGGGGCTGACTACCTGCATCAGCTGGTCTAGTCTTTCAGGCGAGGATAGACGCTCTAGGGATTCTTTACGGAATATGGTGGTTTTCTGGTTTAGCATTATCGATTGCTCCCGGAATTTTTAAATGCTCCAAAACACTTATATCTATCCTCAAGTATTGTCGTACATTATATACTTGCCTTATTTCCCCCAATATTTCTGACTTCTATAATAGGGAGCTTCTGGGTTTTGGCTCGTAGTCTAAAACCCCTTTCTCAAAAAGGAGATTAAGGGTGCTAAATATATCAGCAGACGAGACACCACGGAGGTTGAACAAAAAAGCAATGTCTTCAGCAGTTTTATCACCCTTGTGTATAACTTCACCTAAATCTCTGAGATAAAGCTGATTACGAAACTTAAAAGTTTTGAATTTCGTTGAAAGTTGAAACCCATCAGCAAGACTTTCGTATTTTAGATCATCAGCGAAACTAATTAAATCACTAGATCTAACTGTCAAAGGCATATTATCAACCATCATCCTTTCTAGGAGAGCTTTTAGATCTTCCGCATCTAAGAAAGTTCCTTCATCATAAACTATAAAGCCTAACGGCCAGCGGTCATCAGCATTGCATGGGCTAATGAGTCTCACACTCCGGTCAACCATATTAAACAAAAATCCTGTTACACAGGCAATTGTTCCTTGCTCAGAAAACTCACTATTTTTTTCCCTTTTCTTTAAATTTCTTTCCCTTGTTCTTCCAGCGTTAGCTTTTATCGTATTAGCTTCCTTATTTTGCAGTGCTAGCCTGACGAATTTTAGCTCCTCAGCACTAAATTCTTTATGAACTTCATTCAGCATTTTAAGGGAAAGAATAGAGAAATTATTTAATAAGCATCCCTTTTTATTTGATAGTTTCAAAAATGCACGGGTGCGTTCTGGATCTTTCAAAGATTGAGCTGTAGTGGTTGACGGAAATATTCCCAGAATATTGTGAAAATCACAGCAGTATTTCTCATAATCTGGATTGTCAAATGGATCTGTTGCCCAGTAGCAAAATCCGGAAGATGCCGCAGTTCCAAGAATCTCTTTCATTAACTCAAGTATTTCGTGCCAAAGCTTTGCATTTTCTTGGTTATAAATAAAAATATTACTTAACTGAGGTGCAGAAATAGCACAAAACCAGCATCCGACAGAGCAACCCTTGCTCAGTTCAAAACAAATAGGAGCATGTAAAATACTATCTTGATGACACTTTTTAAACTGCCTCACCGCACGAGCAATCTGCCTTTCCCGCCACGCCTTAAAACGCGGCTCTCTTGAAGAGGCAGCAATAGACTTCATTATAACATCTATTCTATTTTTATGAGTAAATTCCTGCAACGTCTTGAAATATGCAGAATTTGAAACTTTTTCAGGAAATTCTTGAGAAAAGTTTAGATTACATAGTGCTCTAATTTCTTCAGGATCTAACTTTAGACCGTAACAAGTCATAGACTTGTACGGATCTATAGATACCTGCTCTCGAAAACAGGGATCTGCATTCCATCTTTCCATAAATCGTTTTATGTCACTTACATCTGCTTTTTGATGAGTATCTATTGATTCTAACTGCAATATTTCATTTTTTTGTATTTTGTCAATCACCATCACAAAAACTACCTTTAAAAAGTATTTTTATTAATTCGTAAGATTTTTTAAATGATTTTGTGCAGTTCTAATATAAATTAACACATTAACTAATTTATATTATGGTTTACATGAAAACCGATGGCATACAAGATTTATATTGAAAATCATAAAATGTCCATCGGTTATATGGAATTGTTATCAACTATCCTCTTTTAGAACTCAAGAGAGAAAGTCCAGCTAAGCTTAAAACCACCTGCAACTGCTTCCAACGCTTCATCGGTCAATTCTTCAGAAGCTACCACATTTACAGGTTTTTTAGGAATCACTAAATAGAGTGCATTTGAGCTTTCTTCGAGCACTGTAATTTCAGGCATTTCAGGAATTGTTTGTCCTAGCTCTCTAGCATAAACTGCCTTGGGATTACTGATTAATTCCTGCTTAAAAGATTCATCTTTCCAAGCCTTGATAATTAGTTGTGTTTCAAACTCATGTCTGGTTTGTGGTTGAGACGTTTGGTTAGACATATTAAATCCTCTGAATTAAACTTGTTAGTTAATAGCTTATAAGTAACTAAATCTGATAACAATGCACATTCTTTAGATTATCACTCACATTTTTTTTGCTCAGAATCCTGCAATAATTATTTAGCTTTACCATTTTAGTATAATCTAAAATTATCTCACTCATATGGCACTCCTAAATAATTTATGAGAAGGCAGAAGTACGTTCGTGCTGCGTATGGGACGCCTGTGAATTAACCAGTAAACAAAATAAACGTGATTATTACCTAAAGATCGTGCATTGTTATTTAGAGCTTAAATATCCGAAAATGCTCATAATTATGAGGGTAACTAAACAATGGCAAACCAAGTTAAAAATTATGAAGCTCTTCTAGAGCGTTTGTGGACTGACGAAAAACTCAAAAATGACTTTATAGCAAACCCAAAAATCACATTTGCTGAGATGGGTGTTCACATTTCTGATGACATTAAACTTGAAATTCATGAGGATAACTTAGAATTAAAGAATTTAGTGTTACCGTTAAAATCAGAATTACAAGGAAGCCATGTTGCAGAATCAACATCTGGATTCCAAGCAGTAATACAACGGGCTTGGCAAGATGAAACTTTCAAATCTCAACTACTACAAAATCCCAAGGTCACAATTGAAAAAGTAATAGGCACAAATTTGTCCGATACTTTAAGAGTTTGTGTGTACGAAGACACACAAACTGTTAAACATCTGGTTGTGCCAATTAATCCTGCGAATGAAGAACTAAATGAATTAGATTTGATGGTAGTTGCCGGAGGTATTATTTCACACCCAATTGGGTTATTTGAAGCCTAATTTTCTTAATGACATGGAGTAAACAACGCTTCATTTAAGGGTAATAGACCTTATAGAGACGTAATGAATCAAGTCTCTATATAGGTTTACGATAGGCCAATTATCCTGAATAAACCGTATTGAATTATATCTCAATGATGAAATTAGGGAGGATCTACTTTTGGTAGATGGACTTTTTTAGATGAACTACATAGTAGGGTTTTTGGAATACAAAAATCATATTTCTTCCAAAAGTCGATGCTCCCTAATTTTAGGGTACTTGCTATAACTCCAACACTCTATGGTTTCAGAATTCGGAAGTCAAAACACACCTTTACAATGCAGATAAATAAAAAATCAACTCTATGCAAGAATCAATATCTTTATCTGAAAACCAATGTACTTTAAAGCCTAAAAGCATTGAACCAGAAGAGTTAGATAACGCTACTCTCCGTGCTAAACAAAGAGCTATCGAAGCCCGTCAAACGATTAATCCTTGGAAAAAGTCATACTCCCTTTATGAAGCCGGAGGGTGGAAAAGCCTATTTGAAAATATTAACCAGCCTCTTAATTCAAGTACCCAATCCAAGGAAGTTGAAACAAAATATGATGTAGCTACTAATTCATTAGAACAAGTCGTTGACTCAGCTAAGTTGCCATTATGTCCCAGTGGACAAGCGGAAATAGGTGATAGTGTTGTGTTTGGTGTGGTAGAAGGTACTGTCGAAACACCAAGTATCGCTTATCTAACCGAGTCTCAGCCAGTTACTGAGGAAATTCTAGCTTTATCAGACCCAGTTAAGCCTACAGAAATTTTCCGGATTGCATCGTCTTGCCAAGCTGATGCTTGTAAGCATTTTGATGGTGCAAACTGCCGTTTAGCTATGCGTATCGTCCAGCAGTTACCAATTGTTGTGGAAACACTGCCACCTTGCCAGATTCGCCCTAGTTGCCGTTGGTGGAAGCAAGAAGGGAAAGCTGCTTGTTTTCGCTGTCCGCAAATGGTGACGGATAACGGTTACTCATCTAAGATTCTCCAGGAAGTAGGAGATCCGTACAGCTAAGCAAGAATTGTAAAATTAAATACTGTACTGATATAGGGTGGCAATTGTTGAGATACTTTCTCTATTAATATGCCACCTCAAATTTATCGTTTTTTATACAGTGTTTGGCTATTCCTTAGCTTTTCTGACTAGTTGAAGAAATTTTTGGTTGCCAAAGAATGGCAGACAATTCTGCCATATCCAAAGCTTGCTTAGCCTTAATTATCGCTTTTAAAAAAGCTTGTTCATCTTGCCAAGCAGAGCGAGGTAGGAGGGGGGGCTGAGAAATTAACAAATTTTCAGATAGACTTTCGGCATTAGTTTCTTCATTCAAATGATTCATATTGCTACAGAATAAAAGAATTCCGGTTTTTCTTGCCAACTGTCTGACCATTGAATGCAGTCAGCAGTAAAGTGAAGTGGGTCATTCTCTGGCCAAGGAGCGTCAAGAGGTTCCTCAATAATGGTAAACTCGCCGTTATCGAAGGGAATTCCCTGCGCCAGCACTTTTGGATAAACCCTCTCTCTGATGCCGCGCTTTGCCAATTCGAGAGCACGGTGGTGGCAGTAAGGATTGTTGCCTCTGCGATCAAAAAATACGTGTGCTGTCCAAGTGCAGCCCCCGCGACACAACTCAGCAAACTTGCAAGTCTTGCAGAATCCCCACAAGTGAGCTGTCCCTTCAGGCGTACCAGCATGAAGATTAAACCGCAACTCTTCAGCCTGCTCAATCACCTCCTGCAAAGGACGATCGCGGATATTACCACCAGCATAAGCGGCTGTGGGCAGTGAAGGGCAACCCTTAATCGTACCATCTGCCTCCAACCCTAGCGTGGATAGTCCTGCACCGCAACCCTGCCAAAATCCCCATTCATTACCTTGTCCCCGCAACAACCGTTCGTAGGGTCCGTAGTAACCAATGTTGTTACCAGCAGCAACTGTCACTCCTTCACTGTTAGCCCGCCGAACGACACAGGCAAGCATAGGGTAGAGATCTAATAGCTCGTAAGGTTGAAGAAGGATATCTGCATTGTCGGCAGCATTTCCCATAGGAACAGTCAGTTGAATTTGCCATGCACGCGCACCTGCATCGCGGATATGCTCGTAGATACCAGGGAATTCGGGGGCAGACAGACGGTTGATTTGGGTATTGCAGCCGAAGGGAATTCCGACTTCCTTGAGGTAGCTCATGGTTCTTAATCCAGATTTCCAAGAGCCTTTTCGTCCCCTGAGGCGATCGTGAGTTGCTTCCATTCCATCTGTTGAAACGGAAACTATAACAATTCCCGCTTCTTTCATGCGATGTGCCATTTCTAGGGAGATCCCGTAGCCCCCTGTGGTCATACCGCAAAGCATACCAGCCTGGGTAATAGCTTTCGCAATCACTAGCCAGTCCGGACGTAAAAAAGCTTCTCCTCCAATGAGAGTGACTTCTTTAATCCCGACATCAGCTAACTGCTGAACAAGGTTAAGAGCTTCTTCAGTAGAGAGTTCTTTATCCCGTGCTTGTCCCGCCCGCGAACCACAGTGACTACAAGCAAGATTGCATTTCAAAGTGATTTCCCAAACGGCATAACTGGTTCGATGATAGTTTTCAGGCATTACTTTACCCAGGGTTACAGACACACATTAACTGCAAAAACTTTGGTGGTTTCAAAAATAGTTAGTACGGGAATAAACCGTAAGCTGGTAAACCGTACAGAGCTATTGCTTTCACACCACCAGCGATCGCCTCTAATTGAGCCTCGTTGAGTTCCCCTTCAGAGGAAGTTGTCTGTAAAATCTCAGCACTAGCAGCTTCCCATTCTTCTTGAGTGAAATCATATCCTGCCTCTCGTAATACAGTTGCACGTTCTTCAGTAGGATAGCTTTCAATTTGAGTGCGGAAAGCTTCATCTGTTGTTACTCTCTGATAAAAAGTTTTTGCACTTTCAATAGACATATACTTTCCTCCTATTAATATCTCATACATTACACAGACTAAACTCCGAATACAATGCACATTTTTTTGGTTAAACTCACATTTCTTTCGCTGACATTAGCCTTACCAATTTCTGTTTTAAATCTAAAGTATTCAACTTACCATTAACCGCCCTACCATCCAATCAAATCTTCTGCCAGCCAGTGCCACACTGTCCAAAACAGTATCATTTAACTCATCTTCATATTCAATCTTTTCATCTAACGGCAAACCTTTACTATAAACCCGCCTACCATATCCAAGCCGACTCTGTATTTCTTGTAATCTATGAGAGAGTAGAGTAGCGATCGCCCGATAAAAACGAGATGCAAATCCTACATCCTGCTGTAACTTTGCTGCCATTTGCTGTCTACAAATCGACAAAACCATAGAGTCTTGAATCGCCTTAACGGTTACAGAAGGTAGACGCCCGTCAATAAAGGGTGTTTCTCCCATAATTTCCCCTTTCGATAATCTTGTTATCTCTCTACCAGAAATTTCGCTACCCTCTATAGCAGCAAAAGCACGAGCCAAAGGATTACGCTCATCCTCAGCAATAGATAGAGACATGATTCCATCTAGCAGAAGATAAAGTGCATCTACAGGTCCTCTTTCACGGATGAGTACGGTATCAGCTGGAATTTTTTGCGGTTTCCCACAAGCCATCATCCAATCGATGTCACTATCGTGTAAATCTCCTAAAACAAATAGCACATTTCTCAGTGCTTGACCTTGTACCAAGTTACTACGACCAAGCTGATTGATTAGACTTTGTAATCTATCTGAAAGCATAATGGCGATCGCTCGATAAAAGCGCGAAGCAAAACCAACATCCTGCTGCAATTTTGTCGCTAATTCCTCCTGAGGAATTGACATCACCAGGGATTTTTCTACAGCTTTAACTGTTGTAGCTGTTGGACGAGTACCCACTAAGGGCAGTTCTCCCACTACCTCACCGCTGGATAACCTCGCAATCTCTCGACCTAATGTTTCACCACCCTCGATAGCTGCAAAAGCACGAGTTAGAGGATTGTTCTCTGGTTGAGAGACAGTAACTGTTAAGATTCCATCTAGTAAAATATGTAGGGAATCAGCCGCTTTTCCTTCTTGGATGAGTACAGTACCAGCAGCTATTTCTCGGCGATGACCCTTAGCCGTCATCCAATCGATGTCGCTGTTAGTTAATTCTTTAAGTAGGACTTCTGTCATTAGTGAATTACCTTATGTTTGTTTGTCTGTAACACCTCTAAGGTTTGTTGGATACGGGATTTCGCCTCCCTTGAAGCCAATTCTTCTAGTGTCAAGTAAGTCAAGCCCATTAACATCAGAGGTTGAATATTAGTGTCTGTTAAATCCCCTGCATACACAGTATGAAAGCGCTGCAAATTTTCGGCTGCTGCCTTCACTAATGCCTGTACAATCTGAAAAGCCCCATCGGATAGTGGAGGTTGACCACGGTAATTTTGCAGCCTACCTCCCTCTCGGTAATTGGGAAACGACTCTAACCCCAAAAAGTGTAAGAACCAATCGGCTCGATAATACCCTGTAGCAGCTACAATGCCTCTATAGTCGGCAATTAGCTCATCGAGTATATTGTTTCGCATGGAATTGAACAAGCGACGTGTGAAATAATGGGTACATTCATGTTCTAGCCGAATTGTCAAGGATAGGCGTTGCCATTGGGATTCCTCAACTCCAATGTCATTGGCTGAAACGTTGCTATAGGGACCATCGCTCAAAATAATAAACTTATCCTGATAAAGTGGCTTTTTCGGGATAAGACGCTGAAACTCCTCAATCCAAGTAGTTGCTGAGTCATTAGCAAAATTGTCCGCCTCCCATTGTTGGCGATATCGGTGAATCCGATCCCAATTGTTAAACCCACTCACTATATAAGCCCCTATAGAAGCTGGAACTGGCTGGGGTTCATTTCGCATTGTCAGCGCTTGTACTAGAGAAACAAAGTCCTCTCGGTTCCCAGCTAGCAAGACTGGGATAGTTCCAGCCAAACTTTGATGTAATATTAATTGGAGTTTCTCAGGCTGCTGCAAAACTAAACCAGTTGCCTCTGCCATGCCATCCACCGCAACACCCCGACGAGTGGCACTTCGATAGGCTTCAGTTTGACTGATACCCGACTTGATGGGAAATCGGAACTGTACTAGTCGCTGCTGAAGTACTTCAAATACTCCTATAACTTTTGCCGCAATGGCGTATTCTTCCCAAGTAGCTACATGAGGTTCAGGAGTCAGGGGAAACTGGATAGGATAGGTTAATGTGTTATGGTCAAAGATACTTTGGTTGTATACCAATAGTTCCTCTACCTGTGCAGCAGTGGCTCCAAAGTAGGTGAGGACATCAGTCTGAAATGATTGTTGATCGATCATAGGCGATCGCCTTCAGAAATAGAGGAACAGTTGACTAACGAGTAACGACTAAACCAGCAATTTGCTCGGTAATTCTTGTGATTGTCTTACTGATAGGATGCCCAGAGTAACGCAGACAGAAAAGACCTTTGCTTCCTAGCAGCACCATTTCTTCCGAAAGGGGCAAAATCCCAGCTACTGGGACGTTGTAAATCTTTTCTACCTGTTGTTGTAAGTCGGAGAAATTTAAGTTTGGTAGCGCCTTATTAATCACCATCAACATTTTTGGTACCTTCAACTTGCGAGCCACATCTACTGTTACAGCAGTACCTTGAAAATCTTGATTATCTGGACGTAAGAGGATCATGAGAACATTAGAAATACCAATGGAAAGTAAAGTTTCTTCATTCAACCCAGGGTGTGTATCAATTAATAAGTAGTCCAGTTTCAATGTGCGAATAAGTTCTTGAAACCCATCGTTAAGCCGGACTACATCATACCCCTCCCGTAGAACCCTAGCGATTTCACCAGCCTTAATACTAGAAGGTACTAAGTAAAGACTACCCTTGACTGTACCTGTATTTTCTTGTTCTGCAATTAAAGTATGAGTAACATCGTAGGCCGCATCTTTAATATCACATCGCCCCCACAAGTAATCATTGAGGGCGCGTTCCATTTTGTTCTCGTTGAGACCGAAAATAACGTGAATCCCTGGTGATTGGATGTCAGTATCGATAATGCCTACACGTTGCCCCTGAAGCACCATAGTAGCTGCGATATTGGCAATCAAGTTTGATTTGCCAGTACCGCCACGGAATGAATGAATTGCGATAATTTGTGACATTAGTTGTTAGTTTTTAGTTGTTAATTTGTGGAAAGGTAAACTTCAACCAGCACCAATCACTGATGAGAGGTAGTAAAACTCTTCCACTAGAGAGCTTTAAGTCAAACTGCATATTCTTGTTTCCACTCTGGACTTCCACAAGTGCAGGTAAACTCTCTTCGTCAACATTGGAATTGCTCCTATGTGCCCAAACTCTGAGTTCCTTTTCCCGCTTGGCTGGTAAGCGGAAGGTGGCATAGCGCAGGGATGAGAGTGATGGAATCTCCACAGAAGCTGCTTGGTGGTGTTGTTCACCATCGGCATATCCCAGCAGCACCTCTGCTATTTTCGGTTGTCCGCCAGCAGTGATTGTGAATACAGAACGCCCTCCTTGGTGGTCCTCTTCTCGTAGTTCTACAACCACACGAGAAGTGAAGGCTCCATAGCGTTTCATCATCAAAGTTGCTCCTAATGATAGCACAGCGATGCCCAATGCACTGATACGCGCCACAGAATTTGACCAAATGAACAAACCGTGGACGAGCAAAATGGCTAAGAATAAACTGTATACACCCACGCTGAACAACGGATGGTTGAGAATCTTGAACACAACTCCAGGTACAAGTTCCCCCTTCCGCCGACTAGAAACCAGTAGTAAAACTGGGAAAATACCACCAACAAGGGAGTTACCAAGTACACCAGCAAAGGCGAGTACACTGGTAAAGGATTGAGTTCCAGCCAGAAAAAGCCACTCTGTAAGCAGAAAGACTAGTAGTAAAGGGCTGATGGATAGGAAGAAGCGACGATGGTTGAGCAGGGTTGTCCAAAACCTTCCTGTCTGACTCTGACCCTTGGGAGTAGCATGACTGACATCAACCTTTAAACTTCCTTTGTAGACTAGAAGCATGGGTGAAGTAGCTTGCACAGAGACCCCATCTAGGTTAGCCGACAGTATTTCTAGGGTGAGGCGAGTATCCCATTTACGTAGATCCGGGAATTGATTGAGTAGTTCTTTTATGTCCCAACGTTGAGTGAATGCAATTTCTACATGGTGAATATTGCCGCTCAACTGAATATCTAGACGAAATTTAGACTTAGTATCTTCCAAACCCAAATAAGTGAAACCAATATGGGGAACTTGACTGGATTCACCAGAGGGGTGTAATATTAAAAGTCCTTGCTGGCGAGGCAACCTCAAAACAGGTTTGGGTCGGGCTGGTAACCACTCCCTAGCTAGGTTGACGAGGAGACTGGAACTACGCAGCCAAGCCATTCCTAAAAGGAGGGTCACTAATACTGTTCCCAAAACTGTGACGATAGAACCTACTTGCAGTGCTAGGGGCTGTAAGGCAGTGCCTGATTGTCCAGCTAGCAATTGTGGGGCGAGCGCTCCATTGACTGCTAAGACCCAAATGCAAAACAGAACAGTTAAAAAAGCAGTTCCCGCCACGCTACCCCAAATCAAGGCTGTGGCGCTAGAGTCACGAGGAAGTATAAGTTTACCACATTCCCCTACATACACATGCCCGAAGTAGAGCATGAGGCTCACACCCAGAATCCGCTGTAGTATCCCCGGTTGGAAGGAGTGACCGTTAAGAAAAGGCAAGTTGACATATAACAGGTTTTCCAGTTGCATGTGGCCCAATGCCAGCAGTGAAAGGATGAGGAGCAAACTCACGTTGACTGCTGCCAGCAATACCATCAAGGCAACTGTGAAGTTAAGGGATTTACGTGACAGTACGTACAATCCCGCGCAGAAAAGTAACACCGCCCACAGTGCTGCTGGTATGGGTGTGAAGCTTGCCATAGTAGCCGACAAACCGATATAGCAAGCCAACGCAATGAGAAAAACACGGATGCTAACCGCTAAAGAAAGTATAAATGAACCTGTATTGCCTAAGTAATTAGAGACTAATTGTTTGATAAAAGAATTGCCATAACGGAAGTCGCCGCTGCGACCAACTGCTTCTGCCATGCAAGCCATAGTCAGGATGTTGATCATGCCGATGATGACCAAAAAGGCAACAGCAGCTAATGGACCAACATCGGCTACAGCGATGGGCAAGGCTAAGAAGGCTTGGGGAAGACCAAGCGCCACTGTGAGTATGGAAGCCAGCCAGAAGGGTGGAAGAGACTCTAGGCGTTGGGCGATCGCCGCAGCCATCCAGCGCCACTGTTCGATGAGTGGCATCCTAGATGCAAAGATAGTCAAAAGTTGTTTTCTGTAGAAGCGGGAGTAAGCTACCTGTACCGCTTTCTCATCCAAACCCAAAGTTGCTCGGATGTGAGGCACTGTCTGATAAGTGAAAGTGTACTTCTGGCATAGCGCATGGGCAATAGCAGCTTTCAGTTTCGGGTTTTCCGGCACAAGGGATGCCCACTGAAGGGTGTAGCGTTCCAAGTGCTGGATGGTGGGGTGGAGTGGCGGCGCATTTCCTAAAGCAAAAGCTTCTAAGAAAGCCAGATCGCGCTCGTTGGCAGCTTCCTCGGTGAGAGAAAACTCTACCCGAGATCGCGCTACTATCTGCGCTGTCCGACTCTCAATCAAAAACAGCAGTGTATTCGCTCGTCTAGCTGGTAAACCTGCTAGCACCTCCTCCCTCGATATCAGTTCGTCGTCGGATAACATAATCTACGCCTCACTGTGCGATCGCTCTTTGAGAGATTGCACCTTACTCTGCAATCTCTGGTAGTACTCTGTCTCAGTTTCGCTCACAGTTACCTCATGTTCTCTGAGCTTTTGGATCTTTTTTTGTAACTGCTGAAAGTGTTCATTTTCCGTAATTTCCGCAACATTGCTGGCTCTTTTGGTTTCGTCAATTTCAATCCGGAGTTCTTGAACTTGCTTTTTCAGCTTCTGATCTCGCATCCTCACTTCTTCAGCCATCTCCAAGAAGACATACACTAATTGACCAATGTCATCTTGGCTATGAGTTAATTTCGCCAAACTCTGACGCAGCCCCAGTACATGAGAATCAAAATCATCATGCTCCAATGCTTGTGCTGCAACTGTGAGGGCGTGAATCGGTCGAGAAATTCTTCTAGCAAAGAGCAGCGCGATGATTGCTGTGATTCCTCCCACAATCAGCACGCTGCTCCCGTACAGCCAGATCAGGCGATTCAAAGGAATTGCAAACTGTGCCTTGGGTTGGCTGACTCCCAATACCCAAGGTTGTTCTTCCAAGGGTGCAAAGCCAACTATCCGGGGCATTTGTTGAGGTGGAAAGCGATAGGTGGTGTGACCGGCAACTTTTGCTTTCACCATCACCTTCAATTCTGGGATGTTTAAGCTCTCAATCTGTTCCAAACCATAACGTCTGTCGCTGACAACCTGCTTTAAAACTTCAGGCGACAAGGGGACGAGGCTATGGTATAGGAGAGATTGATCGGCATGACTGATAATCACACCCTGCTGGTCAATTAGAAAGGCATAGCTTTGAGAGCCTACTTGCAACGCATTGACAATTGCCCAGATATCTGCACCTCGAATCTTGAGTACCATCACTCCCACAATTTTGCCACTGGGCGATCGCACTGGGTGAGAGAAGAACATTCCAGGTCGTTTCGTCGTTTCACCCACCAGGATACTAGATACGTAAGACTTGCCCTGGATACTGGAGCGGAAGTATTCACGGAATGCGTAGTTTTTACCAATGAATGTAGAATCGGTTCCTGCAACAGCACGACCTTCTCTATCCATGATAAAGACAGCATCAAAGTCTGGGTTAGAGCGGGAGAAGTTATGTAGTGTTTGTTGTAAGTTGGCGCGGAAGGCTGCTCGCTGACTAAACGTGGTAGCAGCTAGGAAACCTACTACATTGCGATCGTTGCTAACTTGGAGGATAACACGTTGGATATCTATAATTAATTGGTCGAGGCGACTAGCGGTACTGGTGGCTAACAGTTCTAGTTTGCGATATTCGCCCGCCTCTACACTGTCTAAGCTCTGTCGTAAATTGTAATAGGCGGTGAAGCTCATCGGTATAACCACAGCACAAACCAATGCTGTCGAAATTTTGGCAGCGATTGACCAGGCAGGCGGGTAAAATAACCGATGGAAGTGATTCATTTGTAAAATATGCAAGACGTGTTATGAGCAGAAAACTTTTACTTAACTGTATGAATAAACGGCTTGAATCCCAGAAATTTTTTCACTACTGCTATTGGTACTTAGCAGCTTAAAAGAGGCAACCTCCAACCTCAATGCACAATCTTTCTATCAGACTCACCATTTTTTTGTTTCTGGGTGCATAAATCTAGATGCAAGTGCGCTGTGCCTTTCTCCAAGCTTGGGGTGTAGTCCCGTGATACTGGCGAAACTGCCGAAAAAAATGACCCTCATGCTGGTAGCCCACCGCCTCAGCAATCTGATTCGCGCACAGGTTTGCTTCTATAAGCAAGGTGCGTGCTGCTACCATCCGGCGTTCGACAATCCAGTGATTCACCGTTTGTCCCGTTTGACGTCGCACTAAGTCGGTTAAGTAAGCAGGAGAGTAACCAACTGCAGCAGCCACATCGCATAAGCTAATCGGTTGATGGTAATTTGCCTCAATGAACTGAAAGACTTTACTCAGATGGGGGTCAGAAGGAAATATTGACTTTTGCTCTACTAATGAAGTAGTCTCAGCAAGAGGTAGGGATGGAACTGGCTGGAACTGAGTAGCGTACAACTCCTTCATGGCTGCTTGTTTTTTCAGTCGAGTTGCGATCGCACTCAACAATTCCTCTACCGTAGAGGGTTTGGTAAGATAGTCATCAGCCCCAAGATTCATGCCTTGACGAACTTCAGCCTTGGTAGCCTTACCAGTGAGAAAAATGAAGGGAATCATTGCTGTTGTAGGTTTTTGGCGCAGTGTGTTGAGAACACCATAACCATCTAGTTCTGGCATCACAATGTCACAAATCACCAAATCTGGCAAATTTTCTTGTGCTTTCAGGACACCAACACGACCATTCTCTGCACCCATAGCTTCAAACCCTTCTATCTCTAAGCTGTCTAGAAAAATATCTCTGGTTTGATCCTCATCTTCAATCACTAAAACTTTTACCATAATTGCCTCTATATATTCATGGGTAAATGTTATGAGCTATCCAGGGTTTTTGATTTGCTTGCTACTTACAAACATTAGTGATCGCCGCCAATAAGTCTTCCACTGTACAGGGTTTAATTAGATAGTCATCCGCTCCCATCTCCATACCATAACAACGTTCCACCTCGGTAGTCCTTGCTGTCAGAAAAATCAGCGGAATCTTCGCTGTAAAATAGTTTTGGCGCAGCGTAGTAAGGACGCCGTAACCATCTAGTTCTGGCATCAGAATATCGCAAATCACCAAGTCAGGGACGTGTTCTTGTGCTTTCAAGACACCGATACGACCATTTTCCGCACCAATGACGTCAAAACCTTCTGTTTCTAGGCTTTCTATAAACATGTCTCGGGTTTGTGCCTCATCTTCGATGACTAAAATTTTTTTCATTGTCTACCTAGTTTTCCAATTGCTAGCTTAAGGGTTGTGTTGCAGAAATTGTTCGGCTGAGCTATCAATAGTTACTATTGATGATTGATATCAAGTCTGTTTAATTGCTTATTATAAAAACCTCTCCGCGTCTCCGCATCGGTTTTAATCATAAGTATTCAACCGGATATGATATAGTTATCCCTGCTTTCAAAAATGTGCAACTTGAATACGTGTCAGGTTAAAGCCTCAAGCTTAGCTGGTTAAGCTTTTTAATTATACTAAGGTATAAGAATTTCCATGACAATGCCAAAATTTTTTGATGAGACTATCGCTTTTTTTGCTTCCATTAGTGGTGCGTTGTGTCAGACCTGCGAAAAGGTTCCTTTTTTACTGGTTGGTCTATTGGCAATGCAACTGTAAACGTGCTACCTACCCCTACTTCACTCACCAAGTTAATTTGACCATTATGTATGTCCACAAGCTTTTTGACAATTGCTAACCCCAGTCCGTTACCTGCTATATTGTCTACATTCCCACCCCGAGTAAATAGCCTAAACAGTTGTTGTTGATCTGCTAGGGGAATACCAATTCCCCGATCCTTAATTTGGAAAATCACTTTTTCATCTTCGTAGGAGAGTACTAAATCAACCATGCTACCTGCTGGGGAATATTTGAGCGCATTCGACAGCAAATTCGTAAGGATAGGTTGTAGCAATTTTTTATCTACGCACACTGCTTTGCTCTCGCCTTGACTGATAAAGGTGACCGGATGCTGGAGGCTGTCTTTGCTCAAATTCATTTCTGCCAATATGTCACAGCAAAATAGCTCTAAATCAAGTGGTTTTGGCTCACACTGTAATTTCCCTGCTTCTGCTGTACCGATAATCAGAACTTCATCCATCAATTGGTTGATTTGTTCAACTGCTGTTTGAAGCCGCTGCAAATACTGTAATTTTTTCTCCTCAGCCCAATGGTGACTATGACGTTTTAGTAAGCTAGTGGAATATGAGATGATGTTCAGGGGAGTGCGGAGTTCATGAGAAACCATAGAGACAAAATGCGCTCTATGTTCAACAAGTTGTTTTTCTTGTTCTAGAATCTGGCGGATTTCTCCTTCTGCTTGTTTGCGTTCAGTAATATCTCGAAAGCTCCATACTGTGCCAATGGTTTGTTCATTCTCACGTAAAGATTGGTGGTATTGCTCAAAAACTCTCCCATCCTTCAATTCCAGAGTATCGTAGCCTTCAAAATCTGGTTGGTTGTCGAGTTGCTGGATATGTCTGCAAAAGTTTTCTGGATTTTTAACTTGGTTGCTATAAAAAGTCAGGCATTGGTTATAGTTACAGGAAATAATGGAATCTGGAACCTGCCACATCTGGACAAATTTTTGATTAAAGCTAACAATATCTCCATTGCATCTAATAGCAATAACACCGTCAGCCGTAGATTCTAGAGTTGCCTGGAGTAAGGAAAGGGAATTTTTCAGTTTTGCTTCCACCCACTTGCGCTCAACAATTTCGCGGGATAATTGCTCATAGACGTGCGTTGATTCGGTCGGAATATCTTGCACTCTAAACTCCAACACTTCGTTACCCTTCTGCAAGGCAGTGAATGTTTCTTCTAATTGTAGTGGGACTCGATAATTACATAGCTCAGCAAGACCGTCATTAAAAATCATATGTTTAAATGCTGATAATTGCTGTTGAAAACAAATTATTTTCTTATTAGAAAATAATTTTGCTGTATAATTAACACAATGTGTTTACCTACGTACTCAAAGTACGATATAGCAATAGTGGTTACTAAATCCGCTGTCTCAACAATTTGTAATTAATCACATTATCTTAGCTTGAGCGTAATATACGCATACTTAGTATTAAGTACAGATGCTCTATGAGGCTTAAAAACCTTGCATTTTTAATTTTTTCTGTTTTGACTCCTTAAGATCTGGCGATCGCTTTGGTGCGTCAATATTGATGGTGTAGAGAAAGTTATCCCCCGGTGATATGCCAGGGGCTTTACTATTAGTTAGCCCATACTAAAGCTAACGCTAATGCTAATATTGAAGGCACAGAGAGCTAAAGTCTTTACCTTCTATTTGTTGAAAAGCCCAACTCTTGTTGAATGGCTTCGGCATCATCATACAAATCCGTAACCCTAGAGTCAGAACTGGGACAACTAACGTCTGGAGAGGTTTGCTTTTTATACTCCACTTTAGTTGTTGTACCGAACGAAACGCTTTTTCCACAAGAGGTATATGGTAATTGCGATAACGGCTCAGCGACTGAAATATCATGAAAAAATCTAGTGGTTAGTGACGGGGAAATTTCACCGGCTCCCTGAGTATCACAAACAGTGTAAGTTGCTTGACCCGAAGGTAGTACACTGATTGTGTAAGGACAGGTATTTGTAGATCCACTATTGACAATAATTCCAGGATATGTAGCAGTTTGTGCAACCACCCTCAGAGGCACAACACTCAGAAGTGCAACTATTAAGGTTGATCCAAGACTGATCTGACTTGAACTAAGAGCTTTTTTCATTTTGACATCAGTTGAGAATTAAGTTTTCAAGTAATCAGACGGGGTTAAGTCAATACGGTTCGGTAAGATCTCTTGCACTATTTACCCCGTATGCTTCGAGTGGCGGATTATTTTTGTCGCAATGTACTAACTTCCAGTCGTGACTGTACCTTGGAGGAGAAAATAAGTTGTCTTTGAGGAGAAAGGAACAACATTGTCGATTGTAACTCCCACAGCCGTGATGGAACCATTCAGGATCGAGGGCTTATCATTAGGTAAAACGAGTGTAAACGTTGAGAGAGTGTCAATTCCATTGGCGATAGTGACAGTCACTTGTTTGCCGATTGATGAGTTAACGATGCTAATTTTATTGCCGGTGAATGTCTGATTTCCGTAATAAAAAGTCCCATTACCCGAAGATGTATTATTTATTACGTAGGCAATACTTGGAAGTCCGCTTGTAGTTGTAGCTGGAAAACAGTAGGTAGTCACTCCTTCAGCAGGAGTGACTACAGGACATGGATTGCTAGTTTGGGCAAGTACTGGAGATGTCACAATCGAGACTGGTAGGGCTAAAGTAAATCCCATCAGAATCATGAACCGGGAAAGGTTATTTTTGTACATGTTGGATTCTCTTGAAATAATTGAATTTTTAGACCAACTCGGATTAACTAGCTACTTGGGTTAGTAACCCAAGTTTTTCGCCAAGCCCAATAACTCCATCAAAGAGTTGTATCGGGCTTTGGATTTTAGGAGCTAAACTCAAAATCTACTATGGGACTCACTTCTGCACTAAAGTGATAACAACATCACCAACATTAACAGGACTGATATAATTGTTATTACCAAATGCTGCTGTATCAGCATTATTTTTTTGCAGGACAAAGATAATCTCGTAATTATATCCTGGTGCAAAAGCCGTAGTTGGAATAGTTACTGGTGGG
Organism: uncultured cyanobacterium; assembly: GCA_903903925.1. Taxonomy (GTDB): domain Bacteria; phylum Cyanobacteriota; class Cyanobacteriia; order Cyanobacteriales; family Nostocaceae; genus Stigonema. The sequence continues at coordinate 25,199 of CAIVAU010000112.1, forward strand.
TTAGGGGGAATAACCTTTGCTCCAGTTCCAGTTCCTGTTGCTTTTAATGTTGTAATTATTTGACTCGTGCCTTTTTCGACATTGTACAATTCAATAAATAGTACGCTTGGGGTTAGTGTGCTTGGGTTTTGATTATATCCATAGTCAAAATTGACTGTCACTGATTTGAGGTTGTTAATTTGTGATTGTGTAAATTTGGGAGTTTGAGGAGAAACAGCATATGCAGTGCCTGTAGTCATACCAAGAAAACCGTAGTCTGATATGAATGAATTAAAAAGGGGCAAACTAGGCGGTGACTTAACTTCCCCATTGTGATACTGAAAATCTGTTACGGGAATAATGATATTGATTGTGGCACTAGGAGATGCTGTGTCTAAAAACGTACCAAATTGGTCAAGTGTATTTGTATTAACGGTATCTGGTACAATTAGACTAGGTTCCGATGTATTTGCGGAACTTTGTGCAATCAAAAGTGGTGGGATTTTTTGAGTTAAAATGTGCTGTTTAGCTCGTGTTGGAAGTGCAAACGTACCTGTTACTAAAGCAGTTAGAGCAAGTATACTAAGCAGGCGAAATTTGATGAAACGCATAATAACTTCTCCTTATTTCATCCCAAAAAATTGTCTGTAAATACCACGCTTACTTAGGGTTATCACCCGTCAGGTGCTACGAATAGTAGACTTGATTCCGTAACGAGCGTAGCAAGTAGGCAATGAGTATCAATTTTCTTGCTACCCGATTAAGAGTCTTAGCTTAGAATAAGACTTGAGTGTAAAAGCTAGGTAATCAAACAATTATTAGAATGTTACTAGAAGGTTAAGATTTACTTTTGATTGGGATTGGCACTGCGCCATGCATTTATGCGATCCGCCCTTCATGCAGAATCAGGTAGTTATCTATTGTGAGGCTACGTAACTTCGGTAGAATTTCGTCGCGTCGTCGTCCGAGGTTGGGGAATCGGGCGATTCTAGCAAATTTAACGTCCAGCTTGCTCAAAATTTACTAACGCTGTTTTGGGGATCAAGTATTGGACTTCCCCCATTGGAATTTGCCGAATTTGAGTCTGAAGTCATTTGCCTCATCGAGTTGGACACATACAGAATTACACTCAAATCCGATAAAATTATCTCGTTGGTTGTATAATTCTGCTGAAAGGAGTGAACCAAGATGAGTATTAATTTTGCAAAGCTTTTGTCCATATTCTCCACTACACTAACCCTTGCGGCCCTCTTTCCAGCAATTGCCACAGCACAATCCCCCACACCTGATTCTGGTACACCTTCTGAACCCACCTCAACAATCGTTCCGACTAGACCCACTAAAATACGCTTAGACAAACTTCCTGCAACACAACGGTCAGCGGTTCAAGCTTTACAGAGAGAAAGGATCACACAAATTGTTGGACTGTTAGACGAAAATCAAAAATCCAAATTTTTTGATTCACTGCGTAAAGGTCACAAAGTGAGTACGGCTATTGAAGATCTGAAATTGAATCCAGACTTGCAAACTCGTGTTGATGCAATTATGAGTGAGTACGATAACAAAATAAGATCTGTTGCGACGGGACAACCATGACAATCCATGCAACAGCTAACACCAAGGACGACAGCACCATAGCATGTGTATCATTATTTCCCTCAATGCTTGAGAACTCCACAGTCAAACTAGGCTATCGACCCCAAGCAGCAGACACGAGTATTGAAGCTGATATTTATTTATTTAACAGGCTGCGGCAACTCTCTCTCAAACAAAGAGTCGAAATAGCTGCGACACATGATCGCGGAGTGAGAAAACTGTGCCTTGCTGGCATCAAATGGCGGCTAAAGTCTGTACCTATCGAAGAAATCCGCTTGGTGTTTGCTCATGCAGTCCTAGCAGAAAAATTCCATCCTGATTTCAAGCCAACTGGTGTTGATGAAAAAATGTGGATTCAAGATTCCATAGCCTTAGCTGGTGAACTCCACCAACTACTAGAGTCAATTAACATACTATACTACGTGAGTGGGGGTGTTGCCAGTTCAATTCACGGGGAAGCTCGTTCAACTCGTGATTTAGACTTGGTAGTTCAGATTCAAGTCAGTCAGGTTGACCAATTGGTAGCGATACTGGAAGCAGCTTCCTTTTACTGTCCGGTAGGGGCAGTAGAGGATTTGAGGCTTGGGCGAAATAGAATGCTCAATATTACTCATACTGAAACAATAGCGAACGCTGACCTCTATGTCATGGACAATTCTCCTTTTGCCTCCTCCCAAATGTCACGTAGAAGGCTGTTGGACATGGAAGGGATACCGAGATTTTGGATTGCCTCGCCGGAAGATACTATTTTGCAAAAGTTACTTTGGGGAAGGGGAAGCGAATCTGACAAACAGTGGCGAGATGTTCTGGGGATACTGAAACTGCAACCTGCCAGTTTAGACTATGGCTATCTCACAGAATGGGCTAAACGCTTGTCCCTATTTGATGCGTTGAGTCAAGCATTCACTGAGGGGGGAGTGGGGAGTGGGGAGTGAGGAATAAAGATAAAAGTAAAAATTTAGTAGCCTCTCCCCAATTTTATGACTCTTTCTTTTTAATATCTTGTTGTGAAGTGGCTATACCATGTTTAGATTTTTTTTGAAATGTATGTAAAAGCTATGCTAGTGTATAGCCCCATAAATAAATTCCCATTCTTTACCTTTCACTAAAAACATTACCCTATAAGCATCATGAGAATTAACACCGACGGAAAAATCACCATTCCTCCCGACATTCAACAAAAGCTGGGACTTTTACCAGGGACAGAAATCCAGCTTGAAGTCATTGATGATACTCTTCATATCCGCAAGCAAGCATCTCCTAACCAAGGAGCACAACTTATTGCTGCTATGCGGGGCAAAGCAACGAGTGGTCTGAGTACTGACGAAATTATGCGACTAACCCGCGAAAACCCATGACTGACATCCTGGTGGATAGCAACGTGATCTTGGATCTCCTCACTGAAGACCCCCAATGGTTTCAGTGGTCAGATCAAATGCTCACCGAATACGCCAATCGGGGACATTTGGTGATCAACCCAATCATTTACAAAAGAAGGGAGACCTTAGCAGGGAGCAGGGAGCATGTCAACCGTTACCGCACGTACTTTCCATCAGTGCAACTAATTACGCCATAGACGCCAATTTCCATCACCTAAAGCCAAAATGTATTTATTTATACCAATTTTCTAGCAATTGTGTCTAAGATATTACACTGAACAGAATCTGACGCAGTCGCGTAATTGCCTGGAGTTGATTATCGCCGGTTGCCTGCACTTGGGATAACACTTCTACAATTGAATGCAGCTTCTGCTTTAACCCATCTAGGGCATCCTGAAGTGGTTGTAGTGCTTCTTGATATAGATTCACCCGACCCCTAGATTCTGCTGTTACTGTTCGCAGAGATAACAAATCTTGCTCCAGCGTTTGCATTTCCTGACGCTTCATCTCTCGCTGTTGGGTTTGCTCTTCAATCATTAACAGTGCTTGCTCAACGCTAGCACGTATCTGCTCAATCTCACGTTCCAGGTTTTGCAGTTCCTCTAACTTTTGTTTTTCCTCCTCTTCAATGTGCGCAAGAATTGGTCTCAGATGACTGCTTTGATGATCGTGTTCATTGCCAACAATATTTCCTTGCCGCCTTTGCAGGACCATTTGGTGTTGCTTGATCAACTCTTGCTGTTCGAGTAAATTACGGCGTTGTCCTACTAACGTTTGGTTTAGCATTTGATAGAGGTCTTTTTCCTCTGCTAGTTCTGCTGCTAATTGGCTGCTTTCTGACTCCGAGGCTTGGTTAAGCTTTTGTTGCAGTTGTTCAATAGTTTCTTGCTTGTATGTCAGTTCGTGTTCCTGATCATTGACAAAGCTAGACCCCAAAACCAACTTATCCTCCAAGTCTTCTACTGTCTTTTGCAGTTCTTCTAAAGACATTTTCCCTAAAGCCGCTATATTAACCGGCTCGTGATGAATTCTATTAACAGAGATTGCAGCCCAGGATTGAATTTGCTGATATAACTTTTTCTGAGATAGCAAATCCTCTTTTAGCATCCGGGCATACTCTTGCTTGCCGTTAAGAATAGCTGTATTTACCTTTAAATCTGCTGCTTGTTGCTCCACAGAATTTTGGAATTGTTGCCATTCATTTTGACATTCAACAAAAATTTGCGCCAACCGTTCAATTTCGACCTGCTGCTGATCAACTATAGTTCTTTGCTGCTCTAGTTGTTGCCAGTGTGGGTTAAGTAAAGCTTGCTGAAGAGCCACCATTTCAAAGGCAAAGTTCAGGTGTTCTTGCACTTTTTCTGTAGGAGAAACGCTGCTGGAGAGGCGGTCAAGTAATTCTTTTAATACCTGACTTTGCTCTTGATCCAATACCATCCCCTGCTGAGACTCTGCCTTATGCTCCTCTAGACGACGCTGTTCTCCCCGCAAGTGATCCCAAGCTCCTTCCAAGTCTTTGCGGTTGCGTTCTATTTCTTCTCGTAGTTGTGCAATCTCCCCATAAGAGGTTTCAACTTCTTGCTTTTGTGCCTCTACACGTTGAACGTCATCCTCCATTTGTTGCAGTTGTTCCAAGCGCACTTCCATATCCATTTCGCGGCGATTTAGCTCTTGCGCTTGAAATGTCAACGACTGCTTCCACTGATCAATTTCTTCTTCCTTAAGCTTAAATTTCTCCAACTGCCGGGAAAAATTTTGCAAGATATTAACTAACGGACGCCCTGCTTCTTGAATCCGTTGTACTTGACGATTCGGATTTAGTTCAACCAGTATGAGTATTCCATCATTTAATTTGCTGGCTTCATCCGCAGTCATCACTTCTTCCGACACTATACTCCAACACTGGTCTGTCCGCTGGCAAGCCAGCAGTTTCAGTTCGGTTTTGCTTCCACCACTTAGTAAGCCGCCTTTTTGTTTTTGTACTTCTGCTAAATATAGCACACCGCTAATCCCTTTTGATGTACTTGACTGTGTTCTAGGCTATACCTTAAGTAATTGTTTTACTTTGGCTTATTAAACTTGCGTCTAGGAAAACAAGACTAACCAAATTAACTATATAAGTGAGATATCGCATGCTAAAATTTATAGAATCCAACTATCACATCTCTATATCTTGTGCTGAATGCAGTCAAGATGACTACCGTATTATCACTAGCTTGGTTATAGTATATTAAAAAGATTTTAAATTGATGGAGATTGGGGATTGGGGATTGGGGATTGGGGATTGGGGATTGGGGATTGGGCAGTAGTGAAGAACAGATCAGGTGTCGAGAAATTGCCAATTTATACCCCCTGCTCCCCGACTCCCCGACTCCCCTGGTCCCCTGCTCCCCGACTCCCCACTCCCCCACTCCCCCTTTAATAAGGAGCGCTTTATAGCTAAATGCAGGGAAATTTAAATGAAATTGATATTCGCAGTATCCTGCAATTGATTGAGTTAGGACAACGAACTGGACTACTGTTTGTCGAAGCCTACGGCATTTACAATCGCACTAAATCTGGTGAAGAAGTTGCCCTTAGAGATCATTCCTATAACGAGAGACAGCAGTCTTGGTTTGTCTTTTTTCTCAACGGCCAAATTATCTATGCTGAAGTAGGCGATCGCAGTCTATCCCGGCTATATGATTATTTACGTCATTACAAAATCAAAGTACGACTCGAAGAAATACAACTAGCCTCCTTAACATCACTGAATGCACCGGAGTATGGCTATTTGTGGATGCTTTTGGGACAAAATATTCTCAGCCCCACACAGGCTCGCAGTATCATCCACAGATCAGTACACGAAACTCTGTTTGACCTGCTAAGCCTACACCAAGGTAGCTTCATTTTCGATCAGGGTGCAACTCTTGTTCCACAATTGACGACTTTGGAGATCACTCCTACCCTAACCAAAGTTCTTCAGCAGGTGCAAGAATGGAAGCTCCTCTATCCACACATTCAGTCTGCCGATCAATTTCCGGTGCTTGTTGACACTGGACTACAGTCCTCACTACCAGCAGCAACAGTGAATCAGTTACAACATTGGACAAATGCTAAAATGCCCTTGCGCCAACTAGCTCGCTATCTCAATCGAGATATTTTGACTGTCGCCAAGGCAATATATCCATACGTGCAAACGGGTTGGGTGCAACTGGTACATTCGGTTACACCCAACGTGGAAACACAAAAACAAGACAGTGGGCTGGGTCTGGAGAGCAACGACAGGAGGCGGATAGTTTGTATTGACGACGAGACGACATGTGGTGAACTTGTCAAGTCTATTTTGCAGCCCCAAGGGTATGAGACGATCGCCCTGAACAATCCCTTAGAAGCACTCAGTCTTGTATTTCAGCTTCAGCCTGATTTAATTTTATGCGACATTGCCATGCCGGAATTGGATGGGTACGAAATTTGTGCCATGCTGCGGCAATCTAGAGCATTTCGGCTCATGCCGATTATTATGCTCACCGGTAAAAGTGGGTTTATTGATCAAACTAGAGCCAGAATGGTAGGGGCTACAGATTATTTAACAAAACCATTTGGGCACAATGAGTTACTCATACTCGTAGAGAAATATCTCCACTACAGTGGTGTAAAGAATGAAAAACAAGACACAAGACTTGTTAATCCGAGCAAAAATGAGGTAAAAAATAGTATCACAGAATCAGCCAGCCTCAGTGAAATCTCATTATCCAGCAATTTCGTGAAGGAATAGAATTAATTTATACAATAATTGCTTGCGGGGAAATCAGGGAATGTTCTAAAAATGAACGTCTACATCAGGAGGTATATAGACATTTTATGAGTACAGTTCTGATTGTGGAAGACAGTATTGCGCAAAGGGAGATGATTACGGACCTTCTGAAAGCAAGTGGCTTAACAGTCACCCATGCCTGTGACGGACTAGAAGCGTTGGAAACCATTCAAACCACTCCTCCCGATTTAGTGGTGCTGGATATTGTCATGCCTCGGATGAACGGCTACGAAGTTTGCCGCCGTTTAAAGTCTGATCCAAAAACCCAAAATGTCCCCGTCGTGATGTGTTCTTCCAAAGGGGAAGAATTCGATCGTTACTGGGGGATGAAGCAGGGTGCAGATGCATATATAGCCAAACCTTTTCAACCGACCGAGTTGGTTGGAACAGTCAAACAACTGCTGCGAGGATAAGGATGAACACAAAATGGTCAGTAAACCCGACTTTTTAGGAGGTAGTGGACAAGACCACTTCCGTCCGGAACTACGAGTAGAAAGTCCGGAAGGTGAGTTACACTTGAGGTTTTACATTCCTTCAAATCAGGAGTTTGCACTACTAGCTACAGGTATTCGGGAGGTCATTGAACTAAGTCCTGATAGAATTACTCCCATTCCTAATGCTTCACCGTTGCTTTTGGGTACTCTAAATTTACGAGGTCGAGTCATTTGGGTGGCTGACTTAGGTCAATTTTTGGGAGAAGCAACGGCATTAAACACAGATCGAGCAGAAATTTCAGTGATTGCGATCGAGGAACAAGACACTATCGTGGGCTTGGCAGTGGAGGAAATTGGTGGTATGGACTGGCTAGATGTACAGAACCTGAAGGCACCAACTCATGTGCCGGATGCTATGGCGCCTTTTTTGCGAGGAGAGTGGTTAATAGATCCGAAAAAAACACAGTGTCTGCGACTGCTCGATCAGACAGCAATTTTACGAAGTGCTAGGTGGGCAGGATGAAATTGGGAGATAGGAAATGGCAACAAGTATAGATGATGACTTAGAAACATATCAACAGGCTTATAAAGCCTACGTGCAAAGGAATTATGAAGAGGCAGCGACATTCATTAACCAAGCAGTACTTTCTTTGCTCAACGACCCTAATACCCATTTATTAAGGGGACATATCTACTACGTTTTACAGCAGTATGACGTCGCCAAAGAAGAATATCAAAAGGTATTGCAGTTAACGAAAGATCCAGAAATCATTGATTTTGCCAACAATGGTCTGGAAAACATCAGCCATTTCCACCAGCAAGCAGGTGAGGTGACTGAAGTTGTTGAGAATGAGAACTTATCGGGCTTGAGCGATACTCTCCCTATAGAACCACAAAAATTAGAATTGGAGGATTTAGAAAACTCTAATCAAAATCTTGATTTCCAATCCTTGGACGAGATAGAAGAATTACATTCAATCAGTCCATTCGATATCCCCACAGACATTAATTTGTCTGATCCAACATCAAATTCAACCGAAGAACTGGTCGATAACCCTTTTAATTTGAATCAACTAGATACTCTTGATTCAAACATTACTCAAGATGAACAAGCAGAATTAGAGTTACCAGCTTTCTTTGAAGAAGCGATTGTTGAAGATCCTTTACAAGCTAGTGGCACAAATTATGTTAGCCAAAATTTAGCAGAGCCTCAATATGATAGCGGCGATTCACCATTTGCACAAGGTGTTGAGAAAAGTGAAAATGAGGCAACCTTAAGTGAGGAACCCTTTTTACAACTCAACCCAGATCTTTTTAACTTTACTTATGAAGATGAAACTTTCACGACCGATTCAGGCAGTCAAGAAAGTTTGTCTCCCACAAAAAATACCTTCTTTGGGGAACAGTTATCCTCACAAGACTCTGTAAAAGAGTCCGAAAAGCCGAACTTCCAAGAACCTTCTAACCTCAGACTAAATTCAGAAAATTCGTCGTCTTCGCTCAGCGATCTTACTTTGAAAGAACAGCAGCTTAGCTCAAGTTATAGCGAAGATGAAAGTGACTTCAACGACGAAGCTTTTAATTTGGAAGCATTTGAGTCTGCCTTTGGCTCGGAGGAAATCTCGGCTGAAAATGAAACCGCAAGCAATCTACTAAATGGACACACTTCCCAGAGGAATAATATAGACTTTTTAGACGACTTTGATGAATTTGACGATTTAGGCAATATTCCAGGATTTGATAGTGTTGGAGATTCTTCCTTTGGTGACTCTCAGTTGCATTCTAGCGCAAGAGAAACCAACGGTGGTAAAGCCTCGGAAATCCCAAATACTGAAATGAACGCCCGCGATGCGGAGCTATTTAGTATTACTGGTTCACACGAAGCAGTCCCAGTCTTTACCCAAACAGATGTCTCCAAGTCAGAACTTCAAGTCACAGTTGAGCAAGGCTTGCTGGCACCGTTGGAAAATGCCCCCCTAGAAAATAAGCACTGGTTAGTCGCTGGGACTGTAGGCGTTGTCTCGGCATTAGTTGTAGCAGCAGTCAGCTTTGCTGCAGCTAACTTTTCTCAACCCCAACAACGTGAGTCAGTGCGCAATACAGGCTGGGCAATGACACTAGCAGCAGGAATCACTAGTTTTGCTACCGCAGGCTTCATGGGTAACCTCACAATCCGGCAAATTCGTCGCACAACTAAAGACCTGCAAGCTCAATTTGATGCAGTGAGTCAAGGAAATCTTAATGTCCAAGCGACAGTCTATTCAGAAGATGAATTTGGACAGTTAGCCTCTGGCTTTAATGAAATGGCCCGCGTTATGTTCACGACCACAAATGAAGCTACCCGCAAAGCTCAAGAACAGGAGGAAGCAAAAGAAAACTTGCAACGCCAAGTGATTCGCTTGTTAGACGATGTGGAAGGGGCTGCCCGAGGAGATTTGACGGTGCAAGCAGAGGTGACAGCCGACGTGCTGGGGGCAGTTGCCGATGCTTTTAACCTCACAATTCAAAACTTGCGGGATATTGTGCAACAGGTGAAAGTGGCAGCACGAGACGTGACTCAAGGAGCAACTAATTCGGAAACCTTTGCTACGGCATTATCCAGTGACGCCCTGCGACAAGCAGAAGAGTTGGGGGTGACGCTCTCATCTGTACAGGTGATGACTGACTCAATCCAACGGGTAGCAGAAGCAGCGCGGGAAGCAGAAACTGTAGCCCGTGACGCTAGCGAAATTGCCCTCAAAGGTGGGGATGCAGTAGAGAATACCGTGGCAGGGATTTTAGAAATTCGCGAAACTGTAGCCGAAACCACCCGGAAAGTCAAGCGGCTGGCAGAGTCATCCCAAGAAATTTCTAAAATTGTCGCGTTAATTTCTCAGATTGCCTCCAGGACAAACTTATTGGCACTTAATGCCAGTATTGAGGCAGCACGCGCTGGAGAAGCTGGACGAGGCTTTGCTATCGTCGCCGATGAAGTGCGCCAGTTGGCAGATAAATCAGCTAAGTCGTTAAAGGAAATTGAACAAATTGTTATGCAAATCCAGAGCGAAACCGGCTCCGTAATGACTGCGATGGAAGAAGGCACACAACAGGTCATTAAAGGCACGCAATTAGCAGAAGAAGCTAAGCGATCGCTAGAAAATATCATTCAAGTTGCAAAACGCATTGATATTCTAGTCCGCTCAATTACTACTGATACTGTGGAGCAGACAGAAACCTCCCGCGCCGTAGCTCAGGTCATGCAATCAGTGGAATTAACAGCGCAAGACACCTCACAGGAAGCACAACGAGTCTCTGGAGCTTTGCAACACTTAGTCGGTGTGTCCCGTGACCTAATCGCCTCCGTTGAACGCTTCCGCGTAGAAACATGAATGAATTATGAATTATGAATTATGAATTATGAAAGAATTATGAATTTAAATAGCCCAAATTTATACTTCGTCAGCCATCGTTCACCATTCATAATCCATCATTTACCATTCATTATTCACCACCACCCACCACCCACCATCATCCACCACCCACCATTCATAATTCATAATTCATAATTCATAATTCCTTATGCTGCCAGAACAACAACAGCGAATTTTGGGTTACTTCATTGAGGAAGCAAAAGATCACCTGAATACAATTGAGCAGGGGTTGCTAAATCTCCAGAGTACCCTGAATGATCCAGAAATGATCAATGAAGTCTTTCGGGCTGCTCACTCTATTAAAGGCGGGGCAGCAATGCTTGGTCTGAATAGTATCCAGCATACGTCTCACCGTTTGGAGGACTGCTTCAAAGTTTTGAAGGAACACCCGGTTCAGGTTGACCAGAAGCTGGAGTCTTTGTTTCTTGGTGTATCTGACACACTGAAAGTGCTGTTAGATCATCTACAGGGACCCTATGGTCTTCCGGAAGAAACAGCTAGCGATCTGATGTTAGAAGCAGAACCGGTCTTTCAGTGGTTATACGAACATTTGGATATCCTTGTAAAACAAGGAAGCAGTACATCCATAACTAAGACCCTTAAGTCTCCGATAGAGGACACTACAGCGCTTTCTAACGAAACCCATGCTACTGTCCGACCTAAACAGGTGGAACCTACAGAAAGTGATCGTGAGCAACAGATTCAAACCCAGGTGATACAAACACTAAGGGAAATGTTGCAACTGTTTAAGCAACCGGCAACACCTGAAACACGTCAAAATCTTCAAGGGTGTTGTAACCATTTAGCTAGAATTGGTGAGGAGTCAGAGTGGTTGCATTGGGCTAATTTGTGTCAGGTAGCTGGAAGGGCGATCGCTAATCCTGAAAATACTTATCTTACTCTAGCAAAAATTGTCATTATAGAGATTAAACAAGCTCTGGAATTCGTCCTCACAGATCGGGAAGCTGAAATTGCAATTAGTCAGCAACTAGAATCACTCATCCCTATCCCAGAAATCGAATTGTTAGAGATTGATTTGGTGGATGAACCAACTCATATACCAGAGTCAGTCCTCTCTGTCAGCGATGATGAAGCTGTCTCACCTGTGTCACCAATAGCTGACAATTTGACTGAGTCAGAGGATCTGTTGGAAATTCAGCCACAAGACACCATTACTAGTCTATCAGATCTATCCTTTGAACTGAATAGCGACAGCGAAAATAACGAACTTCTTCCTGATATCAGTCTTGACCAAAATTGTCCAGAGGTAGGAATAGCCGAGTTAAATTCTCTTGCCGATTTGTTTGAAGGTGAGACTCCCGATCTAGATGGAAGCTGGGAACAGGAGGAAATCCTAGATATTTCCGCTACTCAGGAATCGGGAAGTGATTTAAATCACATTGATAATGAGGATAATGATAGCGAATTTGAATTTCTATTTGCAGCAGAGACTATTAATCATCCAGTTGAAAAAATTGTAAAAGAAGAAGAATTTACTCTTGGGGAGTTGTTTGGTGACGAGTTCCTAGAAGAAGAGAATAAAGAGACGCAAAATCAAGAAGCTGTTGGGTTGGTCATTGAATTTAGCTATGAAAACTCAGTTGACCAAGAGGATGTCACAGAAAAAACAATACTGTTGACCTCGGAACACGTGATAGAAATAGAAAATGAATCACCACCCACAGCCGAAGTCAATCAGCCACAAACTGTAACTATTACTTACGAACCATTCACTCAAGATCAAAGCGGTTTTGATGATTTATTCACGGAAATTGATTTATCAAATCCTGTGGCAGAAATTGCCCCTATTGATCCGAAATCGGAGACGATCTCACCTAAAGACGAAATCAGGTCTTTAGACGATCTGTTTACTGAAAACACCCAAAATTATAGCTTCCCCTCCTTACGTCAGAACCAGTCAACCTCTGGTAATGTATTGGATACTTCCTCTATTACAGCGGCAGAATTTTCTCTAGAGCAAGAAGACGCTTTTTCGCACTTCTGGGAAGAGGGAAGTCAAAAGGAAAAACAAGGCGAATTTCCTCCTGCTGTAGAGGCGGATGCTGCAAAGGAGTTAGAGGAAATTTTGCTTGCGGCTGCAACTTCTGATGATATTTTTGGTGATAGTCACGAGTCTGTCTCCTTGAGCGCAACTAGTTTAAACTTGGAAGATCTGGATGTCAATTTTCAGTCGGAACATCTCAGATTGTTATCAAATCCTGGTGATAATTTCTTTGAGGAGTTCTCGTCAACCAATTTAACAGGAGCAGGGGGGCAAGGGGGACTCGGGGTCCCCTCTGGGGATAGGGGGGAAAGGGGAGCAGAAAATGCTTCGGTCTTACCGCAGGAAGGGATTAATGCTGGAAACCAGTCCTCGGCACAGCCTCCAGAAGTTCTGGAAGTTATACCAGAATTTACATTGCCAACGAATACTTTACCCTCTAGTTTACCACAACCATCTACTGACATGGAACTTGATTGGTTTCATAGTTTTGAGGTGGGGAGTGACGAGTCTTTGCCAGTCCTGTTTGAGGATATAGCCGCAGTTAGCTCCATTGATGTTGATCTAAATGATAGTACAGACGATCTTTTTACAGTTCAACTCCAGGACTTAGATGATGATTTGTTCTCCAGAGAAACTTCATCAGAGAACATGAGTCTTAGGGATGAGTCGCTCCAGTTACAGCTACCCCAAGAGGTAGGAAGTGACCTGCAAGTAGATCAGTTAGATGGTGAGAATCAAGAAATTTTATTCAATGAATTCGAGGATTTCTTAGACAATGTAATGAGTATTTTAGATACTGAAGTAACCGATTCACAAGATTTGTTAACGGAAGTATCGATCAGTGAAGCAGCAATTGCAGAGGACGAAAATTCTAACTCAGACAGTGACACGCTGTTGGGTGACTTTGCTGACTTTGCTGACCTAAATCAAGTGTCCTTTGAGGATAGTGGACTGTTTTCTCCAAGGACAAAATCAGAGATAGTAGAAGATGAAGATGTTGTCTTATCTTATATAAAGACACACACAGCCCAAACGGAACAAGAAGAAACAGCAGATAACATCTTAATGCAAGATGAATTTGCTGAGTTGGATAATTTACTAAACCAAGAAGTCGCATCAAGTACAAGTGCTGCTTCCATACCAGAACAAGAAATTGCCGCCTTAGGAGAATTGCTGGATTTAAAGCAGGAAAAGGTTAAACAAGATTCTCCTCAAGGGAACATCGACGATCAATTTAAGGAATTGGTCGAAATGGTGAAGGGAGATTTACCGCCACGCCATGCGGTCACTCGATCTGCCAGATTTGAACAACTCATGAAGGTCCCAGTTAAGCATTTGGACGACCTGAGCAATTTGGTTGGGGAGTTGGTGGTAAATCGCAATACACTAGAACAGGATCAAGAGCGCCTACGACAGTCTCTCGATAATTTGCTCACTCAGGTGCAACAGTTATCGGATGTGGGAGGGAGGATGCAGGAATTGTACGAGCGATCGCTACTGGAAGCATCTCTACTAGCCAGCCGCAAAAACTATGGACTTATCCCCCACCCGGATAAAACTATGGGTTTTAGTGAACTAGAAATGGATCAGTTTACTCCTTTCCATACCTTGTCCCAGGAAATAATTGAACTGATTGTTCGGGTACGTGAGTCAGCTAGTGACATAGACTTTGTGACCGAAGAAAGCGAGCAGGTAGCGCGGCAGTTCCGGCAGATCACGACCCAACTACAAGAGGGACTGACGCGATCGCGAATGGAGCCTTTTGCTGAAGTTAGCACACCTTTAGAGCGAGGAGTACGGGAGACTGCCATCAGGTGTGGGAAACAAGCGCGGCTGGTGATTGAAGGTCGAGATACGTTGATTGACAAAATGATTCTAGAGCATCTGAAAAGCCCACTGACGCATTTACTGAATAATGCGATCGCTCATGGGATTGAAACATCAGAAACTCGACAAGCAGCAGGTAAGCCACCTGTGGGAGTTATCTCCATCCACGCCTTCCATCAAGGCAACCAAACTATTATCTCCGTTACAGATGATGGTGCGGGTATTGATTCTGAAGGGGTAAAGACAAAGGTAGTCAATCTGGGTCTCATGACAAAAGATCAAGTCAGAACTATGACTGATATTGATGTTTACGACCTCCTCTTCCAGCCTGGTTTTAGTACCAAAGACAAGGAAGATGAATTTGCTGGTCGCGGTGTTGGATTAGACGTAGTTCTCACTAGAATCAGTGAAATCCGAGGGACAATTAGTATTGATTCTACCTTAGGCAAGGGAACTACCTTCACTATTCGTCTGCCTCTGACCCTAAGTATTTGTAAAGCTCTCTGCTGCATCTCTGATAAAGCTCGCATCGCCTTCCCAATGGATGGGGTAGAAGATACTCTAGACGTACCTGTAAAAAATATACATACGGGTGCTAACGGGCAGAAATTTATTCCTTGGCGCGATACACTTTTACCATTCCGACCCCTGAAGGAGCTTTTAACCTTAAATCGTCAGCTAAGTCGAGCCAGTGTCTATGGTGGTAACCGTGATGATGACATGATTTCTGCTGTTGTCGTACGCTCAGCAAATACTCTCATTGCCCTACAAATCGACCAAGTGCTGAGCGAACAAGAAATTGTGATTAAGCAATTTGAAGGTCCTGCACCTAAACCTATTGGTGTCGCTGGTGCAACCATTTTAGGTGATGGTCGCATTATGCCGATAGCCGACGTGCTAGAAATCATAGATATTTTCCAAGGAAGAACTTCCACACAACGTGGTTTCATCTCTCGGGATCAGAAAGCAAGTCATATTGTACCGGAAACCCCGGCAGCTAAAATTGACCCAACAGTGCTGATTGTTGATGACTCAATCACAGTCAGAGAGTTGCTTTCTCTCACGTTTAACAAAGCAGGTTATCGTGTAGAACAGGCGCGTGATGGTCAGGAAGCTTGGGACAAACTCCGTTCTGGTCTACCTTGCGATATCGTGTTTTGCGACATTGAAATGCCCCGTTGTGATGGTCTGGAATTGCTCTCTCGCATTCAGAAAGACTCCTATCTCAACCATCTGCCGATCGCCATGCTCACCTCGCGAGGTGCAGACAAACACCGACAAATGGCAGTTCAATTAGGTGCCAGCGGCTATTTCACTAAACCCTATCTTGAAGAAGCTTTACTCGAAGCCGCAGGACGGATGCTGAAAGGGGAGAAATTGGTCAGTAGTGCCTCGTAGGGAGTGGGGAGTGGGGGGAGTGTGGGGAGTGTGGGGAGTGTGGGGAGTGTGGGGAGTAATGTCTTCCTCTCCTTAGTCCCCTTCCTTACCTCCCAGCCCTCCGACACTTCCCACTCCCCCTGATTCATCTTGGTATGGGATGATAACTTGAGAATTTGGAATAAAAAGCAGAGATTATCCTTTAAATTGGCGTTGAATCCTTAGAAAACAATACACACCCAAAATAAATACTCCCAATCCAAAATCGACTCGTACAGCGCGACAGAGATAACCAGAAAGTTAGAACCAAGTATGTTTGTATGTGTTCTTCCCGACAAGACTCCTGACTCCTGACTCCTGACTCCTAACTCCTGCCTCCTGTTAGTCGTTGTCCCATTGTTCCCGACCAATCAGATCGGCAATGCGATCGCGCAGTAAAAAATCACACTTTTCTAATTCACATTCAACACAAACCCACTCTCTAGCTGGGATGTATTGGCAAAGGCTGTAGATTGGTTGTTGCCGGCTGACCACTCCCTTTTGCACCAATCGCCTTGCTTCGTCTTGGATTACGTCTAGAGAGTAGTAATTGATAGAAGGCACCGTATTCACACTCATCGTTTTTTACTCACAAATTAATATTTAGGTAGTGTTCCCAATATTGTTTAGGAACAAACATGATCCGGAATAAACTTGCTGCTGGGGTTTTGTAGTTTGGTATACGGAACTGTTTTCATTTTGACGCTACATATCCTCAAAAAATGTAAAGAAATATTACAAAAGTCAACGTTTCCTGACATTTAATTAGATTATATTTCAAAACAGAAAACTAGGGTAGTTAATTTAACCGACTTGTACTAGTTTATGAGATGTACAGAAATGAGGCTTAAGCAATGTGCTGACTACCTTCAGCTAGAAGTGGCAAATCAGGAAATATTCCCTCAACAGATGAATTACATACTAAATAATCTACGTAAGGCAATATCTTGCGCTGCTGGCATTTGTCCATAGGAGAAAACAGTGTTGAGATTTGCCGGAGCTAAAGGTATAAACTGCTGCATTGCATAAGGGCTACCGTACACCACTAAAGCTTGAAGCTTACGATTTATTAATAATTTCTTAAACAAATGCTCACATGCTTGGTTGAGCCTAGAGCTACCGCGAAATGGATTGCCTCGAATAAATATTTGTAGAAGCGTGAGGTGATTTGCCTCTAGATCGGCAGTAGACAGGGTCTGGCTATCGGTAATTTGAGTCATGTAGCCCATTTGCTTAGGCAGTGTAATTGCTGGAGCGCAAAAGTTCAAAAAATCACATTTTAACAAGTCATCAACCACGATTAAATTCCGCAAATTAGGTGCTGAAAGATAATTAAGCGTGACTGGATCTATGAGGTTTTCTGATGGTAGTACAGGACAATACACAGCCTGACTGTGTTGCAAAATCTCAGTAACAGTAGTAGTGGAGTCGTTTTGTGATATGTGATGGCTTAAATCTCTTAAATCTAGAGTATTGACCTGCAAAGGAAAGATTTTTCTCTTAGCTTGCCAAATACGCTGAACAGACTCACGAATGCGCGACCTCATGATGCGTCCACTCTCCACAGCCTCGCACACGGCACGAATTGCGGTTTCGGGATCAATAGGCATGACCAAAATATCAGCACCAGCTTCCACTGCCATAACAGGAGCAACGCTTGCACCATAGTGCTTGGCAATAGCACCCATAACCAGCGCATCTGTCGCAATCAAGCCATCAAATCCAAGTTTTTGTCGTACCTGCCCTGTTAAAATCTTCTCCGATAGGGTTGCCGGTAGTTCTGAATCCCAACAAGGGATCAGTAGATGGGCACTCATGATCGTATCTACACCCGATGCGATCGCCGCCGCAAACGGTGGTAATTCAACTTCCCAAAGACGACTTGCCGAATGGGGGATCACTGGTAAATCCAGATGGGAATCAACAGCAGTATCACCATGTCCAGGGAAGTGTTTTGCCGTCGTCAGGACAGGATAAGCTTTCGCACCACGAATAAAAGCACTAGCAAGAAGGCTGACTTCCTCAACGGTTTCGCCAAATGCTCGCACATTGATCACAGGATTATCAGGATTGTTATTCACATCCACCACAGGAGCAAGTACCCAGTTAATGCCAACTGCTAGACTCTCTGTGGCAGTGATCGCTCCCATTTTTTCTGCATAGTGCAAACCCAACGTTTGGTCCTTGCGGAAGATAACACTCAGCGCCATTGGTGGCGGGAACCAAGTTGCCCCACTAAAGCGCTGTCCAACACCTTCTTCGATATCAGCAGCAACAAACATGGGGATTTTTGCCCAGTTTTGCAACTGTTGTATTCTGATGGCTAATTCTCCAGCACTAGCCCCTAATAAAATCACCCCACCAACACCTAAATCCTGCACCCAGTGTTGAAGGATTGCTGCTGGTGGTTCCCAGTCAGGATACTGAATTTGGTGGTCAAACAAAAAACCAGAGGTACGAACAACCACCATTTGGGCGACTTGTTCTGCGAGAGTAAGTTGATCTATATCGGGCAGCATAGGAATTTATGATTTTGGATACAGCATTATACACAGCATCCAGATGTTTCAGAGGGAGCAGGGTGCTCTTAGCAGGGAGCAGGGGGAACCCAGGGCTCAAGCCGTGGGCTTGGAACTTTGACGCCGTGTTTCACAGCATGTCGTGTCTCGCGACACATCTTTTTTTATTCCCTGTTCCCTGCTCCCTTCTTTTGTAAACACAAAAAGTATATATCCAACTGCCCGATCCCTGAGGTATGTGTCTGACCCTTAGCCATATTTAAACAAACACCCTCAAGCCTTGTCTGTAAAGTGCTTAGCTAAATTTATTGAGTCAATTGTTATTTGCATGACCCAAATAGGAGAGGGGGGAGGGTGGGGAGGGTGGGGAGGGTGGGGAGTGGGGGGAGTCATGTTTTCTTCACCTTCTGAGCCTTCTTTACTTCCCATAATTTCTGCTCCCCATTCCGTGTACAATTTATTTTGTGCAAAAATAATAATTCGGTTTCAAGAAACATGCCCTATCTGGTGAGTAGTCACTAACCGGAGTAGTTTGGAGTTTTGCAAGTCAGTGAGGTGCAATGCTTTTGTCTAAAAGCTAGACACAAAGCCTTTTTTACTCCTGACTCCTGACTCCTGACTCCTGACTCCTGACTCCTGAATTCTCATTGCATCCGTTATCAGGGTCATTACTCGTTATTTGTCGTTAACAAAGAAGAGACTACGTATGCCCTGTGCAATTAACCCAAGTATTTACGGCGAAGTAAAAAAGTTTTCCCTACTATTCCGTACTGCGGCTCCGTTCCCCCACATTGTGATAGATAACTTCCTAGATGAATCAGTCGCAAATGCTTTAATTGAGAACTTTCCTGACAATTCATCTATGCATCGTTGTCATCACTATTTGTTCGCTAATAAACGTGAATTGTCTTCGTGGAATAAGATTTCTAGCTCTTTTGATTCTCTTCATCAGAATTTACTGTCTGAGCAATTTCAGTCATTTATAAGAGCAATATCTGGGGAAGATTTATTCATGGATGCCGAATTTTGTGGGGATTTACACCAAGGGAGTGACGGAGGGTTCCTAAAAATGCATACAGATTTCAATTTACATCCTTCACAGGATACTTGGGTACATAGGTTAAATGTCATGATTTATCTAAATAAAAATTGGCAACAAGAATATAATGGGGATTTGCAGTTGAGAAAGGGTCTGAAGGGAGGTATTAAAGAAATTTCTCCTGTGTTTAATCGTTGCGTTATTATGCTGTCGGACGATACAACTTACCACGGTTATACTAGGCTAAATCTCCCCCAAAATATGACTCGTAAATCTATTGTTGTTCACTTCTACAAAGAAGAGTCTCCTAATAAAGTACCACGGAGAAAGATGACAACATGGGCTCCAGACGAGGAATCATTCCTTTTGAATGAAAATTCAACTAAGTTGTACAATTCATTAACTTCATTAAAAAACCGTTTGTTAGGCTCATCTGCGGCTTACAAAGCTAAACGGAACAAATAGTAGGGGTGTGGGGTGTGGGGGAAGATTAAAGAACCGCACCCCACACCCTTTTGATATCAGGTTCCGGGCAGACTAAGTAGGTGTTCAGGTAAATAATGGCGATCGCCCAGCACTTCTAGTAAAGGACCATAATCGCCAAACTTGACCATACTGATTGAAGCAGCAAGAGCATTGATGCGATCGCGGTAACGTCCTAAATCAATCCCCAAAAGGCTGCATAGTATAATTCTGATCGTTGCTTTATGAGAAACGACCAAGACATTACCAGTCGAATACTTTTCTTCAATTTCTGCGATGACAGGCATTGCGCGACTGGCAATTTGTACAGAGGTTTCTCCTCCAGTGGGTGAGTTCCAAGCTGGTTCAGCTAACCAACGGACATAATCATCTGCATAGTGCTGTTTGACAAACTCGAGTGTTTTCCCCTCCCACTCGCCATACTTAATTTCCTTCAGACCCGGATGTAGTTCCATTGTCATCCCTAAAGCATCGCACAAGGGTTTTGCTGTAGCGATCGTGCGTTTCATGGGGCTAGCATATACTGCTGCCCACGGTAAGGAATGGTAGGCATCCGCAAACGCCTTTGCCATCTGAGTGCCTTCTTCCGTCAATTCTGGATCTAGGTCACCACAGTAGCCCCCTGTCCGGCTATAAGTTGTTTCCCCGTGCCTGAGAAAATAGAGCCTTAAGCTCATAAATTTATCCTCATATCAATCAACATAGCAATCCTAACTGACTCCTGACTCCTGACTCCTGACTCCTGACTCCTGACTCCTGACTCCTGACTCCTGACTCCTGACTCCTGACTCCTTATTCAATCATGTTTTCTGAACTCACAAAGGCGATCTCTAGCATAGATGTTTCTGTAGACTGGCTCGGTATTAGAGTAGTTAAAGAAACTTCATCTACTCGTAATATCCGCGACGGCTTACCCCAAAGTAACGGCAAATTCTCTACATCTGGAGCTATGCTCGAAGTTTTGGTAGATGGCTGTACGGGCTATGCAGCTAGCAATTCCCTGCAACTACAGTCCCTACAAATTGCTGCCCAAACAGCGTATAAACAAGCACTTGCTGCCAAAAAGTGGTGGATATATCCTTTTCAAGCGGCTAGAGAGCGTCCTAAAGTGGTCGGTCAATATACTTCCCCATACCTTGAATCTTTTGATGCTCTCAGTCCGGGGGAAATCAATGATTTCCTTGTCCGCATCTGCCATACCATGAAAGTCTCTGACAAGATTGTACAAACTGTAGCCAGTACTAATACCACTGAGAGGGAAACTTGGTTTGTTAGTAGCAATGGCTCAGAAGTGTATCAAAGATTTATGTTTTTCGATAGCCATTACGGTGCTACCGCCCAAGATGGGGCGATCGTCCAGCAGCGCAGTGACAACGGCTTACATGCCAACTGTTACCAAGGTGGACTAGAACTTTTCACAGCAGCAAACTTATTGCAGCGAGTACAACAAATTGGTGAACAGGCTGTAGAACTGCTGACAGCAGACGAATGCCCAACCACTCGGACAAATTTGGTGCTAGCACCAGATCAAATGATGCTGCAAATCCATGAAAGTGTGGGGCATCCTCTAGAAATTGATCGAATTTTAGGAGATGAACGTAACTACGCTGGGGGTAGCTTTGTTAAAAAAAGCGATTTCGGCAATTTGATCTATGGTTCACCACTCATGAATATGACCTTTGACCCCACAGTTCCTGGTGAATTAGCAAGCTATGGCTTTGATGATCTTGGAGAAGTGGCAAATCGAGAGTATTTAATCAAAGAAGGTATTCTCCAACGGGGTTTGGGTAGTCGTGAAAGTCAAGCAAGGGCTGGCGTTCCGGGAGTTGCTTGTGCTCGTGCTTGTTCTTGGAATCGACCGGCTATAGATCGCATGGCAAACTTGAATCTAGAGCCAGGGAAAGCTACATTTGATGAAATCATCACTGGTATAGAACACGGCGTTTACATGGAATCTAACCGCTCATGGTCAATTGACGATCAGCGCTATAAATTTCAGTTTGGTTGCGAGTACGCTAAATTGATTGAAAACGGTAAGCTTACTAAAACCTTGCGCAATCCCAACTATCGAGCCATTACTCCAGAGTTTTGGGGTAACTTAATCAATATAGGAAACTCTTCTACTTGGAAAATGTACGGTACTCCTTGCTGTGGTAAGGGAGAACCAAACCAGGCAATTTGGGTAGGACATGGTTCACCAGTTTGTGTATTTGCTAACACGGAAATATTCTGAATTATGAATTATGAATTATGAATTATGAATTTTTAACTCCTAACTCCTAACTCTCTTTTTAGTGCAAAGTTCTGATGAAAAAAGAAGAATTAAATATCCTTGAGGTTGGTTTTAACCAATTAATTGAAGCTCTGCTGGATAAAAAAGAAGAAAGTGAAGACTTCACTGTGAAACTGAGCAGTGAGCAGAGTCAATTTACTCGTTTCAATCACGCTAAGGTGCGACAAACAGGTCAGGTTGCTGATGGTTGGATTGAACTGAATTTGATGCAAAATCAGCGCAGTGGTTTTCGGCAGTTTCCTTGGACTGGAAATTGGGAAATGGATTGGCAGGTGACCTATACAGCTTTACGGGATCTACGTGAAGAACTGCCTCAGTTACCAGTCGATCCGTATTTAGTTTTACCATCAGGAACAAATACTAGCCAGGAAATACATTCGGGAAATTTATTGGCAGCAGAAGCAGTTGTACCGACAGTACTGGAACTAGTTAGAGAGTTAGATTTTGCTGGCTTATATGCTGGAGGGATTGTCATTAAAGGTTATGGTGATTCTAGTGGGCAAAAACACTGGTTTGCCACTGATTCTTTTACATTAGACTACTCTTTATTTACGACTGAAGGACAAGCGGTTAAGGGTATTTTTGCAGGTAGTGATTGGAATAATGAAGCTTACATAGCCCAAATCAATGATGCAAAAAAACAACTAGAACTATTTTCCCGTTCTGCTAAGGAATTACCAAGAGGACAATACAAAACTTATTTTGCTCCAGCTGCGGTTGCTGAGTTATTGACTATGCTTTCTTGGGGAGGTGTAAGTGAAGCTGATTTACAACAAGGAGGCAGTGCTTTAGCTTCTTTGTGGCGCAAAGAAAAGCAGTTGTCTCCTGCATTTAGGTTGAAAGAAAACTTTCAGCGGGGGTTGACGCCGCGATTTAATGAATGGGGAGAAATGGCAGCACCGGAATTACTTTTAGTTGAAAACGGTGTTCTGGTAAATACGTTGGTGAATTCTCGCACAGCTAAGGAATATCAAAAAACTAGTAATGGTGCTGATGGTCAGGAGTCTTTGCGTACACCAGAAGTGAGTCCAGGAAATTTAGAATTTGGGCAGATTTTACCTAGTTTGGATACAGGGTTGTATGTATCAAATTTACATTACTTAAATTGGAGCGATCGCCCCACTGGTCGAATCACAGGTATGACTCGTTATGCCTGTTTTTGGGTAGAAGGTGGCGAAATCATTGCCCCGATTGAAAATTTGCGCTTTGATGAAAGCCTTTATCGCTTCTGGGGAGAAAACTTGGTAGATTTGACCAATTTTCAAGAATTCATCCCGGAAGTTGGAACATACAAAGAACGCCAACTCGGAGGTAGTATGGTTCCTGGTATGTTGGTAGAGGATTTTACTTACACGTTGTAGTTCAGGAACCCAGAAGATAATTGCTCTAAATGGTAGTATTAATAGGATAATAGTAGAGAACGCAACGATTTAAATCTAAACAGTGTCTGCTAAAGATGCTTTTCATGCCGTTGTTAAAATCGGTCTCCATAAGGATGGCTGGTTGATTACCCATGACCCATATCCTTTACAAGCTGGTACGTTTAACCTTGCTATAGATCTCGGTGCGCAAAAAGTTATTGCTGCCCAGAAGCAAGGGTTGAAAATTGCCGTGGAAATCAAAAGTTTCCTTGGTCCATCCAATATTTCAGAATTTTATGGAGCGCTGGGACAATTCATTGCATATCGAACTGCCTTACGGACCCAAGATCCAGAACGTATTTTGTATTTGGCAGTATCCAGAGATATTTACGAGCGATTTTTTCTAACTCCGTTTATTCAAGAACTTGTTGAGCAAAATCAGCTTTACATCCTGATCTACAATATTGATCTGGAGGTGATCGAACGATGGCTACCCTTGATGAATACCGAGGACACATCCAAAACCTGCTAACAGAACAAGCGAAGCTCGTCTGGGATCAACGCATCCAGGCCCAGACTATTTTTGATACTGAACGCGACCACTACCAATTGGTCTACGTTGGTTGGCGTGAGTCGAAGCGATTGTATGGTACTGTCCTTCACCTCGACATCATTGATGGCAAAATTTGGATTCAGCAGGATGGTACTGAAGTTGGCATTGCAAACCAATTGGTGGAACTCGGTGTCCCCAAGCAGGACATTGTTTTAGGTTTTAACCCGCCAAAGATGCGTCAGTACACGGAATTTGCTACAGGGTAACAATTTTGCTCCCATGGAAAATTTGCCTTTTAGTGATGTTTACAACTTCTGTAAGCAAAAATTGGATTTTGCTCAGTTGGTTGTCCAGACTAATCGAATTAACCTTGTTGTCTATGATCCAGTGCTGGAGACAATTGTGCAATGGCTAAGCTAGAAGTGTATCGTCAGGCAGTACAACAGATCTTAAGTAAGTACGGTAGTTACAAACCCATTAACCTTAACATCGAGGTACAGACTATCTTTGACACTGAACGCAATCACTACCAACTTGTGAACGTAGGTTGGGACAATGATAGAAGAGTACATAGTTGCTCAATTCATATCGACCTCAAGCCGGATGGTAAGGTATGGATACAACTTAATAATACCGAATTGGATGTTAAACTCAAGGAAATTGATCTCAAGCTTTCTAAAAATTATACCTTAGTTGGTCAAGCTGTTGCTGATATTTTACGAAAAGCCGAACCTCTTCATCAAGATTCTATTGTATCTTTATTTGATCCCATTAGGAAGCTAGATGAGGAACGGAGTCTGATTGTAGAAGAAATAAAAAAAATTAAGGCTAAGCAAGCTGAACAACTTAAGGCACAAGAGTTACTCAAAATAAAAAAACAAGTTCAGGATGAACTGCAAAAATTCCAAGAACTAAAAGATTTGGGAGTCATGGATCAAGAAGAATTTGAAGTAACAGAAGCCAAGCTAAACAAACGGATCAATAATTTCGAGAAACTTTATAGCTTAAAGACTGCTTTTGAGCGAAATTTAATTAGCCAGCAAGAATACATAAGTAGAAAAGCGATGCTTGAATGAAACTGAGGGGTAAGCCTTCTTGGTTCGTAGTTGCTAAAAGCATTCTTAGCAACTACGAACTCATTAATAGGTATTCGTTTACACCTTTTTTTCGTGTAGTCACTGAGTTGTACATTGTTCAAATTGGTGTAAATCTTATGTTTCTTTACAAAATGTCATAATTATGTAAGATTTATTAAATAAAGCGAAAGAGATTTTCGCGCTTCTTCACATAAAGACGTCAGTAATCCCATGGAACTGAACAATAGTGCATCACGACTTCCCTTTGCCTCGTTCCTGTTAATTGCACCCTTTTTCCTTTGGGGTACAGCAATGGTGGCAATGAAAGGAGTCATGCCTCACACTGCACCATTGTTCATGGTGGGAGTGCGTCTAGTACCAGCCGGAGTGTTAATTTTAATCGCAGCAGCATTCATGGGTAGACCCCAACCCAAAGGTTGGGCAGCATGGCTGTGGATTGCATTATTTGCTTTGGTGGACGGAACGCTATTTCAAGGCTTTTTGGCAGAGGGATTAGCGAGAACAGGTGCTGGGTTGGGGTCTGTCATGATTGACTCTCAACCATTGGCTGTTGCACTGCTTTCGCTTTGGCTATTTCAGGAATATATTGGTCTTTGGGGATGGCTAGGACTAGCTGTGGGAGTCGCAGGCATCAGTTTAATTGGCTTGCCCAATGAGTGGATTTTGAATCTGATCTCTGGTTCTACTCCCCCCACTCTCCCACTCTCCCACTCTCTCTTAGAAAGCGGTGAGTGGTTAATGCTTTTAGCTGCACTGAGTATGGCAGTGGGAACTGTCATGATCCGGTTTGTCAGTCGCTATGCTGATCCCGTAACCGCTACCGGATGGCACATGATTTTGGGTGGATTGCCCCTATGGGGAATGTCATTAGCTGTAGAATCCCAGCAGTGGGTGAATATCGTTCCATCTGACTGGATGGCTTTAGCATATGCTACAGTGTTTGGGAGTGCGATCGCCTACGGATTATTTTTCTATTTTGCCTCTAGCGGTAATCTCACCAGTCTAAGCTCCCTAACTTTCCTTACACCCGTATTTGCTCTGATATTTGGTAATTTGTTGCTCAACGAAGTCCTAAGTCAAGTGCAATGGGTAGGAGTTAGCCTGACTTTAATCAGCATCTATCTCATCAACCAGCGCTATACCTTGTCAGGGAGAAGTCAGACATTTGAGGCAGGCGAACCAGCTACTACACAGCAGAAGGCAGTGTTAGAAACATCTGACCAAAAGCTGAAACCGATAACTATCTCCGTAAGAGAATCGGAACCAGAAATTTTGCCCCGATCATGATTAAATATTAGTAACACTCAGGGTGTAGCGAATATTGTTTTTGTCAAAAAAAAACTCAAGAACTTTAAGTTAAGCTTAAATTATCTTGGTAGTGATCACTGCCAATGCACGTTCTGGCTGAAACTTTTTATATGAGGCTAAGAAGTCCCTCAATTCTAATCATCACCTGTCTTACTTGCCTGGGATCTGACCTCAGTTCAGCAAGTGCAATCACACATAGCCTAACATCCGAAATCAAAATTGCTTCTGCCAGTTTCAACGATACTACCCAACGATCTATCCTCAGACCTGGGAGTATAGGTAGGGAAGTGAAGGCACTGCAAAGTCAACTCAAGGATCTAGGATACTACCATGACCTGATAGATGGGCTGTACGGTGGCAATACCAGTCTTGCTGTCTCTAAATTTCAGCAAACAAGGGGTTTGATAGCAGACGGAGTTTTTGGGACGACGACTCAAGTAATACTTGAGCCAATAGTTAAGAAAAAACTACTATTATCTTCTACTACCAGTGTTACCACCAACAAGAGTGGAAAGCAAAAGGGAGGAGAGTCAGGTTTAGTATGGTGGTCACTAGTTGGTATAGGTGGTTTGGGGATGGTTGGGGCACTACTGTATCTGATGAAATGGTACGGAGAAGTAAAAAAAGTCCCAAACTTAGAAACCTCAGATCCTGAAACATATGACCAAAATTACACCAACCAAGTTAAGCCATCCTTAAAAAAGTTAGATTCTACAACTGGACTATCTAACAACCCTGTTTTCACCAGTCAGCAAGAAGCAACATCACCCCCGGCAAAAAAATTGTTTTCATCAGAAACAACGACTCACCTTGCCAAAGTCAACATCGTTGACGAATTGATTAACGACTTACGTCATCCCGAACCAGTACAGCGGCGCAAGGCTATCTGGGATTTGGGTCAGCAGGGAGACTCACGGGCAATTCAGCCACTGGTAGAGTTGATGACTGACTCAGATTCTCGACAACGGAGTTTAATTTTGGCAGCTTTGGCAGAGATTGGCATCCGCACCCTTAAACCAATGAACCACGCTTTAGCCATATCACTGCAAGATGAAAGCCCACAAGTGCGACAAAATGCTATCCGTGACCTGACTCGTGTCTATGACTCAATGGCTCAAATTAGCCAAATGTTGTCCCATGCAGTACAAGATCCCGATGCTGAAGTGCAAGCAACAGCCCGATATGCTCTTTCACAAATGAATCGTATCCGTCCCTTACCCCCTCAGCGAATAGACGAGATAGAGAGAAAGGGGGAAAACCGCCAACAGAAAAATTCGTGAATTCAGGCATAAACAATAGACATCTCCAGAAATGATGTAGGGGCGTATTGCAATACGCCCCTACCAAGGATTTCAACGGACGCATAATTAATTTTCACGACTATGTCTAATAACTCATAATTCATAATTCATAATTCATGAAAATCATCCCGCCGCCCTTACAGCCAGGTGACTTACTACAGGTGATTGCCCCTAGTGGTGCTGTACGAGAATTTGAGGCTTTACAACAAGGGGTGGAAATTTGGCGATCGCACGGCTACCGAATAGAAGTTCTTCCTGAAATTGATGATACATGGGGATACCTAGCAGGCAAAGACGAAAACCGCCGTTACCAGTTAGCAAAGGCATGGAAAGACCCAGAGTCTCGTGGTATACTCTGCGCCAGAGGTGGTTTTGGTACCACCCGTCTTTTAGAGAATTGGACTTGGGAAGTCGGGAAAGATCAGGGAACAACATCTTTCCCACACCCCAAATGGCTCATTGGCTTTTCTGATATCACTGCCCTATTATGGAGTCTTTACATAGAAGGATTTTCTAGCGTCCACGGTCCTGTGCTAACGACTCTAGGAAAAGAACCAGATTGGTCAATTCAAAGATTATTCGATTGGGTGGAAGGTCGCGCTCTTGAACCATTAAAAGGTTGTGGTTGGAGTGGCGGTGTTGCTACTGGTATACTATTACCAGCAAATCTCACAGTAGCGACTCATCTCCTTTGTACGCCAATACAACCGAATCTAGAGGGTGTGATTTTGGCGTTTGAGGATGTCACAGAGACCCCTTACCGTATTGATCGAATGCTAACGCAGTGGCGGATGAGTGGTGCTTTCTCAAAAGTCCGTGGCATTGCATTGGGTAGCTTTAGCCGTTGTGAACCGTTACCAAATGTTCCTAGCTTTAGTGTTGAGGAAGTGTTGCGCGATCGCTTAAGTGATTTGGGCATTCCCATTGTCTCTGACTTACCCTTTGGTCACGAAACTTCCAATGGGATTTTGCCTGTAGGAGTGCCAGTTCAGTTAGACGCTGAAAACGGAATTTTGAGCTTTACCTAATCATAGTGAAAATCATCGGTCTGCCCTGAATCTGTTTTCAACAGACACAAGCCAATTGCTGGGATAATTCCCAGAATCACTGCGGTCAATCCCTGTCCAATAAAATTCAAGATTTGAATACTGCTTGGTTGAGGAAAAAACTCTTGTAAAAGAGAAAGCAACCCTACCGAAATACTGATGAATAAGAATGAGATTGACGGCAGAAAATTCCACCACCAAGCCCGTACAGTGTATCGCCGCAAGACCAACCACTGGCAAAGCCCAAGCCAAATACCAGAAATAATATATGCGCAGGTTGACAAAATTCCTAAAATGAAGACTTCTTGGAAAGATAAAGCTTTATTTAAAGATGAGGCTATGGATGAAATATAGTTAATCCATGCCGCAGAAACACTGTTGGCAATCATCCAACCTACCCCAGTAGCAAGCATCCACAGCCACCCTGACACATATCTGTGAATGACAAAAGCTTGATCTGCACCAAAAATCACTGCAAACAGACCACTGCTGAGGTATTTTTGCCAGCTGTACCATGTCATCGGCTTTCCTACCACAGGTGGTAGTACCTCCAGAATGGCTTTTTCCAGGGTTATGCTGGCAATTCCACCGACAATCCATCCCAAGATGGTCATAAAGGTAAATTTGATCAAGAAATTTCTTCGTTGGGAACGTGGGATCAAAAACCTTTGGGATTTAGGATTGCGACCGGGGGAAACTTTATGAGAGGAATGGTCTGAGTCGGTTTGCATAGAAGTTTAGTAGCGATTAGTCATGACTCTGGAATAGCCCTCCAGTTCTAACTTATCAGATAAAAAGGAAGGTTCCGGTTAATATTTTATGGATAGACCCTAAAGTAACTCTAACTATTCAGCAGTAGGCACGTCCAATGGTAGAGGACGGCAACAAGTGCTACTTAGATTCAGCACACAGTAGCCAGATCTCAAAACTTTTCCATTAAATACTATTTTGGGTGTTGTTTGCCAACCACCAGATGGCTTGACACCAATGAATCTATATCTATATATGGCTGTTTTCAAGGGCGTCTTGTTCTTCGCACAAGAATCAGCTGCAAAAGCGCAATCCTAGAATGATAAGCTAAACAAAGACACAAAAAAGAGTTTAGGACGAAGTTTTAAATGGGTATTTCTGCAACTGATCCTTATCTCCTCAGGGCAACTCGCGGTGAAGTATTAGATCGTCCTCCAGTATGGATGATGCGTCAGGCAGGACGTTATATGAAAGCTTATCGGGATTTAAGGGAGAAGTATCCTTCATTTCGCGATCGCTCAGAAATACCGGAAGTGGCGATAGAAATATCTTTACAGCCTTGGAAAACCTTCCAACCAGACGGAGTGATTTTATTTTCTGATATTGTCACACCTCTCCCTGGGTTAGGCATTGAGATGGACATTGCTGAAGGGAAAGGACCAATTATTGACTCACCAATTCGCACGAACCAACAGGTTGACGACCTACATGCTTTAGAACCAGAAGAGTCGTTACCGTTTATTAAAACAATTTTGCAGGCGTTGCGACAGGAAGTCGGTAACAAATCAACAGTTTTAGGCTTTGTGGGTGCACCGTGGACATTAGCAGCTTATGCGGTGGAGGGAAAAGGATCTAAAACCTACTCTGTCATCAAAAGCATGGCGTTCTCAGACCCAAAGATCCTGCACCAACTGTTGGAAAAATTGGCAAAGGCGATCGCCACATATGTCCGCTACCAAATTGACTGTGGTGCTCAAGTTGTGCAAATGTTCGATTCTTGGGCAGGTCAGTTAAGTCCTCAAGATTATGACACCTTTGCATTGCCTTATCAGCAACAAGTTTTTCAGCAAGTCAAGGAGACTCATCCAGATACACCCCTAATCTTATTAGTCAGTGGTAGTGCTGGTGTCCTAGAACGGATGGCAAAATCGGGTGCAGATGTTGTCACAGTAGACTGGACAGTCGATATGGCAGAGGCGCGGGAAAGATTAGGAAAGCATGTTAAAGTCCAAGGGAATCTTGACCCAGGTGTGCTATTTGGTTCTCAAGAGTTTATCCGCAATCGCATCCTTGATACTGTTCGCAAAGCCGGCAACAAAGGACATATTCTCAATCTCGGTCACGGTGTACTCCCCGAAACCCCAGAGGAAAATGTGGCTTTCTTCTTTGAAACGGCAAAGCAACTCAGTTCTTTAGGAGTTAGGAGTTAGGAGTTAGAAGTTAGGAGTTAGGAGTGGGGTAATAACTAACAACTAACAACTAACAACTAACAACTAACAACTAACAAAAAAATTATGAGCCAGAAACGGATTTTAGTAACTGGTGCAAGTGGCTGTATTGGTCACTACTTAACTGAAACTTTAATTCAGGAAACTACTTACGAACTGTATCTGTTGGTCAGGAACCCTAGTAAACTAAAAATTGATACTCAAGCACGTTCAGGTATCACCGTTTTACAAGGCGATATGCAAGCAATTGGGCGTTTTGCCGACTTGCTAAAAACGATAGATATTGCTGTACTCACAGCGACCGCTTGGGGAGGTACAGAGACATTTGAAATTAATGTAGTCAAGACCCTAGAGTTGCTGGAACTGCTAGACCCAAACAGATGCGAACAAGTGATCTATTTTTCTACTGCTAGTGTTTTAGCTTATAACAATCAACCCTTGAAGGAAGCAGGAGAAATCGGTCATGATTACATCCGTTCTAAATACGACTGCTTGCATCATTTATCGAAATCAGCCATTGCACTCAAAATTACCACTGTTTTTCCCACTTTAGTTGTAGGTGGCGATCGCAATAAACCTTATTCTCATCTAACATCTGGCATTCCAGAAATCATCAAATATATAGATTTGATCCGCTTTTTTCAAGCAGATGGTAGTTTTCACTTCATCCATGGGCGAGACGTTGCTACTGTCGTGAGATATTTGATTGATCATCCTTCCAAAGAAAATCAACCGCGCTACTTAGCTTTAGGTCAAGCACAGGTCACTGTTAACCAGGTCATTGAGGAAATTTGTGCTTACCTTGGCAAAAAAATTTACTTCCGTATCCCCCTATTTTTATCGTTAGCCAATTTGATCATCTTTTTGTTTCGCATTCAGATGGCTGACTGGGATAGGTTCTGTATGAACTATCGGCATTTTACCTATGAAACTGTGATCAATCCCACCAGTTTTGGTTTGCCAAATTATTGTACCACCATGAGTGATGTTTTGAGAACTAGTGGCGTTGATGGTAGCAGTGTGAAAACAGTAACCTAAAAATAATATCGACGCAAATTTCTGATATCGACCTAGCAAAGTTACCTTGGTGGAACACTAGTACACCAGTAAAGCGGGCGCGTAAAAAAATACCATACATACTCTGCTGGAAGCCCTTTGGTCTACTCAAATCTTGCACCATTCTGAATCAGCCCGATATCCCGCCCAGAACTTAAGTTCCGGGCTCATAGCTTAAGTTCATTTTCAGGAGTAACTTAGCAAAACGCCTAACGATACTTGTCCTCAAGAAAACTTATAGGAACAAAAATGGTGTTTTAGTCTGTCTTGCTTATAATTAATTACTCTAGGCTGCTGCAATTGGTTTATCTATTTCCCAACTGCTTTACTCAAAATCCGAGTTTTTATCTATATGTGAGGCTTGAGTGTTAATGCGAATTTTACTAGTCTATCCTATATTTCCCAAAACTTTTTGGTCCTACGAAAAAATCTTGGCATTAGTTAATCGTAAAGTTCTGCTGCCACCCTTGGGTTTGGTAACGGTAGCAGCAATTTTGCCTCAAGAATGGGAGTTTAAACTGGTTGATCGTAATATCCGACCAGCAACCGAGTCAGAATGGGCATGGGCAGATGTGGTAATTTTCTCTGCGATGATAGTCCAAAAACAAGATTTACTTGAGCAAATTCAACAAGCAAAGCAACGTGGTAAATTAGTTGCGGTAGGGGGTCCCTACCCAACCTCAGTCCCTGAGGAAGTTCAGAAAGTGGGAGCAGATTTTCTCATTCTAGATGAAGGAGAAATTACACTACCGATGTTTGTTGCGGCAATTGAACGGGGTGACACCTCTGGGACTTTCCGCGCTACCGAAAAACCCGACGTGACAACCACACCAATACCCCGGTTTGATTTGCTAGAATTTGATGCCTACAGCATGATGTCGATTCAGTTTTCGCGGGGTTGTCCTTTCCAGTGCGAATTTTGCGACATTATTGTTCTTTACGGTCGGAAACCGCGTACCAAAACACCTGCACAACTGTTAGCAGAGTTGGATGCCCTCTACCAGTTAGGTTGGCGGCGTGGTGTTTTCATGGTAGATGACAACTTTATCGGCAACAAGCGTAATGTCAAATTGTTGCTGCAGGAGTTAAAAAGATGGATGGCAGAACACAAATATCCTTTCCATTTTGACACTGAAGCTTCAATTGACCTGGCACAAGACCCGGAATTGATGGAGTTGATGGTTGAGTGTGGTTTTAAAGCAGTATTTTTGGGAATAGAAACGCCAGATGAAGATAGTTTGCAACTGACAAAGAAGTTTCAAAATACACGCAACTCTTTGACTGACTCAGTAGAAACCATTATCAAAGCTGGGTTGCGCCCAATGGCTGGGTTTATTATTGGGTTTGATGGCGAAAAAACAGGCGCAGGCGATCGCATTGTCCGCTTTGCCGAACAAGCAGCTATTCCGTCTACTACCTTCGCCATGTTGCAGGCGCTTCCTCACACGGCACTTTGGCATCGCCTTAATCAAGAAGGACGACTGCGGGAAAATAAGGATGGTAATATCAACCAGACGACTTTAATGAACTTCATCCCTACCCGTCCCCTGGAAGACATTGCTAGAGAATACACGGAAGCATTTTGTGCTTTATACGACCCAGTAAAATATTTGGATCGTACCTACCGTTGTTTTCTGATGATTGGCAGTCCTAGTTGGACTCAGCCGTTTAAGATGCCAGAGTGGGTGGTTTTGAAAGCTTTCCTAATTATTATCTGGCGACAAGGGGTCAAACGGGAAACACGCTGGAAGTTCTGGCATCACTTGTTCAGCATCATTAAGCGCAACCCCAGGGCTTTTGAGCTTTATCTTGATACCTGTGCTCACAATGAGCATTTCTTAGAGTACCGCCAAATTGTCCGCGAGGAAATAGAATCTCAACTTGCTGAGTACCTCGCACAAGGTGTAGAAAAACCCTATGTGCCTCCCGTAAAAGCACCTCAAGAGGCGGGGATTGGGGGGACTGGCGATTGGCGATTGGCGATTGGCGATTGGGAAGAAGTCCCCAGTCCCCAGTCCCCAGTCCCCAGTCCCTGACGACATCGTTAAACTTCATTGCAAACTAGGAATATTAGCAAAACAACATGATACCTTTCCATAAGGTCAAGCAATAGCATATTTAGTATTAAGGAGAACACAGTGGCAATGGAATCAAATCTATTCATGAGTGCGGATGCAGCACGTGAAGACTTTAGTGAATACGTCGCCCATTTACAGCTTCATATGGCTCTACAAGCTCGTAATCTGGTTCCATCCCTCAAGCAAAAGCAGTCTACGGAAGATAAAGATAGTCGAGAGCAATTACTCCATCAAACTCAAGCCAATTTTGAAAAGTTGGTCTCTCGACAAACTCTATGAATTATGAATTATGAATTATGAATTATGAATTATGACTCCTGAGTGGTGAGTCCTTTTTAAGTTTTTTACATCTTTAAGTTATCAAAATTACCCCATTGACTTAATGGAAAGTGCAGAAAGCCGTTAAGATGATGGGAGCAGCTCCTATTGTTCCAGTTACTTAAGGCTGAATGGCGGCTTGAATGAAAATGACTTCATTACTTTCCCGAAATCTCAGCGTTATCATCCGACCAGTCCAATATCGGGACTTGGACGGAATTGACCGCTTACATCAAGAGTCATTTGTAGCCCACACCCCCAAGGGATCTGGTGTTGCTATAAGGCAGATGCAATGGCTACGCCGCTGGTACGGATTACTTAAGTTTTTAAGTTGGTTTCCTAACCCGCTAAAGTACCATTTCTGCGCCTATGTAGCAGAACGAGGGCGTTTACTCCTAGGGATGATCAAAGTGTCGCCATTTAACCGTACGCGCACTACTTGGCGTGTGGAACGTGTGGTGATAGAACGTGCTGTTGACAGACAAGGGATTGGCTCACAACTTCTGCGTCATTGCTTTGAATCGGTTTTGGAAGCTCGCACTTGGATCTTGGAAGTTAATATCAATGACACGGAAGCACTGGCACTTTATCGACGAAATGGATTCCAGCGCTTAGCAGAAATGACATACTGGGAAATAGAGTCAGATTTACTGGCTGAATTGGCATGTTCAGAGCCAGACTTGCCGAACCTACTGCCTGTAAGTAATGCTGACGCCCAGTTGTTGTACCAACTAGATACTGCTTCAATGCCGCCTTTAGTGCGACAAGTCTTTGACCGTCAAACCCAAGACTTCAAAACCAGCCTGTTAGGTGGCTTAACTGATGCCATGCGGCAGTGGGCATGCAAAATAGAAGTTGTCAGTGGCTACGTGTTTGAACCACAACGCAAAGCAGCGATCGGCTATTTTCAGATTACCCTAGACCGCAAAGGTCAAGAACCACATGTAGCAATGTTGACAGTTCACCCTGCCTACACGTGGTTATATCCGGAACTACTATCCCAACTAGCTCGCATCGCTCAGGATTTTCCCAAGCAAGCTTTGCATTTAGCTTCAGCAGACTATCAGCCAGAGGGAGAAGAATATTTGGAGCAAATAGGGGCAAGTCGTATAGAACATACCCTAATCATGTCTCGCTCAGTATGGCACAAAGTCAGAGAGTCTAAATTTGTCTCCCTGGAAGGAATTCAACTGCCTGAGATGCTACAGGGTTTGCAACCGGCACGTAAACCAATACCAGGCGGTATGTCATGGCTGCAACAAAGACAACAGGTGTGTTCAGATAGACCAGCACAACCCAATTCATCTAAAGAAACTGTTGCATTTCCTTTGCACAACTGTAGTGTAGAAAGCGCTCGTCAGTCCGAATCATCTGATGCACCTCAGGAGTAGTCACATGATTTTTGCCAAGGGACACCTTGACGAGCAACAGGTACGGGGGCAAGGAGACGACGAAGAGACTTTACTCTTGTCCCCAACCTCTCCTGACCCCTTATCTACCAAAAGCGAAAAGTATCCATCAAAGCCATTTATTTCGGCTCTGGGATTAGATGTTGGTAGTAAGCGCGTTGGTGTAGCAGGGTGCGATCGCACTGGTTTGATCGCCACCGGGATCACAACTATTGAGCGCACATCTTTTGAAAAAGATGTTGAGTATCTCAAGCAACTGGTTAATGAACGTCAAGTACAAGTACTGGTTGTCGGTTTACCTTATTCAATGGATGGTTCTTTAGGATTTCAAGCACGTCAAGTACAAAAGTTTGCTAACCGAGTTGCTAAAGCTCTGAAACTGCCTATGGAATATGTAGATGAGCGATTAACTTCATTCCAAGCAGAGCAGTTGCTAATAGCGGAGAACCGTTCACCATCACGCAATAAAAGTTTAATTGACCGTAAGGCAGCTGCTTTAATTTTACAACAATGGTTAGATGCAAAGCGAGCTAGATCTGAAAACCCAAGCAATATCCTCTGAGTAATGCTACCTTTGAGCATGATATTCTGAAACTGATTAAGCCAGATTTACTGCTCTTTGATTGACATTAGCTGTCAAAACACAGTTAAGCGATTTCCACAGTTGCTGGTAATTATAAAGTCCCACACCACGGCTATGTTTCCCCCTCAATTTCCTGAAGAAAATGATAACGCTCACGCCGGTTCCATCAATTTGACGGACGACAAAGGGCGAGCGCTCGAATGTTACATTGAGAATTCACTCTCTGTGCATGGGCAAGAATACGTTTTACTTCTTCCTGTTGACTCGCCTGTGGAAATCTTTGCTTGGCAAGGTGACGGCGACGACGAAGAAGCCATTCTGGTAGAAGATGATGGTACAATTGACCAAATTTTTGCCATTGCCCAAGCCGTCTTATCTGAACAAAACTTGATCCTCAAAAATACTGCTTATGCTCTCACTGTTGCTGGTGAATTACCGCCAGTTGAGGAGTCAGAACTCTTTACTTTAGAAATTGAAGATGAAGGGGCTGATTTAGAGCCAGAGCAATTACAGCTACTAGCTAGCTTTTACAATGAGGATCAGGAGTATGCTATTTATACTCCTCTCGATCCACTGCTGTTCTTTGCACGAATATCGAAAACAGGTAACCCTGAATTACTATCTCCAGAAGAGTTTCGTGAAGTCCAACCGGATTTAGAAGAAAGCCTGTTTCGCGATGACAAACTGTTTAATGAGGCCGAATAAGATCACTGCAATAAACATGAACTTTTAGCAAAAAATTTGTCAGCAGCCATTTTTATTGGGTCTGCGGCTATTAACCCTTGGAGTTCAAGCAGATCTTGGCTGGGTATGGTTGGGTTGGGGTAGCTCAACCCCTAAATTTACTATGGGGTTCCCTACTCCCTACACCTTACCCCCTACACCCTTTTCATCAATAACTATGCAGTGGAACAATTTTTTACAGCCTGACTTGATTTTAGAAGGTTCAGTTTTGACTCTCACGCCAGAGATTATTCGCAAATACGAGTTGAAGGGGCTGGTGCTGGATGTCGATGAGACTTTGGTTCCCATAACAGTAGCGTCGGCTTCTCCAGAACTGCAACAGTGGGTAGAGCAAATCCGCTCTTGTACGGTACTGTGGCTTGTAAGCAATAACTTGAGTGAAGCCCGAATAGGCTCCATTGCTCGTTCTCTCAACCTACCTTACTTCTTAGGTGCAGCCAAGCCTTCGGGTCGTAAGATCAGGGCAGCACTCAAGACAATGAATCTGCCAGTAGCAAGCGTGGGTATGGTAGGCGATCGCTTATTTACCGATGTGTTAGCAGGTAATCGTCTGGGGATGTTTACCATCTTGGTTGAACCCATCCTTCATCCAGACGCTGCACTTCGATCCCACCCGATCCGCAACTTTGAAGTTTGGGCATCAGAAATTTTGGGAGCCTCTATTACTCCCAAAAGACGAAGATTAGCAAATCTTGACAAATCTTCAGGAAACTAAATATAAAAAAAACATTAAAAAAGATAGATTTGATGCAAAAATCGGGGATCATAAGTATAAATAACATGGGGTCAGCCAAATAAAGACCCAACCAATAGTAAATCATAATAAATCTGTAAAGCGTCAGCCTTCACTTAATAGAGGGACTGACGCTTTATGAATTATGAATTATGAATTATGAATTATGAATCCTGACACCTGACACCTGACTCCTGACTCCTAACTCCTGACTCCTGACTCCTGACTCCTACTTGATTAAATGCTTCAAAAAATTGTCGTCAAAATTGGGACTTCTAGCCTGATCAAACCGGAAACAGGACAGTTAGCGCTTTCGACTATTGCTACCTTAGCGGAAACACTCTCGCACTTGCGTTGTCTTGGTCATCAGGTGATTTTGGTTTCCTCTGGTGCTGTGGGAGTGGGTTGTGCAAGGTTGGGATTAACTGAACGCCCTAAGGCGATCGCACTGAAACAAGCAGTAGCAGCAGTGGGACAAGGCAGGTTAATGCGGGTGTATGACGATTTATTTACTACCCTGCAACAGCCAATTGCCCAAGTTTTGCTTACCCGTAGTGACTTAGTACAGCGCAGTCGCTATCTCAACATTTATAACACCTTCAAGGAATTATTGGCATTGGGAGTTATTCCAGTGGTGAATGAGAATGATACGGTAGCAGTAGAGGAACTGAAATTTGGTGACAATGACACCCTTTCGGCTTTGGTTGCTAGCTTAGTGGAAGCAGATTGGTTATTTTTGCTTACTGATGTAGATCGACTTTACTCAGCCGATCCCCGTTCTGTACCTGATGCCCAACCAATCACTTTGGTTAATAGCATCAAAGAATTGGCTGAATTACAGATACGAACTGGCACTCAAGGTTCTCAGTGGGGTACTGGTGGTATGGTGACAAAAATTTCCGCAGCGCGAATTGCTACCGCTGCTGGTGTCCGCACCATAATTACTGACGGAAAATACCCTCGCAATATAGAAAAAAGATTACAGGGCGAACCGATTGGAACTTGCTTTGAACCACGACCAGAACCAACTTCTGCCCGGAAACGTTGGATCGCATATGGTCTGATCCCCGTGGGGAAATTGTGTTTGGATGAGGAGGCGGTGGTAGCAATTTCTCAAGGTGGGCGATCGTTATTAGCTGCTGGCATTACATTAGTGGAAGGAGAATTTGACCCTCAGGATGCGGTGCAATTATGCGACAAGAGTGGTAGCGAGATTGCCAGAGGACTTGTGAACTACAGCAGCACAGACCTACACAAAATTTGTGGACGTCATTCCCGCGAATTTTACGCTATTTTAGGCTACGAAGGCCCAGAAACTGTCGTTCACCGCGATAACTTGGTTCTAACTTAACACTCAGAGAAACATTTTACCAAGTTATAGAACCGCAGAAAAACT
This sequence comes from uncultured cyanobacterium, assembly GCA_903903925.1. Lineage (GTDB taxonomy): Bacteria > Cyanobacteriota > Cyanobacteriia > Cyanobacteriales > Nostocaceae > Stigonema. Next base: position 64,556 of record CAIVAU010000112.1, read on the forward strand.
AGTCCTGTAGCTAGTATTTGGTGGTAATTTATAGCTAATTGTTGGTATGTCAATATGTATTTTTATGAATGAATATTCTTTTCTCACGACAAGCCTTTTAATCGAAACTCATGCAGGCAAATCAATGCCAACTAATTTAATAATTTTAATTGCTGCATTAATTGTTGCATGGGTAGTCTTCGGGGCTTTGGTCAATCTGTTGAAGACGTTTATTAGTACGGCGATCGCGATTTTTATCATCATCGTGATCTTAAGATTTTTTGGCTTTAGCCCCGAAGACCTGATGCTAGAACTCGCTAACTTAGTTCAGAGTCTAAGACAATTTATTACAGGAGGTAAATAAGATGCTCAACTTTTTATTTAAGATGTCAATTGCAATGAGCCATTCGTCTGGGTGATTTCCCATTGGGTTTATTCACCCTCACCCCAGAAGGGATATGTGTGGCATAGCCCTACATACGTATATTTCAAATATAATCATAGATGTCCAGATCACATTAGGGCGGAAATAAACCACCCATTCTGAATCAAAAAAAACGCTTGTGCTATAGAAATCATGACTCATAAACTCAAGGATTATAATCCCAGCGGTGTAGGTGAAAAGAATGGCAACATCTTGGGTTTGCCGTTCGATTACGAGTCTGCAAACCTGATTGTCTTTGGCGTGCCGTGGGAAGTTACTGTTTCCTATGGCGCAGGTACAGCCAATGGACCACAGCAAATTTTGGATGCTTCAACTCAACTGGATTTGTTCGATTTCGATCATCCTGATGGATGGAAACAGGGAATTTTTATGATGGAAATTCCTCAGGATATTTTAGAGAAGAACAAATACTATCGTGCCTGTGCGGCAAAAATTATTGAACGACTAGCGCAAGGTAAAACACTGACAGATACACCAGATCTAACACCTGTCCTGACAGAAATTAATCAAGCTTGTCAACAGGTTAATCAATGGTTATTTAAATACTGTCAGCAAGCAATTAACGACGGTAAGCGAGTCGCAGTTATTGGTGGCGATCACAGTTCACCCTTAGGTTATTTCCAAGCATTAGCAGATCAATACGCAAACTATGGCATTTTGCACATTGATGCACACGCTGATTTACGCAATGCCTATGAGGGATTTGAGTTTTCTCATGCGTCTATCATGTTCAATGCGATCAAGTTACCGCAAATTTCCAAGTTAGTCCAGGTCGGCTTGCGCGATATTTGTCATGATGAAGTGCAAATAATTGACCAATCTGATGGTCGAATTGTGGCTTATTATGACCCAGCTATTAAACAAGAGCTATTTTCTGGAAAAAGTTGGATTGATTTATGTCGGGAAATTATCAGCCATTTACCTGAACAGGTTTACATTAGCTTTGATGTAGATGGTCTAGATCCAAAACTCTGTCCGAATACAGGAACTCCAGTTCCAGGCGGACTGGAATTGGAGCAAACTTTTTGCTTGTTCCGTGAATTGGTCAAGAGTGGTCGTAAAATTATTGGCTTTGATATTTGCGAAGTCGGTGATGCTGAGTGGGATGGTAATGTAGGGGCGCGAATTGTTTACAAGCTGGCAAATTTAATGGATTTATCAAATCAGGAGTCAGGAGTCAGGAATCAGTAGGAGTGAGGGAACCCCCCGCCCTTACAGGAATCTCGGCGTCTTCAATCATCCACGCAAAAAAACCAAGAATTTGGGAGACAGGAGTCAACTGATAGTCTTCAAGGTCAATCTCTACCGTTTGTCCAACAAGCCGCATAAACCGCCACACTGTTCCAGTGGTAATACATCCAAAAATTGACTTGATCTCATTCTTCTGAGTTTGGTTGAATCGTTGGGCTGCGATCATCTCAGCAACGCATTGCCCGACCCCTTGTCTTAAATCCCCTTTTTTTGCCTCTAGAAGTACAACTACGGGGGCTTCAACTGCGATTTGTTCTGTTGATCCACTAATTAAAAAGTCACAGACTCCATTTAGCCCCACGCTTTCATCAACGTTGAATTCTTCCCCTGAAAATAGGCTGATGCGCCGTCCTAAAATGCGTCTCAGTTCTATGAGAATTGGGGTGATGATCGCTTCGGATCTAAATTTTTCTGTACTGGCTGCAATGGCTAGAGGGACACTTTCTGCTAGGTAGTCCAGTAAAGTGCTGGATGGGTTAATGGGTTCTACGTCAGGGAAAAACTTGCTTCCCTCTACCGTGGTGATGCCAAATGCTTCTTTTACTTTTGTGATGGTGGTGAATTGGCTGTATGGCATGGATTTGGGGGTGGGGTGATTCGACGGACATGAGGTCATCCTTGCTAAACTTACCCTAGCCATTCTTTTTCAGTGCGAATATGATGATTATTTATACAAGATACTCGTTAAATTCACTGTGGATGATGGCTAGGAGTAAATCGGGTGAATAGTTTAGATTCAAGCAACAATGAGCTAGTTTACGTAGACTATAGCGACTTACTGGACAAGATTTTACAAGTTTTACGAAATCAACAGCAACAAAAGCTATTTAAGATATCAGGCGATCGCACACAATTAATCATTGATCTTGATGCTGTTGCTACTCAGATGACCACCTTACAGCTGAGTAATCCCTTAGGTGCGAGTGCTAATAGTGTCAAGACGGCTACTGTCAATTTTAGCCCAGGTTTCAAAGAACGCTTTCCCGATCAAATTCGAGAAATCCTTGACTGCTTAAAACATCTCCTAGAATCTGCAATTCACCAACAGCAACCTTCTATCCCACTTCAGGAATTTGTCAAAAATTTAGCCACAGACTTGCAGACCTTTAAAGGGGATAAGGCTAGCTTAAACTTTACCTATCCCTTTCACTCTGATCAAGGCTTACAAAAACAGCGGTTAACTTTCCTTGACAAAAAGGAAAACACACTATTGAGATGTCACAAACTGACTATCACTGTGCAGAAAACCCGCGAGTTTAATGAACAGTTATTTGCAGGATTAAAACAGTATCTCAAAGTGGAGTTTGCTGGTTGTAGCGAAGAGGAATGCGAAGACCTAGGCTACATTCTTGAGGACTTATACAAAGAAAAGGAAAACACCAAATCCGACTTCTACCTACTCAAGCAAATTGTAGACACACAAACCCTTGGAAAACTAAAGAAACAAGCACAGATAAATTATTTAGAGTTTCTCTACGACAATATCAAAACCGATACAAACACTTCTAATTCTGAAGGTGCTGTCCATCTCCAAGACATGATTAGACGTTTAAAGCTGATAGAAGAATATATCAACGATGTCAACAAGGCTGATGGCGATTATCTAGTAAACTATGCTGGCATCTCACTAAACTATAGAGATATTTTTTCCCGTGGTGAAGCCTTTGATATGCTACCAATTATACCAAAAATTGAAGGTTACTTGGGAGAAACCAAAGATGAAGAACGGGGAGAAATCCAGTTTATCTTTGGACTCAAACTTAAGTTTGATGGTAAGGTACAAGCCTATGGTGGCAAAACTGTATTTGAGCATTATCTCAATCTGCTTAATCCAGACAGTGAAGAACACAAAGCAGAAATGGCAGATCCTGTCAAGAAGGAAACTTTTGCCAGAAAGGTGTTAAGAATAGTTTTTTTATACTACCTTTTGTTTGCCTTTCGTTCTGATGCTCAAAATCCAGAACTAGTGTACAACCCAATTCAGGGATTTGAGCAAAAAGTCATGTCTCTTCTAAAGAGTGATGATGATGCAGCCAAACAAAATCTTTTTCGGAAGATTATCGAAGGTTTTGCCAAAATTAATACTCAAACTCAAATAAACAATCTAAAAGAACTTCTGAGAAAAGTCATCCAGCGCCAAACAACATTTCCGACAACAGAATACCCTCTGCATATTTCTATTAGCAAAAGTATCCTTGAAGATGAGATAAAAACCGTTTTAAATCAAAATACATTTTTCAAACCTGTTTTAAGAGGTAATCCAAAAGAATTCCTCAAATACATATTTATTGGTGAAGCAAATGCTAAGGGAAATTCTCTTTGTACTCTTCCTGCAAAAATTACCATTAGCGACATTCACTATGTTGCTACTGATGAGAGACAAAACTTCAGCATGGAGTACGCTGATCTAGCGGGTATACGTGCCTTACCTGTGCTGTTTTTACCTTTGCAAGATCAAAAATGCCAGGATATTTACAACAAAAATTTCAAGCAGCGTCAACTGGTATTATTCCCTTACAAACTAGAGGAGATGAGGCTGGAATCCCAACAGGCATTTATTTATCAGTATACCTTCTCTTTGCTCGCCTATATTTGTCTCAAGATACTCTTGGACAAGCAAAATAGATTATTTATTCCAATTTTACGACTGCATTTGCATACGAGAGAAGATGATGCTCCGATAGAAAAATTTATCGTATCTTGTGCTAATGTATTGGCTCATTTATTAAACGAGGAACAC